>JBNKQQ010000063.1:0-94504 GCA_050295955.1 Thiohalomonadales bacterium
GAGTGCAATTGCTCCCCCTGAAAACGAAGCACCACGAATATCCAATAATGCCTGTGTCTCACGGGTGGGAATGCCTAAGTTCTGAGCAACAGTGTTAACTTTGTCGAGAACATCCTCAACACCTTCACATCCAACTTCGGAAAAAGTATGTCTTGCTTGGCGGGCTGCTGCAGCTAATGCGCTGGCTGCGCGTGCTTTATCTTCTGACATTTTATTTAGAACAGAGTTTGAGCCCCAAGCCATATGAGAGGATGAGTATGCTCCCAGCCTTACAGGAGAGATTTCCTGCCGATGAGCCCATATTAAGTTTTTTTCTTCTCCAATCAGCTCGGCCCTCTCGGAGTACAGGCGCCATATTGGCTCTAAATCATCTTTAACCTGGAGCCGTAATGTTAAAACGGGTTCGGCATCCGGTACCGGTTCATCTGTAATCATTGAGCTGGATAAATTAAATCCGCGGTGGTAGTGGCCATATCTATCGATATTCATCAAATCATTACTGAGCTGACCAATAGTAACCCTGATATCAATATCTTGAGAAATATCGTGCAAATGGAAATCAGAGTCAGAGAAACCATATTGGCGTCGAGCCCCCAGTACCAGGTCTATTGCGTCGAGTACCGTGGATTTTCCTGAATCACCAGGGCCTATTAGGCAATTAACCCCGGGCTTTGGGAACCAAGACAGCTCTCTTATTCCGCGGAAGTTCTTTATTTCTACGTGCCTAACTAGCATTGAGCCACCTGATTTAGAGCTAGACTACTCATAGTCGCCACTCCCTTATTCTTTAATGGGTGTGGATAGAGTGCCACTAAACTGTTTCATGATTCAATAAATAGCTTGAAAACAGCCTTCTGCGCCTGCCTTAGTCAAGTTTCACCTAACCTCTTTGGTTAAATAATTTAATCCAAGTGGATCAAGTCTAATCATGCGGTGATGATTGATATTTTGTTCTTTTCCCATTCTTTTTGCTAAGCTCTACAGGTTGTCGAAAAATCGACAATCGGGATCTTATCACCCCCGTAGAATTCAGCAGGTGCAAAAGGCGCGCCTCGTTTACTGCTGCGCTTTTTTTATGCCTACCTATTCCATGGTTAGCTTCTTGAGTAACTCTTTATGGTGGGCTGTGCGGGGCCGTTTCGGCGGGCCGGTCACCTGTTGAGCCGGTGGTGATAACCTTGTACAGCCTGCCACCTTATACAACTTATCACCTGGTGGGTGGCAGTAATTAAAACCACTTTCAACAGGAGGCTATTATCATGGCCGAGATTATCTCTTTTCCGGGCCCAATCACGCCCTCTTCATCACTCAATCAAGCTGAGCTACTTATCCAGTCTGTTCCTAAGTCCCTAAATGAGAGAGCGGACTTGGCAATGCTTGTAATGGATATGCCTCAGGTTCTTACAGAAATTTTGAGACTTGTATTGCCTCAAGCTGATGGGGGCTCTAGCGAGGACAAAGGCATTGCTGCACGCTCTTTAGCTGCTGCAATAGCTCGCTTGCAAGAAGGCATCACCGATGTTCGCAAAAAGGCACTTGCTCATGCTTTACCCAAATTAAGCCAAGATGCTGATTTAAAGGAATCAGGATCACTACGAGCTACTACGGAGCGTGTTACATGTAAAACTTTTGAGGCTTATAGGGAGAGTGTAGTTGGCAGAGGTCTTGTCGATGAGGATACTATTCTCCTTTCTTGGGAAAACTACAAAGCGATTTGCCTTAATGAGTCGATGGGTAAGACTACATATATCAACCTAAATAGTATGGAGTTTATTGGGGTGTAAAGTTCCCAATGCTGCAGGAGGAATAGTAAAGCACTGTAATCAGGTCACCTCTTCAGAAGAATACTCACAAGGACGGCTCAATGTTGAGCTGTCCCACTACAATGTTCACTAGGCTAGGGGTGCGTACCCTTGTAGCGAGAATCGCAAGGTGTGGGCATGGACCTGTGCCTATATTGTTATCCCATCCTTAAACTCTACTGGGATAATTAGCGCTTAGCATACCCATAGCTATGCCTTGACGTTGTATGCCTCCTAAAGGGGGATAGAACCATCTACAACATGAATCACGTCAGTACCAGTAACCACGGTAGTACATGAAGTAAGTTGTACTAATGAAAGGGCAGGACTGGGGAAGTACTCCCTGAGCTAGACTTACCGAGTTCAGAGGGCACACACGCTATACGTATCGTTGCTTCCTAAAACAAGAGGTGAGCTTAGATCTGAGCCCACCTCTCCTGTACTGCTATCCATTCTTGCCCTCCCTCTTTACCTCCTCTGGAGTGATGAGCACATAGCATAGCTTGGGCTATGTCTTTACTTCGTGCGCTGCCCTGAAGGGTGGCACAGAGCGAGTTTCATTAGGGGTATAACTGCCTCTAGCATCTAGCAATTAATACCAGTGATTAGGCTAGGTAAAACACCGTAATAGTACATGGTGTAAATTGTCCCAACCGTGGGACAGGTTTGGGACACGTTAAGTCTTTGATTCTAAAGACCGGTCCCGCTGTCCCATTTGTCCCGGCCTATAAGGCTAGGAATTGAGGGGAAGAGTAGGATTTGAAGGTGAGGCAACCCTATATCCAACATAGAGTACTGGGTACTAGTGATGGTGATTCACTCCTTGAGCTTAAGGAGTGAGTTCCCCTTGAGTTCGAGGAGGTGCCCTCCAATCTGACGTCACCTCACAGCTGGATCAGGACTGCATCATTCTATGCAGTCATATGCCTAAGACATGCTGCCCCCCCTTCTTAACTTTTTGGGTCCTTCCTAGGGGGTAGTGACATACGGGTAATTCGAACCGCAGTTTTTTTCCAGATAGCCGGACCTATAGGGGGTTGTGGTGGTAGCTATATAGATCTAGCTTGAGTTAGTAATGCAATCCCCCCAATCGGGGGGATTGCATTGGCAATTCAAAAGTACGAATTACGTTCTTTTAAGTATATTCAAAGGGTTATCTAGGATGATCCTGTATATCTCTGGGGTCCCTAGGGTCTCGATCCTAACCACGGGTAATTCGAACCCCGGTGTTTTGGTAGATTCCAAAGCCTTATGGCCTCGGCTACCGGTTGGCATAGCTGATGAATTAACTATAAATATCAATATGTTATGAGATATGATACTTAATCAACCTGCGAATGGGCTAAAAGGCATTAAAAATGCTTGGCTTTTAGAGAGCTAATGACAAGCCCATTTATAATTTACTGAGCATTGCTTTTTGGATAGAAGAGAAGTCAGAGTATAAGATCTTTCTGCAAACCGGCCACACCTAACCGCGTTTTGCCTCATAGTACTCGGCTAGTGACTCAATATATTTTTTATCCTTAATTTCACTATCGTCATATCCTACTGTGTAGAAAAACCTAGAAAGCCTTTGAAAAACATGCTCGCAATATGGGGAAGATAGCTGCACTATTTTTTGGCTAGCTTTTGGACAGCGCACTATAGGTACAGTAAATAACATATTGAAGTTCGCTACTAGTGGTTCATTTATTCCTTGATCAAGGTATTCCGGAAGAAATACGATGCCCTCTATTTTATCGTTAATAAGATTACCAATTGTATTCTTGTATGAAGCCTTAGGAGGGAGATCTCCTAGGTAATCTTGTAAGGGAGTCACTGCAGCATAATTGAGATATGGGAGTTTGACACACCGACCACCAGTCTCAACCATTTGGCAGGTCCTGTTTAGTAACATCCAGTACTGGACTTTATTAGTGGGGAATGAATCCCCTGCAAAGCTCTGGTGCTTATATATATCGCCTTGCCATCGTGATTCAGCATCTCTTTCAGAGTAACAGCCAGTCAATTTCTTACTTCGCCCTATCTGGTAGCTACCAACTATATCTGCTGCTTGCTTTGAAAAACGCTTCTTCAGTTTCACCAATATCGTCTTCCAACAATTCAGCATCAGCGTAATCCGTAATATGCGGCAGCCTATCCCAATGTAATTGTTTTGCTTTGCCCAGCGTAGTTCGGTCACCGGCTACAAATACTAATGCTGTAGCATTTCCTGAGATAGCAGTAGTAATTAAACTTATGTCATCAAAATTACTTACCTCAGATGCTCTACCCGGAGCCCTAGTTAAGATCAATTTATAAGTTCTATTAATTGAGCTACTACCGGGGTCGAATGTAGCATTACTATAGGCTACTGGAGCAGACCTACTATCTAATTGCGTAACATCCAAGTTCATTTCTGCATTCATGCTATGACTCCATGATTTGTCTAAGTTCGTCTGTAACTGCCCACATAAACAGATCGAAGTGGTCCTGATTTAATTGATCCAGATACTTAATAGCCTCCCCTACTGGAGTAGGAGGTATTAATCGAACAAAATCAATATCTAAAGTGGCTTGCAATGTATCCGAATCACTTTTTTGTAACTTTGATTTTAAAACAGCTAGCTTCTCGTCTGTCTTGTGTAAAACAGAGACTTCTTCGTGAACCTGAAACAAAGACAGCTTTAACAAGCCTGAACGAGGAATACTAAATAGAGCTTGGTTAAAAATTCGCAAAGCTTCCCTGAATGATGTCACCGGAGCTATGTTGACCGAATTCACCTTTTTAAGTGTAATCTTTGTCACGCTCGTATTATTGCCTCCAGCAATAATAGTCAAAATACTATTAACAGTACTAGAAAATGCCTCAAGGTATTCACTGTACCCGGCATAGGAGAGATCTGAATAGACAATCTTGTCTGATTCAAGTCTTAGTTCTTTTTGGGCAGAGCTAGAAATAAACATCAAACCAGAGGGGAGAGCCTCATGAGATAGGGTTGGCTCTAAATTGGCCTCAAACGTGAACCTCCCTTCTACCAAATCCTGTGAATCGCTAAAACCTTGTTCGGTCATAGCTTCGATCAGTTCTGCCTTCTTCTCGAGAATTTGGCTAACTGACACGTCTTTAAGGCGAATTTCAGAATGCACACTAGACAAAAAGTGATTCTTAAACTTTTTTCTTGTGTGTGAGGCTACGTTAATTAACTCTTTCATCATTCGACTATATTCAGTATCAATTTCATTGAAAATGGCAATCCCATTAGAAATAGGACAAATATCCACTCTATATGTTCATAATGTAGCGGATATTCAACGACATGTCTTGAGATTGATTCATGTCAAATATTTTCCAGCAGTGACCTATAGGTGACCTGGGCCATAAATGACAAAGGCCTAGCCGAAGCTAAGCCTTTGAATAATATGGTGGCTATGACTAGATTCGAACTAGTGACCCCATCATTATGAGTGATGTGCTCTAACCAACTGAGCTACATAGCCTTGAAGTGAGGGCAGATTTTCCATTTATCCGGCGTTTTTGTCAACCCCGGATAGGGAAAAAACTGCAATTTTTATACGTTGAAGCGGAAGTGCATGACATCGCCATCCTGGACGATATATTCCTTACCCTCCAGTCTCAGTTTGCCTGCCTCTTTGGCACCACTATCCCCTTTATATTGGATGAAGTCATCGTAGGCGGTAACTTCTGCGCGGATAAAGCCCTTTTCAAAGTCTGTGTGAATGACGCCAGCGGCTTGTGGAGCAGTAGCGCCTACTTTCACAGTCCAGGCACGAACCTCTTTAACACCCGCAGTGAAATAGGTCTGCAAGCCAAGCAGCTTATAAGCAGCGCGGATCACGCGATTCAGGCCAGGCTCTTCGATACCCAGATCTGCCAGGAACTCCACTTTATCCGCCTCATCCAATTGAGATAGCTCGGCTTCGATAGCAGCACATACTGCCACCACCTCGGAATCCTCTTCGGCTGCCAGCTTCTGCACCTTCTCCAGATTCGGATTGTTCTCGAAACCATCTTCCGTCACATTGGCAATGTACATAGTGGGTTTGATGGTGAGCAGATGCAGGTCACGGACCAGAAGTTTCTGGTCTTCATCCAGTCCCATAGAGCGGACTGGGTAGCCCTCATCCAGGTGAGCTTTCACTTTTTCAAACAGCTCTAGCTGGGCTTTGGCTTCTTTATTACCGCTTTTGGCGACTTTAGCAACGCGAATAATGGCTTTTTCAACCGTCTCCATATCCGCTAGCGCCAGCTCAGTATTGATAACTTCGATATCACTGAGCGGATCCACCTTACCTGCAACATGGACCACATTATCATCATCAAAGCAGCGTACCACATGGGCAATGGCATCCGTTTCACGAATGTTGGCCAGGAACTTGTTGCCCAAGCCTTCCCCTTTGGAAGCGCCTTCCACCAGACCGGCGATATCCACAAACTCTACTGTCGCAGACAGGACGCGCTCAGGCTTCACAATCTCCGCCAGCTTCTCCTCACGAGGGTCGGGAACCGGCACAATACCGACATTAGGATCGATGGTACAGAAGGGGTAGTTAGCCGCTTCGATTTCGGCGCTAGTGAGCGCGTTAAAAAGAGTGGATTTACCAACATTAGGTAGTCCAACGATACCGCATTTAATTCCCATGGGATATGTCCTGTCTCTTAAGGCTTGTAGCTGTGAAGATGATTCATCGCCTTTTGCTGTTCACCGGTAATAATTAGGTGTAACTGACGAAGCACCTCGTCGATGGCATAATTGACCGCTTGAGCATCTTCAGGCTTTGGCTTGGATAATACGTAATGACTCACTTGGCTGGCATGACCAGGGTGATCTATTCCTAAGCGCAAGCGATGGAACTCTTTACTACCCAATTGGGCAATAATATCGCGTAGACCATTGTGACCACCATGGCCTCCCCCTTTTTTCAGGCGGATGGTGCCTGTTGGAATATCCAACTCATCATGGGCAACCAGAATCTCTTCCGGTGCGATTTTAAAAAAGCGTGCTAATGCAGCAACTGCCCGCCCACTTTTATTCATGTAGGTGAGGGGTTTAATCAGCCAGATCTCCTGGCCTTCTAGATTTACCTTGGCCACTTCGCCATGGTACTTGGATTCGTGCTTGAACTGCGCCCCCTTGCTGCGCGCCAGTTCATCCAACAACCAAAAACCGACGTTATGGCGGGTCGCTTCGTACTGTGTACCCGGATTACCCAGGCCAGCAATAAGCTTAATAGTTGCCATAACGTCGGTTTTGATTTTCGCAGTAGCGAGAAGGGCAAATTACTCTGCCGCTTCTTCCTCAGCTGCCTCTTCAGCAGCTGCACCACCTTTGCCTTTGATGCTCACGATTGACTGGTCATGGCCTTCACCATGGCTCAGCTCAACCAGGCTAACACCTGCTGGCAGAGAGATTTCTGTCAGGTGGATAGAGCCACCCAGCTCCAGAGCGCCCATGTCTACTTCGATGTACTCAGGCAGATCTTTTGCTTTACAAGTCACTTCCAGGCTAGTGAAAGCGTGTACAACCTGACCACCGGCTTTAACACCCGGTGCACTCTCTTCATTCAGGAAGTGAACAGGTACATGCATATGGATGATTTCGTCATCGCTTACACGTTGCAGGTCAAGGTGTAGGATCTCTTCACGAGCAGGGTGACGGTGCAGATCTTTCAGAACTGCTTTCTGCTTTTTGCCATCCAGGTTGATGGTCAGAATGTGGGAGTAGAATGCCTCTTCTTGCAGCTTACGAATCAGCTCATTGTGCGCTACAGAAATTGTAGTAGGCGCTTCAGTACCACCATAGATAATGCCAGGCACTTGATTAGTACGACGTAGGCGGCGGCTCGCTCCTTTCCCCAGGTCGGTACGCAGTGCAGCATCCAGTGAAAAATCGATATTGTGCATTGATGTAAACTCCATCGTTTAGATATTAAAACGCCACAACACCACGTTGTGGACATCACGCCAATTCCGCGACCAGATTTGACGATTTAGGGACCATAGAAATGGAAAAGGCCCTTCACCCCTTTCAAGGGAGGGCCTTTATACCAAAATCTACGTCATACCGCCACCATAATGTGGCGATATGTTAGACAATTACTCCATAAAGAGCGAACTTACCGACTCTTCGGCGCTGATACGACGTATTGTCTCAGCCAACAGTTCAGAGATAGTCAGCTGGCGGATTCGATCGCATTTAGCGGCTTCTGGACTAAGAGGGATAGTATCTGTCACCACTAGCTCATCCAACTGGGAGTTAGTGATGTTATTAATTGCCGGACCGGAAAGCACCGGGTGGGTAATATAGGCAACCACCCGCTTGGCACCGCGCTCTTTCAAGGCATTAGCAGCCTGACACAGAGTACCTGCTGTATCCACCATATCGTCCACCAGGATGCAGGTGCGCCCTGCTACCTCACCGATGATATTCATCACCTTCGCTTCGTTAGGCTTGGGACGACGTTTGTCAATGATCGCCAGATGGGCATCATCCAACAGTTTGGCCATAGCGCGGGCACGGACCACACCACCTACATCTGGAGAAACTACCACCATATCGTCATAGTTTTGGCGCCAGATATCACTCAACAGGATTGGCGAGGCATAAATGTTATCCACTGGCACATCAAAGAAGCCTTGGATCTGATCGGCATGTACATCAACGGTTAGTACTCGATCTACCCCAGCAGCTTGCAGCATATTGGCAACCAACTTGGCAGTAATGGGTACACGGGCTGAACGTGGGCGACGATCTTGGCGAGAGTAACCGAAGTAGGGGATAACTGCGGTAATACGGTATGCAGATGCGCGACGAACGGCGTCAGCGATTACCAGAAGCTCCATGAGATTATCATTGGTAGGGGCACAGGTAGGCTGAACAATGAAAACATCCTTACCCCGGACGTTGTCGACAATTTCGACCATCACTTCGCCGTCACTGAATTGACCAACGGAAGCTTTACCGGGTGGGAGTCCTAGGTGCTCGACGACAGCATCGGCCAGCTGTGGGTTTGCGTTCCCACTAAAGACAATCATGTGGCTGTCTGACACTGCTGTTTCCTCAGATGGAACACAAGAAAGAAAATGGCTGGGCTGCAAGGATTCGAACCTTGGAATGCTGGGATCAAAACCCAGTGCCTTACCGCTTGGCGACAGCCCAATATTTGAATTTAGTGACCAGTCGTTGACTGGATGCGCTGCATTCTAAACCATAATGGAGAAGAATTCATCCCCTTTGCAACAAATCCTTTCCAGCGCGTTGGAAGGGACTTTAGCACTTGCTTTGCACCTTCCTCAGTCTCGAAACCTGCAAATAGACAGGCCCCTGTACCGGTCATTCTAGCTGGGGAAAATTGTGACAGCCAATCAAGCGCTTGCCTCACTTCTGGATAACGTTTGCAAACCACCGGTTCACAGACATTTTCGCTTTCCCCTGCTAGGAAGTCGCGCATTTTGATAGAAGTGCAGTCTCTTGTCAACTCAAAATCATTAAAAATTTCAGCGGTTGATACATGGACACCAGGGACTAGCACCAGATACCAAAGCTCTTGCGGTTTTACTGGTGTCAGATCCTCTCCCACACCTTCCGCCCAGGCAGACCAACCATGCACAAAAATGGGTACGTCGGCTCCCAGTTGCAAACCCAACTGTGCCAACTCTTCATTAGACAAACCGGTTTGCCATAGGTGGTTAAGGGCAACAAGGGTGGTCGCACAGTCGGAGCTACCTCCTCCTAGGCCTCCTCCCATTGGCAACCGCTTATCGATACGGATCTCCGCCCCCTTTGGACAGCCTGTGTGCTGCTGCAACAGTTTCGCAGCACGAATAATCAGATCCTGCTCTTCAGGCACCCCAACAACCTCGGTAAGGCGTCGGATCACGCCATCATCACGAATATCAAACCAGAGTTCATCACTGTAATCGAGAAACTGGAACAGGGTCTGTAATTCGTGATAGCCATTGTCACGACGGCCAGTGATATGAAGGAATAGATTGATTTTGGCCGGAGCTGGCCAGCTTTGACTTTGCATTATGGATTCTGACTAATTAACGCTTGTTGCTGCCAATGGTCCACCACTAGCTTAACGCTGAGGTGATGATTTGTGATAAAGATCTTACCGGGTAATTCCAGCTGTTGATAGGACATATACCGCTTATAATCGATCTTCCAATCATCCTGTTGTAGCTGTTGAATTCGCCCATATTCATCATATACCACTTGTAGAGTAGGGCTATCTGGGCTGGGGCGACCCACCATCCAGTAGCGTAGGCTATCTACCGGCACCCGCCAGCCCAGCTGTTGATACATCAACTGCTCCGCCCCCTGATTCCCAATGATACTCCCATCTGAAGTGGTCAATACCACCCGATACCGGTCTCCACTGAGACTAATTCCTCCCTGGCCGAAGGGACCGCTAATACGAATATCATAGAGCTGACTCAGTTGTTGCCAATGCAATGAGCCACTCCAGGAATCATCCTCGGTACGAAGGGCGATACGTCCCTCTACCTGCCAACGGTCAAACTGCTGGAGTTGTTGCTCACGCTGCTGCCAACTAGTCTGTTGCGGGGTGTAATCAAGCAGTGTGCTACAACCACTGATTAACAATAGAAAAGCGAATACAGGTACTAGCTTCATGGATCCAGACGTTGCATAGTCTCAATCAACACTGGATGATCGGGATTTTTCTCTTTAGCTTCAAGCCAAACTTCACGCGCCTTTTGCTGTTCTCCCTGATTCCACAACACCTCGCCAAGATGAGCCGCAATCTCTGCATCATACATGATCTCCAGTGCCTGACTCAGGTACAGCTGTGCCTGCTGTAGATTGCCCATGCGGAAATAGAGCCAACCGATGCTATCAGTAATGGCACCATCATTAGGCTTCAACTCCATGGCTCGCTGTAGATAGCCCAATGCCTCATCAAGGCGGACATTGCGATCAGCCAGGTTATAACCCAGTGCATTGAGCGCATCTACGTTATCCTCATCAAGAGTGAGAATTGTACGTAGATCCTCTTCAGCCTGCTGATGCTGACCCATCAGGCTAGATACCATAGAGCGGGCGTAGAGTAGCGGAATGGCGTCTGACAACTGTTGCATGGCACTACTGTACTCATCATGAGCCCGCTGTAACTGCTGTGCTCGCTGCAGAATGTCTCCTTTAACCAAAACAATATTAAGCAGTTGGTTAGGATCTTCACTCTCTAATTGGTTTAATAAGGCGATTGCCTCCTCCAACTGCCCCTCAAAGGCAAGGATGGATGCCTCCTGCAAACGGCTAGGAATGAAGTACTGTCCGCTATTAACACTACGATACCAGTTGAGTGCTGAGGCATAATCCTCTTCCCGCTCTGCCACTCGGCCCAATTGAAAACGCGCATCATTGCTATGTTGCTGTCCATCGGCAAGTCGTTGTAACTCAGCCTTACCCAGTTCAGTCTTACCCAATTCCAGTGAAGCTACGGCATAGAGATAGCGGGCAGACTCATTCTCCGGCTGCTGATCAAGGATAATACGGTACTGCTCCCAAGCGGCCTCGACCTGATTGTTACGCAATAATAGTCTTGCTAACTCGTTGCGCAATCCCACATCATCTTTTAGTTCCCCATCCAAACTGGACTGTAATAGGGTAATCGCCTCATCTTCTCGAGCGAGCATTTGAAAAATACGGTTACGCAGATTAATCGCATCTCGCCAATTTGGCTCCAATACCAGTGCCCGCTCTGTTGCCTGGAGAGCCTCTTCATTTTCACCTAGGCGTACAGCCAAGTGAGCGTGGGCAAACTGGGCCTTGGCGTTATCCGCATGTTGCAAAACAATCTGCTGAATCACCTCCAAAGCCTGCTGATGATCTGGTTGGCGGCTAAGCAGGGTAACGATAGTATTGAAGTCGAAGGTATCAAAATTTGCTAACAGGTACTCCAGCTGGGCGATCGCGGTCTCACTATCACCGCTCTGCAGCTTAACCATGGCCAAAGCCTGATGGGCAGGAGCCGAGCCTGTGTCCACCTCAACCCAGAGCTCGGCCAGCTCATTCAGTTGTTCCATATCGATGCCGCCGCCCATTGAAACATAGCGCATCGCCTGTTCAATCACCTTGGGATCGCGGGTATCCAGTGCAGCACGGCTATACTCACTGGCAGCCAATGCCATATCGCCTTGTTGCGCTGCCAACTCAGCAGCCATCAAGCGGAACATCAATTCGGGTGGAAATGAAGCGGTGGGCCCAGCTACTTGTTCAGCCTGCTCTGTCGACACCTCAACCACCGGGGAATCAGCTGGGCTCTCACCATCAGGATGAATCGCCTGAGTTGACGGATTGGGCGACACCTCCTGCGTAGGGGTGCTTAAAGTGCCGCAGCCGCTCAATAGCAGCATCGCCAGCCAAAAACCAAACCGCTTCGACCCAGTGCTCATGATAATATTGATGTCCTCTATCTATTCTTTAAACTGGACAGTAAAAAATTCATCCTCAACTCCATAAAGAGACCAAAAATGGGTCTGGAGGTTTCTTACAATATTAACCGTTACTACTATGAAAAACACAAATTTCTCTGACCAAAATCGTCTAACGCTTGTATTAAACGCCCATATCATTACAATCCCAGTACTTTTTTCAAAACTTTAGTACTATGCCGATCGTAGCTTTTGGTATCAATCACAAAACGGCCCCTGTGGATATTCGTGAGAAGGTCTCCTTCCCACCTGATCGCATGGATGACGCTCTCAAGGATCTATTAGCCTGCCCATCGGTCGATGAGGCAGCGATTCTCTCCACCTGTAACCGCACCGAAATCTACTGCGGCGTAGAAAATCTTGATGGCGAGCAATTGATTAACTGGCTTGCCAACTACCACGGCCTAAGTGCAGATCAAATTCGCGACTACACCTATGTACATACCAATGATGAAGGTGTACGTCATCTATTGCGGGTCGCCAGTGGTTTAGACTCCTTGGTGCTAGGCGAGCCTCAGATCTTAGGCCAGATCAAAGATGCCTACGGCAAAGCAAATGAGACGGGCACCACCGCACGCCTACTGGGGCGCCTGTTCCAACATACCTTCAATGTGGCCAAGCAGGTACGTACAGACACCGCTATCGGCTCCAGCCCGGTTTCGGTGGCATTTGCTGCCGTTAGCTTAGCAAAGCAGATCTTCAGTAATTTTGAACAGCACACTGCCATGGTGATCGGCGCAGGTGAAACCATTGAGTTGGTGGCCCGCCACCTGAAAGAGAATGGCCTGGGACGCATCATTGTGGCGAACCGTACCGTAGAGCGTGCCCACGCTATCGCCCAGGAGTTTGATGGCTACGCCATCGCGCTGGAGGAGATTCCGGCTCACCTTGCTGAGGCGGATATCGTGATCTCATCCACCGCCAGTCCGCTGCCCATTCTTGGAAAAGGTGCAGTAGAGAGCGCCATCAAAGCCCGTAAGCGCCAGCCCATGTTGATGGTGGATATTGCCGTTCCCCGTGACATCGAGGGACAAGTAGGTGAACTGGAGGATGTTTACCTCTATACCGTGGATGACCTGCAAGAGATTATTCAGGAGGGGCTGAAAACTCGCCAGGAGGCCGCTAAGCAAGCAGAAGAGATTATCGATGTGCAGGTCACCCATTTCATGGGCTGGCTGCGCTCCCTGAATTCGGTTAATACCATCCGCGAGTTTCGTGAACAGGCGATGTCGATCCAGCAAAGTGAACTGGAGAAGGCAATGACCAAGTTACAAAGTGGCGCAGACGCCGAGCAGGTCCTCAAACAATTGGCCCATGGCCTCACCAATAAGTTGATCCATGCGCCAACCAGTCAGATTCGTCAAGCCAGCCATGACGGCAATATGGAGCTGCTGGATGCAGCCCGTACGCTGTTTGAGCTGGACTCTATTGAGAAATAATTCCCGTGAAAGCATCTATTTATAGCAAGCTCGAGCACCTTGCCGAGCGTCTGGAAGAGGTAGGTGCACTACTCTCTGATCCAGAGGTAATTGGTAATCAAAACCGTTTCCGCACTCTTTCCCAGGAGTTTGCCCAGTTAGAACCGGTGATCAAGACCTTTAAGCAGTACAATTCCGTGCTCGAGGATATCGAATCCGCCAAGGCGATGCTCAAGGATGATGATGCCGATATGCGCGAAATGGCTCAGGAAGAGCTTAAAGAGGGCGAAGTCCAGAAAGAAGCCCTGGCCCATGAGCTGCAGATCTTGCTGTTACCCAAAGATCCCAACGATGACAAGAGCATCTTTTTGGAGATCCGTGCCGGTACCGGTGGTGATGAGGCGGCGATCTTCTCTGGCGATCTGTTCCGCATGTACTCCCGCTACGCGGAGAATATGGGCTGGCGTGTGGAAATCATGAGCCAGAACGAAGGGGAGCATGGCGGTTACAAAGAGATTATTGCCAAGGTAAATGGCCAGGGTGCCTACTCCAAGCTGAAGTTTGAGTCTGGTGCCCACCGGGTACAGCGTGTACCGGAGACAGAATCCCAGGGGCGTATCCATACTTCTGCTTGTACTGTGGCTATTATGCCCGAAGTGGATGAGGTGGATGCACCGGATATCAATCCCGCTGATCTGAAGGTGGATACCTTCCGCTCATCCGGTGCCGGTGGTCAGCACGTTAACACCACGGATTCCGCTATCCGTATCACCCACTTGCCAACGGGCATCGTGGTGGAATGTCAGGATGAGCGCTCCCAGCATAAGAATCGTGCCAAGGCGATGTCGGTGCTGGCTGCTCGTATTCATGCCGCTGAGCTGGAAAAGATCCAGTCTGAGCAGGCGGCTACCCGTAAGCTACAGGTGGGTAGTGGTGACCGCTCTGAGCGTATCCGTACCTACAACTACCCTCAGGGTCGCGTTACCGACCACCGGGTTAATCTCACACTCTATAAGCTGGATGAGATTATGAACGGCGGTTTGGCCCAGGTGGTGGACCCGCTCATCAATGAGTACCAGGCAGAGATGCTGGCAGAGTTGAGTAACGACTAGTTAAAAAGCCCCGGTTAACCGGGGCTTTAATCCCGATGAGTACTCCTACCATCCAACAGGCCCTACAACAGGGCGCACAACAGCTAATCAACAATCATGATGCGAATCCCCGCTTTGATGCGGAGGTGTTGCTCTGCCATCTTCTGGAAAAGAATCGTAGCCATCTAATCGCGTGGCCGGATAAGGCGCTAACCCCGCAGCAGTGGCAGGCGTTTCAGGCGGTAATTGCCCGTCGCGCCCAGGGAGAGCCGGTGGCCTATATCACCGGTCACCGTGAGTTCTGGTCTCTGGATCTGTTGGTTACCCCGGCAACCTTGATTCCCCGTCCTGATACCGAGGTATTGGTAGAGCAGGCTCTGGCACGCATTCCCGAAGATGCGAATTGGAAAATCGCTGATGTGGGTACTGGCTCCGGTGCCATTGCCCTGGCCGTTGCCAGTGAACGCCCCCATTGTCAGCTGTTTGCCATCGATATCTCAGCTGACGCCCTGGCCGTTGCGCAGCACAATGCTCAACGCCTTGGTATTCCCAATGTTCAGTTCCTACATGGTCGATGGCTGGAGCCTTTAATCAATCAAAGCCTAAATATGGTGCTCTCCAATCCGCCATATATAGAGGAACACGATCCTCACCTACAGCAGGGTGATGTGCGCTTTGAACCTGCAACCGCGCTCGCCTCTGGTGCTGATGGCCTGGATGATATTCGAATCCTGATTGAAAGTGCCCAACAGCAGCTGCTTCCCGGTGGTTGGCTTTTGCTGGAGCACGGCTATCATCAAGCAGCTGCGATCATGGACCTGATGCAACAACAGGGCTACAGTAAGGTGGAGGATGTCCGCGACTATGGCGGTAATGACCGGGTTGCTTGTGGTTACTTTGGAGGTAAAAACTAACATTACCTCCTGCAACAATGAGGTAATGTATGGACTCCACAGATCCTATCGAGCTATGTAAACAGCGGGAAATCAGTTTCGTCGCACTACACCCCGATCCTGACCAGTGTAGCAGTGCAATCCAGCTACTGAGCCATATCGATGAGATTGATAGCTGTGAGCGAAACGGCGAGCGTAGTTTGATCGTGAACTATGATCTGCGCAATATCACGCTGGAAGTGATCGAGATGCTACTGCGGGAGCTGGGCTTTCATCTGGAATCCAGTCTGCTTTACAAGCTCAGCCGCGCCCTCTACTACTACTGTGAAGAGGCTCAGCGGGATAACCTCGGGCTCCATAAAAGTGCCATGGATACCCAAAAGGTCTTCATGAACCGCTACCAACACCTATTACACGGTTGTCGTGATACGACTCCTGCCCATCTTAGAGACTACAAATAGCACCCTCCCTTTCCCCATCATAGATAAAACAGTAAGCTATACAGCTATTTTTCAATATAGCTGACTATGAACGACCAACAACTTTTACGCTATAGCCGCCAGATGATGCTGCCCCAACTGGATTACGAGGGGCAGGAGAAGCTGCTGCAATCCAAGGTGCTGATTATCGGCATGGGTGGGTTGGGTTCACCCATCGCTATGTACCTAACGGCGGCGGGCATTGGCGAATTGCGCTTTAGCGACTTCGATGAAGTGGATCTGAGTAACCTGCAACGCCAGATTGCTCACACTACCTCACGGGTCGGTCAGCCCAAAGTAGACTCTGCGGCAAGCACATTGGCGGAAATTAACCCCGATATCAAGCTAGTACCGATTAACCAACGCTTAGAAGGGGAAGATCTGGCTCTGCAGATTTCAGAGGTGGATCTGGTGATTGATGCCAGTGACAATTTCGAAACCCGCTTTGCGGTGAATGCTGCCTGTGTTGCAGCACAAACCCCTTTGGTATCAGGTGCGGTAATCCGCTTTGAGGGACAGGTTACCACCATCCTTCCCGGTGGCCCCTGTTATCGCTGTCTCTATCAGGATGAGGATGACGGGGAAGCAGAACGTTGCTCAGAAACCGGTGTATTGGCGCCGTTGCCAGGTATAATAGGCGCGATTCAGGCCACCGAAGCGATCAAGCAACTAAGCGGTATCGGTGAAAACCTATCAGGCAAACTGCTGTTAATGGATGCTCTGAGCATGGAGTGGCGTACCTTGCGCTACCGCCGTGATCCATCCTGTCCGGTTTGCAATCAAGAACAATAATAGAGGGAAGACAATGTCATCCGTGGAACTGCCACGCCCGTTGGTAAATCAACTCCTCCACTACGCCCAGATCAATGCCGAGCAGGAGATCTGTGGTGTCATCTCCAGCAAGCAGGGAGAGCCCCATCAATGCTATCCCGTAGCCAATGCGGCTGCAGAGCCAAAGCACCGCTTTGATATGGATGAGGCGCAGCTAGTTGCAACGATGAAGCGCCTGCGGGAGCAAGGGGAAGAGCTGTTCGCTATCTTCCATTCACACCCTGATGCACCAGCTGAACCATCGGCAACCGATCTTGCTGAGGATCAATACCCCGATATTTTGAAGCTGATCATCTCCCTGGACACCACTGGTGTACTAGAGATGCGTGGCTTCTATACCCGAGATGGCAAAGTGGAAGGGGTCGATCTGGAACTGACTTAATCATAATCAACGATAAAACTGTCATATTTTATCTTTAAAATCAGTCCCTTTTATCTACACAGGATAGTACCATGGCAAAACCCGGCAATACCGGTATCAAACGTATTATCAACGCCTTCTTCTACTCCCTGGCCGGCCTAAAAGCCGCTTGGCACAATGAGGCAGCCGTTCGCCAAGAGGTAACTCTGTTGCTATTTCTG
The DNA here is from genome assembly GCA_050295955.1 of Thiohalomonadales bacterium. Taxonomy (GTDB): domain Bacteria; phylum Pseudomonadota; class Gammaproteobacteria; order RBG-16-57-12; family RBG-16-57-12; genus JAFLJP01. The sequence continues at coordinate 17,556 of JBNKQQ010000063.1, forward strand.
GGTCCTTGCGCCTTGTGGTTAGGAGAAGATGCACTCGGCCGGGCACTACTGCTTGGCAGCCTGTTTTTGGTATTGATCGTCGAACTACTTAACTCCGCGGTCGAAGCGGTAGTGGACCGGGTAGGCCACGAGCACCACGAACTCTCTGGGCGGGCCAAAGATATCGGTTCTGCCGCTGTATTAATCGCTATTTTAAACGTGATGACAATCTGGGGGCTTTACCTCTGGGAGAAATTTTCACCTACACTGTAATAAATGTCTCTCTACCGTATCCATCTCTTATACCAACCTTCTGTGAGTAAAAGAGCATGAAACGCATAAAGTCCCTACTACTATTCATCTTGCTGGCCATTGGTGGCAATAGCTTTGCTGAGACAGAGATTGCCACCTTCGCTGGTGGCTGCTTCTGGTGCATGGAACCTCCCTTCGACAAACTGGATGGCGTCATCTCCACCACTTCTGGCTATATGGGAGGCCAAGTGGAAAACCCCACTTACCGACAAGTTTCATCGGGCTCTACCGGCCATGCAGAGGTAGTTCAGGTCAAGTATGATCCCGATAAAGTCAGTTACCAGCGCCTGTTGGATGTATTTTGGCGCCAAATTAATCCCACTACGCCAGATCAGCAGTTTGTTGATATCGGCAATCAATATCGCAGCGAGATCTTCTACCATAATGAGGCGCAACGTCAGCTAGCTGAAGCCTCAAAGCAACAACTGGCACAATCCAAACACTTCTTTAAGCCCATCGTGACACCCATTACCCCAGCAGGGCATTTTTATCCGGCTGAGGAGTATCATCAGGACTACTACCTGAAAAATCCCTACCGCTACAAATTCTACCGTAGCCGCTCTGGACGAGATCAGTATCTTGACCGTATCTGGGGTGAGGGTAACCACTGATTAGACCCTTATAAACTTTTGTTACAAATATTAGGATTAAGCTATATAGGGTCTAATATCCATGCTATCCTGAGGGGATGTTATTTAGACTAGAACCATAAAATTCCCTTGAGGTGATAAACGCCAAGCCATGCGGTATAGCAAGCTAATCCAAATTCAGAAGCGTTTTCATCAAGGCCTTCCCTCACGCCTTGATGAAATCAAACTACTATGGCATCGAATCAAACGCACAACATCAGGAGCCACAGAGCACAAGAAACTGGAAGACATTCTCGGCACTTTGATTGACTCAGCCAGTACCTTTGGTGCCCGCCCCATTTCGAACCTTGCCTATCAGTTAAGCCAGTGCATCTCTACCCTTCAAGAGGGCAGAGCCTTGAATCTGGAGCAAATAACTGAAATTGATGGCATTCTTGCCAAACTTACCCACGCCGTTATCCAATGGTCACCAGAACAACAAACCTTCTCCACCAATATCCAACGGCGTGATAACAGTAAGCTGCTTATCTATCTGGTTGAAACAGACGATCTAAAAGGCGAAAGTCTGAAAGCCGTACTCAACAATGGGGGATATCGGGTTATCCTGCGCCAGGAAGCCAATCTCCCAGAGATTTTCAATAACCCTCCCCATTTGCTTATTTGGGGAAACAATATTGAGCAAGCCAAAACTCTTACAAGACAGTTAAAGACAAAACCTGAACTATCCATTCCTCTGATCGTCGTCACTGATGAAGACAGCTTGGCATTACGTCAGACCTCGCTCAACATAGGGGTCAAATACGTCTTTAAGAAGCCAATCAATTATCACGATTTGCTGAGTGCTGTAGGCTCTCTCATCCAACCAGTACAAACCTCAACCAAGCCCCATCTGATTTTAATTGGTCCTGATAACGAGCAGTCCAAGAAACTTACCAAGCTCTTCAAGACAAATCAGATGTTGGTCAGCATCGTCAGTAACCCCCAGCAACTACTACCCACTATCAATAAACTGATTCCAGATATTGTGCTCATTAATGTGGCAATAGAGGGAATCACCCCAAATGAATTAGTCAACATTCTCCATCAGGATGTCGAACTGCTTTACACCCCTATTATCTACTTCTCCGATAACAAAGAAATATCACCTTCCTGTTATGAAGGTGCAGATGAAAGTGCTTATATTGACCATCAGCCACAAATCCTTCTGGAGCGCGTTAAAAACCATTTACAGCGGGTTAACGAACTCTCCTCATTGCGCAAGGAGCTGAATGTCACCCTGCATGAGAGCCAATTACAACACCTGGTATTAAACCAACACGCGATTGTCAGTATTACTGATCGAGCAGGTCTTATTACCTACGCCAATGAGAAGTTTTGCAAAATTGCCGGTTACAACCTTGAGGAGTTGATTGGCAATACCCATGCACTCATCAACTCAGGAGTGCATTCAAGACAATTCTTTGTCAATTTGTGGCATCAGATTTCCAGTGGGATGATCTGGCACGGGGAGATCTGTAACCGAGCCAAGGATGGATCTCTCTACTGGGTGGAATCCACCATCGTTCCCGTAATTGATGCTCACGGCCAGCCCTACCAATACATCTCTGCACGTACCGACATCACCAAAGTTAAATTAGCCGAACAGGCACTACGCATTAGTGAAAACCGATTCAAGAGCAGCCAGGATTTTGCGCAGATAGGCACGTGGGACTGGAATATCCAAACAGGAGAAGTCTACTGGTCAGAGCAGACTGGACCACTTTTTGGGTATGAGGTATCACCCACTGAAATCTCCTATGACAGCTTTATCAATATTGTTCATCCTGCTGATCGGGATAAAGTCATTGAGGCAATTTCTCGCTGTATTGAGGGTAAAGAGCGTTATCAGGTTGAGCATCGGGTAGTGCGTCAGGATGGTTCGATCCGTTGGGTATTTGAGCAGGGGGATGTTACCCGTGATGACAAAGGTGAACCTCAGCATATGCTTGGTGTGGTACAGGATATTCACCAACGCAAAAAGATGGAGGGTATGCTGGACATGCTCAGCACATCACTGCGGGAATTTGTGAGTAACACTGATTACATCAAAACAGCTGATTTCTTACTAAATCAATTACTTGAATTAACCTATAGCTACTATGGTTTCATTGGCGAAGTGGTTCTACACAAAGATGCTACCCAATTACAGATCCACAGTATCCGCGATCTTGGCTGGAATGAAGATATGCATCAGCTTTACCAGGAAAATCACCGGAAATTTCTCAAATTTGAGAATATCGATAGCTTATTTGGTGCGGTTGTTCATAGTAGCCAAGCCGTCATCATCAACGATCCGAGCACAGACCCACGTAGCAGTGGTCTCCCCAGTGGTCATCCACCACTAGACAGCCTGTTAGGTGTGCCTATCCACTATGGTGATGAATTGGTAGGCATGTTTGCCATCGCCAACCGGATTGGTGGTTACAACGAAAAACAAGTTAATTTCCTTAAGCCATTCTGTGCCACTTACGGCGCCATTATCCACGCCAAACGTATGTTTGAAAAAGAGGAGCGCAATCGGGTAGACCTGGAACAAGCCAAGCTCGCTGCTGAACAAGCCAATCGAGCCAAATCTGATTTCCTTTCCAGCATGAGCCACGAACTACGTACCCCGATGAATGCCATTCTTGGCTTCTCCCAACTGCTGCAATATGACACCACTCATCCATTGAGTAACTCACAAAAAGAGAACGTGGAGGAGATTCTCAAAGCCGGTAACCACCTTCTGGCATTAATTAATGAGGTACTGGATTTAGCTAAGATAGAATCAGGAAATATTGAGATCTCACTGGAGCCAGTCGATTTTGGTGAATTGTTAACCGAATGTATCAGCCTCATCAATCCCCTTGCCAACAAACACAAGGTACTAATCAAGCTGGCTTGCCCAAACTATCCTATAGATATTTTTGAACTCCAGGCCCAACACAACCTATTAATCTATGCTGACCGTATCCGCACCAAGCAAGTACTGCTTAACCTAATCAGCAACGCCATCAAATATAATCACTCTGGCGGTGAAGTCACCATTAGCTGCCGCAAAACCAACGCAGAGCGAGTATGCATCAGCATTACCGATAATGGGAAAGGCATCCCCAGAGAGCAGCACCAACAGCTATTCACCTCCTTCAATCGCCTTGATGCTGAAGAGAGCGAAATAGAAGGTACCGGAATTGGCTTAGTCATCACCAAAAATCTTGTCAATTTGATGGGTGGAGAAATCGGCTTTGAAAGTGAGTATGGGAAAGGCAGCACCTTCTGGTTTGAGCTGCCTATCGCAGCAAACCAACAGAACCTTATCAGAGCGCCCAAAGGGGATAATGGCTCAGTATTCAATCCCCCTCCACAGCTCATCGAAAACCAACAAACTGTGCTCTACTTTGAAGATAATCCAGCCAACCTCAAATTGGTTAGCCAGCTCTTTCAACGCCTTCCCAAAATCCGGCTACTCACTGCTCACCTACCCGAAGTAGGGCTCAATTTAGCCCATAGTCATCCACCTGATTTGATACTGTTGGACATTAACCTGCCAGGTATCGACGGCTATGAGGTACTGCATGAATTACGTACCCATAGCGCTACCAAAGATATTCCGGTATTGGCCATTAGCGCTAATTGTATGCCTCGGGATTTGAAAAAAGCCAAAGAGGCTGGCTTCAACGACTACGTTACTAAGCCTATCAACATGCGAGATTTCCTCGAAAAGGTGGACCATTACCTCGCTGACAAATAGAATCACGGCATGAAATATAAAGACTTGCGTGATTTTATTAGCCAATTAGAGGCCTGTGGCGACCTAAAACGGATCTCCCAGGAGATCGATCCCTATCTTGAAATGACCGAGATTGCTGACCGTACTTTACGGGCGGGTGGTCCGGCGCTGCTGTTTGAAAACCCCAAGGGCCACAAAATGCCAGTACTGGCCAACCTGTTTGGCACCCCCAAGCGGGTGGCCATGGGGATGGGTGAAGAGTCGGTGGAAGCACTGCGTGAAGTGGGCAAGCTGCTGGCTTACTTAAAGGAGCCAGAGCCGCCAAAGGGCATTAAGGATGCCTGGAATAAGCTACCGGTTTTCAAACAGGTACTTAATATGGCCCCAAAGGTGGTAAAACGAGCACCCTGCCAGGAAGTGGTTATTGAAGGAGATCAGGTGGATCTCAGCCAGATTCCAATACAGACCTGCTGGCCAGGGGATGCAGCGCCTTTGATTACTTGGGGATTAGTGGTTACCCGCGGCCCAGAGAAAGAGCGCCAAAATCTGGGAATCTATCGTCAGCAGGTGATTGGTAAGAATAAAGTGATCATGCGCTGGCTCTCCCACCGTGGCGGCGCACTAGATTTCCGGGATTGGAAACTCAAGCATCCTGGTGAGCCCTTTCCCATTTCCGTTGTACTAGGCTGTGATCCTGCCACCATTCTTGGTGCGGTTACCCCTGTGCCTGATGCCCTCTCTGAATATGCATTTGCCGGATTGCTGCGTGGTGGCAAGACCGAAGTGACGAAATGTATTGGCAATGATCTACAGGTGCCTGCCAGTGCTGAAATCGTGCTGGAGGGGTATCTCTATCCTGACGAGATGGCACCAGAAGGGCCATTTGGTGACCACACCGGTTACTACAACGAGGTTGATAAGTTCCCGGTGTTCACCATTGAGCGCATTACCCTGCGCCGTGATCCTATCTACCACAGCACCTACACCGGTCGTCCACCGGATGAACCAGCGATTCTGGGTGTGGCATTGAATGAGGTGTTTGTACCGATTCTGCAGAAGCAGTTTCCGGAGATTGTGGATTTTTACCTGCCACCAGAAGGGTGCTCCTACCGCATGGCGGTAGTGAGTATTCGCAAACAGTATCCAGGCCATGCCAAGCGGGTGATGCTGGGGGTGTGGTCTTTCCTACGTCAGTTTATGTATACCAAGTTTGTGATTGTCACCGATGAGGATGTGAATGTCCGTGACTGGCAGGATGTGATCTGGGCGATGACCACACGCATGGACCCTGCACGGGATACCACTCTCATCGAGAATACGCCTATCGACTATCTTGATTTTGCTTCACCAGTCTCTGGGCTGGGTTCCAAAATGGGAATGGACGCTACCAACAAATGGCCGGGTGAAACAGACCGGGAGTGGGGGGTACCCATTGTGATGAATGAATCGGTAAAACAGCGTGTGGATGAGATCTGGGATGAGCTCGGCATCTTCGACAAATAAGCTAAAAGCACTGCTCAATGAGCAGATTCCGCTGACCCAAGCTATTGGCATTGAAGTGGTAGAGGAGGGGGAAAACCACCTCTCCCTGCGTGCCCCGTTGGCAAAAAACATCAATCACAAATCTACGGCTTTTGGCGGCAGTCTCTATTGCGTTGCGGTACTGACGGGGTGGGGGTTGGTGCATCAACTAATGCAACGCCATGGCCTACATGGTCATATCGTGATTCAGAACAGTGAATGTGACTACCTTCTGCCGGTAGACGGTGATCTCATCAGCTATTGTGCCTTCGAGTCAGAGGAGCAGGTGAAGCGATTCCTCAATATGTATCAGAGAAAGGGAAGAGCCCGTTTGAAATTGGTAGTGAAGATCACCCATAAGGGGAGGATGGCCACGCGCTTCACTGGAAGCTACGTGGTACATCAATAGCTTAAAGATAAAACTTTCTCGCAGTTTATAGCATACGCTCAACATAGATATTTCTTACGCACCCTTTACACAACAAATCTGTAGTACTACAATTCTGATGTACTACAGATTTGTTGTGTCTTTTTGCGGGAGTGCATAGATGAAAAATAGAATTGGATCACCTGTTAGCGGTGAGGATTTTTTTGACAGGGAAGTAATATCAGAAAAGATTTGGTGTTATCTGGAAAGTGGTAGCTTACTACTGTTAGCGCCACGCCGGGTTGGTAAGACCTCATTAATGAAAAGGCTGGTAGAGGTACAAGCCAATAAGCATGGCTACCAGGCTATCTACCTGACTGTCGAAGGTGCAACCGATGAGGCTGACTTTGTTGAGCGACTGGTTCGTGCAGTAGAATCGTTAAGAATAGAGCAGAATAACCCTCTGCTATCTCCTGTAGAAAAAAGCCCATTCTATCGGTTTCTTAAACGCATCAATCAAGTAGAAGCCGCTGGTTTTTCCATCTCACTAAATGATGAAGCAAAACAGCATTGGCAAGATACAGTTTTGGCTCTGGGTAATAGATTAACTGAAGCAAAGCAGCCTTGGCTACTTGCGGTAGATGAACTTCCGCTATTTGTATTGAAGTTACTCAAACTTGATAGCAGTGGTATTCGGGCTAGCAATTTTTTACATCTGCTGCGGGAGTTACGCCAAAACCAGCCAGAGATAAGTTGGTTACTAGCCGGTTCGATCGGCCTGGATACTGTTACGGCCCGCTTCAACATGGGCGATACTATCAATGATCTGAGGATGGTGGAGCTGGGTCCATTTGATAATGATACTGCTATCGCCTTCCTGCAAGTTTTAGCAGAGAGCTACCAGATTGACGTACCTGAGTCAGTTTGCCGCTACGCGGTTGAGACCATAGAGTGGCCTCTCCCTTATTACCTCCAACTCCTTTTTTCTGAACTACGCGAGTTGCCTGATATATCTGATAGGCCGTTAAATTCAGCGGATGTGGATAAAGCAATTCACCAGCTGCTGGAACCGGCGCATAAAAAGTATTTTGACTACTGGCGGCAACGGCTCCATGAAGAGTTGGACTCTCCCGATGATGGCCATGCGATCCTGTTATTGAACCTAATATGCCAATCGGCAGAGGGAAGCGAGCGAGGACTGCTGGCCGCCCGTCTGGGAGAACATATTAACGATAGCAACTTGAGAGACCAGCGCTTGCGTTATCTATTGGATGTTCTGGTAAATGATGGCTACTTGGTGGAGAGCGGCGCCCGTTATCGCTTTCGTCTACCACTGCTTCGACAATTTTGGCTAAAGAGAGTCGCCCAATGAATCACCAGCTTCCTTTGCACGGCGTTGCCGTTTACAACCCCGGCCTATTGAATGATGAAGAGCTAAAAGCCTATTTTGTTGCTCGCCATCATTTATTGGAGCAGCTGTTGAGTGAGTTACGCCGGGAGACACCAGATAGCGCCCCCCAGCATCGCATTATCATCGGCACCCGTGGCATGGGTAAAACCACCCTACTGCGGAGACTTGCTCTAGGTGTGAGGGAGGATGAGGTACTACAACAACAGTGGCTTCCCCTTAATTTTCCTGAAGAGCAGTATAACATCGCCCGTCTCTCTGACTTTTGGGTTAACTGCCTGGATGCATTGGGAGATACCCTGGAACAGATGGGGGAAGAGGTGTTGTGTGAAGAGCTGGATAATTGGGTTGACCAACTCCCTGATGCAGAGGAAGAGCGTGCCCGGGTTGCCCTGGAAGGCTTGATCAATCTCTCGAAGCGACTGGATCGACGCTTGGCACTGTTTATCGACAATATCGATATTGTTTTGGAGCGGCTTAAAGAGTCCCATTGGTCGATCCGGGAGGTGCTGGGGCACCAACCCCGGCTGCTGCTCATTGGTGCTAGCGCTCACATGTTGGAGGAGAGCTACCACTACGATGCAGCCTTTTATGACTTCTTCAAACTGCATGAGCTAAAAGGGCTAAGTAGTGAGGAGATGACGCAGGTACTTACCCGTCTTGCTGACGCAGAACAGAACGATAAAGTCAGCAAATTAATTGAAGAGCAACCGGCACGGCTTCAAGTTTTACACACCCTAACGGGCGGTAATCCCCGTACCACGGTTTTGCTCTATAGCGTGCTTTCCCGAGGGATTGATGGTGATGTCCGTAGTGACCTTGAGCGGTTATTAGATCTCTGCACTCCTCTTTACAAAGCGAGATTTGAAGAGCTGCCTGCCCAAGCACAAAAGGTGGTGGATGCCATGGCGGTCCATTGGGATCCCTTGGCGGCAGGGCAATTAGCGGAACAGGCGAGACTGCCGGTCAATACGGTATCTACCCAGCTAACCCGACTGGAGCAACAGGGAGTGGTGGAGAAAGTGCCACTGAAGCCGGGGCGTAAAACCGGTTTCCAGATTGCCGAACGCTTCTTCAATATCTGGTACCTGATGCGTACCAGCCGCCGGGTGCGTCGTCGCCTCACTTGGCTGGTGCAGTTCCTAAAGGTGTTCTATAGCCAGGAGGAGCTGCGTAGTCACGCGTTAACACACCTAAACGGGGGAGCGCTTCCGCATCGTGATCGTATCCGTCATGCGGAGTATTGCTTTAGCCTCGCCCAGGCAACGGAAGATACCAGCCTGCGCGGAGCCCTGGAGAGCTCGGCTTTGCACGCCATGTTGAGCGACGATAAATTACGCGAAAAGATGGGCCAGCTGTTTGATCTGGAAGGCGAAGATGCCGAGCTAAAACCCAAGGCAGAGAGGATGCGCTTTATGCAAGAGCTACCCCAGCGGGTGAAAGAGATTGATCGGGATTGGCCGGAAGGCATTACAGCTGAGGAGTTTGCAGAGTTATTAGCTAGGGATCTAGTTTTGGGTGTTAGTACCAAAGAGATGATAGTGGAATTGCTCCCTGTTCTCTCTGAAGATCAATTAAAAGATACGATTACAACTCTTAACAAGTCTACAAAATATTTTTCAAAGATTTTCCTTGGGCATCAACCATTATTGGACGCCTTACACCAATCGGTTCAAATTGGCTTAATGGGTACTTATGATCAAATAGAAGAGGCAAAAACAGCTGCACATACCTTAAACAAGCCTATCTTATTTGCTTTTTCTGATCTCTATCATTTGGAAAAAGAGCCTATGGATTTTTCAATTGAGGAGCTTGATCATCTGCGTAAAAAAATAATTGAATTTGGGCTGGATTATGGTTGGAATATTCTTGGTGTTGCTCTATATGAGCATGGGGATCGTTCTAAAGCAGCGAATGCTTTTAATCAGCTTTTGAAAATTTACCCAAAACATGAAGATTGTTGGGATAATTTTAGTGATATTCTGTATGAACAGGGAGATTTAGAAGGTGCCATTGATGCATGTCGACATGTACTATCAATAAATCCAGATAACGAGCGAGCGTGGAATAATCTTGGTGCCGCATTATCTAGACAAGGAAATTTGACTGAGGCTATTAATGCTTATCACCGACACTTGGAAATCAATCCACAGGATGAAGTAACTTGGAATAATCTTGGTATTGCCTTGAGTGGGCAAGGCAACTTTGAAGAGGCTATTAAAGCGTTCCGCAGGCAAGTTGAAGTCAAGCCAGATCATGATTCTGCATGGCACATCTTGGGTCTTACTTTAGAAGAGCAGGGAAATATTGCTGAAGCTATTGATGCTTATCGCTCTGGAGTCCAAATAGAATCAGATGGCCGCTCGGCCAATGCCCTTGCATGGCTATTCTATCATTTGGGAGAAAACCTCGCAGAAGCACAACAACTTGCCAAGCGCGCACTAGAGCAGTCTCCTAATGATCCTAGTTACCTCCACACCTACGCTACCCTATTAGCCCATAACGGCAACTGGTCAGAAGCTGTAAAACAAGCTGAGTCTTATATTACCTTGGGTGATGAGGAATTCCACGAAGCAACCTGGGACGATACCCTACAGTTCTTCCACGAAGCCGTCCGCACTGATCATGCTGACGATGCGGCAAAGCTATTAGAAGACATCGATTATGCTGAGCGCTGGCGTCCACTTCATGCTGCGTTAAAGGCCATTGCTGAAGGGCGGGACTGGTTAACCCGTGTGGCACCAGAGGTGCGTAGCCCGGCAGAGGTGTTGATTGAGCGTTTGCTTGAAGGAAGTTCGGCAGCGTAAGGGACTAAGGATGAACTCTATCGTACTTTACCGACAGTTACGTGGTGCACAAATAAACGGGATGTCGCGTTAGCGACTCCCCCGTCTGCGTCGGATACACAAGCCATATCCCAGGGAAAATAGCCCGACAAAGATTGCGACTACGCTATCGGTTGCCATTGATGCGGTAAGCAATAGCAGGCCACAACTCATAAGTAGCATCGGGATACAGTGGTAGAACCAAAAGGGCAGATAGACTTGCTCGAATATCCTTTCCATAAACCTCTCCTTAAAATTTCGGCGGCGATTCTGCCATAGTAGATAGATATTTACTATATTTTTATTATAACTATTTGGGGTAGATCTAACGGTTCGCGAGATCATAAATTTTGTAATAGACTGATAATTAAGGAACCTTTGATTAAATCCAGATTCCCTGAGAGAAGGAAGACGATGCGCAAGATCATGATCTTAAATGCCAAGGGTGGGTGCGGTAAAAGCACCATCACGACCAATCTTGCGGCATACTTCGCCTGTGAAGAGAATGCCAAAGTAGTTATTGCTGATTTTGACCCTCAGGGCTCCAGCCTGGATTGGCTGAAAATACGTCCCGAAGAGGTAGCGGAAATCCAGGGTATCAACGGCTGTAAAGCGCCACTTAAGATTGCGAGAAACACGGACTACCTACTGTTTGATGTGCCGGCTGGCATCGCCGGTAAAGAGCTCACGACACTCATTCGTAAAGTGGAAACCATCATCATCCCAGTACTCCCTTCCCCCATGGATATCCGTGCCTGCGCACGCTTTATCCATGAATTACTACTGGTCAACAAAGTCTCCCGTAAACAGGTAAAACTGGCGGTTATCGCCAACCGGGTGAAAGAGAACAGTCATATCTACCATGAACTGGAACGTTTTCTGAAACGGCTAAAAATCCCTTTCATCACTCACCTGCGTGACAGCATGCACTACATCCAGAGTGCCGAATATGGTATCGGTATCCATGAGCTGGCAGCACCTGGGGTAGATAAGGATGTGGAGCAGTGGCAACCCCTGATTAAGTGGATAAATAGCAAACGAAGCCAACCACAGGCTTAACACTTTGGCTTTTTACGACGCATCCATTTCAGGCCTTCCAAGTCAGCACTGAAGCCCCACCGCTCATAAAATGGCACCATCTCCGGCAAACACTGCAGGTCAAACTGCTCAACCTCTTTAAGCTGCGGATGATGCAGTATCAACTCCATCAGGTAGGCGCCCAGTCCCTGGTTTCGTTGGCCCTCATGGATAATCACATCATAGATATTGGCTTTATAGACAAAATCCGTTAGCACCCGACAAAAACCTATCAAGTGTTGCCTCTCATCCAGTAGCCCCAGCACCACATCGCTATTAGCCAGCATCTGCCGAACTTGCGCCAACGCCCTGTCTCTGCTCCAGAACTGCTCCTGATAGAGCATCATTAGCTGCTGGAGCTGGGATTCGTTTAGCTCATTGACAACCCTAATGGATTTATCCAGCAGCTGATCGCTCATCAACGACACTCCGACTCATCATTCAACGCATCCTGCAGAGTCGGATAACGCAATTTCACCTTAAGCAGTCTCAGCATCTTACTATTATCAATACGTCGAGATTCATTAAGATAAGAGAGCATGCCAGGACTCAGCCGTTGTTGTGCTTCCTGCCAGCTTATCTCTTCCGGAAGCGGCAAACCAAATGCCTTGGCAATAGATTGAAAATAGTCTGCCATAGTGGATGACTGGCCATCCCCCACATTAATGATACCCGTCGCTTCACTACGCAGGGCCGCCGCCATGCAGATCTGCGCCAGATCATCCTGATGGATACGATTGCTAAAAGGGGATTCACTGCGTCGTACTACCGGCTGTCCCCGCTTGAGGGTCTCAATAGGCCAACGGCCAGACCCATAGATACCGGGTACCCGTAGAATCACATAGGGGACTTCGTACTGGTCACACCAAGTACTTAGTTGCCGCTCCGCATCCAGCCGACGGCGAGCACGATCACTCTGTGGGTTAACCGGTGTTTCTTCATCCACCCAGGCTCCTTGGCAGTCACCATACACACCACTGGTGCTAATGAGAATAATCTTTTTGGGTGGCTGAGCCGGATCCACCACCTCAAGCCAGCGTTGTAGGCGACTATCCACTTCTCCCTGATTGGAAGGAGGCGCAAACCAGAAAACCCAGTTGTTACTCACCGGTAATCGGCTTAAATCATCCTTATCCAGATCCGCCAACACCACATCATAGTTCTGTTGGCTGAGCAGTGTTGCCCGTTCGGGATTACGCAGTACCACATGGACCGGTAATCCTCTCGAATAGCTTATTTTTGCCACTCTTTCGCCAATATCACCACACCCTATTATGGTCGCTTGCTGCAAGGGTTTATCTCCCAGTAAAAATCTATGATAATGGTCGCTAATTCGACGAAACAAGTAAAGGTTACCAATGAGCTACACCGTCAATATTCAGCCTAGCGGCCATAGTTTCACAGTGGAAGAGAACGAGCGCATTCTGGACGCAGCGCTACGGGCAGGAATCAACTTTCCTTACGGCTGTCGTAGCGGTGGTTGCTTTGCCTGTCGCGGAACCATTATCGAAGGTGAAGTAGATTACGGTGGTTTTGAGCCCCGCTTTACCGATGAAGAGAAAGCCAATGGCAGCGCACTATTCTGCTTAGCCATGGCCAAGTCCGATATGGTTATTGAGATGAAAGAGATCTCCAGTGTAAAAGAGATTCGCATCAAAAATCTTCCAACCCGGGTACAGGAGATGGAGCGCCTCTCTGAAACCGTTATGAAGGTAAAACTGCTGATCCCGCCCACCGAAAGACTGCAATTCCTCTCCGGACAATACATTGAGATTGTGATGAAAGATGGCCGCCGTCGTGCCTTCTCCATCGCCAATGCACCCTTTGATGATAAGTTTCTGGAGCTGCATATCAAGTACATCCCCGGCGGCGACTTTACCGAATATGTCTTCAATGAGATGAAGGTACGCGATCTACTACGCTTTGAGGGACCCCATGGCACCTTCACTCTAAGGGAAGAGTCTGACAAACCGATCATCATGCTGGCAACCGGTACTGGATTTGCTCCCATCAAATCCATTCTAGAGCACGCTTTTGCCGAAGGGGTAACCCGTCCCATCCACTTCTACTGGGGTGGCCGCAGTATGGACGATCTCTACCAGGAAGAACTGGTGAAAAACTGGGCAGAACAACATAACAATTTCCACTATATTCCCGTGATCTCTCAGCCAAGTGAGGGATGGAGTGGCCGCACCGGTCACGTACAAAATGCCGTATTGGAAGACTTCGATTCCCTGGCAGGCTATGAAGTCTACTCATGTGGCAACCCTGCTATGGTCAAAGAGGGCTTTACCCTGCTGACTGGCCATGGTGTCGGAAAAGATGACTACATGTCAGATGCCTTTACCTTTTCCACTAAGTAACTCTCTTCTCTGGTATACCACCAACAAAAAGCCGGGATCATCCCGGCTTTTTGTTAAGAAAATCACCTATCTTGCTGATATCGAGCTTGATGATGCCGTCAATAGCTTCACCCCCTTACGGTAATACTCCTGAGCCAATGCCGGTTCATTAAGTTGCTCCAACACTTCAGTCAATAGTACATAAGCTTCCCGTTGCCCCATATCCGCCGAGCGCTGTAGATACTCCTTAGCCTTGCCCCAAAGCTGATTACGGACTGAGATACGTCCCAGAGTCAGCAACAGGAGTGGATCATCCGGGTGTCGCTGTAGCCAGCGCTCTGCCTGAGCCAGCTGGCTATCCATTTTATTTGGCGCCACCTTGCCATACAGTTCCAACATACCGCTATGCCAATTGCGTTGCAGCGAGGTATGGAGAATCGCTTCTGCTTCATCCTGCTCACCCATTCCGACGAGTAACTGGGCATAGCGGGCTACCACATCGCCATCCTCATGCATCGCCTTGGGCATCCGTCGCCACAGCTGGTGTAAAGTGCGGTAATCATACTTCTCCGCATACTGTGCCAGCAGTTGTTGATAGCAATCATGCTGTAGGTGAAGCAGCTCCTCATCAGCGAAAACTTGCTGCTTTTTCAGCACAGCCAGCAGATCCTCCAGACGCTGCCAGTCGCTGAGTTGGGCATAAAGCTGCGCCAACAGTCGTAGCACGTAACGATGCTTGGGTGAGAGGCGGCGCAACTGTTCCAGACAAGCCAGTGCCTGCTCATGCTGCTTTTGTTCCATCAACAGACGTGCTTGGGTCAACCCAATAGCAATCTTGGCCTCCGGTTCAACCTTAGTAGCTTCCGTCAGATATTGATCACGGCGGTCATAGGCCCCCAGCTCCTGAGCGGCTTGAGCCGCTCCCAGATAGTTCAATAGCGGTGCATGGCTGGTTCGGCTCTTCTTGCTAAGCAGTTTCTCTGCCTTAACCCAATCTCCTTCATAAAGTGCCACCATTCCCTGGTTAAGGGAACTCTCTGCATGGGATTCGCGACGGCGAGATCGCCATAAAGTAAAGCGCTTTGGAGCCCGTGCCACACCTGACAGGGAGCGAACTAAGTAGTAAAGAAGAATCCCGCCCACAGCCAATACGGTCACCAGTAAAGTGAGAGAAGTCTCCAGCTTCCACCCTTGATAAATAATCAAGACATAACCGGGTTCCTGTGCAGCAAGCAGTGCCAAGAGCACTGAGCCAATCAATACCGACAACAGGATTATCAACCATTTCATAGTGTTATCTCACCCTGTTGTGGCGTGGTAGAGCGCTGTAGCCGCTCCCGTTGCTGTTCCAAAATACGCAATGAGGCTGAGATATCCGGCAGAGGTGGTGAAATCTCAATGACCTCCAAGCGCTGTAATATCTCAATACTGCTTTTTACGGCAGGCTTATCCCGATCAAAAAAATCGTCCATCCAGCTACCGGCATAACCCAGACTTTGCTGCCATACCTGTTGCTCTCCCTTCAGCAAGGCCAGACGCGCACTCTCCAGCTGCAACTCTATGTTTTGATAAAGGTAGCTACGCTGTTCAGCCGGGATCAGTGGTGCCACCGGCTGGTCATTACGAGTAATCACGACCAGAGTGCGCAGCTCAGCCCAAACCCGCTGCAACATACTCTGCCACTCCACCCCAGGCTCAACTTCTACTGGTGTCGCCGACTCCTGCAGCTCAACCACTTCAACCCCTTTAAGGGGGAGTTGACGAGCACCTTCAGCCAGACTAATTAGCTGGGCAGAGATTCCCTCCAAATCCGGTTGTGCAAAGCTGCTAAGTTGGTTTAACTCCCGCGCCAACTGCTCTCTCACCGGCAGTAGTGCAGGATCAGCTACTTGCTTAAGAATATTATCCGCACTCTGCAGGCCAACCGTCGCCCCTTGAATATCCCGCGCCAACTGTAGCCGATGGTTAGCCAAGCGCATCAAATAGGCAGCCTCAGCCAACTGCCAATGGCGCTTATCGTGACCACTCTGTTGCTCCATGGCACGCACGCTTTGCCATAACAAAGCGTTCTCCTGTTGTAACTTTTCAAGCGTAGCGCTGAGGTTACTGATTTTATTCTGACTCTGTTGGCGGTAATCATTAAGTCGCTGTTCACTCTGCTCAACACTCTTCTGCAGATCATTGGCGAGGTGCTGGGTATCCCGCTTTAAAGTGTTAAGCTCACCCCACGTGACATAGCCCGCTGATGCAATTCCTCCCAACAACACTAGCGCGACTACCCCTCTCAGCAATCCACTTCCCTCTTTTGAGTTAGTCTGAGTAGGTGGCAAGGCAGGGGAAACTGAGCTCTCTCTGGCAACTTTTTCTGGCGATTTTTTAGGGGAGGGTGGGCTCTTTTGCGTCATCTCACTCTTCTCTTTATTGCTCTGTTGCCAAGCTGTCACGGCTGCCAATAATCCTTCATCGCTTTGCTGGGAAACGATGCGGATATCCGCCTTGTAACCCAATTTACGTGCAGCATCACGGTTACGCTCACTCATCACTACCAGGGGCAAGTGCTTCAGCCAGGATTGTTGTTTATGGTTTGCCATCTGCCAGAGGTTCTCCACCCCTTCACTACTGGTCACGATAGCGATATCAACCCCTTTGTCTGGCAGATCCCCCAGGTTCTGGTTTGGCTTGGCACGGCGGTACACTTCGGCATAATCCACCTCAGCACCACGCTTTTGTAGCGTTTCAGCAAGGGTCTCCCTTCCCCCTTCACCCCGCATGATGAGAATCTTCTTCCCCTCTACCTGTTGAAGTTCAGGCAGGGCAAGCAATCCCTCGCTATCAAACTGTTCAGCGGGAGTAATCACCCCCTCCACCTGCATCGCTTTCAGCTTGTTAGCGGTACTACGTCCTACTGCCGCTACCTTGATCCCATCAGGCAAAGAGATCTTATGCTGTTTAAGCATGGCCAAACCACACTCTGCGGCATTGGCGCTGATAAAGATCAAGCATTGATATTGAGGGAGTTGCTTGAGGGTATTGAGGAGCTTATTGGAATCTTTGGGAGTAGTGATCTCGATCACCGGAAAGGGGATGGGGGTGGCGCCGGATTGCGCCAGCGCCTGGCACAATCCCTGTGCCTGATGTTCTGGCCGGGTGACCAGAACCTTGATACCTTTCAGATCAGCTGCGGCCATAAACGTCGTCCAGAATGCCCTTAGCACCCTTGGCCAGCAGTTCATCGGCGATCTTTATGCCCAACCCTTCAGGATCAGAAATCGGTCCGCGGCCCTCTGCACGGATGATGGTTTTGCCATCCAGGCTGCCCACCAGGCCCCGTAGCCAGATCTGGTCGCCTTCGATAATCGCATGACCACCGATAGGTACCTGGCATCCACCCTCAAGGCGATTATTCATGGCTCGCTCACATAGTACGCGGATCATGGTCTCTTCATGCTTGAGTGGAGCGATGGCATTCAGTACACGCTCATCATTAGTACGACACTCAATACCGACAGCACCCTGGCCAACCGCTGGCAGGGACTGCTCAGGCTCGATGTAGCCAGCGATACGCTCTGGCATCTCCAGGCGAATCAGACCAGCCGCGGCAAGGATGATGGCATCGTACTGACCTTCATCCAGCTTTCGCAGGCGGGTATTTACATTACCACGCAGATCCAGAATCTCCAGGTCGGGGCGATAGGCCTTCAACTGCACAGAGCGACGCAGGGAAGAGGTGCCTACCTTAGCGCCTTGAGGCAGCTCATCAAGGGATTTGTAGTGGTTGGAAACAAACGCGTCACGGGGATCTTCACGTTCGCAGATAATAGCCAGATGCAGCCCATCAGGAAACTCAACGGGGACATCCTTCATGGAGTGAACTGCAATATCAGCAGCCCCTTCCAGCATACCTACTTCAAGCTCTTTAACGAATAGACCCTTGCCACCCACCTTAGCCAGAGGTGTGTCCAGGATCTTATCCCCCTGGGTCTCCATCTTATTGAATTCTACTTCGATACCGGGATGAAACTTCTCCAGTTCGGCCTTAACAAATTCAGCCTGCCACATGGCAAGCGGGCTTCTGCGGGTTGCGATTACAATCTTCTCTGACATCGGCTTTCCAGTAACTTGATAATGGGTAATTGGGCGCTGTAGCGCCTCTTTACTATATTAGGATAGAGGGATAATAACGTATAAGGGACTGGATACCCAGTCCCTTGCTCTTGCTTAGTGGCGGTATTCGCTAAATACGTAGCTCTGTGGTGCCCTGGCTTGGTGACAGCTAAAGCAGCTTTCTCCACTGTCATTGACCAAGCGCCGGGTCTGGCTATCCTCAGCAAAGGCCTCAAAACCCCATCCCCCCGTTGTCGGATATTTTTTATTATCCCTTACCATCACCCCAATCAACTTTCTCTCCCCCTCCTGCAGGGTGTGATCCTGCTGTTGGTATGCCAGTAAGTCAAACACCAGTGTGGCACCATCCGCATATTTTCCGGTTTTTAAGCCTTGCAGCGCTTTGGGGTTGCCATAAACGTGGTGAATCCCCTGGAATGGTGTTTCCAACGCATGTCCTGGCTCAATCACCATCGACTTCACATGCTGCCATTGGCGGTAATCTTCAGGAAATACTACATCTGCTTCTGCCGTTACACCTGACAATCCCACAACCATCAATAACCCTGTCATCACTATTTTCATTCTTCATCTCCTTGCGTTAATTGGTTTCGAGTCGATACTATAGTTTCGATTCGAAACCATTGTCAAGAAAGTTTCGATTCACTACTATATCTTCTATGAAAAGACTGGAATTACTTCATCTCATTGATCAACTGGCCAACCTGCTACGTGCTGAAGAGCGCAAAGATGGAGCAGAGGAGGGATTGCAGCCAGTCCATATTCAAGTACTGGACTACCTTTCCCGTTGTAATCGATTCAGCAATACGCCACTGGCGGTCAGCCAATACCTGGGAGCCAGTAAGGGTACGACCTCTCAATCGATACAGCTGTTGTGTAAAAAGGGGTATCTGGAAAAACGGGGAGACAGTGAAGATAAGCGTATTACCCGGCTTTTTTTAACCCAGCAGGGAAATACCTTCATCCATAACCACCCGTTACTAAAACGCTGGAATAAGATCTGTAATAATTTGCAGGAGGGGGATCTTGAACAGTGTTACACCACCCTGATCCATCTACTAAGGGGCTTGCAACAAGCCAATGGCGACCGCAGCTTCGGAATCTGTCGCAGTTGCCGCCACTTCCGAAAACACCCCCAAAGCTTCTACTGTGGCCTAACTCATAAGCTATTAAGCACCGACGATAGAGAAAAAATCTGCCTGGAACACCAGGATTTAACGTAAATACCAAATAAAATGCCCCGGAATTTCCGAAATTCATCCTATATCTGGTAAAATGCCGGCCATTCTTATTATTCTAATCCGTAAATCTTTAAGGGATAGTACCTATGGCAAACGTAAGTTTGAAACAATTCCTCGCTGATGAGCTGCGTGCCGGCAACATCGATGCTGACCTGGTGGGTCTGCTGAACGACACAATGACTGCCTGTAAGCAGATCTCTTACGATCTGAGCCAAGGTGCTCTGCAGGGTATCCTGGGTCTGGCCGGTGAAGTGAATGTTCAGGGTGAAGACCAGAAGAAGATGGACATCATCTCCAACGACATTCTGATTCAAACCAATGAGCGCTCTGGTTTCCTGGCGGGTATGGCTTCTGAGGAAGAAGACACTGCTTACAACCTGCCTGCTGACGCCCCTCGCGGCAAATACCTGCTGCTGTTTGATCCACTGGATGGCTCTTCAAACATCGACGTTAACATCTCTGTCGGTACTATCTTCTCTATCCTGAAGGCGCCTGAAGGTGTAGAAAATCCAAAAGATGAAGACTTCCTGCAGCCAGGTACCACTCAGGTTTGTGCCGGTTCAGTAGTTTACGGTCAGTCGACTATCCTGGTTATCACCCTGGGTAACGGTACCCACGGCTTTACCCTGGATCGCAACATCGGTGAGTTCGTTCAGACTCAGCCAAACATCACCATCCCTGCTGACACCCGCGAGTTTGCGACCAACATGTCTAACCAGCGTAACTGGGAAGCGCCAGTACAACGTTATATTGATGAGTGCATGCAAGGTGCTGATGGCCCACGTGGTGAAAACTTCAACATGCGTTGGGTAGGATCAATGGTGGCCGAGGTTTACCGCATCCTGACCCGTGGTGGCATCTTCCTTTATCCAGCGGATAAGAAAAACGCCAACGGCAAGCTGCGCCTGATGTACGAAGCTAACCCAATGGGCTTCCTGGTTGAACAAGCTGGTGGTGCATGTTCAACTGGCCGTGAGCGCATCATGGAGATTCAGCCCTCTGGCCTGCACCAGCGCGTACCCGTTATCCTGGGTTCTAAGAACGAAGTTGAACGCATCGTCTCTTATCACAGCGAAGCGTAATTACTTTGTTGTCCCTTAGGGGATGCTAAGAATGGGGAGCCTCGGCTCCCCTTTTTTGTTATTCCAACACTTGTTGGTCAAATCAAAAGCAGACCAAATAAAGCAAAAGATGCAACCAATTGATCCTAAGTTAGCCACTAATTCCTGTCGTTATACTCTTAAAGTATTTTGGCGTGCCCTACATCAACATATCCGAACTTTTAAATATTCTAGAAGCCAGCTTGTACTATCTGGGCTTAAGTGATATTCCAACCATAGGGTATATAAGAAAAGTGTAATCTACTGCATGTTACCCTTGTCCATCAGCAGATATACTTGCTCCTCTCCGCACAAATCCTCAGCAAAAACTCTGCTTCTCATCACGATTCATCTGCTATCTCTTGATTGGTAGGATAGCTGTTCATTAATCCTTTATAGGATTTGCCGATGTCTATACTCTAAATGCTAAGGAGTTGGCCATACTGATATTTAGGATTGTGTAATCTAGGCAAGGATATTAGATGAATTATTTAGAATTTGTACGCTTGGCAGGTATGGTCAGCATAGCAGTTTTGCTTTCGGCATGTGAACCGGACGAGCGGCTTGCCGACGATGGATCGGTAAATGCTTGCTTAGCAGGAAACATGCTAGTATCTGGTATTGCCGGTTCAATTAATGGCAATGGTCTCTTTGTATTATCTGACGGCGGAAATATAAGCTACTCACGTAATGGTGAAGTCTGCGTGGATCAAGAGGGGTGGGTACTACACCCATCTGGCCATCATTATCAGGTTTACTTGCCTCCTAATAATACACTTGGAGAAAGTGATATGCCGCCAACCACCCACGCCTATGTTCCACCTGCCAATATTGACACCGCAATGCCTTTGGAAAGTGTCTATGTTGGTGAGACAGGGACTCTTTTCGCACTCTACGCTGATGACACCATAGTGGAATTGGATACCATCATGTTAGCTACCTTTAATAACCCCCATGGCCTGGAAAAACTTAGCTCGGACCGTTGTCGGGAAACTCTAGCATCTGGCATCTCATCGTATAGCGTACCAGGCAAGCGGGGGCTAGGAATAATTTCAGCACAAGCAGCAAGTCATGATGAAAAACAGTGTGAGGCCAGTTCACCGTTATTTGGTCAATTGCTCTCAGTGGATGGGGAGGGTCTATTGCAATTAACCCGCAATGGCAAGCGTGCCTATAGTGATAATCTAGAATTGAGGACAGACAATCAGGGCTATCTTTTTGACGCTAACGACTATCAACTTTCTGCCTACGATGCATTTTTTAATCTATCGCCATCACAGCTTCCCATTAACCTGAACAGCCCGAGTGCCACGGAATCCATACATCTGTCAGTTAATTTATCTGCGGGAGAAACACCGTATGATGCCCAAACTATACCTTTCGTCCCAACTGACCCATCAACTTATCATTCTGCTAAGATTTTTAGCCTGTTTGACTCATTAGGTATAGTACATAGTGGAATCATCTATTTTAGGAAAATTAAACCCACTGCATCCAATCTCTGGTCAGCCTATTTTTATGTGGATGAATTAGAAGTCATTCCCAGTGGCCAAGCGTCTGCTAGCCCCGCCATACTACAGTTTTCTACCGATGGTACACTACTCAGCGCAATGCCAAATGGAGAATTGGGCTCCATTACCAACATTGAATATCTGCCACTTTCCATTCCAGGTGCTGCAGATTTACAGCTAAATATTGATATGGCCAATTCTACTCAGTACGGCGCGCCGTTCTCAATCTCTCATATGCAAGGAGACGGCTATCCTGCAGGGTATTTAGTAGATATAGATATATCACCTGAAGGGGAAGTGAGTGGCCAGTTTCAGTCTGAACTCCCTCCCTATGCACTCGAACAGAGTTACCCTGACTTTCAAGCACCTTTGGGAACAACGCTGGTAGATATCGAAGTCAATTTGAACGCAAGTGAGACACTATTCAGTCCTGAAACAACCCCATTTGTTGCAACGGATCCCTCTACCTACCACTCTGCAGCAGATCTGACTATTTATGATTCATTAGGCGGTGAACATAACCAAACGATTTATTTCAGAAAGGTAAACCCAAGCTCCTCAAACCTGTGGGAGATCTATAACTATATTGATGGTATAGAGGTGATTCCATTATCAGGGCAGATTTCAGGAACTCCAGCCTTAATAACCTTTGATACATCAGGGCAACTAATGAGCGCGTATCCTACTTCGGATCAGCCACAGTTCGGCATCATATATCAATATTTTAGCGTAGCGGGTGCTCAAGATCTGAATGTAGTAATCAACGTTTCCAATAGCACCCAATATACTGGTACATTTACGGTTAATAAACTGACTCAGGACGGTCATCCAGCACTCCAATATGCTGAAGGTGAAGTGCCACCTGAGTTAGCTCCCCTGCCAAGACAATATTTTTATCATGCCCCCTTGTTCCAATTGCCTTTAGCAACATTCAGTAATAAAGAGGCATTGGAATACCTCAATAATGGCCTTTACCGTGAGACAGCAGAATCCGGCCCTGTGCAGATAGGTTTACCTAACAGCGAAGGTTATGGTGAATTACAATGGTTACCGTTATCTGAGTAAAAGTCTGAGATATCACTAATTGTAGGTTTGATAAATGGGCTGCTTAAATGGCCCACAACTCTAACCATACTGCAGCGCAGCTCCATGCATATGGTATATTAGGCGCCATCCAACAAAATGTAACTGTTAACGAGGTTTGTAATGAGCGCACAAGAGCTACATGTAATTTTTATCAGACACGGTAGAACAACGGATAACGCAAAAGGTGTTATCTCTGGCGGTGTAGCCAATCCTGATTTGGTACCAGAAGGGCGTGAACAGGCTAAAGAGGCCAATATCGTATACAAAGCGCTTGAAGCAAAAGGCCTGGTTAATGATGACACGCCGCTATACACCACTGACCGCACTCGTGCAGTGGATACTGGCAAGCTGTTTACTGGCCGTGAAAATGCTGAAAACTTCACCATCGACCAACGTTTGCTGGAACGCTTGTTGGGTGACTGGGATAGCAAACTGACTGAAAGACTGCAGAAAGAAGTGAAAGCTATTGATGGTTTCTCTCCACCAAATGAAGAGAAGCCTGCAGAGCATAAAGCGCACGTTGTTGAAGCATTGGATGAACTGATCAAAGGGTCTAACGGTAAGCCATTTATCATCGTATCGCACGGTGGTACTACCCGTCGTATCGCTGCCTATTTTGGTATTGAAGAGGGCTTGGAAGTACAAAATGCCGTTCCTCACCATGCCGTGTCTAAAGATGGCGGTAAAACTTGGGAGATCAAAAAGTTTGCTGTTGATGCAAACGGAGAGCTGCAGGAAGAGGTTCTACCAAAGAAACTACCTAAGGCAGCAAGTACTGCTAGAACTATGCAGAGCATCTTAGAGGAGCATGGGGCAAAGTCTTCTATCTCAGGTAATGCTTTCACCATTGAGACTGATATCAGCGATGAAGCTAAAGAAGCACTAGCAGATGATCTTGGCCAGCTGCTGATCGGTAAGTTCTACAAAGATGAAGGCGTTGTTTCTGTAGAAGGTGATATCGTTATGGTTAAGCTTGACGATGTACAAGCAGAAATCCTGACAACCTTCGCCAAGCTGAAAGGCATGGAGATCGCTGCTCAGTAAGCCAAGTTGGTTAGGCTTTGAAGATAAAAGGGGAGCTGAAGCTCCCTTTTTTCTATGAAGTATTAGTAAATCAATCGCTTATGATAAACATGAGCAACCTTCTCCCCATCCCACACATAAGATAAGTGGGGACCTTGACGGGGAATAGTGATGGCTGGAGGACGGAATACAGCAATACACTCGCCACCTGAGTTTCTCACCGAGTTGTACAGCAATCCCCAAGCAGCAGCTTGTCTGGCTAGCAGACCAAATTGTTGCCCACCACTCCAGTCTGTTGGGCTATGCAGTTCATCAAATCCATCACGGATATCGTATAGAGGTCGCTGCAGTTCTCCGATGTAGACCCGCATATCAAACTCCGCGGGGGCTTCCTGAGTATAAGCAAGAAACTGTGCCATGTGATGAGAGGTTTCACAGATCGCGGTTTCTAACGTATTACCGGCATAGTAAACCCCATAGCTACCATCACTAAAGCGGCTCTTTTTATCCTCACTGATATGGGTAAAGGCAGCCATCACCGGCGTGGAACCTGGGCCACAGAGTCTATCCTCTGGCTTTACCAATTGGATATCGCCCACTTGATTGCGAAGGCGATCATTGGTCATCGCCTCCAGTTCAAACAGGGTATCCATTAACTCAGGCTCCACCAGATCTTCAAAAAAGTTAATGGTGGGATATTTAGAGGGAATGATGCGGTAGTGTTTACTCCATTCTGGGTAACACTGGGGAATCTGCTCCGTGAATGCAGTCAATGTTGCTCCTTATCCTCGCCAGGCATCGATATAGCGACGCACCACAGCAATATCCATCACATTACCGGAGAGCATCCGATCCAGCGCACTCTGGCCATTGAATAGGGGAGCCTGATTAGGCTTTTTCAGCCACTCATTGGCGGCTTGTGGGTTAGCTAAGAGGATATTCAACCCTTTATGAATCCCCAGCAGATAGCTGACTCGCTCCAAAACATCACGACTTAACCGCGATGTGGTTTTTTCAGATTTCCATTTATGGAAGGTCGAAGTAGGCGGGGAGCCTAATAGAATACGTTGCTGCTCACTATTCAAACCCCACTTCTCACTTAACTTAAAGAAGGCAGTGAGAGCGGCTGTCGCCATAGCGCGAGTATCCGCGGGAAAATGTTTGTCTGTGGCACCGTTCATCATACAACTCCTAGCAACGTTGACCTGATTGAAGATTAGTCTATTTTTGGAGTAATTTGAATAAATATTACAAAATTGGAGCTTTTGAATCAAAAAAAAGGGTCCAAGGGGACCCTAGAGGGTTTCACAGATGAATTGTAACAATTGGTTTATAAAAAATTACCGATTACATCTTCCTGTACAACAATCTTGCTCTGCCATAGCGGCGAACTCTGCCACTGCATTCACTTTGAATGTACTGTGGAAAAGCCGCTTGATAAAAGATTGCACCGATGGACGATGAGGACAGCCAAGGCATTTGGGGGTTACCTTTTGACTTTGTGTTGGAGAGAGTTTATCCAATCGCCATAGGTGCAAAACCGTGCCAGCCTCTGTATCAATCAGCGCCATGCGCTGCTCACCATCTTCTATCCAAAGATCTACAGTCATCTTCATTGGCTGGCTCCATAACTCAACTTTTAATAAATGATAATCATTATCATTTAGATTGTCAAACTTATTCTTTTTCTTTTATCACTCTTTGATCTTGCACCTATTTAGGAAATAGCGCCAAACTCAGCATTCATATTGGGATCCGCCTACCAACAATATTAGGTGATCATCCAGAGCAATTTGGTTATGGTGGTGAAATTAAGAGACTATCGATGCTAGGTCAGTAGGGGAGCAAGAGCATGTTTGACACCACGAATAGTGAAGAGACAATCTACCTAACACGAAATGATAGTGAGAACTTACTATCAAGCTATTACTTGAATGCATTTCAATTGGATGATGCCACTTGGCCTAGTGTGGAGCACTACTATCAGGGAATGAAATTTGAGGATGCAACAATCAAAGCCGCCATTCTTGAATGTGAGGATGGCGCCGCTGCAGCAAAGCTGGCAGAGACAAACAAGCGTAAAATCCGTAAAGATTGGAAAAAAATCAAGCGTACCATCATGACTCGTGGCTTATATATCATGTTCCGCACCCACGAAACCGCCACTAAAGCCCTATTGGCAACCGATAAAGCGAAGCTGGTCGAACAGAGTCAATACGACTACTATTGGGGCTGCGGTCGTGACCTTAGGGGGGACAACGTTTATGGGACGATTCTTATGGAAATCCGGGAAAAATTACAACAGGAATTAAGGCAAGGAGATGCGTAATAGGTTATTGGCAGTTGCAATTGTGATACTTAGTGGTTGTACATCAGACGGTAAATTTGGAAAGGAAGCAGTCTACTATATGTTGCAGGATATAGAAAAACAGCGCACTCCCGTAACGGATTATGATCAATATCGCGAGCCACAGATGGATTATCAAGAGTATAAGCAGCAACGCCAGGAGTATTTAGATAACGTTGAAGGCAACTGATAGTAGTTTCAACTAACCCCCTCTATTTATAAATGTAGCAGGTAAAATCACCAGGCAGATAACCCTGACGTTGGCTGCAGGTAGCTCCCATCCGTTGTATCCAGTGACTCACTTCCTTGGGGGAAAAGGTTTGCAGTGATGTGTTTGGATGTTCGTCCGAATTAAGTGCATTAAAGGCCACTCCCTTTCGGCATACCTTGTAACAGCGTTGTATCAGCCGCTGGACATAGTAGCCTTGATCCCCCATCGGTTCTGCCAATACTCCAGAGATAATCACAAAATCCACACTCTCCGAATCCGGGTCATATTCAAAAATATCACCACAGTGAAATTTGCCCGATGGCGTATGCGCTCTTGCCAGCTCGATCAATTCCGGTGAAACATCGATACCGTGATAATCCACCTCAAGTTGTTGTTTATCCAAGTAGTGTTTAAAGTCACCAAAACCACAGCCGACATCTAAGACAGTGGTATGGTTTTCAATGCCAATCTCCCTCAGTACACGAAACCTTGCCAGTTGCCCCTCGCGACTGCGCCAGGAGAGGGCGCGATAATCCATGCCATAAAGATCCAAAGCGTGGCGTTGACGCTGGATTATGCGCTCTCGCTGTATCGGCTTCATTGGCGCGGATACCTCTAAATTTTAATCTAATACCATTTGTATCGTTACTGATCTACATTTGTATAAGTAGAAAATAATTAAAGGAACTTCTGAATATCCCCTCCCTATGGCGATTGAAGCGTATTCAGAGGTTCCCTATTTACAATTAACCCCTCCGACAAGGGAGTCAACCATGCTTCGTCTATCTCTGTTTCTGCTGGTCCTACTATTTCCACCTCTGCTCTTTGCAGATAACCCGGTACCTGTTCCTGATATGACTTCTGAGTATATCGCCACAGTCGAAAAACTTAACGGCTCAGCTCGTCTATTACGGGAAGGGGAGTTACGTAAGCGCAAGGTTTCTGAAGGTGATAAGTTGATCGCAGGTGACATCGTCTCAACCAGCCCAAGTGGTCAGCTTCGTCTCGCCATGTTTGACGACTCAGTCATTACCATTGGCCACCAGAGCTCCGTGCGCTTATTAAGTCGTAATGAAGTAGAGCAGTCTGAAGGCAAAGTCTACTACCGCGTTCACCCCCGTGGAGAGAAGCAAAAGCTCAGCGTTATTACTGATTTTGTCTTGATTGGTGTAAAAGGGACCACTTTCCTAATTACAGCTAATGATGGTGATAATAGTGTTGCACTTCAGGAAGGCAGCCTGGATATGCGCTCCCTTGGCGAGGAGTTTGAACTCTACCGAGTTGAAGATAAGAAGGCATGGGATGACTACCGCCAGAAGATGGACACTGACTTCGATGAGTTCAAAAAAGCCCAACAACCTGAAGATCAACAAGCAGAATTCGTAAAAGAGTTTGAGTTAAAAGCGGGACATACCGTTTCCTTTGATGGCAATAAAACGGTCGAAGCACTATTCGACGATACTTTGATGGAAGAGCTGAAAGCCTTTGAGATGTTCTGATGGGGGTGAAGGCCTATTCACGCCATATTATTACTGCAGCCATCCTATTATTGGTGATGGCTGCCTGGTATAGCCAGATCCAACCCTTCAACCTGATTGCCTACAAACTCAACGACATTAACTTTAAGCTCAACGATCATCCGCCACATCCAGATGTTCTATTCGTTGAGATCGGTGAGCAGAGCATTAACCGCTTTGGCCGCTGGCCTTGGGATAGGGAAGTGCTGGCAGAGGCCATTGCTCCCTTGCAAGGGGCACAAGCGCTACTGCTTGATATGGTTTTCTCTGAGCCCACCAATCAACAATCCGACCAGGCGCTCAGTGAACGTTTTTTTCAGCTGGAAAATACGGTCTGTAGTTTCTTTATTCGCGACTATGCTAGCCAACCCCTGGATGACGATGTACGTTGGCTGCTCTCTGACAGCTCTCTAGAGCGTTTTCAGCCCGATCGTACCGGTTTGCTTACCAATCATCACATTGAGACCAATATCCTCTCTATTCAAGAGGGATGCAGTGCTACGGCGGGTATTGTCACCCCGCTGGATGCTGATTCGCTTTCACGTCGTTATCCGCTGGCTTTTTGGTTTGATGGAATGATTCTCCCATCATTAGGTACTGAAGGGCTGCGCAACTACCTTCATCAGGATCTCACGGTTGAAGATAGTATCTTCTCCTCCCGTGCTCATCTTGGTAATCTCACCATTCCTATGGAAACCGACAGCGTAGCACGACTCAACTTTTACCAATATGAGAGCTATCAGCGTATCCCACTTGATGACTTAGTTTCAGGTAAAGTATCTCCAGAAGCAGTCAACGGAAAGATTGTCATCCTCGGCATCTCGGAAGCAGGGGTTACCGATATTCGGACCACGCCAATTGGCTCAATTCCTGGCCCGCTGATTCACTACACCTTCGTCTCCAATGCGCTAGATCAGATCCTGCTACAGTATTACCCTTTTCTGGATGCCCTTCTGATCCTGCTGTTAACGTTTACGCCACTGTTAATACTTGCCCTTTTGCATCAAATGACAGCCCGTCTAGTCTGTTACTTTTTGGTTATATTTGGCTATATCGCACTCACCAAGCTGTTATATGTCTACTCAATGGTACTGATTGACACCCTTTACCCCTTGCTAGGTTTCACAGCCATGTTGCTCTACCACGAGTTTTACCGCTATCGCATCAATGAGGAGGAGAATCAGTTTCTCGCTGATGCCTTCAAGAGCTATGTTTCTGGTGATCTGCTAAAACAACTCAGCCAAAACCCTCACGGCTTGGCACTAGGAGGGGAGGAGCGCTATGTCACTCTACTGTTTAGTGATATCCGTAGTTTCTCAACTATCTCAGAGAACCTTAGCTCACAAAAGCTAGTTCAGATGCTCAATGCCCACTTTGAACCACTGACAAAGGCGGTCATCGATAATGGCGGTATGCTAGACAAGTATATTGGCGATGCCATCATGGCAATCTTTAATGCGCCAGTAGAGATCGATAACCATGCCCGTAGTGCTTGCCTTGCCGCGCTCGAGATGGTCTCTTCACTTCATCTTAACAGTGATAACCCATCACCATTTCGTATTGGTGTCGGCATCAATACTGGTAATGCGGTCGTTGGTAATATGGGTTCCTCACTGCGATTCAATTACACTGCCATCGGAGACACAGTCAATACCGCTTCCCGACTTGAGGGACTTTGCAAGGAGTACCGGTGTCACATCATTATCAGTGATGAAACTGTCCAGCACTTAGACAATAGCTTTATCTATCGCTGTCTTGGTCCCGTCTACGTAAAGGGTAAAAGAAACGCCGTGGTGATCTACGAATTGATGCTGCCAGGTGAATCCACTCTGAATTTAAAGCGTGACTTTGATACTGCCTTTGCGGCTTTTGCCATCGGACAATTGGAAGAGGCAATACATGGTTTTCAGGTTTGTATCGACAGATATGAGGATGCAACTTCTGAAGTCTTTCTAGAACGTTGCCAACGCTTAATTAATGAATCTCATAACGTAAAAAAGGCTTGATCTATATCAAGCCTTTTTATTTATATTTCAATATCTTAAGTATTAAACATCAAGATTTGATACATATAGGGCATTACTTTCAATGAATTCCCTACGCGGCTCAACCTGATCTCCCATTAGTGTGGTGAAAATCTCATCTGCCGATATCGCATCTTCAATACGCACCTGAAGCATACGGCGGGTATCTGGATTCATTGTCGTCTCCCAGAGCTGCTCAGGATTCATCTCACCCAAACCTTTATAACGCTGGATATGCTGGCCGCGTTTCGCCTCATTCATCAGCCAATCCATCGCTTCGCGGAAGCTATTCACCGGCTGACTGCGCTCACCACGTTTGATATAAGCACCGTTTTCCAGTAAGCCATCCAGCTGCTCTGCCAGTTGCTTAATAGACTGATACTCAGCACTCTCAAAGAACTCCATAGTCATCGTACGCTCACTACTGACCCCATGGAAGGTCCACTCAATCTTCGCGCTCTGCTGACCTTCTTCACTTTCCATAAGATCTATACTGTAATCACCGTCAACACTCTCATCTTCATTCAGGCGGACAGTTAATTCAGCAAACCAATCTTTGGCTCTTGCCAGATCAAATACCGGCATATAGACCATCTTTTCCATAAGCTCCTGAGGATAGCGACGGGATAGACGACGAATGGTTGCTTGCACAGTAACAAATGCATGGGCAATAGCTTCCAATGCTGTACCACCAATTCCAGGCGCATCTTCATTTACATGTAGATTTGCATTGTCCAGTGCCATCTGTAGTAGATATTCATTGAGCTGAGCATCATCCTTAACATAGCGCTCCTGTTTACCTTTCTTCACCTTGTAGAGTGGTGGTTGTGCGATATAGATGTGGCCACGCTCAATAATTTCTGGCATTTGACGGTAGAAGAAGGTAAGCAGCAGGGTTCGGATGTGCGAGCCGTCTACATCCGCATCGGTCATTACGATAATGCGGTGATAACGTAACTTATCCAGATTAAACTCTTCACGACCGATACCACATCCTAGTGCCGTAATCAGTGTACCCACCTCTGCCGATGAAATCATCTTATCAAAGCGAGCCTTCTCCACATTCAAAATCTTACCTTTTAGTGGCAGAATTGCTTGTGTACGGCGGTCACGACCCTGCTTGGCAGATCCCCCTGCAGAATCACCCTCCACTAGGTAGAGTTCTGATTGCGCGGGATCTTTCTCCTGGCAATCTGCCAACTTTCCTGGCAAGCCAGCAATGTCCAAGGCTCCTTTACGGCGAGTCATTTCACGGGCTTTACGAGCTGCTTCACGAGCGCGAGCTGCATCAATGATTTTGTTAGCAATTTGTTTTGCTTCTGTCGGGCTCTCTAATAAGAATTCAGCCAACTTTTCATTAACTACATTCTCAACAATCCCCTTAACTTCAGAAGAAACCAGCTTATCTTTGGTCTGAGAAGAGAACTTAGGATCTGGCACTTTCACCGACAGTACAGCAGTTAAGCCTTCACGAGCATCATCACCAGAGGTATTTACCTTCTGTTTTTTTGCCAATCCCTCTGACTCAATGTATTGATTTAAGGTCCGGGTCAATGCACCGCGCATACCCGCTAGATGGGTCCCCCCATCTCTTTGAGGAATATTATTGGTGAAGCAATAGATCGCCTCTTGGTAGGTATCATTCCACTGCATGGCAACCTCTACGGTGATGCCATCTTTCTCTGAGCTGAAGTGCAGGACATTAGGATGAAGCGGAGTCTTATTTTTATTCAAATGGTCAACAAAGGCACTGATACCACCTTCATATTCAAAAACGTCTTGTTTGTCACTGCGCTTATCTTTTAGGACGATTCGTACACCTGCATTTAGGAAGGAGAGTTCCCGTAGGCGCTTTGCCAGGATTTCATAGTGAAACTCTACATCACTGAAAGTATCACTGCTTGGCTTGAAGCGGATTTCGGTACCTGTCATATCAGCTTTACCCACTGGTGCCAGCGGTGCGACTGGTTCACCAATTCGGTATTCTTGCTCATGCACTTCGCCATTACGCCAAATCTTCAGTCGCAACCATTCTGATAGAGCATTCACAACTGAAACACCTACACCATGCAGACCACCTGAGACCTTATAGGAGTTATCATCAAATTTACCGCCTGCATGGAGTACTGTCAGAATAACCTCAGCTGCTGAGCGGCCTTCTTCCTCGTGTATATCAACGGGTATTCCACGGCCATTGTCTCTCACAGATACTGAACCATCAGTATGAATTGTGACATCAATACTCGTACAGTGTCCCGCAAGAGCCTCATCGATAGAGTTATCTACAACCTCGAAAACCATGTGGTGCAGGCCTGTACCATCATCGGTATCACCTATATACATGCCTGGACGCTTACGAACGGCATCCAAACCTTTAAGAACTTTGATCTTCGACGAATCGTAACTTTCAGTACTCATTTAAATAACTCCTACAGGAAGAGCAAACATTATATCACCTCTCTTACCAAACCACGTTCCACGTGGAACACTTTTTTCTCTTTATTCTCACCTACACCACTGGATTCTATCAGTTGCCTATCAGTCGCTGTTACAAATAACTGCGCATGAGACTTTAGCAATACATCGAGTACCAAGCGTCGGTTCACAACATCTAATTCAGCAGGAAGGTCATCCATTAAGATTACGCATGTCTGTTTACGTTCATCCTGAAGTAATTGGATCTGTGCTACCTTAAATGCGATAACCAATAGCTTTAGCTGCCCACGAGATAATTGATCAACTGCGGGAGAACCATTGTAAGTGAATCTTAAGTCAGCGCGATGCGGTCCATTTCCTGTAAAACCTTGTTTTAGGTCACGTGAAAGTGTCTTAGTTAAGACATCAGAAAATGACTCGCCTTGCGTCCATCCACGCCTAATTGATATCTCAATATTCTCTTCTTTAACCAGCTCAGTGAGAAATCCTTTGAAATAGGGCATTATCTTTTCAAGATATTCTTCACGGAGCTTAGCCAATAATTCTGCCACTTTTGTCATTTCATTATCCCAGTAACAGATTGTGCTGTGTTGCTCCCGCTGTCTCAAAGCCGCATTTCGTTGTTTCAATAATTTTTGAAAGCGTAACCACATTGGATAAAAGCTCTGTTCCACGTGGAACACCCCCCAATCTAATAATCGCCTTCTAGATTTAGGGCCACTTTCAATTACCTTTTGCAGGTCAGGACCAATAAATTGTAGAGGGATGAGCTGTAAAAGTTCAGAGAGAGAGGTAACGTTAGTTCCTGCAATACGGATACGTGTAGACCCATTGGAACGCTGAATACCAACGGGGATACGATGACCATTAAATTCAATATCAGAAAATGCTATTGCTGATTCATGATTGTGTTGAATCACATTGCGTATGGTATTGCTTCGGAAAGAACGGCCTTGTGCGAGTAGATGAATACCTTCTAGCAAACTACTTTTTCCAGAACCATTATCACCATAGATGATATTTAGATCACGAGCAGGAAGGATATCAACCGTATCGAGGTTACGTAGATGGCTGATTTGAAGCCGATGCAGGGACATAGAATAGAGAGAAGGGTAAGAAAATAGGATAGAAAGCGATAAACTCACTCTCTACCCTATATAGCTTGCCATTAGAGGCGCATCGGCATCACAACGTATTTGCAGTTACTGCCTTCAACATTGCCAGTTATTAAACAACTGCTGTTTGCATCACTGAAGTGAAGAACAACCGATGAATCGGATAAAACATTAAGTGCATCAAGAATATAGGAGACATTGAAGCCAATTTCCAGAGGTGCTCCATCATAAGAAACTTCAAATTCTTCTTCAGCCTCTTCTAATTCAGGATTATTGGCTTGAACAATAATCGATCCAGACCGCAGATTCAGACGGATACCGCGATATTTTTCATTAGAAAGAATCGAAGCACGGGTGAGAGATTGGCGGATGATATCACGCTCGGCAATCACATCTTTATCACAATTCTGTGGAACAACTCTTTGATAATCAGGGAAACGGCCATCAATTAATTTTGATGTGAAAATAAAGCCGGGTAGCGTGACACGGATATGATTTGAGCCCACGCTAACTTGTGCTTCGACATCACTATCTTCGAGAAGTCGGGAAAGTTCACCTACACCTTTGCGGGGAACAATGATCTGACGACTCTCTTCGCAGGCAATGGAACAAGGCATTTCACAAAGTGCCAGACGATGTCCATCAGTAGCAACACTACGTAAGGTATCAGAGTTAATCTCAAGCATTAGCCCATTGAGATAATAACGAACATCCTGCTGGGCCATGGAAAACTGCGTCTTATCAATTAACTCTTTTAAGTGAGATTGAGGAATTGTGAATTCAACTTGTCCCTTTACCGACTCCATATTAGGAAATTCAGCGGCAGGGAGTGTAGAAAGTGTGAAACGGCTCTTTCCTGATCGTAAGGTTGCCCGATCACCTTCCACTGCAATTTCAATCATTGCACTATCTGGTAGTGCTTTACAGATATCCAGGAATTTACGTGCAGGTAAAGTGATATCACCCACTTCGATAGCATCCACAGGTGTTTCGACTCGCAACTCTACCTCAAGATCAGTACCACTTAGCTGCAAGCTTGAACTATTTACATTCAGAAGTACATTAGAGAGAACCGGCAGAGTTTGTCGTCTCTCGACAACGCCACTAATCGCCTGAAGTGGTTTTAAAATATCTTCACGCTGAATTGAAAACTTCATCAGTAATGACCCTTATATTATGGGGTTATTTATGCTTATTAATATCTTTATTTATCAATGAGTTAACTATATTTGAATGTATATATAGTGGTATGTCATTAATTTATAGAAATTCAATTAGTTAATATTAACAGTAAACAGACATCATTTTGAATAACTTATTTAGTGATGTTTAGTACGTCTATGTGGAAGCTAATCGGAAACCGATATGGATAGATAATTAAATATAAGTATATAAAGAGAAAAGATTATTATTGTTATTATTAGTCATGGGAAAAACTGTGTATAAGTAACAAAAAATTATATTTCTTAGATACTTACATAAAGGAAAACCTTATTGATAACCCTTCTGTAAGCTGAGGGAAAGCTGTGGATAAAATGTGAAAAACTTGCATTGTGAGGTTGTAAGTCATTTTATCCACAGGCTATCCACATTATGTTGAGAGAATCTTCAACAGGTTACTCACATCCTCCTGCATGCGATTATCTTCATTTATTAATTCGATAACTTTTCGACAGGCATGTAAGACGGTGGTGTGATCACGTCCACCGAAAGCATCACCAATCTCTGGGAGACTGTGATTGGTAAGCTCTTTAGAGAGGTACATGGCCACTTGCCGTGGACGGGCAATTGAGCGACTACGCTTCTTAGAAAGCAGTTCGGCAACACGAATTTTGTAATATTCAGCAACAGTTTTTTGAATATTCTCAATAGAAACCAGTTTTTCTTGTAGAGAGAGTAGATCTTTCAAAGCTTCTTTTGTGAAGTCTAAAGTGATTGGACGGCCGGTGAATTGGGAGTTAGCAATGACACGGCGTAAAGCACCTTCCAATTCACGTACATTGGAACGAATTCGTTTGGCAATAAAGAAGGCAACATCCTGAGGAAGCTCAGTGTTAATTTGACTCGCTTTTTTCATCAGAATGGCAACACGGGTTTCTGTGTCAGGCGGTTCAATTTGGGTTGTTAGACCCCAGCCGAAGCGAGACTTGAGACGCTCTTCTAGTCCATTAACCTCTTTAGGGAAGCGGTCACAAGCTAATACTACTTGCTTTTGTCCTTCTAGCAGCGCATTAAACGTATGAAAGAACTCTTCCTGAGAGCGTTCTTTTCCCGCGAAGAATTGGATATCGTCAATCAGTAGACAATCTAGTGTGCGATAGAAGTTTTTGAAGTTCTCAAGGGCGTTGAGCTGTAGTGCCTTGACCATATCTTGCACGAAGCGCTCGGAGTGAAGATAGATCACTTTGGCATTGGGGTTTTGTTGTTTAATGTGATTGCCAATGGCATGCATGATATGGGTCTTACCCAGGCCAACGCCGCCGTATATAAAGAGCGGGTTGTAGGCGGTGCCGGGGTTAGAAGCAATCTGTTGAGCCGCTGCATAGGCTAACTGACTGTTTTTGCCTGGCACAAAGCTCTCGAAAGTAAAGTCTGGGTTGAGGTTACTATTGTGGTGTATCTGAACAGTTCCGGTACTGTTCTTGGGCTCGTTAACCTGACTGGTCAAGTTTGGCGACGCATGGATGGCACTAGGGGTTTCACCGCCGATGCGGATGTGGAGTTCAGGCGCTGAGCCATGGGCCAGTAATTGTAGATGTCCTTCTATCTGCTGACTGTAGTTATCCTTTACCCAATCCATCACAAATTGGTTAGGTGCCAGCAGTTGAATGGATTTACCATCCTCGACAGCGTGAAGAGGGCGGATCCAGGTATTGAAGTGTTGTGCACTCAACTCATCTTCAAGATAGGCGAGACACTGCTTCCAAAGTGATTCGGACATAGAGATAGCAACCTGATAGGGAAAACAACGAATAGAAGCGCAGATTCTACCACTCTTCCACAACTTATCCACAACCTTTCCACAGAAACCAGGCTATTTATTTACTTGACAATAAATAAGCAAAAAAGTATCTTTAGCGGCCTTTAAAGTATCTGACGTTACAAATCTAGGACAGCAGCGATGAAAAGAACATTCCAGCCAAGCGTGATCAAGCGCAAACGTACTCATGGTTTCCGTGCGCGTATGGCCACTAAAGGTGGTCGTGCAGTTATCCGAGCTCGCCGCGCTAAAGGCCGCGCTCGTCTCTCTGCGTAAGATTACGCAAAGAATCGTAACTGAGAAATCGGTAGCAGGTCACGTACCTGCTACCGATTTGCGTTATATAAGCCCTGTAAATGTGAGTCCACTTGGATGGTAACCAAGGCACTGGCAATTGCCTGTGATGAGAGAGTAGAGAGAGCCGTGGCAGGTTTTGGCAAAGAGATGCGACTGCTTAATGCAGCCGATTTCAAGCGAGTATTTGATGCACCTGATCAACGCTCAGTGGACCCTATGTTTACCCTACTAGCACGTAAAAATGAGCTGGGGTATCCTCGTTTGGGAATGGCGATCACGAAGAAACGTCTGAAACGTGCGGTGGATCGTAATCGCGCCAAGCGTATAATTCGTGAAAGTTTCCGCCTTTGGCAGCGTGATTTGGGTAGTTACGATTTTGTTGTTATGAACCGCAATGCTCTGGTCGGGGCAGAAAACCCAGCACAATTCCATTCCTTGGATAAGCACTGGGCAAGGTTGATAAGACGATGCAAAAGTGCTTAATTCTCCTGATCCGTGCTTATCAGCTTCTCATCAGCCCCATATTGGGGAATAATTGTCGTTTTTATCCAAGTTGTTCACACTATGCTCGGGAAGCCATTGAGACCCATGGTGGCGCAAAAGGGCTATGGCTGACCATACGCCGCTTGTCCCGTTGCCATCCGTATCATCCAGG
Organism: Thiohalomonadales bacterium; assembly: GCA_050295955.1. Taxonomy (GTDB): domain Bacteria; phylum Pseudomonadota; class Gammaproteobacteria; order RBG-16-57-12; family RBG-16-57-12; genus JAFLJP01. Next base: position 55,393 of record JBNKQQ010000063.1, read on the forward strand.
TGGTTACGACCCGGTGCCAGATAACAAGAAAGAGTGATTATGGAAACTCAAAGATTAATATTGATTGTCGCATTGATGATTACCGGCTTGTTTCTATGGCAAGCCTGGGAGATGCGCCATTATCAACCACAAGAGATTGCCTATGAAGGTGCTGCTAAGGCACCTATTCCCGCTGATGAGTCTGTACCAGAGATGCCGCCTGCCCAAGCGGGTGCTGTCAGCGTGGAGACAGAACAGCAGTTGACTGCACCTGCTAAGGCGCAAACCATTCGTGTTATTACCGATGTTTTGGATGTAGAGCTAAGTAGCGCAGGTGGTGATGTTCGTAAAGCGAGCTTGTTGCAGTATCCCATTGAATTGCAAAAGCCTGATGTCGTAGTGGAGTTGATGAACGACACTATGCCGCGCCTTTTTATCAGCCAGAGTGGGTTGATTTCACGCAATGCGAAATTGCCAGATCATCATACTGTTTACCATGCCGAACAAAGTGAATATCGTTTGGCTGAAGGACAGGATGAATTGAAGGTTAGGCTCAGCTGGCAGGGTGAGCAAGGTATTAAGGTGATTAAGCAGTTGACCTTCAAGCGTGATAGCTATCTGGTGAACATTGACTACTTTGTTGAAAATGCTAGCAGCGAGCCCCTGTCTCTTGCAATGTATCGTCAATTACAGCGTGGCAATTATTCTGTGCAGGGTGAAAACAGTTTTATCTATACTTTCACTGGCGCGGTTGCATCTAATTCTATCAATAAGTACCAGAAGATTGAATTTGACGATATGGCAGACTGGAAGCCTGAGCAGGATTATGCTCAGGGTGGTTATATTGCTATGTTGCAGCACTATTTCACGGGTGCTTGGTTAGCCAATGAGGGTGAAGATAACCGTTTCTATACCAAAGCATTGAGTGATGGGCGCTATGTCATTGGTATGAGTACACCGGAAAAGATGGTTGCTGCTGGTGCCACTGAAGATATGAGCAGCCGTATGTTTATTGGGCCTAAGGATCAGGAACGTATGGAAGTGGCTTCTGAGGATCTACGTCTCACAGTTGATTACGGAATCTTTAGTATTATTGCAGATCCCCTATTTTGGTTATTGCGCTTAATTCACGATATGTTAGGTAACTGGGGTTGGGCAATTATTGTACTGACTATTTTCATCAAGCTCTGTTTCTATCCGCTGACAGATAAGCAATACCGCTCAATGGCGGCACTGCGTAAGTTGCAGCCCAAAATGGAAGCGCTCAAAGAACGCTATGGGGATGATCGCCAGAAGATGGGCCAAGCGATGATGGAGCTGTACAAGAAGGAGAAGGTGAATCCCCTTGCAGGCTGTCTGCCTATCCTGGTTCAGATTCCGGTATTTATTGCCCTCTATTGGGTACTGGTGGAGAGTGTGGAGATCCGTCAGGCAGATTTTGCGCTATGGATTAATGATCTTTCTTCAGCGGATCCCTACTTTATCTTGCCTCTGCTGATGGCAGTCAGTATGTTCGTGATGCAGAAGTTGAGTCCTAAACCGACTGATCCGGTACAAGAGAAGGTGATGATGTCATTACCTGTCGTATTCGGTATCTTCTTCGCCTTCTTCCCAGCGGGCCTTGTGCTCTACTGGTTCGTTAATAACTTATTGTCGATTCTTCAACAGTGGTACATCACCAAGAAAGTACTGGCAGAAGAGAAGTAAGCGAGACTATCGCAGCGGTGGCCACTCCCCCCGGTCGGGGAGGGGTGGGCATTGTGCGGGTCTCTGGTCCCAAGGCGGCTGAAATTGCTCGCCAGGTGGTGGGGCGAGATCTGTCTCCCCGCCATGCTGAATACCTCCCTTTTAAAGATACTGATGGTCTGGTGATAGATCAGGGTATCGCTCTTTTTTTTGTCGGACCCAACTCTTTTACCGGAGAAGATGTGCTGGAGCTGCAGGGTCACGGTGGCCCGGTGGTGATGGACATGTTGCTTAATCGGGTGGTGTCTTTGGGAGCCCGCTTGGCCCGCCCTGGTGAATTCTCCGAGCAGGCCTTTCTCAACAATAAGCTGGATCTTGCCCAGGCTGAGGCGATTGCCGATCTGATTGACAGTGCTTCCCAGCAGGCGGCCCGTCTGGCACTGCGTTCACTACAGGGAGTTTTTTCCGACAAAGTTCACTCTGTGGTTGAGCAGTGCATCCAGCTGCGCATCTATGTGGAGTCAGCGATCGACTTTCCAGAAGAGGAGATCGATTTTCTCACGGAAGGCAATGTGGCAGCTCAGGTAGCGGATTTGAAAGCCGAGCTGCAGAAGGTGATTGATTCAGCTTACCAGGGGCAACTGTTGCGGGAGGGCATGACCATTGTGATTGCCGGGCAGCCCAATGCGGGTAAATCTACTCTGCTGAATGCATTGACTGGCCGGGAGTCGGCTATCGTTACTGATATCCCAGGAACAACCCGTGATGTGCTGCGTGAAGAGATCCTTATTGATGGTTTGCCAGTCCATGTAATTGATACTGCTGGGTTGCGGGAGGCCTCTGATCAGGTGGAGCAGATCGGTATTCAGCGGGCCTGGAACGAGATCAGCAAGGCGGATCGTCTATTGCTATTGGTCAATGACGCGACAGGAATTACCGAAGCCGATCAGGTCATCATTGATCAATTACCCCAACCTCGGCCACCCATGACTCTGGTGCGCAATAAGATTGATCTTAGCGAGCAGCGGCCCACTCTGGATGAGTTTGAAGAGATACCGACGGTTCGCCTCTCTGCTAAGCAGGGCGCTGGAGTCGAGTTGCTGAGGGAGCACCTTAAGGCGTGTATTGGTTATCAATCTGGCGGTGAGGGTGGCTTTATGGCTCGCCGCCGCCATTTGGACGCCCTCAACCGGGCCATGGCTCATATTAGTGAGGGAGAGGCGCAGCTGCTAGGAATGGGAGCCGGTGAGCTATTGGCAGAAGAGCTGCGCCAGGCCCAAGAGGCGCTGAATGAGATTACCGGCGAGTTCAGCAGTGATGATCTGCTGGGTCGTATTTTTACCAGCTTCTGTATTGGCAAATAGCCCGTGAGAGTTGCCAAATCCCTTATCTCCCTAATGCTGCTCGGTGGTTTGCTACCGGCTGCGGTGCAGGCACAACAAGCTTGTTATGTACCAAGGCCAGAATCAGCCCCAGAACCCAAACCCGGTGATGAGCAGACTATCTATATTAGTGCTGATCGTAGTGAAACCCAGGGTAAAGAGAGTATCAAGCTGGATGGTGATATCGAGCTGATTCAGGGGAAGCGCTTGCTAAGGGCAGAAAGCGTAGAGTACCAGCAGCAATCCCAGCGAATTATCGCGGAAGGGAATATCAGTCTTAGCGAAGAGGGTTTGCTGCTGAAAGGGAAAAAAATTGTACTGGATGCCCACAGTGAAGCGGCTCAGCTAATCGGTGGTGAGTACCAGATGGCAGGGCGTGCTGGCCGTGGCGGCGCTGAAGAGATTGTTATCGAAAACCGTCAACGTATGGCGCTAAATGAGGCTAGTTATACTACCTGTCCCCCAGGAGATGATACTTGGCGCTTTGTTGCTGGAGAGATTGAGCTGTTACCGGAGGAGAATACGGGTATTGCTCGCCACATGCGCCTGGAGCTAAGTGGAGTGCCTGTACTCTATTTGCCCTACATCAATTTCCCTTTAGGGGAGCGTAAAACCGGCCTGTTGGCACCACAGATTGGCTCTTCAGATACCAGTGGTCGTGAGGTAAAGATTCCTTTCTACTGGAATATTGCGCCTGATCGAGATGCTACCTTCAGTGTTCGTTATATGAGTCAACGGGGAACGCAGTTGAGCAGTGAATTTCGCTATTTGCAGCGCAATGGCTTTGGTCAGTTGGATCTTGAGTATCTGGATCAGGATAAGGATAAGGAGTGGGGGAGCGAACGCCACTTTGTCCGCTATCAACATCAGAGTTTTTGGCAGGCATGGCAAGCGAAGTTGGATCTACAACAGGTGAGTGATAGGGAGTATTTCCGCCAACTGAGTAGTGATAAGCAACGGGTTAGCAGTAGCTTGTTGGAGAGTCGTGTACTGCTGGATTACCGGGATGATGAGTGGTTTATGTCCTTCGCATTGGACCACCAACAAAATTTGGATGAGCAATTGGTAGGGAGCAGCCAGCCTACCATGCGTTTACCTCAGTTGCGTTTTGCCAGTTACAGCAGTCCTTTCGATAATCGTTGGCAATTTACCACAGAGGGAGAATTGGCCTATCTGGAACAAGCGGATGAGTTTAATGCGACACGCTTGGATATTATTCAAAAGGTAAGTGCTCATTATGGGAACAGCGCTGTTTTTATTAAGCCGATGCTGGCTTGGCGTGGTACCGCCTATTGGATCGATCAGCAATTTGATGATAACGATCATTTCCGTAGTCGCCAGCTACCTATGGCCAGTCTGGATAGTGGCATGTGGTTGGAACGACTTCAGCCGCTTGGCGATAAACATTATCGGCAGACATTAGAACCACGACTGTTCCTGCTTTATGTCCCACACCGGAATCAGCAGCAGCTGCCAGAGGATCAACGTCTATTTGATGCGCTGCCCAGTGAATTTGATTTTGATTCTTTGTTTAGCGAAAGCCGCTACCACGGCGTTGATAGGGTGGGGGATGATCAGCGTATGACGTTCTCTTTTGCTAGCCGTTGGTTTGATGATGGGGGACGCCAGCGGCTGCGACTGCGGGTAGCCCAAGGTTACCACTTTGTCCCGCAACGAGTGACATTGGCAGGAGAGAGCCCGCAGCTTAAGGGGTGGTCCAATCTGCTGGCACAGATTGATGGTAGAATTAACCGTTTCCTGAGTACTACCGGCTTGGCAGAGTGGGACGATAACCAGCAGCAGGTAGAAAAGGCGGGCATCCAGGTGACTTTTGAAAGGGATAGTAAGCGGCGTGTGATGTTGGGCACCAACTATCGACGTACCCTGTTGAACCAGGGATATTTCAAGGCTCGCTGGCCCATTGACAGCCGTTGGTCAATGATGGCGGATAGCACCTACTCATTTCAGGAAGATGAACTGCGTAATGCCCAGCTGGGTGTGGAATATGATGACTGCTGTTGGCGGGTACGTGTGGCGGCTCAGCAATATATTAGTGAAAACGACGGCAGCCTCAATCAGGGGATCGCCATGCAGTTTGAACTCAAGGGGCTGACCAGTGTCGGTTCCAAAATAAGCGGCTTTGCCGAAAGCGAAGAGTAATGAAATTACCGATGGTTAAGAAAAGTATAATTGGCCTCAGTTTTTTGTTGTGTGTAAGTACTTACTCATATGCAGAGGAAGAGGTGCAATGGATCGATGGTATTGCTGCGGTAGTGAATGAAGATGTCATCACACGTAGTGAATTGCAGCAGCGGATGGATGAAGTGCTCAAGCAGCTGAAAGGCCAAGGCAAGAGCCTGCCACCCATGGATCTGCTTAAGAATCAGATAATGGAACGGATGATCCTGGCGCAGCTGCAGCTGGAACTGGCGCAACGTACCGGGATCCGCATTGATGACATTACTCTGGATCGTACTATCGAGAATATTGCCTCACAGAACAAACTGGATCTACGTCAATTTCGTGAGGTTCTGGCTCGCGATGGCGTCGATTTTGCGCAATTTCGTGAAGAGATTCGTAAAGAGCTGGCGTTGGCCAGACTGCGTCAACGCGAGGTGGATAACAAGGTATTGGTTACCAAGCAGGATATCGATAACTACCTGTTGACCCAACAGACTCAGCAAGGTGGTGATAGCGAATATCGCCTGCAGCATATTCTGATTGCTCTACCGGAAGGGGCAACCCCTCAGCAGCTCAAAGAGAAGCAACAGCAGGCACAGCAGCTACTACAGCAGTTGCAGGATGGTGCTGACTTCTCCGAGATGGCTATCAGTCACTCTGCCGGACAGAATGCGCTGGAGGGCGGGGATCTGGGCTGGCGTCGTTTGGGTGAATTGCCAACGGTCTTTGCCGAGATTACCGCAAAGCTAGCAATGGGTGGAATCAGTGAATTGATCCGCAGCCCTAATGGTTTTCATATCCTGCGCCTCGCAGAGAAACGAGCAATGGCAGATCAGCGCAACGTGATTACCCAGCGTCTGTCACGGCATATTCTGATTAAGCCAAAAAGCAGTTCTGACGTGGCGGATAGCCGTGTCCGCCTGGAACGTATTCGTGAGCGTATTGTGAATGGTGAGGATTTTTCTGAGCTGGCCCAAAGTACTTCCGATGACCCAGGCTCTGCGGCGGATGGTGGCTCTTTGGGTTGGGTTAACCCTGGGGTGATGGTGCCGGAGTTCGAAGAGCAGATGAATAAGTTGGTACCGGGTGAGATCAGTCCAGTGTTTCAAAGTCGGTTCGGCTGGCATATCGTGCAGGTACAGGAGCAGCGGGATCACGATAATACGGAAGAGCTACAGCGCTTAGAGGCACAAAAAGCCCTTAAACAGCGCTTGGTGGAGGAGGAGTACCAACTTTGGCTACGCCGCTTGCGTGATGAAGCATTCGTGGAAATTAAAATCTGATGACAGCGCCTAGCACACGTCTCTACATTACCCCTGGCGAACCCGCCGGAATTGGCCCCGACTTGGCCATAGGCCTAGTGGATAAATCCTATCCTGCGGAAGTGGTCGTGGTGGCTGATCCACAGCTGCTGACACAGCGGGCCAAACAGCTGGGAAAATCCATCAAGATCGAACAGATTACGATGGACCAACCCCTTGGTCACAACCAGCCCGGTTGCCTTAAAGTATTGCCAGTTACCTTGGTAGAACCGGCGGAGGCGGGCCAGCTGAATCCAGCCAATGCGCACTATGTATTGGCCTGCCTGGATAGTGCTGTTGAGGCAATGGGTGGAGAGACTCCTTCAGCACTGGTAACGGGGCCAGTGCATAAGGGAGTGATTAATGAGGCCGGGGTGTCTTTCAGTGGTCATACCGAATACCTGACAGAGATTACCTTTGCACCAGAGCCGGTGATGATGTTGGCTACCGAAGGGCTACGGGTGGCCCTAGTGACCACCCATCTACCTTTAGCCAAGGTAGCCGAAACTATTACCCGTGAAAGGGTTGAGCTGATTCTACGAATTCTTCACCATGATCTACAGCAGCGTTTCGGCATCGCTGATCCCAAGATTGCGGTGTGCGGCCTCAATCCCCATGCGGGAGAAGATGGTCATCTGGGGCGTGAGGAGATCGATGAAATTATCCCGGTACTGGAACGCCTTAGGGAGGAAGGGATGTCACTGCGTGGTCCATTACCGGCTGATACCCTGTTTATCCCAAAACACCTGGAGTGGGCCGATGCTGTACTGGCCATGTATCATGACCAGGGGCTGCCGGTGCTCAAATACAAGGGCTTTGGACGAGCGGTGAATGTGACCCTGGGTTTACCCATTATCCGCACCTCAGTGGATCACGGTACCGCACTAGAGCTGGCAGGTAGTGGCCAGGCGACGGGCGGCAGTCTGGATTACGCCATCGAGGTGGCATTGGAGATGTTGAATGCAACAACACAAAGCGCGTAAACGATTTGGACAAAACTTCTTGCATGACGACGGGGTAATCCAAAACATCGTTAATGCCATCTATCCCCGCAAAGGGGAGCGCATGGTAGAGATCGGTCCCGGACTGGGGGCGCTGACCTCCCAGCTATTGCCTAACCTGGGAAGGATCGAGGTGGTGGAACTGGATCGGGATGTGATTCCTCATCTACAACGTACCTGTCAGGGGTTGGGCGAGCTGCATATACACCAGGCGGATGCTCTGAAGTTTGATTTCTCCACCTTGGTTGAAGAGGGGGAAAAGATCCGCGTGGTAGGCAATTTGCCCTATAACATCTCTACCCCTCTGCTGTTCCACCTGCTGGAGTCGGTGGAGAAGATCCAGGATATGCACTTTATGCTGCAGAAAGAGGTGGTGGATCGCATGGCGGCGGAGCCGGGCAGTAAGCACTATGGCCGCTTGGGGATTATGCTGCAGTATTACTGTCAGGTGGATAAGCTGTTTGATGTGCCGCCTGAGGCATTTGATCCGGCTCCCAAAGTGGATTCTGCCATCGTGCGCTTGACGCCTTACCAGAGCTTACCGCTACAGGTGGATAATTTGGAGGACTATGCCATGGTGGTTACCAAATCCTTCGCACATCGTCGTAAAACATTACGCAATAATCTTAAAGGGATACTCACGGCTGAGCAGATTGAAGGCTTGGGTATCGATCCTGGCGCACGGGCAGAGACCCTGAGTCAGGTGCAGTTTGCTGCTATGAGTAATTTGTTGAGTGCTGATAAGCAAAATGCTTGAGGGCTGTGAGGATGAAGCGCTGGGATTCCCTCCCAGCGCTTTGTTGAGATTGAGAGCTACGCGCTCGTTACCGCAGCATCGGCCAGTGTGACAATATAAAAAATGACGCCACCGATTGCGAAGGTTGGCAGGTAATCAGAAAATTTTCCAAACATCTCAACTCTCCTTTGTTAGTTGGGGGGCTGGGCCATTAGACCCAGTCTTATACTAAACACTATTTCTGACTATATTGCTAAACTATTTTTTCAATTTTATGGCAAAAAAATCCCCGAGCTCTATGAGGTCGGGGATTTTTATTAAATAGATGATTGATTATTAATCAATAATCGTATCATTACTGATAGTGAATGAAGTACCGTTACTGGTAATAAAGTTGGCAGCCTGTGCCTGTATTTCATTCAATTCTGTGTAAAAAGAAAATTAATTAGATGGCGGAGGGTTACCTATAGTGATGAAGCTTGCTTTGCACCAGTTTGCATCAAGCGCTTTTAGTGATTCATCATAACGGACAGCAATTTCTTTATCTGCCATATAGGCACTCAAGATCATAGAATAAGCTTGATCTGTATCCATGACAAAAAGTACTGTACCACTTTTACTCCATTGTTTACATGCACCGGCCGTGGCTACATTTTTCAATGTAAACCAAAATATTGGTGGCTTCCATGGTGGATGAACTTCGCCATCATGTACTCGAATGTATTCTATTTTTCCTGTAACAATACCATTTGCATTAGTGTTATTGGCAAAAGTGCTAATGGATAAAGACGACAAGAGTATAAATAGCAGTATTCTCATTTTTAGTCTTTAAATTATCTAAGAAAGGGAATAGTTAGCATCCATGAATTTATTCTATTACATTACTATTACTAATAGTTAGCAAAGTACCGTTACTGGTAATAAATCCGGCGGTTTGTGCCTGCATCTCAGCTAATACTTGAGCGGAGAGGGGGTCATCGCTGCCTAAGCTATCTTTAGGGGTGAGTAGGGAGCTATGGTGACCCGCATTAAATCGGACCAGGAAAGGAAGATGAGTGCCGCTATAGTTGCCCTGAGTTGATACCAGGCTGAGTCCCATCTCAACGGCTAGTGGATCTGTCCCGGCAGTGGGTGAAGGCACGGTGCCGGTGATATTCAGCACATTGTTAGGGATAACCTGATCCGCCAACGAGCTGTTGCCGCCTACCACTTCAATCATGTGAATGCCTCTACCGCTAGCTGCTGCGGCACCGTAATTAAGAGGATCGCCAGCGTCCACGACGGTTTGGGTTGCTGCCATAAAGCTCTCATAGTCTGCGGTACCCTTTACTACGCCATTGGCACCCAGCCCTGCGGCAATCATAGGGCCAAAGGTGGCGGAGCCATCCAGCAGTTTGGCAATACCGCCGCCGGGCATACCCAGAGTCGCCGCCCCGACACTGCTATCCAGCGCCAGGAAGGGGATACCTACCATGGCACCCAGTGAGTGACCAATAAAACGGACCTTTGTGGTATCAAAGTCCGCACCGCCACCATCGTAATCCAGGCCATTTAAAGAACGGTTTAGGCTGAACAGGTCAGCTATGGCCTGGCGGACATTATCACGGCTGGTGAGTAGACTGGTGAGGTTAATAAAATGGATGCCTGACTCATCAATAATCCCATCAGGGCCGGGTGCGTTTGTGGTGTTATTGATCAGATCCATATCAAAGGTGCGCTCGAAATTCGCCATGCGCAAGAGCTGGGTACCATTGGTTTCATTGCCAGTGACACCGTGTAAAGGCAGATCGATAGCCACAGCAGCATAGCCAATGGAGGCTAACGTATCGGCGATACCCAGCAGTGAGCCTCGGTTGCCGGTAATACCGTGTTGGAAGATCACCACCGGCCAGCCACCTGTAGGTTTGGCACTGTTGGGAATGGTGACTAATAGTGGGATGGTTTGATCTCCATTAGAGACTGGAGTGGGATTGATATAGGTAAGGTGACTTTCTCCCGCGCCCTGCCAATAACCGGTCAGCGCTGCGGTAGGATCAGTTTGGCTGGGGATATCCAGATAGTAGGGCAGGGTGATGGTCCCGGCATAGATAGAGGCGCCGTTGAGCGGGGTATCGTTACCGGTGTCTGCTAAAGCGGTGGTGGGAATAGGATTACTATCCACGGTATTTTTGACCGCATTCAGCACGTCATCGATGGATTGGGTGGTAAAACTCCAGCTGAGGATGATATCGCCAGTGGCCAGGGTGTTATCAAAGGTATTGGCTGCAGTCTCTGCATAGTTAGTGAGCTGACGTAGGGGTTCCAGTGCCTGGGCTTCAGTATTACTCAGAGAGGCTAGCAGGCTCTCTCCACTACCATTAATCAGAGGATCCTGTGATTTGGTAATAGCATAGATCAGGTCAGCGGTTAAGGCCTCGCCACGGTAGTCGTTGATCGCGTTGGTTAGCACCACTAGATAGCTGGTTTTGGCATCCAGAGCCTGTCTTGGTGTAATCACCAGTTGGCTGCCACTGCTATCGAGTCCTACGGCAAACTCGGTACTGCTTAGCTCACGATTGATGGCAACGACAGCACCGGCAACGCCTGATAGAGTCACCTCGAACAGGCGCACACTCTCACCAATCGTTAAGGTGCTCATATCGATGATGGTGCTAAAGCGGGTTGTAATAGGGGCAATAGTGGAGAAGCCATCCAGAGCGTTAAGTGCGGCTTTGACGGCAGCATCGCTATCTGTCTCTTCATAGGGAATATTCAGCGTGCCATCCAGTGATCCCTGGAAGAGCAGATTATTGGGATAGGGGATCACGCTTTCATTGGGATCGAAGAGTGCAGTGGTGGCACCAATTGTATCAATGTTGTCTTGAAGCTGGGTGTCCCCTTCATTACAGCCTGCAATCAGTAGGGCGCTTCCGAAAAGGGTAGCGAGTTTTAGCATTTTCATCATTGTCTCCCCTTAGAAGGTCCAGTTGAGTTGTACGCTGAGGATGTCCACTTTGGAGTCATAACTTCCCCTGAGGTGGTGTTGAAGCGTTCCTATACTGCTTTCAAGCTGGTTATCTGAGGGGGCCTCTTTGATATTTAGATGGGCATAGCCGATGTCGAATCCTAGGGTACGGTCGAGTTGGTAGCCCAGGCCGACAGCGATCCAGGTACGATCATTGCCTGGAAGGCGGGGGGTACGGTGCGCTTCATCAGGCACGGGAGTCTCGTCATAGGCGAAACCTGTTCGAATGGTCATGCGAGGGCTGTACTGATAGTTCAGGCCAACGGAGTAGCGATTGCTATTGCCCCAGTTTTCAGTGGTGACAGAGTCTGGTTGAGCTGAGTCATACTGGATGCGTAGTTCATCAAAGCTGCTCCAACGGGTATAGGTCCAATCAAATAACAGGGTGGCCTTATCGATTTCATGGCTGATACTGACCGAAGTGGTGTCTGGTAGGGTCACTTTGGCAGTCAGACCGGTGTCGACGAAGATATTACTACTGGTGACGAAATCCATTTCACCTGGGACGGTAAAATCAGCGTCCCCTTCGGCGACGTGATTGACGCGAGAACGATGTGCCAGACCAATATGTGTGCCTTTCTGGGGCTTGAACAGCATGCCGAAGTTATAGCCCCAGTCAACGCTATCCGCTTCCAGTACTGCAAAGCCATCCATTTGTTGAGGAAGTACGCCCATACTGGTACAGGCTTCTGGTGTGAGGATTCCCTGGCAGAGTGAGCCAAAATCGACAGCACTGCTCAGCTCAACATGAATATATTGCACGTTGACACCGGCACCAAAAGAGACCTTGTCATTGACTTTCCAGGCCAAGCTGGGATTCACATTGAGGCTGATCATCTTGGAGTTAACCGCATGGTAGCGACCTACCCAGGTGTCATTGTAAGTACTCTCCAAACCAAAGGGAGCATTGATGCCCAGGCCGAAGACGACTTCTCCGGGTAACCGTTTATGGTAGTAAAGGTTAGGCACAACGGCATCTACCCCTTTATTGTGGCTGTCACTCCCCGCCAATGTTTGGCCATCAGCGGTTTCAGAGCCATCATTGGAGAAGCTGCCCCGTGGGCGTATCCAGTGCAAGGCACCACTGAATTGTTCATCATCCAGCTCAGTCATACCTGCAGGGTTAAAGAAGATGGTAGAGCCGTCATCAGCAACCGCCGCTGCACCGGAAAAGGCATTGCCTAAGCCGCTGGCAGAGTGTTCGATGAGGGCAAAACCGGCACTATGGGCAGAGAGGCTGCAAAGTGACAAACTCATCGTACCCACTATTTTAGAAAGAGTTTTTAGCTTCATGAATCCTCCCGCGAGCTATTTTTTTCCGGTAGTGATCGGGGATTGCCATGTTTGTCGATGGCAACAAAGACCACTTCGGCCTGAGTCACTTTAACGCAGCTGATCTGGCCTTGATGGTGACGCTGGGCGTATACCTCGACGGCAATGGTCATGGAGGTATGTCCTTCACGGATAATTTCCGCATAACAGCTCACTAAATCGCCGACAAAGACCGGCATGCGAAATTCAAACGAGGTAACGGCCCGGGTGACAACTGGCCCACAGGCTCGTAGTTCAGCGGGGATACTGGCAGCGATGTCCACTTGGGACATCACCCAGCCACCAAAGATGTTGCCCAGCTTGTTGGCCTCTTGAGGGGAGGCGATAACCCGTAATTGTGGCAGCTTATCTTCGGGTAATCCGTGGTAGTCCATTTAGTGGCCCTCGTAGAGTAATTCAATCTGTTCGGCAAAGCGGGTGATAACCTTGGCACGTTTAACCTTGAGGGTGGGGGTGAGCAGGCCATTTTCTACGCTCCAGGGCTCCAGGCTCAGATGAATCTGACGAATCTGGGCATAGCCGGGAAAATCTGCCAGTGCCTGGTGAAGACGTTTCAGACAGGCTTTATAGACCCGTTTGTCATGAAGTGATGCAGGATCTTTGGCATCCACCCCTAATTGCCCAGCCAGATAGTGCCAGGTATCGTTCTCCAGTATCAGCAGCGCCGAGAGATAGGCGCGACCCTCGCCAATTACCAAGGCTTGGGAAAACAGGGGATCCAGGGTAATGGCACCCTCCATGTTACTTGGTGGGACCTTCTCGCCATTGGCCAATACGATGATATCTTTGAGTCGTCCGGTGATATAGATGTGACCATCTTCCGCAATGGTTGCTTTATCACCGGTACGCAACCAACCATCTCGGGTAAAACTATCCTGGGTGGCTTGTTCATTTTTCCAGTAGCCCAACATATTGCATTCACTGCGGCTCTGGAGTTCATCATCCTCGCCGATACGCACTTCTACCCCAGGAAGAGGAATGCCAATACTGCTGGGGATATTATCATTGGGAACGTTAACGCAAATCACCGGGCTGGATTCAGTCAGGCCATAGCCTTGATAAAGCGGGGTACCCAGAGCGATGAATAATTTAGCAACGTCACTGTTTAATGGAGCACCTCCACATACGGCATAGCGCAGCCTTCCCCCCAGTTTGTTAAGCACTTTACTGGCTACCAGCTGTTGCAGCAGCGGCCAGAGTAGTAGCGAGGGGCTCCAACCCTGACGGCCTTGTTGGTATTCAAAGCGCCTGCAACCCACATCAATCGTGAGTTCAAACAACTTTTTGGCAAGTTTGCCCTTCTCCTTCATGCTTTCACAGATTTTGATATAGACCCGCTCGTAGATACGAGGCACCGATATCATCACGGTGGGGCGGATATCTTGCAGGTCAGCAGCTAACTGCTGGATGGAGCGGGCGTAGACAACTTCAGCACCACACATCATCGATAGAAGATAACCGGCGGTACGCTCAAACATATGGGAAAGGGGCAGGAAGGAGAGAAAGATATCATTAGCATTGATGTCGGAGCACTGTAGTGCCGCCCAAGCGTTGAGTATCATATTTTTATGGCTGAGCATCACTCCCTTAGGGCGGCCAGTTGTTCCAGAGGTATAGACGATACTGGCCAGAGTAGAAGGTTCCAGTGGTGTCGTGATTAATTCACCACTACGGCCGAATAGCCAATCTGCTAGGGAGGTGAGACGTTTGTCATTGGGGTTATCGTCTTCACTGATGCGCTGGATGCTGATAATACGCTGCAGCTTGGGTATTGGCTTGGTCATCTCTTCTAGAGGAGCCCAATGGCGGCGGTTATGTACCAGCAGCAGCTTGGCTTCCGTCTGCTCAAGGATATAGGCCACATTGTCGGGTCGGTCGTCAGCGTAGAGGGGAACCGTGACTAATCCTAGTCCCAGAGCTGCTTGATCGAAGACCACCCAGCTACGGCAGTTTTTCAGCATAATGGCGACCTTGTCACCGGGCTGCAATCCTTCGGCCTTAAGGGCGTCCTGCCAGCGTGCAACTTCCACCGCCATCTGTTTCCAACTGCTTTGTTGCCACTGCTGGCTGGCAACATCGTATTCTCGATAGGCGATCTTTTCGGGATTCATCTCCACCCGTAGGCGGAAAAGTTCTGAAATGGTTGGCGCATGATCAGGCGGGATAGTCGCCGTTTCCATGTTTTGCCTCCGGGTAGTCCACGCTTTATTTATAGTTATGGACTGAATGTAACAGAAGCTTGGGATTAAGGCTAATTCAGCGGGTCTTTGCCTATTTGGGTTGAGAACATGGCTGTCGTCATGCTGATCTCTCGTGTGAAATAGTGCGTAGCGCGCCACGAAATGGATGATTTTTTGGTGAAAGTTTAACCATCTTGCTGGACATGTCAGGGCTGGCGGGGTAAGGTGCCCTCCCCCTGAAAAAAGGGGATGACTTCTGTATCGTGCGCCTTCGGGTACAACGAAAGTGTTGCCAGCTACTGACTAAAGGCTGGCAATGCGTCTCTCATAGCGCCGCAAAGGCAATATGTTTCACAACTGGGGCTGGTGTTGCTGCCGATTTTGGATATCAATGCCCCCAGGCGATTGGGATGTGTCATGGGTCTTCCATGCACTATCGTCTAGTAAGCCGCAGTTACTACAACTTGTATAAGCTGGAGTAACGACCATGAGTAAAGTTTTACAATTTTATCGCACCCGCGATGAATATCAGGATCTGTTCAGCGAGCCACAACGCTTCAAGGTATACACTGAACGTCATCTGGAGCAAATTGCCCAGATCCAACGCCTACCAGAAGAGCAGCGTTTTGCGATGCACGTAGTGGCTAATGTGCTGCCATTTCGGGTTAACCAGTATGTGATTGATGAGTTGATCGACTGGACCAATATTCCGGATGACCCCATTTTCCAGCTCACTTTCCCACAGCCGGGTATGTTGGGAGATAACGACTTCAACCGCATGGCAGAGGTGATGCGTGCCGGTGCTGATAAGGCAGAAGTGAAGGCCGTTGCCAAAGCGATTCGTGACAAGCTGAATCCCCATCCGGCCGGGCAGAAGAACCTCAATGTGCCCACCCTCAATAATGAGGCATTGCCGGGTATGCAGCATAAGTACCGTGAAACGGTCCTGTTTTTCCCAAGTCAAGGGCAGACCTGCCACAGCTATTGCACCTTCTGTTTCCGCTGGGCGCAATTTATTGGTGATAAAGCATTACGTATCTCTTCCAATGAAACCGATCATCTACATCAATATCTACGTAGCCATAAGGATGTCAGCGATCTGTTGATGACGGGTGGTGATCCTATGGTGATGAAAACCAAGCATCTAGAGGAGTATCTACTGCCGTTGATGGATAAAGAGTTTGAACATATCCAAAATATCCGCATCGGTACCAAGGCGATTTCATTCTGGCCACAGCGTTTTGTTACCGATGAGGATGCAGATGATCTGTTGAAACTGATCGAAAAGCTGGTGAAATCGGGTAAACATGTGGCGATTATGACCCATTTCAACCATTGGCGAGAGATGGAGACCCCTATAGCGGTGGAGGCAATCCGCCGCTTGCGGGCCACTGGTGCTATCTTGCGTAGTCAGTCGCCGCTGATCAAGAACATCAATGATGACCCCGATGTATGGGGTAAGATGTGGCGTATGCAGACCCGTCTCGGCATCATCCCTTACTATATGTTTGTTGAGCGGGATACCGGTGCTAAGCACTATTTTGAGGTACCTTTGGCCCGTGCCTGGCATATCTACCGTGAGGCGGTAAAACAGGTTTCCGGTCTCTCGCGGACAGTCCGTGGACCCTCTATGTCGGCAACCCCGGGTAAGGTGGAGGTTCAGGGAATTACCGAAGTCGCGGGAGAGAAGGTGTTTGTCTGCCGCTTTATCCAGGGGCGCAATCCCGATTGGGTACAACGCCCTTTCTTTGCCAAGTATGATGAAAATGCCACTTGGCTACCGGATCTTAAACCAGCCTTCGGTGAAGAGAAGTTTTTCTTCGAAGAATAATCCCTCTCAACACCCCGCTTAGTTGATCTAACCGGGGTGTTCTTCTATTTATCCCTGTCTTTATGTTAGCTTTTATCATTGGCATAGAAGAATAACCTCATCAGCCACATCCAGATTACGATAGACTAAGGAAAAATACCCTACGCAGAGAGGGAGAAATATTTCTTAATAAAC
The DNA here is from genome assembly GCA_050295955.1 of Thiohalomonadales bacterium. Taxonomy (GTDB): domain Bacteria; phylum Pseudomonadota; class Gammaproteobacteria; order RBG-16-57-12; family RBG-16-57-12; genus JAFLJP01. Next base: position 72,180 of record JBNKQQ010000063.1, read on the forward strand.
ATGAGTGAGAAGGGGAAAGCTCATGAAAAAACGACACATTGTGATAACTCTAGGCCTATTGGGTCTGACGACATTCATGGCAGGTTGCGCTACCAATGGTACAGCTCAAACCACGCATCAATCTGTAACAGAGTTAGTCCACGCTAGCGATAGCAGCGCCGAATTCCAATACCTGATTCAATTTAGTGGTGGCCGTTACCATGACGAAGCACTGCAGGAGTACCTGGGTATCACTGGCAAGCGGTTGTTAAAGCTCTCTGGTTATCAGGAGCTGGCTGGTGAGTTTGCGGTGGTGAATAACGATCAACCTAATGCCTGGGTGACACTGGATGGACGCATTGCGATCAGTCGTGGCATGTTGCTCAGCTTACGTAATGAGGCTGAACTGGCAGCCATTATTGCCCATCTATTAGTACATGCCGGGCAGAGACATGCGGCTAAGGTGCTGGAGCGGGGAGGAGAGGTTGATCAGCGGATCCTTGAGCAAGGCTCATCCCACCCTTATGCCCAATACGTGGTTGAAGTGGCCAAAGCAGCATTGGTGTCTCATTCAGTGGTGTATACCTCGGCGGAAGAGCAGGAGGCGGATCGTCACGCCGTTACACTGATGGTAAAGGCGGGCTATGATCCTCAGGCTGCGGTGGATCTACAGCTACGTTCTTTGGATATATCCCTCTCTTCCCAGCCATTGTGGTTACGACACCATGGACCTAGCCAGGAGCGGGTGGGTGTGAACCGCAAGGCGGCCCATGGCCAGCCAGCTGGGCTGTTAATGGCACAACGCTCCTTTGATAAGGCAATGGCCGTGTTACGTCAGGAGGCGGCGGCCTACCAGCAACAACAACAGGCCAGTTCACAGCTAAAAGCAGGGAATTCCGAGGGGGCTTACCAGCAGATACGTTTGGCTATAGCACAGGCTCCTAATGAATCGGCGCTCTATGCGCTGGAAGGAGATGCTTTGGCAGAGCTGAATGAGATCGACAGCGCTATCCATGCCTATGATCAGGCTATCAGCCGCAGCCCGGACTACTTTGCTTACTATCTGCGTCGAGCAGAACTATATCTTGAGCAACAACATTTTCAGCAGGCTCAAGCTGATTTGTTGAAAAGCTTGCAGACTCTTCCCACAGCAAAGGGCTATAGCTTATTGGCAGAGCTATTGGCGAAGCAGGGTGAAATGGCATTAGCTCATGATTACTTTCAGCGTGCAGCGCTATCAGATACCCCTCTGGGGCGTGAAGCTGATCGCCAAGCAAAGCGGGTGGATTTTGATGCTAACCCGGACCGCTATATTCATATTAAACCCAGCCGGGAAGGGGAGGATGTGGTGGCACTGTTTATTTCCAACCTGAATCCCTATCCGGTCGAGCTGAAGAGTATGCTGCTTGTGGCCGGGCAGACCTATCGCTTAAGGTTAGGAAAAATCATTCCTGGTGGCAGCAGCATTAGCACTAAGATTACCATTAAAGGGTTGGGTGAAATACAGAAGGTGACGGTAGACCAAGCACAGCTAGTGCAATAGGGCTATGGGCTGCAGTCTCTGACGTTTTATACCATACTTAATAGATTAACGATCAACGAAGGCAAATAGGTAATGAGATCATTTCACCGATTCGAGAGTGATATACCGGTAAAGTTAATTGGCAAAGATGGTGTAACCGAATCTGGCGAACAGCAGCTCTATAATGTCAGTTATGGCGGTCTCTCTTGTCATTCGGAGAAAGAGTATCAGCCGGGTGATCCCATCATGGTGCGTATTCGTCAGGTTGATCCCCCCTTTGAGGTGACTGGCATTGTGGTGTGGTGTACCCCAACCCGCCGGGGTTACGACTTGGGTATTCAATTCAAGGCGGGTCGGGAAGCATTCGTCGCCAGGATGGTGGCCCAAGTGTGCCAAATTGAAAAGTACCGTCTTGATGTCCGTGAAAAGGAGGGACGGGAGCTGACCAGTGATCAGGCAGCCATGGAGTGGATTGAGCAAAATGCTCACAAGCAGGAGATGCAGGAACGTGCCTTTATCCGACATCCTGTCGAGATTCCCATCGAACTATTCCCAGCTGACATTACATCAAAACAATTTACCAAGTTGCGTAATTTTAGCATGGAAGGTGCCAGCTTTGAGTCACATGTGGAGATTCAGATTGGTGAACAGGTACAAATTCAGGTAGACCAGATTGATGACAAACCGGAGAAGCGCTTGGAAGGAGAAGTGATCTGGTGTGTTAAGAATGGTGATAAATATCAGGTAGGGATACAGCTTAAGGAGGATGAAGAGGCTTTCAATGCCAAAATGCTCAAACTGCTAAGCCGCCTTGAGTGTTTCAGGGAAGAGGTTAAGCGTTGTGAAGGGAGAGACCTTACCGGTACGGAAGTAGTTGCTGAATTCTTGCGCTACATTGCGGAGGAGGAGCAAGAGGAGAGTCGCGGAAACACATAACATTAAAGGGGCGTATACGCCCCTTTAATGATTTGGAGTGGGCTAACCTCTTTATAAATTTTGTTCAGAGGTTGCGCCTGCTACCACATCCACATTAGCGGCTGATATGAAGTTAACATCTTCATCCACTTCAGGGTCAACATCACTGTCCGCTTCACAGGTCAGCGCCAGGGTGTAGCTGCCAGGCTGCACGAAGCCGATAGCATAGTCATAGTCACCAGTGGTTTCGTTTAATATTGGAATTGCAGAGGTAATCGGCTCGTTGTTGCTACCACCAAAGTCATCGGGGGTGGCATCTGCTCCATCAAAGAGATAGACAGCGTTGTAGCTGTCTGTCACACAACCAGCATCAAGTAGGCTTTGAGCCGTGAAGCTACCAGTAATATGGCCTACTTCAAAGGTATCTAGAATACGTAGAGCAGGCTTGAGCTTATAGGCGGTACTGTTACCAGTTGGCTCCAGAATGGATTTACGCAGGTCAAAATCGATAATCAATCCGGTATTGCCTTCGCTGATGATGTCGAAGCCACTTACTAGTTTAAGCCCAGTCTGCGAGCCACTGGGGATGGTCAGTTCATGCTGGGCACCGCCTTGGCTTATCTCGATATAGGAGTCCACCACGTTAGGTTCAGCATCCACTTTAAGGCGAATCCAGTTGTAGTGGCCAACTGCGAGGATTTCATCCTCCAACAGAGGCTCACTATTAATACCTTGTAGATTGAGTAGATCTATCTGTTTTGGGGTGTCATAGTCGATGTGGATGCTGTCACCATTTTCCGGCTTAATTTCCAGACCACTGAATTGGATAACCACGCTATAGGCTTTATCCACTGGCGCATCCGTAATACTCAGGTCTAGAGTACCTGTACCACTATCACTATTGCCGCTACCACAGGCACTCAGTGCTAGTGATGCCAATAGGGTAATAAGCGCTTTTTGTTTCATGTCACTACCTTTGTATCAATTTTAAGGGGGTTTATGGGTCCTAGTTTAGCGGATTCAGAACAGAAGTGGGGAGGGATCTGTGGAATTGCTTCACAGTTTGGGAAATATATAGGATGAGGCGGAATGGGTTAATTTACAGTAATAAGTGATCTGGCAATCTCAAAATAGAGTTTCACCAGATTGACGGGTTTGGTGAGATAGGCCGTGGCACCTAGGGCTTCAGCAGCATGCAACTCCTCTTGCTGGCTACTGGAGCTAAGCATAATAAACTTCATACTTGGAGAGTGTTTTTTGATTTTTGCCATCGCATCCAGACCATTTAACACGGGCATTACCTGATCCATGATAATCAGATCGGGTTTGAAGCTTCGGGATTTTTCGATGGCTTGTTGACCATCGCCAGCTGTCTCGATGTTAAAGCGCAGCTTTGCCAGTTTCCTTACCAGCATCTGCTGTATCATCACCGAGTCATCAACCACTAATATCCGCTTACCCTCCAGGACATCGTAAGAGGTATCGAAAAAGTCGACTTTAAAGAAGATGTGACTAACGTCCAGTGCCATGACGATGATAGCGGTTTCACAACCAAAGACCCGTCTGTTGATACCGCAGTTTTCGCTGATTCTAGGGGCTTCAAAGGTAGTGCTAAAGCCCATCTCCTCCCAATTTTTAAGGGCTTTGCCTATCGCCGTGTTCATAAATTCACAAAGGTAGTCATTTCTGAATTCAGCCTCTTGCAGCGCGCCATTTCTACTGGCAATGGCCATGGCAACACTGTTGGTCACCTCTACATCGCAGAAACTGAAATAGATTGCCCCTTCGATATTGCCATTGAGTTGTTTGAATTTGATGGAGTAGGTTAAGGCGTATTGGGCATCAGGCCGTTGTTCGGTTTTGATCATCGTCTGGTGGATATCCAAACCAGACATTTCTACCAGCACCTTTTCAAGATCCTTGGCAATGGATTGAGCCTGCTTTTCATACATATTTGCTGATCCCTGCTCCAGCCCTTTGGGCATGTGAATTGGTAACAGTGATCGGCGATAGGGGATGAATCTTGAGCGACTAAGTGGGTTGTCACTTATGAGATAGTGGCAATAAAAAACCCCGCCGGGGTTATTGGCAGGGCTTTCATCATGGTGACTTCGACGGTGCTATGATGGCACCGTGACTACCTGTGCTGGATTAGTGGTGCATTTCCAGCTGATCTTCAGTGCTAACGGATTTTGCGAAAAAACCGATCGCAATGATTGCCATTGGCAGTACAGCGAAAAATGTCATGATGGCAGAAAACGGAATTGGCAGATGTTCCATAGTTTGATCCTCTCTCAATAATATTATTCGTTTTCCTCCAGACAAGAAATTACCGCGTCCCCACAACGCTTTTTGGTATATACCCTAGCCGGAAGGTATATCGAATCTAGTCTCTTTTTTGAGCAGTGTCTAGACTATATTGCAAATTTTTTACAATTTTAGTCGGTTATAGTCATGTGCTTGTCTTTTAAGACAAAACAGCAGAAACTCTGGTGACTTTCATATGCCTTATCTGCAAGCGATTTGAATACCTTGCCAAGCGACTTTTGCCAGATGATCTATTTGTTCTGGCGTGATGACATAGGGCGGCATAAAGTAGGTCACATTACCTAGTGGACGTAGTAGTGCCTGATGTTTTAGGGCGTGTTGATATACCTTCAAGCCACGGCGTTCTTGCCAGGGATACGGTTCACGATTGGCTTTGTCCTTAACCATCTCTATTGCTAGGATCATACCGTGTTGGCGTACTTCGGCCACATTGGGGTGTTCTACAAAGTGGGCAGTCGCCTGCTGCATATGAGCGGCTAAGTGGCAGTTATTAGCAATCACATTATCCTGCTCAAAGATATCCAGAGTGGCTAATGCTGTGCGGCAGGCCAGGGCGTTACCGGTATAGCTGTGGGAGTGAAGAAAGGCTTTGAGCGTGGCGTAATCATCATAGAAGGCATCATAGACCGAATCAGTGGTTAGACAGACTGACAGGGGGAGGTAGCCGCCAGTGAGCCCTTTGGAGAGACACATGAAGTCGGGGGCGATATTGGCCTGCTCACAAGCAAACAGGGTACCGGTACGACCAAAGCCAACCGCAATCTCATCGGCGATGAGATGTACCCCATAGCGATTACAGGCCTCCCTCAGCTTCTCCAGATAGATGGGGTGATACATACGCATATTACCGGCACACTGCACCAGTGGCTCGATAATCACCGCGCACACTTCATCAGCATGGCGTGCCAGAGTGGCTTCCATGTCCGCGAACATCCGGCAGCTGTACTGCTCTTCACTTTCGCCTTCTTCCCGGTAGAAACAGTCAGGGGAGCGGACCGTAATGGGCTCCAGTAGCAGCGGACCGTAGGTATCCTTATAAAGCCCTACATCCCCCATTGCCAGCGCACCCAGCGTCTCGCCATGGTAGCTGTTGGCCAGATTGATGAACTTGGTCTTGTTGGGTTTGCCCACGTTCAACCAGTAGTGGAAGCTCATCTTTAGCGCCACCTCAATGGCAGAAGAGCCGTTATCGGCATAGAAACAGCGATTCAGTCCTTCGGGGGTGAGTTTGATCAGGCGCTCGGAGAGTTCGATAACCGCCTCATGGGTAAATCCAGAGAGAATCACATGCTCCAGGGTTTCCATCTGTTGCTTAAGAGCTGCATTGATACGGGGATTGGCATGGCCGAACAGATTGACCCACCAAGAGCTAATGGCATCAATATAGCGATTACCATCGAAATCCTCCAGCCATACCCCCTCTCCACGTTTGATGGGGGTCATGGGTAACCACTCATGGTCCTTCATTTGACTACAAGGGTGCCAGACCACCTTGAGGTCTCGTTGAATCAGCTCTGCGTTGTTCATGATGCCTCCGGGTGTTGATGGAGGGGCCATTATATAGAAGCGACAGATAAAAAAAATGCGGCCTGGATGGGAGGAGAGGGCCGCAAGAATCCATCAAAGATGGGAGGACTGTTATTCTTATTGTTAAAACGACATTAGCATGGCTTGAGTGGAGAAAAAACCATCGGTTTAGTGGGAGTTGACTGATAATCTAGCTTGAGTGGATGTTGTGCAGGCAGTGGTTATATTACTGAGAATATTTGAATGATAAAGGGCGTTTTTTAGAAAATGTAGTTATGCTGGCTACAGTTAAAAGTAGATGACAAATTGTTATTATTAAGATGCGAAGCGAGGGGCTTTTAGGAGAATGTGATGATGAGGTGACATTTTCTCAGATGAGCGAATCTCGAAGATTATATATTTTTGAAATAGGGTCTACAAAATGCCATTAACGGATCTTACAACATCACAGCGTGATCGTCAGAATATCCTTAATAACAAATATGCAGTTGAAAAAATAGCCCATAATATGGCACTTGGGGGTATTGAATTTGATGGTGATATTGTTTTTATAAAACAACAGGTTGTAGAGATTTTTGGGGTTAGTGAAAGTACTATTGAAAAATATCTTTCCCAGCATGATGAAGAACTAAAAAATAATGGTTATCATGTTTTGAAAGGGAAAAACTTAAAAGATTTTAAGATGTTACTTGATGCTACCGTAATTGATTACGGTAGCAAAATATCAGTTCTAGGTGTTTTTAATTTCCGCTCTGTACTTAATTTAGCTATGTTGCTGACAGAAAGTGAGCGGGCAAAGGCTATCCGTAGCCGTATTCTCGACATTGTAATTGATGTGATGGCTGAGAGATCTGGGGGGCATACCAAATATATTAATCAACGTGATCAGGACTATTTACCTGCAGCTTATCAAGAGTTTAGCTACAGACAGGCATTTACGGATGCGTTGGATAACTATTTGGATATGGGTAAGTTCAAATATGGTGTTTATACCAACAAAGTATATCAAGCCATATTTAAGGAGAATGCCAAAGAGTATAAACAAGTACTCAAGCTGGCACAGAGGGATAATTTACGCGATACCTTATACGCTGAGGTATTAAGGGCGATTGCTGCATTTGAAAGTGGCTTGGCTGAACAGCTAAAACGGCAGTCACTGCAATTGGGGAGAAAGCTAAAACCCAAAGAGCTGGATAAATTGGTTGATGAAGCGGAGGAAAATCCATTTCTTAGACCCATCATAGATGATGCGCGAACCCGTATGGCTAGTCGAGATCTTTGCTTTCGTGAAGCGCTTCATGAAAAGCTTGAGCATTACATTCAGCATGTACCGGAGGCTGATTTTGAGCGCTTTTTAGGAGAGACGAGTAAGTCACTTGAGGAGAGGCTTGCTGATCCAGATACTCTTGAGGTATTTAAGCGCTTAAAGGACCGCTAGGGTGGCAGAGAAGATTTTCTATTTTGATGTGACACATGCTGTTGAGGTCCATGATTGGATTATTGATCATTCCGGTGGATTACATGGCATCAAGGACTTAGGACAACTTGATAGTGTTTTAAACCATATTAAAAACAACGATTACTATCCCACTTTTGAGGAAAAACTGGTCCATATAATTTTTTCTATCAATAAATTTCATGCATTTTCTGACGGCAATAAGCGTTCTAGTATTGCACTTGGTAGCTATTTTCTTGAATTGAATGGTTATGATTTCATAGTGAAGAAATTTGTACTAGAGATGGAAAATATTGTTGTTTGGTTAGCAGAAAATAAGATAAATAAAGAGTTGTTGGCTGAGATTGTGAACTCACTTATATTCGAAGAAGACTACTCTGAATCACTTAAACTTAAAATTGCTAATGCGGTTTGGGAGTAATTGAATAATACGATTGATATTCTTCGTTAATCTGCATTATCTGAATGGGATTAAACCTCCGCATACCGCAGTCCCTCACCGATCCATCTTTGAATCAATGGGCCGATCAACTGCGGGTAGCGCTGCTGGATGAGTTCACTGGTCTCTTCCACTTGGGGGAGGAGTGCTTCGTCCCGTAGTAGGTTGGCGATTTGCATGGTGATTTCGCCGGTTTGGCGGGTGCCGAGGACTTCTCCCGGTCCACGGATCTCCAGATCACGACGGGCGATGAGGAAGCCGTCATTGGTCTCCCGCATGATGGCTAGCCGTGATTTGGCGACTCTTGATAGGGGGCCATGGTACATCAGTACGCAGCTGCTTTTGGCACTACCCCGTCCTACCCGACCACGTAATTGATGAAGCTGGGCCAGGCCGAGCCGCTCGGCATTTTCGATCACCATCAGTGAGGCGTTGGGGACATCTACGCCCACCTCAATGACGGTAGTGGCCACCAGTAGATCCAGTTCCGCCCGCTTAAAGGCGTTCATTACCGCATCTTTTTCTGCTGGTTTCATACGGCCGTGTACCAACCCGATGCGTACTCCTGGCAGGGCTTCCCGTAGTTCCACTTCGGCATCTTGGGCTGCTTGGCACTGTAGCGCATCGGACTCTTCGATGAGGGTGCAGACCCAGTAGACCTGCCGTCCCTGTTGGCAGGCGTTGTAGATGCGCTGGATGATCTCTGGGCGGCGGGCATCGGGAACCACCACGGTATCTACTGGTGAGCGACCGGGTGGGAGTTCATCGATGGTGGAGCAGTCCAGATCCGCAAACACCGACATGGCCAGGGTTCGGGGGATGGGGGTGGCGGTCATGATGAGTTGATGAGGGTACAAGCCATCACCAGCCCCTTTCTCTTTGAGAGCGAGGCGCTGGTGGACGCCGAAGCGGTGCTGTTCATCTACAATCACTAATCCGAGGCGTTTAAATTCTACCCCTTCCTGAAAGAGTGCGTGAGTACCCACTATCATCTGAGATTCGCCGGATTGAAGGTCTTCCAGAATCTGTTGGCGCTGTTTGCCCTTGAGCTTACTGGCTAGCAAACGAACTTCGATGCCCAGCGGTTGTAGCCAGTCGGCAAAGTTGCGGTAGTGCTGTTCTGCCAGTAGTTCGGTAGGGGCCATCAATACCGCTTGGTAGCCGGATTCGATGGCGGCCAGAGCGGCCATGGCGGCTACCACGGTTTTTCCAGAACCCACATCGCCTTGCACCAATCGCTGCATGGGGAAGGGCTGAGCCAAGTCCTGATTGATCTCATTGACCACCCGTTGTTGGGCGCCGGTGAGTTGGTAGGGGAGGGCATCCAAAAACTGTTTGCGCAGTTGGCCACTTCCGTTGAGTTTAGGGCCACCCTGCTGGCGAATTTGGCCATGGAGTTGGCGTAGGGAGAGCTGGTGGGCAAGCAGTTCTTCGAAGGCGAGGCGTTGTTGAGCTGGGTGTACCCCTTCCTCAAGCTGGGCTTGGGAGACCTCTGGCGGTGGGTAGTGAATAAACTGAATCGCTTCGGCGGTGGTAGGGTAGTTGTGTTGCTGTAAGACCTCTGGGGGCAGTAGCTCAGGCAGGCCGTTTCCAGTGCGGTCCAGATATTCTAGCGCCTGTTTTACCAGTTTGCGGGCGGCGGGTTGTTGTAGACCCTCGGTAGCGGGATAGATGGGGGTGAGGGATTCCTCCATGGGCTCACTGAGGCTGTCGCTGATAATCTGGGTTTCTGGATGGATCATCTCAAGAGTGGCAGGACCTGGCCGTACCTCGCCAAAGCAGCGGAAGCGTCGGCCCTTGGCTAAGCGGTCTTTCTGACTATTATTGAAATAGAAGAAGCGTAGGGTGAGGCAGCCAGTACCATCGCTGATGCGGGAGAGCAGCATGCGCCGCTTGCCGAATTTGATTTCGGTGAGTTGGATCTCGCCTTCGATAACTACATTGTCGCCAGGGCGCAGGCTACCGATGGGAGAGATGCGGGTGCGATCTTGGTAGCGAGTGGGCAGGTGGAATAGCAGGTCTCGGATGGAGTGGATGCCAAGCTTTATCAGCTTTGCTTCCATACTGGGGCCAACCCCTTTTAAGGTGGTAACCGGGACGCGATCAAGCTCCACTGTCTTGTCCTCAGTTTGAATAATTCTTCATTGATTGAGACGTTTGGTAGGAGGCCTACTTGCTGGAAGATCGCTTTGCTTATTATCGCCTGCAGGCAGGCTCCTACAAATTTTTCTTAATTAGACAGCTCGACTACGCCGTCCATTTCAACCTGTGCGCCACGGGGTAGCTGAGCGACACCTACTGCGGCGCGGGCTGGGTATGGCTGCTCAAAGTATTGCGCCATAATTTCGTTAACAGTGGCGAAGTTGCTGAGATCTGTCAGGAAAATATTCAACTTTGCAATATCGGCAAAGGTGCCGCCTGAGGCTGTCACCACGGCTTGCAGGTTTTTGAATACCTGGTGAATTTCCTCCTCAATACCACCATCTACCATATCCATGCTCTCTGGGTTCAGAGCAATCTGGCCTGATAGATAGACGGTAGTGCCCACTTTCACCGCTTGTGAATAGGTACCAATCGCTTCCGGGGCGTTTTCGGTTTTGATGATCTCTTTCATGCTTAGCCTCTTGTTCTTGTGATCTTAACGACATTGGGTAATGCTCGTAGTTTACGGATTATTGCCGCTAAATGAACCCTGTCGCGTACGGTAATGGTGTAGTGGGTGGTGTGGTAGACCCCATCACGCTCTTCACTGAAGACCCTTTCGATATTGGATTCCATGGAGGCGATGGTGGAGGCAACGGTAGCCAGTACGCCACGTTGGTTGGCAGCATCAACGCGGATCTCGACGGTGAACTCCCCTTCCACATTGCTATCCCACTGTACTTCCAGGCGTTGCTGCTGACGGTTACGCAGCTCGGCAGCGTTGTTGCAGTTTTCCGTGTGGATGACGATGCCACGCCCCACACTCACATAACCGCTGATAGGATCGCCAGGAATGGGGTGGCAACATTTGGCGAAGGTGACCACCATGCCCTCGGTACCACGGATCGCCAGGGGCTTGCCGGTGCTGATGCTGTCACTACTGATTCCTTCATGTTGGAGTTGATCAGTAATCAGTTGACGAGCGACTACCAGAGCGACCCGCTGCCCCAGGCCGATATCCATCAGCACATCATCGAAGCTTTCACACTGCTGCTCTTCCACATAGTGCTGGATCGATTGGGGGCAGATCTCTTCCAGTGAGGTGGAGAAGGCCATCAGGGTTTTGTTGAGCAGGCGTTTGCCAAGGGCGACCGCTTCGTCCCGTTGTAGATTCTTGAGGGCAGCGCGGATGTTGGTACGGGCTTTTCCGGTGACGGCGAAGTCCAGCCATACCGGATTAGGCTGAGAGCTCTTGGTGGTAATTACCTCGACGGTTTGGCCATTTTGCAGCTGGGTGCTTAGCGGTACTAACTTGCGGTCAATTTTGGCGGCAACACAGCGGTTGCCGATATCGGTATGGACGGCATAAGCGAAGTCCACCGTGGTCGCGCCCCGAGGCAGCTCCATGATCTCCCCTTTGGGGGTGAAGACGTAGACCTCATCGGGGAACAGGTCGATCTTGACGTTTTCCAGGAACTCCAGGGAGTCACCGGCGTTCTTCTGCATATCCAGTAGTTCACGCAGCCACTCCTGGGCGCGAACTTGATTGGTATTTTCACCTTCCCCGGTTTTGTAGAGCCAATGCGCAGCGATTCCCGCCTCAGCTACCTCATCCATACTGACGGTACGAATCTGGATTTCGATGGGGACGCCATAGGGACCGAACAGAATGGTGTGCAGAGATTGATAGCCATTGGTTTTGGGGATGGCGATGTAATCTTTGAACTTGCCGGGCACCGGCTTATAGAGGTTGTGCATCATCCCCAGAATGCGGTAGCAGCTATCTACATTTTCCACGATGATACGGAAGGCGTAGACATCCATTACCTCTGCAAAGTTGAGGTGGTTGCGTACCATCTTTCGATAAAGGCTGTAGATGTGCTTTTCTCGACCAATCGCTTGGCAGTTGATCCCTTCTTGCTCCAGGCGACCCTGAATGGCGGTTTCGATCTTCTGTACGATCTCTTTACGGTTACCTCGCGCTTTGAGAACCGACTGCTTGAGGATACGGTAGCGCATGGGGTGATAGGCGGCAAAACCCAGATCTTCCAACTCCAGGCGTAACTGATTCATGCCCAAACGGTTGGCAATAGGGACATAGATATCCAGGGTTTCTCGGGCGATGCGGCGACATTTGTCGGGACGCATGACCCCAAGGGTACGCATGTTATGCAGGCGGTCCGCCAGCTTAATGAGGATTACACGGATATCCTTCACCATCGCCAGGATCATCTTGCGGAAGTTGGCGGCCTGAGCTTCCACTTTGCTCTCAAATTCGATGTGGGTCAGTTTGGAGACCCCATCCACCAGTTCAGCCACCTCACTGCCGAACTCCATGATCAGTTGATCCTTGCTGACCTCGGTATCTTCGATAACGTCGTGGAGGATAGCGGCCATGAGAGAGCGGTAATCCATGCGCATTTCGGCAAGGATAACGGCAACGGCCAAGGGGTGGGTGATGTAGGGTTCACCGGTTTTACGGTATTGCCCTTCATGGGCCTGTGCACCAAATACGTAGGCGCGATAGATTTCTGTGATCTGATGCGGCTCGAGGTAGCCCTCGAGCAGCTGACATAAATCGCTGATATCCGACATCAGATAAAGCTAGAAGATAACAAGCTTTTTACAGTTCTTGCTGCAGCTCTTCGTCACTCACCAGTGACTCAGCCGCATGCTCTTTGGCATTTACACCATCCAGCACTTCGCGTGGATTGATTTTTTCTTCGGCAATTTCACGTAGTGCAACGACAGTTGGCTTGTCGTTTTCCCACGGTACCAGCGGCTCTTTTCCATTGCTGATCTGGCGTGCGCGCTTGGCAGCAACCAATACGAGGTTGAAACGGTTATCTACATGATCCAGGCAGTCTTCTACTGTAATGCGTGCCATTTAAGCGTTACCTTATCTAATTCGTTAAAGGAAAGCGTTCAATTCTACTGAATTTATCGCCATTATGACAATAAGTTGTCTAACAATTGTGCATAGCGTTGTCGCTGTGGTGCCAAACGCAGGCGCTGGCTAAGGATAGCAGTCCGCAGTTCCTGAAGAGCCACCTCGAAATCGTCATTAACAATCAGGTAGTCAAATTCATGATAGTGGCTGCTCTCACTGATGGCGTCACGCATGCGTCTTGATATCACCTCATGACTATCCTGACCACGTCCCTGCAGGCGCTGCTCCAGCGCTTCACGGGAGGGGGGAAGGATGAAGAGGGTGACACACTCGGGCATCATCTTGCGAATCTGTTGTGCGCCCTGCCAGTCGATCTCCAGGATAACATCGGTTCCAGCTTCCAACTGTTTAGCAACCCATTCACGGCTAGTGCCGTAGTAGTTATCAAACACTTTAGCATGTTCTAGAAACATCCCTGAGCCGATCATCTTTCTGAAGGTGCCTTCGTCCACAAAGTTATAGTGAACTCCCATCTGCTCGCCGGGACGGATGGGGCGGGTGGTATGGGAGACGGAAACCAGCACCCCGTCAGTGGATTCAACCAGTGCTTTGACCAAGCTGGTTTTACCGGCGCCGGAGGGGGCGGAGATGACAAATAGGGTGCCATGGGCGATGTTGTTGAGGTTTGCCATGGTAGGCGGTGCTCCAATCTTTTTACTTTTATTCGATGTTTTGAATTTGTTCGCGAGCCTGCTCGATCAGTACCTTCAGCTCTAGTGAAGCCGTGGTGATCTCTTGATCCGCTGACTTTGAGGCGATGGTGTTGGCTTCCCGGTTGAACTCCTGCATTAGGAAGTCAAGGCGGCGGCCACAGACGCCCCCTTTCTCGAAGGTGTGGGCCAGCTCTTTGAGGTGGGCCTCCAGGCGGTCCAGTTCTTCATCAATATCACTCTTTTGTACTAGCAGGACGACCTCTTGTTCCAGACGACCAGGATCGAGTTCGGTTTTCAGGTCGGCTAGGCGTTGCTCCAGGCGGGTCTTGAAGGCTTCCCGCACAAGGGGGAGGCGATCACGAATCAGGTCTACCTGTTGCTGAATGGCTTTAGCACGTTGCTCAACCATCTGTTGCAGATTGGCACCTTCCCGCTGGCGATTAGCTGTCAGCTGTTGAAGTGCCACATCCAGTTGCTCCAGAGCAGCCTGTTGCAGCTGTTCCATATCGATCTCGGGAACCTGTAGCACGCCGGGCCACTTCATGATTTCCACTGAGTGAACCGGCGAGGGGTTATAGAGCAGGCCATCAATGACCCGACTGGCATGGGCCAGCTGCTTGGCTAGTGTCTCATTGATGGAGAACTCGGCATCGATGGGCATCTCTGCTTGAAAGCGTAGTTGGCACTCCATCTTTCCACGCTTGATAGCCTTATTGATGCGTTCACGCACTAATGGTTCAATAGAGCGAAGCTCGTCAGGGAGCCGCAGATAGCAGTCCAGATGGCGCTGGTTAACCGTTTTTATTTCCCAGCAGAGCCTGCCCTGGGTGGTAGTGGTTTCGCTGCGAGCGAAGGCGGTCATACTGCTAATCATGAGTGAGTCCTTAATGAGGCGCTTTTGATTTGGCTGATCTATTCTTTAATGGCTGAGCCGTTGGGAAGGCGGCCTGCGCACGCTAAGTATACTATTGTCTCCAGTAATTTGGGCAAACATACATAAACAATTAAAAGAAAAGCAGGCTATTACCGATATTTTACCTATGACTTCAATTCCAAATACTCTACATACAGGCGGTCGCGTTGATCACTACCAGATCCAGCAGGTGATGGGATCGGGTGGTTTTAGTGTGGTATACCTCGCGCTGGACATGGATAGTGGCAATACCGTGGTACTCAAGGAGTATATGCCGAAGAAGCTGGCAAAACGCGAGGAGGATGGCAGGGTATCCCCGAAAAGTGAGCAGGATGGGGTGCTGTTTAATCAGGGGCGTAGTCTATTTCTCCATGAAGCACGTACCTTGGCCAATATCCACCATGAGAATATTGTGGATGTGAGTAATTTCTTCAGCGCTAACGATACGGTCTATATGGTGATGAGTTATGTAGAAGGGGTGAATCTACAGTCTTATATTCGGGATCATAAGGGAGGGATGAGTGAGAAGTTTATTCGCACCATTTTTACCCACCTGCTGAGTGCTTTGAAGCATATTCATTCCATGGGAGTGCTGCATCTGGATGTGAAACCCAGCAACATACATATCCGTCCTGGAGGTAAGCCAATCCTGTTGGATTTCGGTGCCACTCACCAACAACATCTGAGCCGACAGCACAAGCCGAATCAAGTGATCTCCCCTGGCTATTCCCCTTATGAGCAGTGCCAGTCTGGCGGCTATATGGGGCCGTGGTCGGATATTTATGCTATCGGTGCGACGATGCGTGCTTGCATCGATGGCTCACCCCCCATTCCTGCGAATGAGCGTATGGAGAAAGATAAGCTTAAGCCACTGGCCAGCCTCTACCGTAAGCGTTATTCGCAAACCCTGTTATCCGCTATTGATTGGGCGATGGAGCCTGATCCTCTTTTAAGACCCCAAAATGTGGATGAATTTCTTCATGCGATGAATGAGGGGGTGGAGACGCCACAGCAAAATGAGGGACAAGATGCCTTTATGGATTGGGTCAGTAATAACCTGGGAAAGATCCGCACGGCGTTGGGTAATCTGAAAAAGGAGTAATTGAGCGATGGTAAGGAAAGGGCATGGCAATCGATAAGATGATGACAGAGTAGGGGTGTCGATGAAGTTTCAATTGGGGAGTGTCACCCGCGTCGGGAACCGTAAAAAAAACGAGGATAGCTACGGTAGCTTTTCCAATAGCCACACCTTGGTGATGGTGGTGGCTGATGGGATGGGGGGGCATGGTGGTGGCCAGCTGGCTTCACAAAGCGTTATTAAAACAGTTGGTAAGTTTTTTGAAGAGCAGAATCAAGGGGAGCCCATTAAAGACCCCGTAGCTTTTTTGCAAAAAGTGATTCTTGCCAGCCATGATGAGATTAATCGCGTTGGCGCAGCGCAGAATCCACCTGTCGATCCCCGTACGACTATTGTCATCTGCTTGATTCAGGATAGTTTTGCCTGGTGGGCCCATTTGGGAGATAGCCGTCTCTACCTATTTCGTCATGGTACTTTAAAGTTTCGCACCCGTGATCATTCGCGTATTGAGGAGTTGATGCAGCAGGGATTGATCAACGCTAAAGAGGCGCAAACCCATCCGCAACGCCATCAAGTAACGCGTTGTCTGGGTGGCCCTAGAGCCATCACAAAGATGACTATTACTAAGGCGCAGCCCTTGCAAACCGGTGACATGATTCTGCTATGTAGTGACGGACTGTGGAATCCCATGCGTAGCCAGAAGATTCTGGATGTGGTGATGACTAGTAGCAATAGCGGTAATTTTATGGATGATATTGCGAGTGATTTGGCCTCTGAAGCGGAGTCGGCGGCAATGCCTCGCTCCGATAATGTGACTTTGATGTTAATGCGCTGGATGGGAGGGCCTCCTACCAAATCTCCTCAGGCACCTACCGCAGCAACGGAGCAGGAGCAGCCTGTCTCCGTTGTGAAAGAGGCGGATGGGCCTAAGGATGAGGTCCGGGAGGCTGTTGATACCCTCAAGTCGATTTTCGAAGAGTACGAAAAAGAGTTAAAGTAATCCGCGCTCGGCAAAGGAGAGTGCTTCGCCATCCCCCACGATGAAGTGGTCCAGTACCCGTACATCTACCAACTCTAAAGCATCGCGAATCTGTTGGGTGATTTGTTGATCTGCCTGGCTGGGTTCATTGACGCCAGAGGGGTGGTTGTGGCTGAGGATGACGGCAGAAGCATTGTGTCGAAGTGCTTTCTGCACAATTATCCGAGGATAGACAGCGGCACCATCGATTGTACCGTTAAATAACTCTTCGAATTGGATAACACGGTGGCGGTTGTCCAGAAACAGGCAGGCAAAAACTTCGTGGGGATGGTGACGCAATCGAGCGGTAAGAAATTGGCGGGTGGCATCCGGGCTGGTAATAGTCTCACCCCGTTGCAGAGATTCGTAGAGATAACGCCGGCCCATCTCCAATACGGCTTGGAGTTGGCTGAATTTGGCTGTCCCCAGACCAGGGGCGGCACAAAAGCCTTGCTGGTCAGCCCGAAGGAGGGCATTAAGTGAACCGAATTCCTGTAATAAATCACGGGCCAGATCCACGGCGGTTTTGCCTGTGATGCCGGTACGCAGGAAGATAGCCAGTAGCTCTGCATCGGAAAGGGCAGTGGCACCCTTGGCTAAGAGTTTTTCACGGGGCCGCTCATCCTGCGGCCAGTCAGTAATCGCCATATCTTCTCCTTAATCATGACGTTGTGGAAAATTTCCCCGCATCTTGTTGGCAGGCAGTATAAAATAACGGAAACCGATTAGCATATTAACGCCATTCTTTATGAGCCATTTACATCAGAAAAAGATCATTGTTGCTGTGACCGGCAGTATTGCCGCCTATAAAAGTGCTGAGCTGGTGCGTCGCCTTCGTGACGCCGGTGCCGAGGTGCGGGTGGTGATGACCCAAGGGGGATGCGAATTTGTTACCCCTATGACCTTCCAGGCCCTTAGTGGTAATCCGGTACATACGGAATTACTGGATGCGGAGGCAGAAGCCGCCATGGGGCATATCGAGCTGGCTCGCTGGGCGGATGCGGTATTGATTGCCCCTGCCAGCGCAAATACCCTGGCGCGACTTGCTGCCGGCATGGCAGACGATCTACTTACGACTCTCTGCTTAGCGACTGCCGCACCTATCGCTCTGGCACCTGCGATGAATCAGCAGATGTGGGCTAACCCTGCAACTCAGGCCAATGTACAGACCCTGCAACAGCGGGGGATGACGCTGTTGGGCCCGGCCAGTGGCGAGCAGGCCTGTGGTGAGGTAGGGGAGGGGCGGATGCTGGAGCCTGCAGGCTTAGTGACCTGTCTAAATACGTTATTGAGCAGCGAGTTGCCAATGAGTGGTCTGAAGGTGATGGTAACGGCAGGGCCTACCTACGAAGATATCGATCCCGTGCGCTATATTGGTAATCGTAGTTCTGGAAAGATGGGTTATGCGGTGGCGGCCGCCAGTGCCAAGCTGGGTGCTGAGGTGGTACTGGTGAGTGGTCCAGTGGCACTGAATACCCCTGTTGGCGTTACACGGGTGGATGTACGCTCTGCGCACGATATGCACGGGTATGTGATGTCCCATCTGGATGGGGTGGATATCTTCATATCTGCTGCTGCAGTGGCAGATTTTCGCCCGGCTACTACTGCTTCGCAAAAGATTAAAAAAGGCGAGGCGGAGATGAATATCATTTTGATGGCTAATCCCGATATCTTGCGAGCGGTAGCACTGCAGGTGGATGCGCCATTTACCGTGGGCTTTGCGGCAGAGACGCAGGATGTGGAGCATTATGCCCGTGGTAAATTGAAGGATAAGCGATTGGATATGATCTGTGCCAATCAGGTGGGTGAAACCAGAGGAGGGTTTGAGGACGATCAAAATGCCCTACAACTCTTCTGGGAGGGCGGAGGCATTGCATTACCTATGACCAGTAAGGCTGAGTTGGCTGAGCTGTTGATGGAGCAGGTGATAACGCGTTACCAGACTACCTGCTCCTAAGGCAATTTATTTTTTAGAGCTGTAGTGCCTCTTGAATGCTCTCTTCTATGGCGTTGATGTCAGGAAACAGTACCGTCTTTTTCCCCAATGGGTATTGGGCATGGATGTAATGGCTCTCGTGCATTTCTGTTAGTTCATCATCCAGCGCCTCTTCCAGTAGCTTGATCAAGTGGGGGTTACTGTCGCTGGCAATGGCGATAAAAGGCATCTCTGGATTGTTGCTGAGGGTATTGAGTACCGCCAAGCGCCATGTATCATTCAGTGCTTCTATCGGCTGACCTAGTAATCCATCTACATTTACCAAAGGTAGGCTGAGTCCACGCCACTCGATCAGGCCGTAGATCCATTCGGGCATGGCGGGGACCTTTTCAACTTGGCCGATGTGACTGATCTCTGCTACCACTGTGTTTGGGAGTAACAGAGTGTTGTGGGGTAGCGTGATAAGCTGTGCCCGCAGCATGTGGTGATTACTCATTGCTACTCTCTATCCTGTGGCCAGTCAGTTTGCCGATGTTGTGTAACAGTTCTGGCTCGTTATAGGGTTTACCCATATAGATGTTGACGCCGATGTTCAGGGCGCGTTCGCGGTGTTTTTCACCGGTGCGTGAGGTGATCATAATGATTGGGATATCCTTGAGTTGAGGCTCGTTGCGTACATGGGTCGCAAACTCGAAGCCGTCCATACGCGGCATCTCCACATCCAGTAGGATAATGTCCGGTATCTCCTCTTGCAGTTTTTCTACCGCATCGAAGCCATCTTTGGCAGTAATCGCACGCATATTGTGGCGCTCAATGAAGCGGGAGCTCACCTTACGTACGGTCAGTGAGTCGTCAACAATCATCACATTGAGTTTGTGGTGTTGCTCTGTTTCTTCGTTCTCTACCTGAATGAGCTGTTGTACCTGACCATGGCGCGCCAAGTGGCTACGAAGTACTGCGGCCAGCTCGATAATCAGCACTACGCTGCCATCAGCCATGATGGTACCGCCAGCGACACCTGGCAGCGCACTGGCCTGAGGGCCCAATGGCTTCATGACAATCTCGTGGTGACCTAACAGGCTGTCTGCATGCAGTGCCAGGTTGTGATCATTAAGGCGGTAAAGTAGTAGATGGGCCTGCTTGGCTCGCAGGGTGGTAGCTCGCTTATGGCCCATCACCTCTTCCAGGCTGATGAGTCGGTACTCCTCTCCATCATGAACAAAGAGCGGTTGATCACCTTCCATCTGGGCCAAATATGCTTCACTAGGCATCCGCGCTAAACCAATGTAACCGGTCAATGGTAGGGCATAGGTGCATTCTGCTACTTTGGCCATCAGCACATGCTGAGTTGCCAGAGTGAGTGGCAGGGTGATGACAAAAGTGGTCCCTGCACCGGCAACCGAACGGAGCTGTAGGGAGCCGCCCAGTTGTTTGATCTCGGTATTGACTACGTCCATACCAACACCACGTCCTGAGATTTGAGTGACTTCGTTCGCGGTAGAGAAGCCCGGCTCAAGGATGTATTGATATACATCCATATCACTGAGTTGGAGGCTATCTGCTTGATTCAATAGACCGATCTGGATCGCTTTGCTGACGATTTTATCTCGGTTCAAACCATTGCCATCGTCGCTGAGCTCGACACCAATTTGATTGGCCATCTGGCGTAGGGTGATGGTGATTTTTCCCTGAGGCGCTTTACCGTGCTGCTGGCGTTGCTGAGGTATTTCAATACCGTGATCGATGGCATTGCGTAGTAGATGCTCAAAAGCAGGTAGAACACGGTTTAGCACCGACCGGTCTAGCTCTAGGTGTTCATTAATCAGCTGGAGTTCGACCTCTTTGCCTACCGCTTCCGCCGTTTGGCGTACAATGCGTCGCAAACGTGGGGTAATGCTGGAGAAGGGGATCAATCGGGTGTTCATCAGCTTGCCGTGCAGTTCACTATGACGGCGGTATTGCTGTTCAAATAGAATCTCAGTGTCACGTACTTGGTTGGAGAGCATCTTATGCAGACTCTCTAGATCATTGATACCCTCCATTAGACTGCGAGAGAGTTGATGGATCTTGGAGAAGCGATCAAATTCCAGGGAATCAAAATCCTCATAGCTGTTGTGGCTGTATTCTACACTGCGGTATTGGATTTGTGCCTCGGATTCGATTTCCAGAGTGCGCAGTTGCTGATGAACACGCTGGATGGTTTGCTGGAGTTCGTTTAGGTTATAGCGTGCACCATTGAGCTTTTGACCAATGCGGGATTTGAAGATACCCAATTCCGCTGAGTCATTGACCAGGGCATCCAATTGATCTGAGCGAAGGCGTAAGCTGTCACTGCTCTGTGCTAAACGGGCTTCTGCCGGTGCCGAAGGCTGGGCAGTGGATAGCTCATCGGCAACCACTTGTGGTGCCTCTACCTCGGTGTGGGCAGGGCGAGTTTCTGCTGCTATTTCTGGTTGATACAAGGATTCCGGGTGGCTGATCCACTCGGCAATTTGTGCCAGAAGGGTGTCGGCTGCTGCAGGAATACGGTGTTGTTGCACCTCTTCCACCATGGTGAGCAGTTGGTCATGACACTGCTGTAGGAAGAGCATGATGGCCTTGGGAATCTGTTGAGACTGCTCGTTGAACAGCTCAATCAGGGATTCCAGCTCATGGCCCAGATCACCGATAGCGGAGATATTGGCCATACGTGCACTCCCCTTTAGGGTGTGTAGATCACGTTGTAGCTCACCTATCCAGGGTCCATGGCCAAGGCTGTCGAGGTGGTCATGCAGTGTTGAATCAATCTGTGCCAGCAGTTCAACGGCTTCCTCGAGGAAGATCTCTGTCACCTCGTCGAAGGCTGCTTCTTGGGCTGCCTGAGCAGGAGCACTTACTTGAAGGGTATCAGTGACCTCAATAGTGGTAGCTTGGTCACGCTCTTCGACAGTCGTTGGCGCTTCTTCCGGTTTCGGTGATGTGGCTTGTTGCAGACCACTGGCCAGTTGTTGCGCCTTAGTTGCCAGGGTAGCAAGGTCAATGGTGTGGCTGGTACGGTGCTCGAAGGCACGGATCAGCTCTGGCAGGGCCTGCTTGGTCTCTTCCAGCAGTTCAATAATCTGCTGGCTAGCCTCGATAGCGCCTTCCAGCAGTTTATTCAGTAGCTGCTCAATGCTCCAGGCGAATTCACCAAGCTCCTCGGCTTTGGCCATGCGCCCACTGCCTTTTAGGGTGTGGAAGGCGCGGCGAATCTCGCTGAGGGGGGTATGGTCCGCTAGGTTTTGCTGCCATTGGGGGAGCTGTTGGCAGATGATCTCTAACTGTTCATGGGCCTCTTCCACGAAGATTTCGGCGATTTCAGCATCTAGCTCTTCATCTTCGCTTGTTTTTGCTTCTTCAGCCGCAATAATCTGCTCGGCTTCGGCTTCGGCTTCGGCTTCGGCTTCGGCTTCGGCTTCGGCTTCGGCTTCGGCTTCGGCTTCGGCTTCGG
>JBNKQQ010000064.1:0-73953 GCA_050295955.1 Thiohalomonadales bacterium
CCCCATAAAAAAAGAAATGCCAGTCAGCTTAACTGACTGGCATTAGGCTTATGCCCCCCTTTTAAAATCAACTTCCCGCTATCCTTATTTTTCATTTGGATCTTTATTAATCAGCTGATAGCCCTTAATAAACAGGAAGCCAACAATCACAATCGAGATTACGACTGTTAAAATAGCGCCAATTGCTACTGCATCCATTGTTATCTCCTCATTATAATTAATGAAAGGAGGGCAAGACGCCCCCCTCACATTCTGAGATTACTCAGTTTGACCACCACCCAGTGACCAAACCATCACAGTCAGAAGCTTAATATCATTTGCAGACAGACGCTCACCAAAGGCAGGCATCACGCCGCTACGAGTACCTTCTACGCCATCTTGATTTACACCGTATTTAATAGTAGCCAAAATCTCATCGCGACTACCACCAAAGCGCCAGATGTCATCAGTCAGATTAGCCGCACCAACCCACTTGTTACCCTTGGCGTCCATACCGTGACAACCGGAGCAACCTGCATTGTTGAATGCATCCCAACCTGCTTGAGTTGCTTTACCCTGAGAAACGTTAACAACAAAGTCAGCCAACTGACCCAGCTCAGCTTCACTAAGCTGGCCTTGGAAAGCAGACATGAAGCCAACGCGGCCACCACTGATAGTATCAGTGATATCTTGCAAGGTACCGCCATACAGCCAGTCATCGTCATTCAGCACAGGGAACAGTTTCTCAACGCCCTGGCCGTTTGAGCCGTGACAAGATGCACATTTATCACCAAACAGAGCTTTAGTGTATGAGTTTGCAAAGTTTTTCATCTCCTGATCATTCAGGATCTCTTCTGCACTCATCGCTTCCAGCTTAGCGATATAAGGAGCACGAATCTCCTCATACTTGGCAACAGCATCTTTATACTCCTGGAGCGCGCTCCAACCCATTACACCACGGGTGTAATCGTTCACCAGAGGAATTGCAGGATAGATAATGAAATATGCAGCTAGCCATACAAAACTCATGATAAATGCAATGCTCCACCAACGTGGTGGTGGATTAGTTAGCTCACGGATACCATCCCACTCGTGGCCGGTATCAGGTGCTTGATTTGGATTATTTTCTGCCATGGTTATTTCTCCCCATCGGTCAAATCATCTTTAAGGACAAAGTCTCTATGAGATTCCAGTTTGTCTTTATTTCCAGGTGTGAATACGTAGAAATAAAGCACAAGCATAAGGATCGCGAGGGAGACAGCCGCAATTACACCAAACCAGTCAACTAGCGTTAACGCAGCCCAATCTGTTGCAAAATGCTCCCTCAGCGAATCTATCATTTGCGATAGTCCTTACCTTCCTGGAAGTTCACCATAGTCCCCAAAACTTGCAGATAAGCGATCAACGCTTCCATTTCTGTCTTGCCTTTCACAGCATCTGCAGCACCAGCCATATCCGCTTCAGTGTAAGGCACACCAACCATGCTCAGAGCTGCCATTTTCTTAGCAGTCTTAGAGTGATCAACAACAGCATCTGCTAACCATGGGTAGGCAGGCATTACCGTTTCAGGCACTACACAACGGGGACACATCAAGTGTTGGTATTGCCATTCATCAGAGTATTTGCCACCTACACGTGCCAGATCAGGACCAGTACGCTTTGAGCCCCACTGGAATGGGTGATCGTACTTAGATTCAGCCGCGATGGAGTAGTGACCATAACGCTCTTTCTCATCACGGAATGGACGGATCATTTGTGAATGGCAGGTGTAACAGCCTTCACGAATGTAAATATCACGGCCTTCCAGTTCCAGCGCAGTATATGGACGAATGTTATCCTCTTCTGCAGTCAAATCTGCATCCATAGTCTGTGGCAGATAGAACAGTGGAACAATCTCCACAATACCTGCAACGGTCAGACCTACAGCGAGGGTGGCTACCAGCAGCCAAACATTGGTTTCTGTCTTTTCCTGGAAAGACATATTTTCATTATTAGAAGCCATTATTTCTCTCCTCCTTATGCCTTAGCCGCAGCCATGCCAGGTTGCTTTTCAGCGCCTTTAACAGTCATAACGATGTTATAAAGCATTACCACAGCACCAAGCAGGAAGATGGCACCACCGATTGCACGCATTGCGTAGAACGGATGCATAGCAGCAACAGACTCAACGAAGGTGTAAGTCAGGTTGCCGTAATCGTCAGTTGCACGCCACATCAGACCTTGCATAATACCGGATACCCACATCGCGCAGATGTAGATTACAGCACCGATGGTCGCTAACCAGAAGTGAGCGCTAACCAAGCCAGTTGAGTACATCTTGGTATTCCACAGACGCTCAGTCATGTGGTAGATACCACCGATAGATACCATCGCTACCCAGCCCAGAGCACCAGAGTGTACGTGACCAACAGTCCAGTCAGTGTAGTGAGACAGTGCATTAACAGTCTTCACAGACATTACAGGACCTTCAAAGGTAGACATTGCGTAGAACGCCAAAGATACGATCAGGAAGCGCAGGATGTAGTCATCGCGCAGTTTGTGCCATGCGCCAGACAGCGTCAGAAGACCGTTCAGTGCACCACCCCAAGATGGAATGATCATCGCGATAGATACTGCTGCTCCAAGAGAACCAGTCCAATCAGGCAGTGCAGTGTATTGCAGGTGGTGAGCACCCAACCATGCATAACCGAACATCAGTGCCCAGAAGTGCAGTACAGACAGACGGTATGAGAAGATTGGCAGACCAGCTTGCTTAGGAATGAAGTAGTACATGATACCCAGGAAGCCTGCAGTCAGGAAGTAACCTACTGCATTATGGCCGTACCACCATTGGATCATTGCATCCTGTACGCCTGGGAACATAGAGTAAGACTTGGTGAAATCTACTGGAATGGCCAATGAGTTACCTACGTGCAGGTAAGTGATCATAATCATCATACCCAGGAAGAACCAGTTAGCTACGTAGATGTGAGAAGTTTTGCGGATCGCCAGCGTCATAATGAAGTTAAACATGTATGACAACCAGGAAACAGCGATCAAAATGTCAATCCACCACTCCAGCTCTGCATACTCTTTACCGCTGGTCATACCCAGAGGCAGAGTAATTACCGCCAACACAATTACTATGTTCCACGTTACGAACGTGAACCATGCCATCTTATCGCTCCACAGACGCACATGACATGTACGCTGTACAACGTAGAAAGCTGTTGCCATCAGGGTACAACCACCGAAGGCAAAAATAACCGCATTGGTGTGAAGCGGACGTAAACGTCCGAATGAGATATATGGATTATCAAAATTCAGACCTGGCCAAGCCAGCTCCGATGCGATGTAAACACCAACCAGTGCGCCGACTACCAAGTAGACAACAGCACAGATGGTGAATGCCCGCACGACATCAAAATTGTATGTCTTTTCATCTGTTGTTATTGCAGACACGAGGCCTCCCTCCATACTTTGTTAGAAAATTCCGCATCCTCTCCCCGCCCCCTTAGATTGATTGCAGGTTGATTAGCGACCTTTTTTATTTACCCCCAAACCCAGGACGAATCCTAAGCCAGTCCACTCCACTACAAACATAGCTGATAATTTCATGGGCTGATTGGGTGATAATCGCAGCCTACTTGATTTTCAAACGCTAAGCAAGCCTGTTTTCGAGCACTTTTTGATAAAAAAACTAAAGGATTTTTCAGAGTTTAAAGGTAGGTTTTTCAAGGGCTGAGAGGCTATTTGCCGTCCAGATATTCTTGATCTGAGAATGTGGTTAATGCCTGAGGTAGAAAACACACTAGCAGGCTGGCAATCATGGTGCTGATGGTGGCTTCCATTCCCCCCATCATCATTAATACGATGGTAAAATCATAGAGAATTTTATCGCTCATATACCCAGCATAGGTAAGCAAACAAACCGTTAAAACGGCATCCACCACCGCCATACAAATCAAATCGCCAATCCCAACCTGGATGATATAGACAGGAAAATTTCGAGGGAGTTTGTAGTAGCAGAAGGTATGTACCGCAGCGGCTACCGCCACCGGCAAAACAACACACATAGTAATATTAAAGCCCAGGGTAACTGGTGCCCCCATCCCCATAAAGAAAGTTACCGTGGCCTGCGCTGCCACCAGTACCACCAGTCCTAACCATGGACCAAACATCATGACTGTCAGCATAACCCCCAAAAAGTGGACCGTCATGCCTGCAGTCACACCCGCGTTCATCGAGTAGATCCAGGTAAGAAAGGCATAGGTGACACCAATGAACATCCCTTGCTCTACATCATGCACCTTACTCCGATCCATACGCCAAATGGATATCAGCACCGCCACTAAGGCAATGGCATTACATAACCAGACCAACCAATCGGGCATTAAACCTGCTGGCATATGCATTGGTACACCTCACATCAACACTTTATTTGCAGTATACCAAAAACCTTTTAAATGACACGGTCATTTCCACCATCAATAGGTAACTGGGCCCCCGTGGTTTTCGCAAACAGTGGGCCACAGCACTCTGCTACTAGTGCCGCTACATCACTGCTACTCACTTCCGTCTTTAAAAGATTCTTACGCTTGTATTGACCCACTGTCAGACCGTAGTGCTCTGCTCGAGCCGCCAGCACCTCATCACTCCAGATACCAGTATCAAAGACACAATCAGGGTGGAGGGTATTCACACGGATGTTATCTGCTGCCCACTCCAAGGCAGCGATGCGTCCAACTTGGGTCAATGCGGCTTTTGAGGCGGAATACGCACTGGCTCCAGGACCTGGCGCAGTTACATTTTTCGAAGCCATCAAAACCACACGCCCACCGTTAGGCGCCAATTTCAGGAGTGGATGAGCCAATTTAAACAACTGCATGTTGGCATCCAGATTAATCTGCTGCACTTTACGCCACTCATCCATATCAAAATCAGCAATACGTCGCCCCCCTGGGAAGATACCCGCATTGATAACCAGCATATCCAGACCACCAAAGCGCCGTACTCCCTGCTCCAGAGCGGACTCCAGCGCCTCACCATTCACAACATCACAAACCAGCGGCAATACATCCGGCCTTGACCAGTTATCCAACACCGCACTGTCGATATCCAACGCAATCACGGCAGCACCACGGACCAGCATGGCATTTACACATGCCTTACCAATACCGGAGGCGGCGCCAGTGACCAGCGCCACCTCACCACTAAACTGAGGTGTACTACCACTCTTCTTCAGCTTGGCCTGCTCCAGTTCCCAATACTCCATGTTAAAGATATCCTTACCTGGTAAGGCCTGCCATGAGCTCCAAGCCTCAGCACGCAGAATGATATCCATAGTGTGGCGATAGATATCGCCAATGATGGCCGCTTCTGCGGCACGACTTCCAGAGGTGCAAATACCCAGTTCGCTATCGATCACCACCTTAGGCACCGGATTCAATATCGTTACAGGCTCTTTGGCCTGTGGCGCATATTCATCGAAATAGTGTTGATAAGCCGCAACGTAGCCATCCACGTCCCTCCCTACAAGCGGAAGCTGCTTGGTACGAATAACATGATCGGGGGTTGCCGGGCCCTGCTGAGTAATTCGAGATAGATCATCCCGCCTGGCAAATGACTCACAAGCAGAATCATCACAATGAACCAGCAGCTGAGGCTTACCTGCGGCCTTGGAGATAGCAGAGCGCAGCTCAGCATGGGCAATTCGTTTAGATTCCGCCGATACCTGCCGAGCGGGATATTCCACCTGCCAAGCACCTTTCCCCTGCAAATAAGACTCTGCACGTCCCACTAGCTCAATCATCCACTCATAGGCGGTGCGAGCATCATCTGCAAACGAGAACACACCGTGGTTCATCAGAATCATGCCGATTGTATTGTCGCCCGCTTCTTCAGCAAAACGCTTGGCACATTCACGGGCTAAATCAAAGCCTGGCATGATATACGGAATGATCACGCAGTCATCACCGTAGATCTCACGAACAGCCGCTTCGCCATCCGGGGTATTGCAGACACTCAACAGGGCATCTGCATGGGTATGATCAACATATTTATAAGGTAGGGTGGCATGGAGAATCGTCTCCACCGAGGGAGCTGGGGCAGATGCCAAGACGCACTGAGTCTTGAGCTCATTTACCATCTGGGAGTCGCTTAACTGATCCAACTTAGCCAACTTCAGCATGTGGCCCATTTTTACTGGGGCAAAACCCGCCTCTTCAATGCTAACCAGATCCCAACCAGATCCTTTGACATATAAAATGTCCTGCTCCTCCCCCACCAAGTTAGTCTCACGAACTTTAACTGAGGTATTGCCACCACCATGTAGCACCAAACTCTCATCCCGCCCCAGCAACCGGGAAGTATAAACTCGTAATGCCAGATCGGATTGGTATTGCTGTGCCTCGATATCATTCCAGAGACTTTTCATAAATCCCCCCTTTCCCATAAATCTGATTTGGATATAATCTAAAAATTAAATTTCTTAAAGATGTCTCGAATCATATGACAAAAGCTGCCGCGCACAAAATCGACGTCAACGTCAAAACCGCCTATGTGGAGGAGCACTCCTCTCCAGATGATGGGCGTTTTGTTTTTTCCTATACGATCCAAATCCTGAACAGCGGCAATATCGCTGCCAAACTGATGACTCGACACTGGGTTATCACTGATGCCGATGGCAATGAGAAAGAGGTGTTTGGTGAGGGGGTCGTTGGCGAACAGCCCTTCTTACGCCCCGGCGAGACCTTTGAGTACACCAGCGGAACAGTACTCGAGACACCCATCGGGTGTATGCACGGCCACTATCAAATGGTCGGAGATGACGGCCTGGCATTCCAGGCGACCATCCCTGCCTTTACCCTTTCCTTGCCTAACCAGTTACATTAGGCAGCATCAGTGGGGCTCCAGCACAGCTACACTCTACTCGCCCCACTCTACGACCTACTGGTTGCCAAGCCATCGCTGAAAGCCAGACAAAAAAGCCTTCTTCGCTTAACGGCAAGCGATGAGCAGCAGGTACTCATCAATGGTATTGGTAGTGGTCTGGATATTCCCCTCCTACCTTACGGCCCCGTCTATCACGGCATAGACCTTACTCATGCCATGCTGCAAAGAGCTCGTTGCCGAAGCCATGACAACCTGAGACTCTATCAGGGTGATGTAATGCAACTCCCCTTTAATGATGATCATTTTGATTGGATCATTATGCATCTGATTCTGGCAGTCGTCCCCCACCCTCAGCAGGCTTTGATAGAGGCGGAGCGAGTTCTCAAACCTGGCGGCACCATCCTTATCCTCGACAAATTTCTGCCGCCAGGGAGGCCAGCGCCGTTACGCCGGCTGCTGAGCCCTTTATCTGGTCAGATTGCCACCCGCTTGGATGTGGTGTTTGAAGAGTTATTGGTATCCACGCCAAATCTAACAGTGATAGAGGACCAACCCGCCTTACTGAGGGGATGGTTTCGTATGATCAGCCTGAGGAAAGCAGGCTAAGCAGACAACCACTCAACTCGATTGGCTTTGATCTGCAACACCAACTCACCGTCAAGGGTGGCAATCAGCGGCTTTCCCAACAGCTCTCCACGCCACCCTTGGAGCAATGCCAAATCACGCTCACCCATCACCATCGCCTCCAGCTCTTTGCGGGAAGTGAGAGATCCCATGGAGATGCTATTTTCTGCCGCAATCATACGTGCCACTGCCATTAACAGATCGGCCTGCGCCTCTTGCACCACACTCGGTGTTGAAAATTCAGGGAAAGATGGCCACTGCTCCTTAGGCATCGCCAAGCCCTGTTCGATCAGTGCCAACAACTGCTTACCACTGCGCTTGAGTACGCCCTCATTCAGTCCTCGGATGCGCCCTAATTTGGCCAGATCCTTAGGGGCATGGCGGGCAACGTCCAACATCACCTCATCCGCTAAAATCCACTTACGCGGTTTATCACTTTTACGTGCCTGCTGTTCGCGCCATGCAGCCAACTCTTGCAGAATGGCCAGTTGGCGAGGCTTAAGACGGTTAGCGCCGCGAATGCGTTGCCACAACGAGCGATCATCCCGTTGGTAACGGGAATCATCCGCAAGCTGGAAAAAGTCAGCATCCAGCCAGCTACTGCGCCCAAGATGTTCAAGCTGCGCCTCAATCTGATGATAAAGAGGGAGAAGATAACGCACATCATCAGCTGCATACTCCAATTGCCCCTCGTCCAGGGGGCGTAGTGACCAATCGGTACGACTATGGGACTTATCCAGTTGTACATTCAATACTGCCTGAACCAAGTTGCCATACCCCACTTGATTACCATACCCCAACAGAGCTGCCGCAATTTGGGTATCAAACAGGGGCTTAGGCAGTTTTCCATAGGCATCAAAAAACAGCTCTAGATCTTGTCCTCCTGCGTGAAACACCTTTAATAATGACTCATCAAAAAGAATCTCCATCAATGGCGTCAGGTCCTCGATAGCCAGCGGGTCAACACAGGCGATGACCTCATCAGTGGCCAGCTGTAGCAGACAGAACTGCGCATAGTAGTGCTTTTCACGCATGAATTCGGTATCCAGAGCGACCACTTTCGCGCTAGCCAGCTGTTGGCAAAGCTGCTGAAGGGCCTCTGGGGTATCGATATATTGGGCCTGCTGGGACAAAATGCGTACTCCGGTTTTAGTCAGTGGTTTTTCAGGTTATGATGACTGCACATTATAACAGGGCCTGACCGATTATTTCTCAATGAATCCATTACTTAAAGCCTTCATCGATATCTGCATGTTCCGCAATGGTCCCCAGGAACTCCCCAGCTCCAACTGGCTGCGCAACACCTCCCTGCTGTCCTACATGTTATTGGGCTTTCTCCTCTCTGCCTCCATTGAACCTGTAGGAAAGGCGCTGGTATCGGTTTTATTAGATAGCCTGTTTGTTACGCTGCTGGCCATGGTGCCGTTAATCCTGATGAATCGCCCGGAACGCATTACACAAACGTTGACCGCTATTTACGGTAGCAATGCGTTGTTTTGTGTAGCCATTGGTCCATTGGCCGCTATTTATACTCTGCAGGGAAATCAGGCCGGTCCCATCCTGGCCAGCGCTATCACAGCACTAGGCCTATGGAATCTGGCAGTGTTAGGCAACATTCTGCGCCACGCCTTTAACCTGCCACTGATTGCCGGCATGGCCATTGCCATCACCTATCTGGCAATCTCATCGCAATTTACGCAGTAACCTTAATATTTACAGGAACAGAGCATGCATATTCATATCCTCGGCATCTGTGGCACCTTTATGGGAGGCATCGCTCAGCTGGCACGCCAGATGGGCTATACGGTAAGCGGCTCTGACGCCAACGTCTATCCGCCCATGAGTACCCAATTAGAACAAGCGGGTATTCAGCTTCAAGAGGGATATGATGCCACCCACCTGGAGCCCGAACCTGATCTGGTGGTTATTGGCAACGCCATGTCCCGGGGCAACCCACTGGTGGAACTAGTCTTGAACCGAGGCATGCGATACTGCTCAGGCCCGGCATTTCTGGCCCAACACATTCTTCCCCAGCGTTGGGTATTAGGGATTTCTGGCACCCATGGAAAAACCACTACCAGTTCGATGGTCGCGTGGATTCTTGAACACGCAGGCTTCAATCCCGGATTTTTAATCGGGGGGGTACCCCGTAACTTTGATGTCTCAGCCCGCCTGGGCTCAGCCCCATTCTTTGTCGTGGAGGCCGATGAATATGACACCGCGTTCTTCGATAAGCGTTCCAAGTTTGTCCACTATCAGCCTCGCACTCTGGTAATTAACAATCTGGAATTCGATCATGCCGATATCTTTGATGATCTGGCAGACATCAAGCGTCAATTCCACCACTTGGTACGCACAGTTCCCAGCAATGGTCGCATCATCTTTCCAGAAAGCGAACAGTCTATTCACGATACCCTTGGCCAAGGCTGCTGGACGCCGTTGGAACTAATCGGCAGTGAACGCGGGTGGGAAGCCCGTAACCAAAATGCTGACGGCTCCAGCTTCGACGTCTACTTCGAAGGCCAAGAGATAGGTCGACTGGAGTGGGAACTGATTGGTCAGCATAACGTCCTCAACGCCTTAGCGGCCATCGCCGCTGCCCGCCACGCGGGTATCCGTGCAGTGGATGCTGTCGTCGCCCTACGAGAATTCAAAGGCGTCAAACGCCGCCTGGAACTACGGGCAAAAGTAAGTGGCATTGCCATCTACGATGACTTTGCCCACCACCCCACGGCAATTACTTCTACTTTGCAAGGCCTTCGCAATAAGGTGGGTGAAGAGCGCATTATCGCTGTCCTGGAGCCCCGCTCCAATACCATGCGCATGGGCGTGCATAAAGACAATCTAGCAGCCAGCCTGGAGGAGGCGGACGAAGTACTGCTCTACCAACCCGAATCAGTGGATTGGGATCTGAGCCAAGTGGCGGCACAACTGGGAGAACATGGAAAAATCTATCGCACCGTGGACGAAATCATCAAAAAATTACAGCAAATTTGTCATGCCAACGATCATATTCTGATTATGAGTAATGGTGGCTTTGAAAATATTCACCAACGTCTACAGGATCGTCTGGAAGGGAAAGAGGAAGATTAAAGCCGCCACCCCTAATGATCGATAAAAATAGAATAGCCATAGTTTAATAATGGGAACTTAGCCAATCAAAAGATATCAAACTGAGATTGGCCTTGCCGCAATGTGCCCTGCACATCAGATGGATACAGAAATGAAAACGATGCAAAAACAGACTGTTACTTCCTTGCTCTGCTTGACGCTGCTCAGTGCCTGTGGTGGTGGCGGAGGCGGTGGTGGTGACACCGTCACCATAGAGAAGAACATCAACGGCGTTGTTAGCAAAGGTGTGGTGAGTTCTGCCAGCATCGACATCCATAAGATCAGCGGTGGCCAGATTGATAGTGCTGTCACCACCACAGCAACAACCAATAGTAGCGGTAGCTTCACTGCGGTCATCGCCGACTACGCGGGCCCTATCCAGCTCACGTTGACTGGTGACGGCACTGCCAAGATCAAGTGTGATGCCATCAGTGGCTGTGACAGCAATGGAGACGGTACTCTGGACATTGCATTCGGCACAAATTACACGCTCCCCAGCAGCGTCACTTTGGAAGGGATGATCAGCGCTCTTGATAGCAGTGTAGTGGAAGCCTCCATCACCCCCATCAGTCATATAGTCAGTCGCTATGCCCAGGCCAATACACTGGATGCCGCCACCATCCAAAGAGCCATCGATACCTTGGAAGCCATTTTTAATATTGCAGACCTCCCCACAATCGAACCCACCGATATCACTAGCAGCAGCCAGGTTCAGGCTGCCACAGACCCAAATGCCCTCAAGCTGGGCCTGTTAAACGCCGCTCTGATGGAAATCGCCTCACAGGATTACAATGGGGATATTGAGGCGATGCTAAACACCTTAAGTCAAAACTTCATCAGTAACAGTGCCGAGCTACTACGGAACAATGGCAGTGAAGATTTGGGCGGGGCCAACGATGCCAGCCACATCACCCTGGCTGAGATTACCCAGGCCATGATAGACACCTGGAACTCCTCACTCACCGCCAGCAGCAATCTGGGCATCGCGATCAATAATGAGATTATGGCCCTGAATAACTACGCCAATAGTGCCGCAGCAGGAACCGTCACAGCCACCGATGATAATGTTGGCGTCTCTCAAAGCCAGCTGGAATCCGCCAAGGATATTATAAGAACTGTCAACACCTGGACCACCACCTTCCATGAACTACAAAATGGCCATGGCGTATTCAACGATGAAATGACTCTGGCAGGTGACTTACTAACCCCCGCAGTCGCCAGTGCAAGCGCCGCCCTCTCTGCTGCCACAGTTGCCATGGGGCGCGCCTACGGCGTCAAACTCAATCAGGACTCTGCACTACAAATTGCAGGTAAAACGATCACCTTCAACGAAGGCCACATCTTAGCCTTTGACTGCAGTGGTAACGTGACAGGATCTATCAACGGACGCTATCAAATTATTGATCAAACCATCCATATTAAAAGCCCCGGCAGCGTGTTATTGATTGATGGCAAATACAAGGTAGATAACTTCGGTCTGACCGCTGCCACCACACCAGTGGCCACATCACAAAACCTCAGTTATATCGGACGTGAAGTCAATGACTCCGGCGTACCCACGGGATCAGTTACGCCTGGAGACGCTACAGATGTGCTAACCGTAAACAACATAGTGACCGACACGGGTACTTGCAGCATGGATAATAACCTCACCAGCTGGCTGGTAGATGCCTCACAATTCAGCAATATTCTTGGACAGTTGGTGTTTGGTACGAATAGCGTATCTCTCCCCGCAGCCAGCCTCAGCCATATCAACAACAGCTTCACCTATGGGAATCAGCTCAACCTCACCCTTAGCCTGCCAGCCTCCCTCAGTAGCACAGGGCTGACGGGGCAGATTAGCGGCACGATTAGTAATCAGGCGTTCACCTGGACCCTGGATGATAGCGGTACGCCAGCCAGCAGTGTCAGCTTGACTCGAAGTGGCAGCCTAACTGAGCAACTTGCCACAACCCTGGGCTTTGATGCGATCGATCTCACCCTCGACACCAAGCTCGTACAGCTGGCATCTGCTCAGAATAGTGCTCCTGCCACCTTTGATGGTGTCATGAAGCTCAGCATCATTCCCACCGCAGTACAAGGTGATGTGGGCCAGCTCTATGACTATAACCCCAGTCGATTCACTCTAGACGGCCTCTTCAGCAATACCACCGGTGTTACCGTAGACGCCCAGCTGACACTTAACATGACCAATGCCGACACTTTCCAGATTTATCAGACCATTGTTGGCAGCTATACGAAAACGGCCACTGTTTTAACCTTAAATCTGGGTTCAATATACAAAGAGTATTACACCTTCAATTCAGGCCAAGTAGACTTTCAATATGACAATGGCAGCGGACTGGTATCAGGTGGTACCTACGCCGGGCCTTATACCGATTTGGATGATTTCATTACCCAAATTATCCGCACCACTTCACCCAGCATGGCGCTTTCTGAAATTACTGACGTGGGTATCTACCAAACGGACCTGGACATCGCCTATGGCAGCAGCGGCTACCTCTACGGCACCCTGGATCTGGCAGATGCCAATATCGATAACAGCTGGGGGGAGCATATCAATAACTGGCGGGCACTGGCGATGACCATCATCTATCTGGAAAACCTCCCCAACCTTCCCCAGGCTCGGGTTACCGCCACCGGCAGCCGCACTGGGCTGGATACCGGCGAAGCCAGCGTCACTCTGGAATATGATGCGGTAACCATTACAGCCAGTGCCAACTATGATGCCCTGAATGGTGTGCTTGCTCCCCGACTCTATGTAGTGGATAACAGTGATGCCAGTGCCCCCGCCGCCATGACCATTGAACTGGATATTAGCGGATTGCAGGCAACCGGCACCATTACTGTGAATGGTGTTACTGTCGGCAACATCACCGGGGAATTTGGTGGCGCCCTCATCGGCACCTTTATTGACGGCAGTTTTATGAGCATTGGCTTCTAACGAATGTTCAAAGCTGCGCTCTTTGTGGGAGCACTCGCTCTCACACAGCCACTTTACGCCATGGATAATATCCTGGGCTTGGGTGGCACCAGCAATGACCCGATAGGAGAAATCTCCGATATTGGACAAATTTTAGGTGCCCTCTCCTATTACGGCATAGAGAGCTATTTGCATCTGGAAGGATTCGCCTACAGCGAGCCCATGCCCTTCGACGAATTTACCAGTGACTGGTCATCCGGCTTTGACGGCGGCAACAATGCGCTTGCCTATACCTGGCTGGAGGCTGGTATACAGACCCGACACTGGGGATTTGCACTCTTCCATCAACAGTATGCCCAAATGCACTTCTCTGACGATGCCGCGGAACTCTACTATCTCACAGAGAATAAACTGCCTATTGAAACAGGAAGAGCCTATAACATCGATGTAGATATCAATGCCTTTTCCACCAGAGGGGTACGACTCTTTCACCGCATCTCACCACACAAAAGCCTCGACCTGAAATTTGGTGCTAGCTACCTAACCGGTGGAGAGCTACTAGAGGGCAGGATCAATGGCCAAGTGACCGCCAGCAGTGATCGTGACTACGACTTTGATAATGTACACATTGATTACTACTACTCCGCAGATAAGCTCTTCGACCGAGCTGTTACGGCTCCCAATGGTAACGGTGCCGCCCTTGATCTCACTGCCAATTGGCAGGCAACACCCTACAATCGAATCTCACTCAACGTGCGCAACCTAGCAGGTTACATCCACTGGAAAAACAGTCCCTACACCACTGCGCAAATCCAATCCAACAATAAAGATTATGATGAGAACGGCTATGTGACCGTTAACCCCACACTGAGCGGTTGGCACCTCAATAGTGATCACAAACAACGGCTACCATTGATCTGGCAGGGGGAGATGGAGCACAAACTCAGCACCCGACGCCATGTCGACTTCAGGGTGCTAGGGAGTGAAGTAAAACAGTTCTATCAATTGGGAGGCAGTTACCAATTTCGCCGTTACCACTGGCTGCAGCTTCTCTACACCTTGAATTCCGAATCTGTCTCCATCGCCTACCGAAATCCATGGCTACAAATTCAGCTTCAAAGAGAAATCAATGGGCTAGGAGAGAGTCATACTCAAGGACTGTTGGTTCACTTTCAGTTAGCATTTTAGTAAAAAGGTGTGTTCCATCACCAACTCGACTATATTTGTTGGATATATAAACACCGCCAGCAGCCATAAATGGCGGGAAGAAGTGATTTCCTAATAATGAGACAAACGACAAATCAAGCTATCTCGATAGCCATTACCGGTGCTTCAGGTGCCGCCTATGGGTTACGTCTGGTGGAATGCCTGATAAAGGCCGGCGAGCAGGTATATCTGATGATATCCCAACCCGCACAAGTGGTTATCGCCACAGAAACCGACTTCCAGCTAAAAGGTACTCCCAGCGACATACAGCAACAGCTTAGCGAACAGTTTGCCGCCAAAGAGGGGCAATTACAGGTGTTTGGTAAAGAACAGTGGATGGCACCGGTCGCCAGCGGCTCCAACGCCCCACGCGCTATGGTGGTCTGCCCCTGCTCTACCGGCACCCTGTCAGCCATCGCCTGTGGTGCTAGCAATAACCTCATTGAGCGAGCAGCAGATGTCATGCTCAAAGAGCAAAAGAAACTGATTCTGGTGGTAAGAGAGATGCCATTATCTGCCATCCACTTAGAAAATATGCTTAAGCTGGCTCGCCTTGGCTGTGTGGTAATGCCAGCCAGTCCAGGCTTTTACCAGAAGCCACAGCAAATAAATGACTTAATTGACTTTGTTGTTGCACGTATACTCGATCAACTCGATATTCAACAACAACTGATGCCACGTTGGGGTGAAAACTAGATATGGAAAAAATGCAAATCCCTCTCTTTCCACTACACTCAGTACTATTTCCCGGTGGCGCACTGCCATTAAGGGTGTTTGAGAGTCGCTACCTGGACATGATCAGTCAGTGCATGCGTAACGATAGCCACTTCGGCATCTGTCTGATCAAAAATGGAACGGAGACCGGCCCCGCCCCTGAGGTCTACGATATGGGCACCATGGTCAGCATCAGCTACTTTCAACAACTCAAGGATGGCTGCCTAGGCATCACCGCCCGTGGCGAACGGCGTTTTCGCATCCTCTCCAGTGAGGTACAACCCAACCAACTCATCATGGCAGAAGTAGAGGTAATCCCCCGCCTGGAGCAGCTTCCCATGCCGCAACAATTTTCCGGCCTAGTGGATATGCTTACCACTATCTTCGATGAGCTAGGCCACCCCTTCACCACACTGCCGAAACGCTACGAAAGCGCCACCTGGGTGAGTGCACGACTGGCAGAGCTGCTACCGATTGGATTGAGAGAGAAGCAATTAATGCTGGAGATGAATGACCCCATCCAGCGCCTCACCCGCTTGGAAGAGATCCTGAAAGAGCGCAACTACCGCTAAATCAAAGAGACGAATAGAGCATCACCCCTGTCAGCGCGATTGCCGCCATGCTCAGCACCAGTACAGCTCCGGCGGCACAATCTTTGGCAATCTTGATGGTGGGATGAATCTCTGGGTGCAGATGATCAATCAGGAGCTCCAATGCCGTATTAAACAACTCAGCCGCCAGAATTAACGCCGCCATCACCACCATCACCGCCCACCACAGAAGTCCCGGCTGCAACCAAAACATGACCGGCAGCATCAATAACGCCATCACCAACTGGGTACGAAAACTCTTTTCACTACGCCATGCCACCACAATACCATTACAGGCAAAACCAAGGCGTTGGTAAAAATGGCGATTCTTCACAATTAATCACCACTATCAATCAATAGCCGCGTATCATCAACCTCTCCAAAGGGAAGCAAAGGCTGCAGTTGCCCCGCCGATAATGGCGTACCACTGTATGGCAGGTAGATCATTTCAAACAGGCTGTGATAATGGATAGTCGATGCATACCCCTGCCACAGCGGTAACCCCTCCACATCTGCCACATGCCACAGACGCAGCACCAGCCACATCCCCTGGCGAGGCATGACCCAGCGAAGATCATCAAACTGCCCCAAATGCTGTTGCGGTAAAGGAATGGGCTGCTCCACCTTCTCCGGTTCAGCCAGCCACAGCAGTGGTGCCCGCCAATCCACACGTAACGCCGGCTGCCACCCCTTCATTGCCATCTCTCGCTTAAGATCATCAGCCGGTCCCCGCCACAAGAGATTCAAACTGGGCGCCTCCATTCCCAGCGTATCACTCCGCTGCTCAGCCAATGGCTCCAACTCATAAGCCAGCCATTGCGACTCACTCAACTGAGGCAATGGCAACCGATTCTGATATTGGCCATTATCACTATTCATCACATTGGCAGGCCAGATCACGACCCAAGCCACCAACACCACCATCAATATCGATTGCCAGGGAGGAGAAACCGAAACATGGCGTCGATAGGCCACACCCACTATCGCCAGCCAACCTAACCCTAGTGCTAAGCCCCCCAACACATCACTCAGCCAATGCACCCCCAAATAGAGGCGGGAGAAACTAATCAACAGAATCGGTACCGCAGCCAATCCATAGGCAAGCCAATGGCGATTACCAGGTAACACCCGCGCCACCATCACGGCCAACATACCATAGAGACAGCAAGCGGTAACGGCATGCCAACTGGGAAAACCGTAACTGGACCACCCATCACCATGATCCAGAGGACGAGGCAACTGTAGCCCCAACTTGAGCCCTACCGGAACAGTCACAACAAACAACAGCGTTGCCAATAGATAGTAGGCAGAAGAGCGCTGCCCCTGCCACCACAGCCAAGCACTCAACATCACAAACAGTGTGACACTCACTCGCCCATCACCTAGATGGGTGATCGCCACCAACCAACTATCCACACCCTCACTACGCAGCCCCTGTAGGAGCTGCCAAAGTAGTTGATCTCCTGGTAACAGTTGCCCCTGCTGCAAAGTAAACAGGAGAGCGACAAAGCCAGCCACAGCAAACAGCAACAACAATGCCCATATCAGTAACCCCTTAAACGCACTAATATGAGGATCAATAATACCCGCCATAAGGGGACCGATCCGAGGATGACGAATCAACCACTGATGCGCATCCTGCAGCCACACCGCTGTATGGGGTTGAAGATGGCGATAAAACCAGCGTACCAGCCACACCCCAAATAGCACCACTGCCGCCAATATCAGCATTAACAGCACCAGCCGCCCTGCCACTTCTGCGGCAAGGCTTAACGATGCACCAAACAACACCCCAGGAAGAATATAGGCTGGCGCCCAAAGTATGGCAGAGAGAATATTAATCAGATAGAAACGTAGTGGGGACATCCCAAGAATTCCCGCCACCGCGGGCACAACAGCACGAATTGGCCCCACAAAACGCCCTAACGCGACACTCTTACCGCCATGGCGATGAAAAAATTGTTCACCACGCTCAATCAGTTCGGGATGGCGACTCAGCGGCCACAGATTGCGCAGCTGATATTGATAGTGACGCCCCAGCCAGTAACTCAGACCATCCCCCACAATTGCTCCCAAGATAGTCCAGAGCAGGGCATCCCACAGGGGATAAGCCCCAGTGGCCACCAAAGCACCACTAGCAAAAAGCAGCACCGCACCCGGCACCACAAACCCCACTAGGGCTAGTGATTCCAGAAACGACACTAGGAACAGTAGCAGCCCAATCCAGTGAGGATTGGCACTTACCCAGCTAATTAGCGACTGCAGACTCTCTTCTAGCATGCCTGTTCCAATTGTTGAAAAATCTCCCGCAAAGCAGCCAACAACGGCTTGCGGCCCGCATACCTACTCAACCGTGCACACTCATCCCATGAGCGCTGCTGCAGTACACGGTATAATAGCAATCGCTGTTGAGCCTCACTCAACTCACCGGTTTGATTAACCAAAGCCCACTCAGCTAGGGGGCGTAACAGGTGTAAACTTAGCTCATAGCCACGCTGGTGATAGGCAAAATGGTGCAGATCGACCCGATCCAGCCCATCCAATATTGGGGCTGGCAGCGCTGGTTGCTGTTGCAGTAGAGCCAATGCCACATCCGATTGCAAAGTCTGTAGCGGCTCATTTAACTGCGACAATAACAGTTTACGTCCCTGCTGCCTGGCCTGCTGAAAACATCGCTCTCCCGACTCATTCAGTGGTTGTAGCATGAGTGCAGCATGGGCACCACTACTTGACTCCTGTCCCATCCCCAACAACACCGGCACCAGCCCTTGATGCCGCCAAAAAGCAAGCAGCTCCGAACTCGCCCCAAAACTGGCACCCAACAGGTCAAATCCCTTATCGCGACAATCCTGACGCACAAATTCCAGTAGCTCGGCTCCCAGCCCCTTGCGCTGTAATGTGGGATGGATAGCAATACGCATCACCCGAGCACTGCGTAACTGCGCCCCTTCAACCAACCCCAATTGGGCGGTTAAACTCTGCGCCAATAGGTGCCCCCGCGGGCGACGTCGTCCCTGTTGTACCTGCTGCGCCAACTCGTCGCTAAACCCGCCCTCTGCAGCCAGTAACAGTGCACCCACCACACCACCTTCATATTGCTGCATCAAGTAGATGTGCAAATTAGGCCCATCCAACAGATTGCGTAGATCAGAAGGTGAGGTTCGATAATGAGCACTGACCAATAATCCAAACAGCTGAGCCAATAGCGGCGGCTGTTCCAACAGCTCATCCCGCTCAATCTTCCGAATCGTAGGTGGATGCTTGGACTCCACCAGCTCGGCCACCTCCGCATCCAGACATAGCGCCCTAAACACCAACTTCTCCAAAGGATCCTGCTCTGCCCAGCGGATTGGCTGTTTCAGATGTAATCCCTGCCAGCCCGGAGCATACTGATTCAGGTACCGCTGAAAACGGATCGCAAAACCCCGGCCACTTCCTTCATAGCCATGGATAGTTGTCGCAAACACCATACGACTGTAGTGCCCAAGCATCTGCTGTAATATACCCACAGGGATCGCAGCGGCCTCATCCACCATCAGCAGTTCC
Organism: Thiohalomonadales bacterium; assembly: GCA_050295955.1. Taxonomy (GTDB): domain Bacteria; phylum Pseudomonadota; class Gammaproteobacteria; order RBG-16-57-12; family RBG-16-57-12; genus JAFLJP01. Next base: position 19,567 of record JBNKQQ010000064.1, read on the forward strand.
GCTGGCGGTTTCTCCGCCAATAACTGATCTGGCGCTATATAGATAAGCTGCCCCTGCTGCCACCGCAAACAATTGCCATGCCATTCTGCCTGGGGCAACTGCTGGTAGGCCTGGGCAAATACACTCTGCAGGGCATCCCGACAAGGCGCGGTTAGCAGAATCGTCTTCACCCCTTGCTGTAGCAGCTGAGCCGCAGCCAATCCTAAGGCACCACTTTTGCCCCGGCCACGATCCGAAGTCAGCACTAAAGGGCGACGACGGTGACCACTCATAACGTGATGGATCGCCTGCACCGCCTGCTGTTGCTCTTCAGTCAGATAGGGAGATGGAGGATGCGTTGCTTTATCTGGGACAACAGCAAGTGCAGCCTCACTCACTCCTCCTTTCTGGTGACAGATCGTCACCCCGGGCGCTTTATCCAACACCCGAACAAGATGCTGGATAAAACGCCCCTTAATATCGCTACGCTGGCTATTCGCCACCAAGAGCCGCTGATATTCCGGGTCATCAAATGATGGCCACTGAGAAAGTTCAGGCGTTAACAGCACTAGCAACCCACCGCCCCGCAAGGTACCGGTGATTGCGCCAAAGCTATCAGGATTAAAGCCACTATGGGCATCATAAACCAGCCACTCACACTCCTGCCCCAGATGCTGCTGAGCTTGGCGATGTGTCATGCCCTGCTCTCCTACCCAAAGAAACTCTTCAGCCATCTCCTCGGTTAGGTGTTTCGCCACCTCACGGCACCACCTCGCCTCACCACTTAGTAATAGAGTGTAACGATACTGCTGTCGCTGTGCCTGCTGGCTTAATCGTTTAGCTAAATCTAGATAGAGATCCACTTCCATATCAATAGCTTAGATTAAAGTTCGGATGATGTAATCCGGCGTAGAGGAGAACTGCTGCTTGAGGGCATCCCGCAGCTGCTTTGTACTGGTTGGATATGTCATAAAGGCACCAATGGCATTTTGATACCCCTTAAGTGTAAAGCGAAAAGCACTGATGAACTGTGAGGTATTCGTCACCCCCTGTAGTAGTGCACTTTGCGCCAACTGTGAACGGGAAACAAAATTGACCAGCAACATGCCATTCTCACTCATATGCCGCTCTAACATCTGACGCCAACCCTGAGTCATCTCCACTGCACGCAACGGCTCTCCATCTTCTTCATAAAAAAGATCATCAATAATCAAATCAAACTTAGGACCACGGTAATCCCTCAACCATTGACGAGCATCCGCACAATGTAACTCCGCACCTTCCACAGCAAAGAAGCGCTCCGCCACCTCAAGGTGAAGAGGGTCAAGATCAACACCGATAATCTGCTGGGGAACAATATGGCGTTGTAGCTGACGAATCACCGCACCGCCCCCCACACCTAATACCAGTACTCGCTGAATCGTCTCCGGTGGTGCAAAAAAGGCGGGGAGCCATAGCAAATCCCACACACCACCAGTAAAAGGACGGGCCTCATTAAACTGGCTATGAAATACGCCATTGCGGTAAAGCCGACGACTATTACCCGCGCTACGGACCTCATAACGGTCCCCTTGCTGCTCCTTAAACCAAAGGAGTGCCATTACCCCACCACATCCAGCTCACGTTGGCGGAATTTCACACCAACCTGCTGTTCCGCAATAGCCCTGCACGCCTCAACATCCACCCCTTCAAGACCGTTGATGGCTGTCATCGTAATATCCGGCACATATTGCTTCGCACACTTGGCAAAATCCAGCATCGCCTGATAGGCCCCTGCCTTTTTAGGACGGGTATGGCGGTTATACACCGCTTCATTCTGGGCATTCATTGAAATAGAGAGGGAGTCAATCTTACCCGCTAATTCCGGCGTCACATCGCGCTCATGTACCAGAGAAGCCAGGCCATCCGTGTTAATGCGAATCGATGCGCCTTGCTGCTTCAGCTTCTCTGCCACCTCGAGCAACACCTCCAAACGTAAAGTAGGCTCGCCCAATCCACAGAAAACAATCTGCTTATAGCGACTGGGATCACCCACCGCATCCAGCACCTCCTGCGCACTTGGTTCACGCTTGATCAAAAGGTCATAGCCCTGCACCTCCCAGGTACCATTAAACTTAGGGCAAAATCCACAACGTAATGTGCAGTGATAGGTAATATTCAGATAGCAGTTGCCATGCAACTCATAGGCAAGCACTTCACGTTCTGCAGGTTCACTCATCTTGAAAGCTCTTGATTAAAGGGCATGACGACCACACCACTTTTTGGGAAACTGACTTTGTAAGGTTTGCGAGCGGCCATGATAAATCCCCAAGCCAAGACAGTAACCACGATAAAATATCAACAAATAACCGGGCGTCACATCGGCCATCTGAGATGGACTCAACGCAAAACACTCTCCACCCAAATATGGCATCAACTGTGCTGTCTCCAATGTCAGACAATTGTGCTTAGCATACCGACCCAGCAGCTGTGCAGCAACGGTCGTCATTCTAGGTGGACGAGTTGCTGGGCGATAAAACATTGCCCCCTGGCTCTCTGGCTTTGGCAACTCAGTAGGCTCTAGATCATGAGCGCTTAGATGCAATCCCCGGTTACATTGACGGTGAGCACGAAAGTGCTGCCAAACCGTCTCATCAAAGCCATACTCTTCTTCCAGATGCGTCCGCCAATCCACCTCGGGCTCGGTCAGCTCGCCCGGTTGCCAAGCAACTTCTGGCAATGAAGCCGACTTCTCTAACACCGCCACAAAGAATCCACCAGTATCATTTTGATGTGGCCATAAGCGCATACACTTTTCCAGCTCGGGGGAAAAATGCCTTCCTTGCCATGAGGTTAAACCAGTGGAGCAGCTAAGACTTTCAATGCGCGCCGGTAACAATTTCACCTCATCACCACACGCATGTAACACAGCATTCACCACCTGCTCATTCTCTTCCGGCGCGAAGGTACAGGTGGAGTAGACAATTCGCCCTCCCGGTTTACAGAGTTGAATCGCCTTACGTAACAATCCCTGCTGAATAACCGACAGCTCTTGGGAAAATGCTTCCCCCATACGTTCCGTATGGGTAGGATTCTTACGTAAGGTCCCCTCTCCAGAACATGGGGCATCCAGTAATACCCGATCAAACTGACCAGCACGCTTTGGGTAGGTTGCAGCATCAGCTCGCGTCGTCACCACATTCACCAATCCCAACCGCTCCATATTTCCAGATAATGCCCGAAGTCGACCGGTTGAAATATCATTAGCCACCACCGTACCACTATTCTGTAACGCCATGGCTATCTGAGCTGTTTTTCCACCAGGCGCTGCACACATATCCCACACCCGCATCCCCGGCTGAGCATCCAAGAGTGTCACCGGCACCTGGGAGACCTCCTCCTGCGCATGAGCAAGCCCTGCCAAATACCACCACTGCTGAGAAAGCTTGGCCGGATTATGAATTCTGAAAGCATCTGATCGCCACGGTAATGGCTGTGCCAGCATGTCCGCTTCATTAAGCAGTGCCTGCAACTCCTGCGCATCGCTACGCAAGGTATTGGTCCACATGCATAGTGGAAGAGGACGCTGTAATGCCGCGATAAACGCTGACCAATCGGGCACGATGGTACGATAACGCGCCACCACGGAGGTTATTAATTCTAAACTGGGAGGTGGATTCTTCATTTGTCCATTTTACGCTATATCCCCTTGCGATTCAGGTACTTCTCTACTGTAATGAGAGTACCAACAGGAGGGATGCAATGGAGTCACTGGAAAACCTAAAGCTTGGTATTGATGATCAACGCATCAAACTTGAGAGCCGCGAAGATAATCGCTGCGCTGCTCTCGCCCTAGCCAGCCAGGCACGACGTACTATTGAAATTTTTAGTTGGGATTTAGACCCAGACCTTTACGATGATCCACCTTTTATTGAAGCAATTAAGCAGCTAGCCATTAATCACCGCAAGGCACAAATTCGCATATTGCTACAAGATGCCAACAAAGCGGTAAAACTTGGCCATCGCCTGCCCTATTTAGCCCAAAGAGTCCCCAGCAAGATTCAGATCCTTAAACCCTGCAGTGAATATAAGGAGTACGGCCAAAGCTTTTTGATTGCTGATGGTATTGGCATACTGCGACGCCCCCTACATAACCGGTTTGAAGGTGAGTTAAACTTCAAAGACCCTATCAACGCCAAGGAGCATCAGAATTTCTTCAACAAAGCTTGGGATAGTGCAGAACCTGATCCTTATCTAAAGCGATTACACATCTAGCCATCAATCATTAAATTTTAATTAAAGTTTTGTTAAATTCATTTCGATAACCTAACGCCTTAACTTATTTCAGGAGTTGGTTATGAAAAGTCTTCATCTATTAGCCGCTATAGCAACATTTAACTTTGTAGTACTTGCCTCCCCCGCGATGGCAAACGAACCACACGTTGTGGTTGAAGGTGACGGACACCACCATTTCAAACTTCATATCCCAAAAGGCTATTATCTTACCCACGATGAACTGGGAAAACTTTGCCACGAAGACAAGCATGCCATTGAAGAACACGCTAAACAGCGCCTCCACAAAATGGACGGCTCACATGACAACCATGACGAAACCGTACATTGTGACGGCGGACATAGCCTGGAAACCATTCACGACGCTCACTAATCGCAAGTCCCGGCTATTGGGCTTCTGCACACCACGGTATTTGGTAGAGATAAAAAAAGGCGTGACACTAAGTGCCACGCCTTTTTATAAGCTGGTGCCCCCGGAAGGACTCGAACCTTCGACCAACGGATTATGAGTCCGAGTTGCACCACCCTTGTTTCTATTCATTTCATTATAAACCAAGCACATAGGAAAAGTAGCGGTATTTTGCCCTACTTTGCCCAACGTAAGTTTTCACGGCCTATTGGTACATTTCTGGTACAAGCCCGTGGAGCATGGGGCAATGATTGACAAACTGGTATTGCGCTGCCAATTTAAAGACCCTCGCTCTGTTAAAAACTCTGAATTAAATCAAATGGATATATTCGATTTAATTAATAAAGAAGATTTGTCACAGCCCACTCAAGATTCTCCTTATTGGCAATGGGCTGATTTTGACATGACTAAGCTAGGTATTCCTCTAGAGGGATCACTTGACCCTACAGACAAGTCAGTTTCTAACTTGCGACATGCCTGGGAGTCAATTCCATCTAGCTATCACAACTTGGCTTTCAAGTTCTTCTTCAGCCCAAATAACAAGATTTGTGATTATCCCTATATCGAAATCAAGGCTAGTCCTGCCTATATGATGCAAGGCCACAACGTCTTCGGCTCTCTCGAGTTGAAAGAGTGCGCCCTCGCCATCATCGAGCCCCTATATTTTCAATATCCCGAACTAGTCGAGTATCTCGATGAGGAGTCGTGGGAAGTTGCTCAAATGGATCTTACATTTGCCTCTTTTGCTCCATCCGAAAGAGACGCTGAGCAATTTCTACACGCACTGAAAGGATTATCCCGCGGGCATACTAAAGCCCGCTCTGGCTTTGCTACAACATCATATTTTGGTAAATCCAATACACACTACAAAGCCCTTCGCATATATCTAAAGCTATTCGAGGTTCTAGAAAATATAAAAAACCTTGAGAGATCAGGGGATACTAAGAAACTTCAGATATTCAATGAAAAACTAGTTGACTGGTGTAGGTGCATGATCCGATGGGAAGCTATAATTAAGAAGCGCTGGCTACAACGTCGCGGATATTCTACCAACTTGAAAAAGCTAATCGATACATGGTCTGAAGAATTAGCCATAGAACTCTGGAAAGAGGCTAACAAAGACCTGTTTAAGATGCTCAGTGGACAGGAAATGCGTATTGTGACTGATGATAAAGTAAGAGATAAGCTAAGAGCCCGATTCGGCAAGTTAAATCAACGCACTGGAAAAATAGGGTATTCGAGAGCAGATTCTGCATACAAATCATACCGCTGCATGAAATCTGACGGATACGAGGAGTGGCATCAACTTACTACCAGTAGTACCCGCTCACGGCATCTTAATGACCTACTAGAGATAGGTATATCTCAAGCCTATTTACAGCAGTTCAAAGGAGATGGCCTCGCTAACGAGGTAGTTCCAATGATTCGCTATATCAATGTTGATTTCTCAAAGCAGCGTCCTGCTTGGGCAGCATAGGAATACGCTGGTGAAAATTAAGAAATACCTAAACTTTTTTTGGGAAAGATACTGCGTATTTTCTCCAAAACCGCCACCAAAACAAAAAACCTATAAATATAAATGGAATAGAGTTTCCAGATCTAACCTAAAGAGATATTGTTTGCTTGGCTCAGAAAACAGTGTACTGAGGGCAATTCGTGATCATGAGATGGAATATCCTGCTCCATTTTCAGATAGGACATTGATAGAAATGGATTTTATGGGAAAGCAGGATTATGAAATTCCCTTTGACTATAGAGAATATAAAGATGGTTCGGTTACTCGTTTAGACGAGAATATTGATATTCCCGTTTCACAGATTATTGGAATTAACTGCTCCGGTAACTTGGATAATTATGTTCGTGGGATGACATTTCGTGAGGTTCTCTTTGAATCTCTCCATGGGACGGGAATCACTGAAGACACTGTAAACTTCCTTCTGAGCAACGATAGCAAAGATAGAGAGATGCCGCACAGCCCCAGGAAAGATATTCCGAAGTCATTTTCTAAGCGAGGTATGGAAGTTACCCAATATGGTGACTGGTTTGTTATTACAAATGGACAACAACGTGGAATTATTGCCATGTACTTAATTTGGCAGAAATTTGGAAATGATGGCTTATTGAAAAATGTAAATGTCATTCGCCGAAACAAGAACCCGAGCTTTTCCTCAACCGTAGAGCTTGGACAACTGAAGTAGCGGGTCCACGTATATAACAAGTGGACCTTTGTCCCACGGTGGGAATTATTGATTAAAATACACTCACCTCAGTAGCAAGGTTCCATGCTAGTTTCGCTAGCGAAACTGAGATCATCCAAAAGGATTACCAGACTTTAAACGACTCATTGACTCTATCAGGGATTCCGTCACTTAAAACCTCATAATTGCCAACAAATCAACAACTATCTTCAGAAGAATATGTGGCAATATTTGCCGCTTACATTGATGCTACCAAACATGCTATTCGAGTTTTTTTAGCCTTTTTTGTTAAAAAAATAACTCATTAATATATATACAAATTTATACATCTACAGCATCAAATCTATCATCAATTCCATCGTCAATTTAAAAATTACCAACCTCTAATATAGATTCAAATCTCAATCAATTTTTCGCATTATTTTCTCGAAAGAAACCACGAGGAAATATAAATGCAAATTGAAATTAGAAGCGCACATGTTGATGAATTCAGTGGCCAAAAAGATAATCGTTCGTTCACTATTCGAAACCAGCTCGGGTACATATCACTAAACGGTAAACCCTATCCAGTTGAAATCAAAGTTCGTCTTGATAATGACCAGCTTCCATATCAGCCAGGTCATTACGAGGTAGAAGAATCATCGTTTTACGTAAACCGGTTTCAACAACTAACTCTTGGGTCTCTAAAGCTCACTCCTTCAGCTAAACAAAAGGCCGCATAGTTGAGCCAGTTTGTCCAAATTTGCCTCTCCAATCCAGGTCTCTCTGATTGCCCTCCGTCAGATTTAGCTTGGGTTGAAGGACAAATCCTCAGTTCTACTGAATATTCCAATGTCGTAGGGCTATCACGGTTACTGGGGTTTGATGCTGCAACTTTTGAATACTTTGTAGGTGCAGCATTGATGTTCTGGGTACTAGGCTTGGGAACTGGCTTAGTCGTTAATATCATTAGAAAAGCAAGGTTATAAACATGAAAAAAACTCTTTTTGCTTCCGTAGCAACGGGTACAACCGCCCTACTAGCATCCGCATCAGCATGGGCTCTTGACGTTACAGCAACCGGTGAGGTCGCAACAGCAATCACGCAAGCCCAAACTGACGCATCTACAGTCGGTGGCTATGTTGTCGCTGCTGTAGCTGGCCTAATCGTTGTGGGCTTAGTTATCACTATGGTGCGCAAGCTCTAATGCTCACCGCACTATTAGCAGTAGCCATGATATCCATTTTTGTAAATGGGTATCGGGTTGCGGTCTATTAACCAACATGCGGAGGTATTACCTCCGCACTTTCATATCATGAAAAATTCCAGCCTCATATCCATACTATGCTTTCTTACTCTCTATGTGAGCAATAGCACACATGCATGTGAGTTGGTTACGACCACCGATCAACAGCCAACTGATGATTATTCAAGTACACTAGTCGAAGGAGTATCGGCTGGCACATATATATTCAATGGCACTACGGTAAACACCTATAAAAAAGCCATTAAACAAACCTTCGATGGAGTACCGCCGCCATCTGATATTGATGGTATTCCCTTAAATTCTTGCGTATATAACCCTTATCCTATTCGAGATTGCGAATATCTTGGGGAATACCCCCGTACTTGCGGCACGGGCTATACACTTCAAAATGGCCAGTGCGAATTAACAGATATTGTCGCCTGCCAAACGGAAAACCCAACAATATGCGAAGATGGCTACCCACTATTGGCAGGCTATGATCTAGGCTATGAAACATGTGATAGGCCAGCGATAAAACAATGTGTGGATCAGACCTACGTATTAGCTGAGTCCATATGCACTTCGGTCTGCTGGGATTTTGAAACTTGCCTTGTCTATGCACAAGACAATATTTCCTGTTCCACAAATGATCTATTTGAGTTTCAGTACATCGACCCAACTAATTGGACTGTTACCTGTACAACCATAGAGCCGGACTCCCCTGATTTAGCAGATAATGGAGGGAATCAAGATGGTGACCCCTATAACGACCCCAATTCACCACCACCGCCGACCTCGGTAACAGAAGTCCATCCAGATACACTAGCCTCTGTTATAGATAATGCATTGCAGAATGATTTTGCCAATGTAGAACGTGCTATTCGCACTAATACAGACACCTTAAGCAATGATCTGGGTACTATTGATAGCACAAATGAACAGGGCTTCTCTAACGTTACCACTGCCATCGAGACCCTCTCCAGCTCTCTTGATGGAGGTGTGTCATTAAATGACATATTTTGGGCTCCCTCTCCTACTTCACCAGGAACATTTCCAGACAAGTCTACAGAGATAGAGTCCCTAAAGACTGATTTGAATAGCCAAATCAACATGATGAAGTCTTCCATTGGCTCTATGTTCTCCTTCTCTGCATCCACATCTCCGGGGGCACTGCCTTGCTGGAGGGACTTAGACTTTATCGGTAATCCCGTTGATATTTGCCTAGACGATTACAGAGAAGAACTATCCCCTATTGCACTCGTGATTCTGTTTTTTGCTGGAATCATGTCCATATCCATCGTCTTGAGGAGAGCTTAAATGGTCGATTTCTTTAATTGGCTCTACGAGTTTCTAACCACTGGCATATATGACCTACTTACTGATGCATTTGCGTACTTTGTAGAGGTCTCAACAATCACCATGTTAAACAGCGCTATTGTTGCTACAACGTTTGCCTGGGATGTAGCTCGAGTGATTATTAGTGACCTCAACCTTTCATCGTTTCTGGACAGTACGTGGGCCTCTTTTGACTCCCAGACGCTGGGAATTATTCAGTTCTTCAAAGTCCCTGAAGCTATCAACTTAGTGCTAAGCGCCACGGTAACGCGCTACGTGCTCAACTTTATTCCATTCGTATAGGATCGCCACATGACTATCGCCTGTCATCATGGAGCTAATGGAGGATATAAGACCTCGGGAGCTATTCAGGATCATGCGATTCCTGCACTTCGAGCTGGAAGAGTTGTTGTATCCAATATCCGAGAGTTTACTCGGCACCGGGTTTGGGATGTGCTATCCGATGTTCACGTCAACTCAGATCTCATTTACGTGGATACAAGTACCTCAGAAGGCCGAGAGAAAATGGCTCGCTGGTTCCATTGGGCTCCTCAAGGTGCACTTATCATTTTAGATGAGGTTCAGCTTATCTACCGCAGGGGGCTTAGAGATAACGATCTCAAACAATTTGACTACCCTGGAGGAATAGATCAAGCCGGACAAGACAATCGCCCCCACGATTTCTTTGCGGCATTTGACCAACACCGCCATTTCAACTGGGACATTATCTTAATTACACCTTCCATTGATAAGGTTCACGCGGCCATCAGAGGAACAACGGAGGGTGCGTACTTTCACAAAAACAGGGCAACTGTTGGCCTACCAGGCTCATATCTCGAAGGGGTTCACGATGCTCAAGACTCTGGAAAATCATCCTCTCATTTCCATGAAATTCGTAAAAAGAAAATTAAGAAGGAGACTTTTGCCTGCTACGAGTCGACTAGCACCGGTGATGTCAAAGATACGTTCTGGGGTTTCAAGTTTTGGAAAAACCCTAAGCTGGCATTTCTTACCTTGGGTGGAGGGATTTTTTTCTATCTTATGCAGTCTGGGCTATTCGTTGATTGGCTTAATTCGTTCTCTATGTCAATTGTTGCTCCCCATTCTCAAACCACTGCTACAAATGACAATAAGCCTGTTTCGGTTCCTGATAAAAATACTGCTGCGCCTCTTTCTGCTGATACTCATCATGTGGCTAATCGCCAAAGGGGTTCAGATACTGATCCTCTGAGCCAGTGCAAAGAGCTTTACTACGTGGCTCATATTTCAAGCACTTCTGAAACGGTGATGCTGGACTGTGACTCTACTGTGTACACCAATGAGGTGTTGAGCTATCTGGGTGTGAGGGTTGTTAGCATAAGATCTACCTTTGTTGTTCTAGGCTGGCCTTTTGATAAGCCTACAAACACTAAAATGATTTTTCATCCACCGCCAGGCTTTTACGTGGTAGATGACAACGAGCCTCGTGAATCCAATAAATCGATATAGAAACTCGGCAGGCGTAGGGAGCGGAGTCCCCGGAGCGAACGAGCCTGCCGAGTTTCGCAAGCGAAACTGAGATATGAATAAACAAAAATTACAGCTTAATTCTCCCAATATTCGAATTGTGAGATTTCACCCACTCCCGTTATTAGGTGCCACTGATTGGACAGCTGAGATTACCTATCAGGTGACTGATAGCCTGACTGTAGAACTATTAGATCAAGCCAGTGGTGAAACACGCTATTTTAAGAGCCTTGATACCGCTTATCACTTCATGAGGCGCAATGGTGTTACGGCTCCGATTTTAATCATTTAATAGCCGTAGGCACATTTAATGGGGAAGGAACGGAGCTTGCGAAGTGATCCCCATGGATAACCAAAGCCATAAAAGCAAAAAAGAAATAGTCACTATTGGAATCAATCAGGTTTAGAAATGAACACTTGCGCCACCCTGGATAACTCGCTTTTTAAGGAAGTACTCAGCCTCAACGAGGCTGCGGCTTTCCTTATCTTAAATCCAGAATCACTTCGTCGGCTTGCTAAGGATCGGAAAGTACCAGGTCGAAAGGTTGGCCGTGAGTGGCGTTTCAGCCGTCGAGCGCTATTAGAGTTTATTGAATCAACAGATGTTACAGAGAGTAAAGCATGTCCCTCTACCTCCGAGGAAAAATCTGGTGGGTGCGTTTCACAGACCCAAGCGGCAAAAGAATACAAGAGTCTTCTGGGACTTCAGACAAAGTAGCCGCTCAAGAATATCATGATCACCGCAAAGCGGAAGCATGGCGTGTCGCCAAGCTTAATGAACGCCCTCAATATACCTGGGAACAAGCTGTAGTTAGATGGTTTCAGGAGCGCTCTCACAAGAAGAGTTTGAAAGACGATAAAGGGCGACTAATCGCACTCGACCCTTTTCTAGCAGGTAAATATCTCGCTTCGATAAATCGAGACCTGATCGATCACTTTACTGCTTCGCGGCTTAAAGATGGGGTAAGCAACGCAACTGTTAATCGTGCTTTGCAGTTGCTCCGAGCTATTCTGAGAGCTGCCGAAAGGGAATGGGATTGGATAGACCGTGCTCCTCACGTCCGATTACTGCCGGAACCCAAGCGCCGTATTCGCTGGCTAACTAAAGAGGAGGCAGACCGCCTCCTAAGCGAACTACCCAGCCACTTAAAACTAATGGCTAACTTCACTCTTTGTACTGGGCTTAGAGAGTCTAATGTCGCTGGGCTTAAGTGGTCACAAATTAACCTTGCCAGTCGTTCAATGGCTTGTCCGGTGAAATCCACAGTCATGAAAGCTAAATCTCTTTCTTTGCCGCTATGCAACCAAGCAATAGAGATACTTGAAACCTGCAAAGGTAACGATGCTGAATTTGTCTTTACCTTTCGTGGCAAACCGGTTGCTCGTTGCAATAACTCTGCATGGCGCAATGCACTAGTAAGGGCCGAGATTGAGGATTTCCGTTGGCACGACCTAAGACATACCTGGGCAAGCTGGCACGTTCAAAAGGGAACTCCTCTCCATGTGCTCCAAGAATTGGGAGGATGGGAAAGCGTGGAAATGGTAAGGCGATACGCTCATTTATCAGTGGATCACCTGGCTAGCTATGTTGGTAATCAACTGACCGATGAAAATTCAAATTGATACAAAACTGGTACAAGAGGAAAAATAAGAATGGCTATTAAAACGAAAAAAAGCACACCCGAAACCGGTATGTGCCTAATTGCAGAAGAGAAAATCCCTTCTCTGTTTGGTGCCCCCGGAAGGACTCGAACCTTCGACCAACGGATTATGAGTCCGCTGCTCTAACCAACTGAGCTACAGGGGCTTTTCATGGATCTGGAAAAACTACTGCCCACGAACGGGCAGTAGTATAACGTCAGATTTTGCTTTATGCCAGAAACCTTTACGCATCACCTTCCATAAAGCTGCGCAGGGTCTCGGAACGGCTTGGATGACGCAGCTTACGCAACGCCTTCGCCTCGATTTGACGAATACGCTCACGGGTAACATCAAACTGCTTACCCACCTCTTCCAAGGTGTGATCGGTATTCATATCGATACCAAAGCGCATACGCAGCACCTTAGCTTCACGAGCAGTCAGGCTTTCCAAGACAGCCTGGGTAGTTTCACGCAGCCCTTCAAAGGTAGCTGAGTGGGAAGGTGAAACCATGTTCTGATCTTCAATAAAGTCACCCAGGCGTGAATCTTCATCATCACCGATTGGTGTCTCCATAGAGATTGGCTCTTTAGCAATCTTCAACACCTTGCGAATCTTATCTTCAGGCATCTCCATGCGCTCAGCCAACTCTTCTGGCGTCGCTTCACGGCCCATCTCTTGAAGCATTTGACGCATCACACGATTCAGCTTATTGATGGTCTCGATCATATGCACTGGAATACGGATAGTGCGCGCTTGGTCTGCAATCGAGCGAGTGATCGCCTGGCGAATCCACCATGTGGCATATGTTGAAAACTTATAGCCACGGCGGTATTCAAACTTATCTACCGCCTTCATCAAACCGATATTACCTTCCTGAATCAGATCAAGAAATTGCAAACCACGATTGGTGTACTTCTTAGCAATGGAGATAACCAGACGCAAATTAGCTTCCACCATCTCTTTCTTGGCGCGGCGGGCCTTGGCCTCACCAATCGACATTTTGCGGTTGATCTCTTTAATTTCTGCGATACTTAGGCCAGTATCATTCTCGATAGCCTGCAGCTTTTTCTGAGAACGAATAATCTCGTCTTTATGCTCATTAAGCACTTCAGAGTATGAAAATCCCCCTCCCAATTGGCTTTCCAGCCACTCTGCGCTGGTCTCATTTTCAGGGAATGAGGTGATGAACTCTTTACGGGGCATATGTGCCTGATTAACGCAGATATCCATAATCACACGCTCATGGCTACGAATATCTTCAATAACCTGGCGCATGTTCTTGATGATATCATCCAGCACCTTACCAACTAACTTCAGCTCGGCGAAGCGCTCACCCATCTCTTTACGAACAGCCTCGTACTCAGGATGTCCCTTGGTTTTACCCAGGTCAACAGAGAGTTCCATAAAGCGGTTATAGAGCCCCCTCAGGTTCTCCATATGAGCAGCAACTTCTTCAGCATCTGGACCATTATCCAGATCAGCGGAACCTTCCGAGTCCTCATCGTCATCGGCAGCAGAAGTGTCATCACTCTCCGCAGCTAATTCTTCTTCAACAGCATTGGGATCAATGATGGCATTGATAAGATCAGACAGACGAACTTCATCGCTCTCAACTTTGCTGTACTCTTCCAGAAGCATTGCCACAGAGCCAGGGAAAGTCGAAAGCGCCTTTGTCACTTGAGCGACGCCATCTTCAATGCGCTTGGCGATCTCAATCTCACCCTCGCGGGTCAACAGCTCAACTGCCCCCATCTCACGCATATACATGCGTACCGGGTCAGTGGTACGTCCAAGTTCAGGATCCACTGTTGCTGCTAGCGCAGCAGCAGCCTCTTCGGCTGCATCCTCATCAACGTCGGTGTTATCACCGGCAATGTTGATCGAGTCAGCATCAGGCGCAACTTCGTGCACCTCGATACCCATGTCATTAATCATGTTGATGATATCTTCAACCTGTTCAGGATCGATATCATCCGGCAGATGGTCATTCACCTCGCGGTAAGTTAAGAAGCCCTGCTCCTTACCCTTGGCAATAAGTGATCGAATCTGTGATTGCTGGTCTGCTTCGCTCATGTGACGATATTCCCAAGCCTCAAAATACAATAGAAAATAGCCCGCGATTCTAGCACAAACCACGGACTATATAAATCTCTCTAGACAACGCTCGGGATTTTACCCCTTAAGATCCATAAGAAGCTGATTTAACTCTTTTTTCTCAGAATCAGTTAGCGTTGTACTTGCACACAATTCATCGTAGCGACGCTCCTTGATCATCCATTCGAAGCGCGCCAACACCCCCGCAAACTCCTGTTCAACCCCTTCATCGGGAATTGCTAGCGGGGCATTCATCAATTTTACTAGGTGCCGCCAATTATCCTGGCCTCGCCAGTGCTCTATCAATGCACCCGCCGAAAGATGGGGATGACACTGCCATAATTCAAGCACATCACAGAGTAGCGGCATACCCGGCAAGGATAACTTACGCAATGACTCAATATCGGATACCTGCTGAGCCAAGCTATTTCCATTGAACAATAAAATCAAAGCCCGACGCACCAGCGATAATTGCTGCCACCCCCGACCCACAACCATATTAGTAGCGGAGAGGGCGTCACTCTTTTTGCCACCAAGAGAATTCTCGAGCCGAGTTAAGTCAATCTTTGCCAATCGAGCGAGCTCATCAACCATCATTTGATGCAGCACACCGCCTTTTAATTTGGCTAGCTGAGGGCGCGCCAGCTCAACTAACTTGGCCCGCCCATCCATGCTGCCTATATCGACCTGTTTGACCAGGACTTCATAGAAGAATTCCGTGAAATTTTGAGAGGTTTTCATTCGAGCCTCAAAGGACTCGGCCCCCTCACGACGCACCAAGGTATCTGGATCTTCACCCTCGGGGAGAAACATAAAGCGCAGTTGTCGCCCTTCCCGCATCACCGGTAAGGCATTCTCCAGCGCTCGCTCTGCCGCTTCTCGGCCCGCTCGATCGCCATCGAAGCAAAATACGACTTCATCGACAACACGAAACATTCGCTCCAGATGCTCTTGAGTGGTAGCAGTCCCCAGAGTTGCAACACAATTGCGCAAACCAAACTGGGCCAGAGCAAGCACATCCATATAGCCTTCGACCACCAATAGCCGATCAAGCTTTCGCACCCCTTTGCGCGCCTGATAGAGACCATAAAGCTCCCGTCCTTTATGGAATACGGGTGTTTCCGGCGAATTTAAGTATTTAGGCGTATCATTTCCCAATACTCGACCACCAAAGCCGATCACTCTTCCCCGGGCATCCCGAATCGGAAACATAACCCGATCCCGAAATCGATCATAGCTCCCCCCCCCATCCTTTTCGATGAGCAAACCGCAATCAATCAAACTCTTTTGGGAGGCCTTTAAGGCCTTACCGACACTATCCCATCCTGGGGGGGCATAACCAATCTCAAACTCTTTTGCGATTTCACCACTCATCCCTCTCTGCTTGAGATAATCAATTGCATTACCGCCCTCTGGGCAATGGCTCAATTGATAACGATAAAATTTAACCGCACGTTCTAGCAACTCATAAAGTCCCTGATTAGAAGCAGTATGAACTTGCTCACCCGGCTTAGCCTGTTCGCGGGGTACTTCAACGCCCGCCATATCAGCCAACTCTTCTACCGCTTCAACAAAGCCAGCATGCTCATACTCCATCAGAAAACTAATGGCATTGCCATGAGCACCACAACCAAAACAGTGGTAAAACTGCTTTTGCTGACTTACTGTGAAAGAAGGTGTTTTTTCATCGTGAAAGGGACAGCAGGCGGTATACTCCTTACCTGCTTTACGCAAAGAGACACGCGGGTTGATCACATCAACGATATCAACCCGCGAGAGTAGCTCGTCAATAAACGGCTGAGGAATCTTCCCTGCCATGACGTAGACTGGACGTTATCCGCTCGAAACAGCAGCTAGCTGTGCATTTAAGCGCTTAAGCGCTGCTTGATGAGAGCACTCACCGGGCCCATATCAGCTCGCCCTTGCAGGCGTGGCTTCAAGGCCCCCATTACCTTACCCATATCCTTAATAGAAGTGGCACCAGTCTCTGCCAATACCTCTTCAAGAATTTGCGCAATCTCTTCCTCACTGAGCGCTTCAGGCAAAAATTCCTGAATCACCTCAATCTCCGCCTTTTCAACATCGGCCAAGTCTTGGCGCTCAGCGCTCTCATACTGCGAGATAGATTCTCTACGCTGCTTCACCATTTTGGTTAACACTTCGAGAACCTGCTCATCATTCAGTTCAATGCGCTCATCAACCTCTTTCTGCTTAATGGCAGCATTGATAAGGCGAATGACCTTCAGACGATCCGTCTCTTTGGCTCGCATCGCCGCCTTCATTGCATCAGTCAGTTGCTGCTTTAAGGTGTTGTCACCCATTATTTCGCTCCGCTGTATGCGAATTTTGGCGCTGTCTTAGTACAGACGTACGCGACGTGATTGCTCTTTCATCACCTTCTTCATGTGACGCTTAACTGCAGCAGCCGCTTTACGCTTACGTACAGAAGTAGGCTTTTCATAGAACTCGCGGCCGCGCAGCTCACTCAGGATGCCTGCTTTTTCACAAGTACGCTTAAAACGACGCAGAGCGACGTCAAATGGTTCGTTCTCTTTAACGCGAACAGATGGCATGGAAAATCAACCCCTTTAAATAAAATAGTCATTTTTTATACAGAGTGCGCGATTCTAGACAGTTATCAGCAAAAAATCAAAGTTCTTGCGCATATTTGTTTAGATAGGGAGAATAGGCGCCATGAAAATATTAGGCATCGAATCCTCCTGTGACGAAACCGGCATCGCTATCTATGATGCCGAAAAAGGGCTGTTAGCCCATGAAATTTATAGCCAAATTGAGCTGCATGCCACTTATGGTGGTGTAGTACCTGAGCTGGCCTCCCGCGACCATATCCGCAAAACCCTCCCCCTGATTCGCCAGGTATTGGCCAATACAGGACTCACCCTACAACAGCTGGATGGCATTGCCTACACTGCTGGACCTGGTCTGATGGGAGCCCTTTTAGTTGGTACATCTATCGGCCGCAGCCTAGCTTTTGCACTGGGCATACCCGCCATTGCCGTACACCACCTTGAAGGACATCTATTAGCGCCTATGCTGGATGACCCAAAGCCAGAATTCCCTTTTGTTGCGCTACTCGTTTCTGGTGGACATACACAACTGATGGAAGTACGTGGCGTTGGTGACTACCAAATGCTTGGCTGCACCCTTGATGATGCTGCCGGTGAAGCCTTTGATAAAACAGCCAAGTTATTGCAGCTCGGCTATCCCGGTGGGCCGAAAATCGCGGAACTGGCTAAACAGGGTGATCCCTCCCGATACAAGTTTCCGCGCCCCATGACCAATCGCCCCGGTCTGGATTTCAGCTTCAGCGGACTAAAAACCTACGCCCTAAACACCCTACATAAAGATGGTGATGACCCACAGACTAAGGCCGACATCGCTCGAGCCTTTGAAGATGCAGTTGCGGATACCATGGTCATCAAGTGTCGTCGTGCCATGGAACAGACAAAACTGAAGCGACTGGTAATTGCCGGAGGAGTTAGCGCCAATCTACGCCTGAGGGAACAGTTGGAAAAGATGGGGGAAAAACTGGGCGTTAACGTCTTCTACCCCCGTCATGAACTCTGCACCGACAATGGAGCAATGATTGCCTATGCCGGCATGCTGCGTCTACAAGCAGGCGAGTGTGAAGACAACACTTTCTCAGGCCGACCACGCTGGCCACTAAATGAGCTAAGCAGGCTTTAAATACGTAGCGGACTCAGTTCACCACTATTCCGGTAACGCAAGTAATCAGACAGGATTAGCCCATGATCAAATGCCATCTCGGCGGGAAACTCATTGGGCACAAACAATCCAAATGCCGCGGCATCATCTTCCGCTTTGGGCTCGCCTTCCGCGCTTGCCACATAAACGGCACTGACTGTATGTCCTCGCTTATCCCGCTGAGGATCAGAATAGCATCCCAGCAGTACTTTTAGCTCCACATCCAGACACGTCTCTTCTTTAGCCTCACGGATTGCCGCCTGCTCCAGGCTCTCGCCAACGTCCACAAAGCCCCCGGGTATTGCCCAGCCAAGTGGAGGATACTTGCGTTCAATTAATACAATTGGGCAACCTGGTCTATCTACCAGCTCAATTAGGATATCCACGGTTAAAAGTGGTGTTGTCGGTTTCATCTTTATACCAATAAAATTGCCGCAAGCCCCAGAAAGGCGAGAAATCCCACCACGTCAGTGACAGTGGTAAGAATCACGCCTCCCGCCAGGGCAGGATCAATATTCATGCGCCGTAAAAACAGTGGAATAGTTACCCCTGCTAAGGCAGCACACATCAAATTAATCAGAATCGCTATGCCAATCACCCCGCCCAACCACATATCGTCAAACCAGGCCACGGACACCGCGGCCACTACAAGTGCCCAAATAATACCGTTCAGCGCACCTACGGCAAACTCTTTAGCAAGCAAACGCTTAGCATTACTATCCCCTACCTGACCAATCGCCATACCACGAATCACCAAGGTCAAGGTTTGGCTACCGGCAATCCCTCCCATGGAGGCCACCACCGGCATTAAAACGGCTAGCGCCACCAGCTTTTCAATTGTGGCATCGAATAAGCCAATCACCCATGCCGCCAGGAAAGCGGTAACCAAATTAACGCCCAGCCAGACGGCACGACGGCGGGAACTTGCAACGACAGGTGCGAAGACATCACTCTCTTCACTCAGACCCGCCATACTCATGAAGGAGTGGTCCGCTTCATCACGAATAACATCAACCACATCATCAATGGTAATACGCCCCAGTAGACGCCCCTCTTCATCAATCACTGGAGCTGATACCAAGTCTCGCCGCTCAAACAGCTTAGCGACCTCTTTGGCCGACATATCTGCGGCAATTCCTTCTAAATCAGCCTTAAAGACATCTGAAACCAGTAGTTCTGGTGCTTTTATCAATAGCTCGGTAAGAGGAAGTACGCCCAAATATCGCCCGGTACGATCAATCACCATGAGACTATCAGTTGTTTCGGGAATCTCTCCCTGCCACCGCAAATAGCGCAGTACCACATCCAGGGTAATATCCGCTCGAACCGATACGGTATCGATATTCATCAAACCACCAGCACTATCCTCGGGATAAGCCAGCGCCTCTTTCACTTGATCCCGACGACGAGCATCAAAACTGTAGAGTACTTGACGTATCACTGAATCCGGCAGATCTTGGAGAAAATCCACCAGATCATCCAGGTCCAACCCTTTAGTGGCCTCGACAAGCTCCTGTGGTGCCATTGGCTTTATCAGGGGTGGGCGCACCTCACAATTAAGATGAATCAGCACCTCCCCCTTGTTTTCCAGAGGAAGTAATTGCCATACCGACTCACGCTCGGCAGGAGAAAGTGATTCCAGCAGCAGTGCACACTCAGCGGGATGCAGCTCCTCAAGCATTGACCGCACATCATTAACGGACCCCTGTTGCAATAAGGAGATCAGCGTATCCAGGCGCTCCAGATTTTGCTCTTGTTCTTTGATCTCTGGCATGACGTGCTCAACCAACTACTGTAACGCCTATTAAATCAGACGGTTATATTTTAGGTGGGATACTAAACTCAATTGAGAGTGAGTCTAGCTATATTGCTATGGTAATGGGATTACTCCGACTCACCAAATTTATCGGCGACTAGACTACAGATTTGCTCCAGCGCCTCACTCTCATCCTTGCCATCGGCATAAATAACAATTTCCTTACCCTTACTGGCAGCCAGCATCATCACCCCCATGATACTCTTACCATTAACCTTTCGTTCGCTATGTGCCACTTCAATATCACATTCAAAGGTAGAGGCTAACTGCACCAATTTAGCCGCAGCACGGGCATGCAGGCCCAGCTTGTTGATAATGGTCATTTGGCGACTCAGCATCAACGATCCCTCCCACAGATGAAGATGCCCTCACGCCCCCCTTCATATGCCTTGATAGCGACCTCATCCAACAGTAAATCAGAATAATTCAGCACCCTGACCACCATAGGTAAATTAACCCCTGCAATAATTCGCACATTATCCAGTGCAGCAAGATGATTTGCGATATTCGATGGCGTACCGCCGAACATATCTGTCAAGATGATAACCCCAGAACCGCTATCCAGCTTCTGAATCATCTCTGTAGCTCGCTGTAATAGACCATCACAATCACTATCCATCGGAACAGGCAACAACTCTGCGCTAACGGGACAACGCCCAATAATCTTGGTTGCCGTATCCAATAAAGCGCGTCCTACCGCTTCATGGGTAATTATCATCAATCCAATAGTCACCTTAACTCCCGATGCCGTGAAATTATCTGAGGATAACTCGCTTTTAACTGCTTATGAAGCTCATCGACAAAATAGACTGAACGATGCTGACCACCAGTGCAACCGATGGCTACAGTGACATAACTACGGTTTTCCGCCTCGAAAGCCGGCATCCAGCGCTCTAGAAAGCCTTGAATATCAAGTAGCATTCCCTCAACTGGAGGCTGAGATGACAGATAATCAGCGACAGGCTGATCCAATCCTGTCAATGACCTTAAACTTGGCTCCCAATGAGGATTGGGCAAGCAACGCACATCAAAGATAAAATCCACATCTGCTGGCGCACCATATTTAAAACCAAACGACATTAACATCAGAGAGAGAACCGCTTTGTCACGGCGTACCACCCGCTCAC
This sequence comes from Thiohalomonadales bacterium, assembly GCA_050295955.1. Taxonomy (GTDB): domain Bacteria; phylum Pseudomonadota; class Gammaproteobacteria; order RBG-16-57-12; family RBG-16-57-12; genus JAFLJP01. Next base: position 40,896 of record JBNKQQ010000064.1, read on the forward strand.
GAACAACGCTACGTAGCTCCCGCACATTGATATTGGTGGTATCGATATGGATATCAGCAGCTCCGCGTACAGCATCTAATATAGGACGCTCTTTCTGCACCGCCTCCGCAAGCGAGAGATCGCTACTGCTTAGCGGGTGCTTACGGCGATTCTCACTAAAGCGCTTCAACAAAATCGCTTCTGCAGTGTTAAGAAATAGTACTTCACAAGCGACGCCCTGCGCCCTGATATTTTCCAACATTTGCGGAAACTGATTAAAATCATTGCTCAGATTACGAGCATCAATGCCTACCGCGAGGTTTTCTACCGGAGAGTCTCCCTGACGACTTTGCTCAATAAAGTCATTTAGCAGTGTCATCGGGAGATTATCGATACAGTAGAAACCAGCATCTTCCAGAACATTAAGGGCGGTACTTTTCCCCGCCCCAGAATAACCGCTCACCACAACCACTCTCATAATGCATCCTTTGCAAGTTGCTCAGAGTGACGCCGCACAAACTCCTGATCGGCGTGATAACCTTTGCTGCGTAAAATATGCTGACTAGCAGCGCTCTCAACCAGCACTGCCAAGTTACGACCCGGTGCAACAGGTATGGTAACTACCGGAATTTCCACATCAAGTATAACTTTGCCATGACGCTCCCCTTCCAGGCGATTGATCTGCTGCATCTCTGCTTGATTCATCTCTTTAAGATGGATAATCAAGCGCAAATTTTTATCATGCTTGATCGCACTGTCCCCAAACAGAGAACGGACATTTAGAATCCCCAATCCCCGGACTTCCAAAAAATCCTGCAACAATGTTGGGCAGCGGCCACGAATCGTATCAGCAGCAACCCGAAAAAACTCCGGCGCATCATCAGCAACGATGCGGTGCCCCCGACTCAGAAGCTCTAATGCCAATTCACTTTTACCAACACTACTCTTTCCGGTCAGTAATACCCCGATTCCTTTCACTTCCATGAATACGCCATGCAACACCTGTTTGTCGGCCACGGCAATTGCATAGTATTCCTGTAGATAATTGATTAACTTACGACAAGAAACCGAACTGGTCAGAAGAGGGATATCATACTCATCAGCTAAACGCTGAATATCTTCGGGCAAATGGGCTTGATCGGCCACCATTACCGCCATAGGAGAAAGGGAATAAAGTGCACGCAACTGCTCTTCACGAGAAGCCTTACCAAGGCGGTCCAGGTATTCAATTTCATGATTACCGAGCACCTGCATATGGATAGGTTGAATCAGATTAAGATGACCAATAAGGACACTTTCGTCCTCTTTGATTTCATCCAAATCAATCGTTCGACTGACGCCAGAATAGCCAGCCACCCACTCCAGGCCCAATGCCTCCTGGTGGGTTTCAAATAAGGCCTTAGTTGTCAGCACACCGCTGGCCATGGGCTAGCCATCTTTACGCCATTGGGTAACAAGCTGAAAAACCTCATCACAATCTTCCGCTTCACGCAGTTGCTGACACAAATCACGGTTACCAAACATTTCCGCTAACTTGGCCAAAACCTGAAGATGTTCATCTGTCGACTCCTCAGGCACCACCAAGGCCACCATCAAATCCACAGGCTGCCCATCAATGGCATCGTAATCAATTGGCTCCGCCAGCTGCACAAAAACAGCTAGTGTTTCTTGGGCACTTTTTACTCTGCCATGGGGTATCGCCACACCATTGCCGAAGCCGGTACTACCTAGTCTTTCACGAGCAATCAGGCTGTCAAAGATCTCTCCCTGACAGCCTGCCAGACCTTCACAGGCCAGCGTTTCACTTAATAATTCAAGTGCCCGCTTTTTACTCGTCACACTTACCCCGCAGAGTACTCGCTCGCGAGGCAAAATATCCGAGAGTTCCATACAGTAACTTTCGTTATGAACCTTAAATAAAAATTATTCAGCGGGTTGCTGGGTTTTTACCGCAGCGCCTTCGCTACGATGATGATCAGTCAGCTTCTCTTTGTGCTTTTTGATTTGGCGATCCAATTTATCAATTAGCGCATCAATTGCTGCATACATATTTTCATCCGTTGACTCCGCAAATAGATCACCGCCAGCCACATGAACGGTCGCTTCAGCCTTCTGATTTTTCTTCTCTACGGACAAAATTACATGCACATTGGTTACGTTGTCGAAATAACGCTCCAGCTTTGTAAACTTGCTGTTCACGTAATCCTGCATAGCATCTGTCAACTCGATATGTTGGCCGGTAATATTTAATTGCATTGTTAACTCCTAGTTTTAGCCGAGTCGCTTACGTTCATTTGATGGGGGAATAGACATTGCTTCGCGATATTTAGCAACTGTCCTACGGGCAACCTTAATACCCTGCTCTCCCAGCAAGCTTGCCAATTTACTATCGCTCAACGGTTTGCTTGGCTCTTCTGCCGCAATCAGCTTCTTTAAGAGGGCACGTATTGCTGTCGAAGAGCATTCGCCGCCGCCGACGGTACTCACATGGCTTGAGAAAAAGTATTTTAATTCAAAAATGCCCCGCGGAGTATGCATATATTTTTTCGTGGTCACACGAGAGATCGTTGACTCATGCATTCCAACCTCTTCCGCCACGTCCGCCAGCACTAACGCCTTCATGGCCTCTTCACCATATTCAAAGAAAGCCCGCTGACGCTCTACGATACAGGTTGCCACTTTCAGCAGCGTTTCGCTACGGCTTTTTAGGCTTTTTATAAACCAACGGGCTTCCTGTAAATGATTTTTTAGATAAGTATTGTCGGCACTGCTATCTGAGCGCTGAATCATACCAGAATAGTAGGGATTCACCTTCACCTTGGGGGCACATTCGGGATTAAGCTCAACAATCCATTTGCCTTTGACCTTTTTAACCAGCACCTCGGGCACAATATATTCAGATGGACTCTCGGTCACGCTGTTGCCAGGACGAGGATTTACCGACTGCACCAACTGAATCACCTGGCGCAACTCCTCCTCTGTCAGCTTCATTCGGCGCATAATTTGCTTGAAGTCGCGTGCCGCCAATAATTCCATATACTCACTGATCAAGCGCTTGCCTTCAGCAAGCCATGGCGTGACTGGATCATACTGGGCCAGCTGCAATAACATGCTTTCTCGTAGATCACGCGCCGCAACGCCAGGGGGATCACAGTTTTGCACCACCCGCAGAACTGCCTCAACCTCATCCAGCTCCACTTCATCCTCTTCTGTAAAGCCACTGAGGATATCCTCTAAACTTGACGTCACATAACCATCATCATCGATGGCATCAATGATCGCATCTGCAATAAGCCGGTCACGCGTTGAGAGATTACTCATTTCGATTTGCCATGCCAAGTAATCTTGCAGTGACTCACTTCCGCTGCCCTGCTCAAATTCACGCTGCTCGTCATCCCCTCCCAGCATTGGGCCAGCAGGCGCATCAAACACATCATCCCACCCACTATCTACAGGTAGCTCATCAGGAATACTGTCACCACCTTGATTAAGTTCGCTCTCTTCTTTAGAAGAGGCCTCTGCGGGAACCTCGTTACTAGATTCGATTACCGAGCTATCCTCAGCACTCCCTTCAGAACGGTCATATTCTTCATCCATCTCCAGCAATGGATTAGAGTCAAGCGCTTCCTGAATTTCAGCCTCAAGTTCCAAGCTTGACAGCTGTAACAAGCGTATAGCCTGTTGCAACTGAGGAGTCATAGTAAGACTTTGACCAAGCTTTATTTGCAGCGACTGTTTCATATTATAATTATTCTCTCCCGATACGCAGGCGGTATCGCTGATTACATCTTAAAACCGTGCCCCAGATAGACATCTTTCACTTGCTGGTTGGACAGTATCTCTTCAGGTGTACCCGCAGCCAATACTTCACCGCTACTCATAATGTAAGCCCGCTGACAAATGCCCAATGTTTCTCTGACATTATGATCTGTAATCAACACCCCGATGCCCCGTTCCCGCAAGTGGTGGATAATTTGCTGTATATCTACTACGGAAATAGGATCCACCCCGGCAAATGGTTCATCCAGCAAGATAAATCTAGGATTTGCAGCCAAAGCACGGGCAATTTCAACCCGCCGACGCTCTCCACCCGACAGACTCATTCCCAAGCTGTCGCGGATATGATTAATATGAAACTCCTGCAATAGCTCTTCCAATTTCTCCTGACGCTGAGCCTCACTCAATTCAGTGCGCAATTCCAATACCGAGAGGATATTTTCTGTCACCGTCAGTTTACGGAATACAGATGCCTCCTGGGGAAGATAACCAATGCCCAGCTTTGCCCTGGCATGCAGTGGTAATGGCGTCAGATCGGAACCTTCCAAAGTGATTTTGCCATTATCGCAGGGAATCAAGCCTACCACCATATAAAAACTAGTGGTTTTGCCAGCTCCATTTGGCCCTAATAACCCAACCACTTCTCCACTATCGACATGCAAACTCACATCTTTAACCACCCGGCGACCACGATACTGCTTTGCCAGGCCTTCAACCAGAAGGCTACTCACCCTGCACCCCTGTTGCGTTTTGCTCTTTTTTATCAAGGGTTTCAGGGTGAATCACCACTCTAACTCTCTGCTGCTCACCCTGCTGGCTAGCAACCACACGATCATTAAAGGTATCGAATTCAATACGTCCACCACTAAAGTGATTACCTCGCTGCCACAACTGCGCATCACCCTCTATCACCAGACGTCCCTCACTAACCAGGTAATGCATCTGCCTTGCCTCTGCACGGGTATTCTGTCCACCCTCGTCAGTCACCTCAAAAATTACCGGCTTTCCGGTTGCATCAACCTTATGCAGAGTACGCCCATCGCTATGAACTTTAACCTGATCTGCACGCAAACTCATACCACCCTGCTGAAACAACACATCGCCGTGATAGGTACTCACACCTGTAGGCTCATCAATCATCACTTCTGCGGCTTCAATAAGCACTGGCGCATTACGATCAACAGATGCCGCTGATATGGCCGATGAAAAGAGAAGCAAAAAACTCAAGCCGATAAATTTATCTATTCTCATATCTTACCCGTACCTGGGACATCAAATGGAGACGATTTTGCTGCAGGTCTAGTATCAATCCACGGCCGCTCAACTCACCGATAGGTGGCTGTAACACCAACACATCTCCCTCACTTTTTGCCTGCTCACTTTCAAGATCCACAACCATCTGCTGGGTGTGCAACTGCAATGATGAGGCTTGTTTATTATCACCTCTATAGAGAGACACGCCATTATCCAACGTGAGAGTCTGTTCACGGTTGTATAACACGCCCTGATCCGATTCCACCATCCAGGCCGGTCTATTTTCCCGATAGACCACAACTTGTGGCGTATCAAGGTGAGCACTATCATCCCAAGAGAAATAAGCCATCTTACGGGCAGAGAGATGATGCTGCACCTCTCCCCCCTCACCCACCACCTGAAGACTAAGATCACGCATGTAATAGTCAGGCTGCCCGTCCAATCGGTACAAGGCATCCTCAATCTCTTCAAAACTGCCTTGCAACCACCAACTCAGCCCAACCAGCAACAATAAGCCACTGCCTACCAATAGCTGTTGTCGTGAAAGGCTAAAACTTATCATTGCCGTATCAAGCCCTAAAGATACTCACTCAGTACGGACTCTAAATTTCCCTGCGCTTCCATTATCAACTCACATAAGTCACGTGCCGCACCTCGACCACCATTGTTGGGCGCATGCCAGTGGGAGTGTTTTTTCACCCATTCATGAGCATCCTGGACAGCCGTAGCAAAGCCCACTCGGCGCATAATAGGTAGGTCAACAACATCATCCCCCATATATGCCACCTCTTCAGGGGCAATCCCAAGCTCGTCTATCAACTCAAGAAAAGCAGGCAATTTCTCATGCTGCCCCTGATATACATGCTTGATGCCGAGATTATCCATACGGTGGGTAACCACATTAGAGGTGCGGCCAGTGATAATGGCAATCTCAACCCCGGTCTGCTGCAACATTTTCATGCCATGACCATCACGGGAGTTAAATGCCTTTAGCTCCTGACCATCATCAGCAAAATAGAGGCTACCATCGGTCAACACGCCATCGACATCAAAAATAACCAACTTAACCCGTTTTGCTCGCTCAAGAATATCCTGCATCATCCCACCTAAATCTATTATTTCAAGCCTCTATACAACGCCCGCACGCAACAAATCATGCATATTAAAAGCACCTACCACCTGCTGCTGCTCATTCACGACAGGTAGCGCATTAATTTTGAATTCATCCATTATCTGCAACGCTTCGGCTGCCAGCATATCAACCTGAGCGGTTTTACAAGGAGAAGTCATGTGCTGAGAGACGGGCATCTGGTGTACATTCACCTCGCCATGATCCAGCATACGGCGCAAATCGCCATCCGTGAAGACCCCTTTCAAGCGCATGCTTTGGGAGTCCTCTACCACAACCACCATACCTAATCCCTGGCGAGTCATCTCAACCAAGGCCTCACTCATTGGTTGAGTTGGAGTAATCAAGGGGATACTCTCGCCCTGATGCATGATGTCACCGACATGCAACAACAACCGGCGCCCCAAACTGCCTCCCGGATGAGATAATGCAAAATCCTCCGCAGTAAAACCCCGAGTCTCCAATAACGACACGGCCAGTGCATCGCTCATCGCTAATGCAGCAGTCGTACTGGCTGTAGGCGCCAACCCCAAAGGACATGCCTCTTTCTCAACACTCACGTCGATATGCACATTTGCCTCACGTGCGAGGGTCGATTCGGGATTGCCCGTCAAGGCAATCATTGGCACACCAATACGGCGAATCAACGGCAAAATGGTCAACAACTCATCAGTTTCACCCGAGTTTGAATAGGCCAGCACCACATCTTTACCGGTAATCATGCCCAGATCACCATGACTCGCCTCACCTGGATGCATAAAGAAAGCAGGAGTACCAGTGCTAGCCAAAGTCGCCGCGACTTTATTACCAATATGGCCCGACTTACCCATACCTGTGACAACTACCCGCCCTTCGCAGGCCATCATGAACTCGCAGGCGCGAACAAAATCTTCATTAACACGGGCAATCAACGCATTAATCGAATCCGCTTCTGTCCTCAACACCGCTGTCGCCAGCTCGGTTACCTTCTGTTTGTCCATAAACTACTCTACAACCTCTGGATATCCCAGTTCATTCAGGCTAGCCGACAGGGCTTGGCGGTCCAAATCATCGCCACTGATAATTACAGTACCCGTAGTCGCTTCCACTTCCACCTCCATCACCTCATCACGGGCAAGCATGGCAGAGATAATATTATTAACGCACCCTTGGCACTTTACGTTTGTTACTGTAAAAACTTCAGTCATCGCCTTATCCCACCACTGCAAAATAGAGCATCACCATATAGCCAACAAACGCGACCAATAAGGCTACCCCTTCAAATCGATTAATCTGCCCGTCCTTACCTCGAAATCCATAAGCCATAAAAAATAGTGTGACGGTCAACGCAACCATGACCAGAAAATCCCGACTCATCACCTCCGGCTCCAACACTGAAGGCGCAATAATGCCGGGGAAAGCCAGCACCGCCAGAAGATTAAAAAGATTGGAGCCCACCACATTACCTATGGCCATCTCATGCTCTTTCTTCAGCGCTGCAGAGACCGTTGCTGCCAACTCCGGCAGACTGGTACCAATAGCCACGATAGTCAAACCAATAATCAAATCGCTGATCCCGAAATATTCAGCAACATTGACCGCCCCCCAAACCAACAAGCGGGAGCTTGCCATTAACAGAACCAGGCCAAGGATGAGCCACACAAATGCTTTACCCGTAGACATATCCGCGGGAATCTCATCCTCAAATTCAGTATCCAACGGTTCTTCGCCTGGCGCATGCGGCTGTCGCGCAACGCGTATCATCCACCACAGCATCACCACCACACCAGAGAGCAGTATAATACCGTCCAAGCGTCCCAACTCACCATCTATCATCAGCACTGCAGCCAACGCCATCACCAGAAACAGCATTGGAAATTCACGTTTTAGTACCTTTGAATGTACCACCATCGGCGCGATAATTGCGGTAAATCCTAACACCAATGCAATATTGGTAATGTTAGAGCCAATAGCATTACCAACCCCCAGAGCAGGGTTACCTCCCCATGCCGCAACAGCAGAGACCAACATCTCCGGTGCAGAGGTACCGAAACCCAGGATAGTCATGCCGATAATCAGCGGAGAAACGCCCATATTACGGGCAACTGCAGAAGCACCAAGGACAAAGCGGTCAGCACTCCAGACCAACACAATAAACCCTAATAGAATGGCCGCAGAGGATAGCAACATAGATAAAAACCCAACTTAGTCAATTGAATACATTACGCCTCTGGCGCACAAGGGAGGCATCATATCACACTCCCTTCGACAGGCCCTAAGCTGACAAGCCATAATGGGCTGCAATACCTAAAAAAATAACCGCGCCAAACCAGTTGTTATTCTTGAATGCTTTAAGGCAACCGTCAGGCGAGCGGTGACGAATCAAATACTGCTGATACCCCATCAAGGCGCCACCAATAACTAGCGCCAGATAATAATAGCCACTCATCTCCAAGCGCTGCCCCACCACCAGAAGTATCAGTATGACCAGCACCTGCAAGACACCAATAATCGCCTTGTCCGCCGTACCAAACAGAATAGCAGTAGAACGCACCCCTATCTTAATATCATCCTTACGATCCATCATCGCGTAGATCGTGTCGTAAGCAGTAGCCCATACCACTGTAGCCGCTAACAACAACCACGCCACCGGAGGTATCAAATCAGTCTCTGCCGCAAAGGCCATTGGCACCCCCCAGCCAAAGGCTAATCCTAAAAATACCTGAGGCATATAGGTATGACGCTTCATAAAGGGGTATATTGCCGCCAACACCACGGCAATAAACGACAGATAAATTGTAAAGCTATTCAGTAGCAAAACTGCAAGAAAGGCCAATAGCGCAAGCCCTCCCGCCAACATCAAAGCCTCTTCTTTAGAGACCACTCCACTCGCAATGGGCCGGTTTCGGGTACGCTCTACATGAGGATCAAAATTACGATCAGCATAATCATTAATCACACACCCAGCCGAGCGCATCAACACCACACCAACAATAAAGACCGACAAATTGAGCCAACCGGGTACGCCCTCTGCGGCAATCCATAGCGCCCATAAGCAAGGCCATAACAACAGGTAGATACCCACCGGGCGATCCAGGCGCATCAACAAAAAGTAATTACGCCAACGCGTATGCATTGTCAGTTGCATAATTGACCCTCTCCTTACTCTGCAACCTTCTCAAACAGAGACGGCAAAAAAAACTCACTCACCAATAAAGGCTTATCCGATAGATAAAAAAGAGAACGTCGCCCCCACACCTCATCTTCCGGCAAAGAAGCATGTAAGCTGCTGGCTCCTTGTTTCGAGATCTGTAGCGGCCCCCGAATCATACCGCGACAGGAAAAGAGCAATGCTCCGATGGGCCTGCCCCCCATATACGCCAGCCGATGAGCCTCGCCTCGAAGAGTCGTTAATGGAATAACGGTACGGGCAAACACCAGCGGAATATCTCCATGGCACAGAAAGACCTCACGAATCCGAGCTTGCACCCCAGACTTTATGGCGAGTAGCGCCCTCTCCCGCTCATTAATACGACAATAAGCGCACTCACTAATCACCTGAACCTGAAACTGCTCACCGCACAATTGCATCAAACGCCGGGTTAACGAACCGCTATCGAATAACCACTCACGAACTATCGGCGAAATGCCCTTCATTCTGGACTGCTGACCAGCATGCCAATGCCTATTACTGCTCAAAGCCGTCATTCACCCACACTTTCCACACACAATTACAATCGCGACATAATACACGCCTGGGTAGTAAGCACCCAAGCTCTAAGCATATTCCATAAAAAAACACAGTCTTTTAGTCAAACATTTCCCTTGACTCCCAACCCCCTCTATGGCATAAAAACTCGGCTCGTAATGAAAAACTAATACAAACGAGTAGAACAAATACTGGGGGGAGGGATTTTTAGCGGCCTTGCCGTTTTCCCTAAAAACTCTTAAAAGCCCGTAAGGGAATCTTATATCCGTTGGAGGAGAATTACATGAAAGCGATTTGGTTAACCATTCCTGCTGTAGCTGCCCTGCTTGTTGCTGGTAACGCAAGTGCTGACCTAGCCCTGGCTAAGAAGAGCGGCTGCATGGCGTGTCATGCCATCGACAAAAAAGTGGTAGGCCCTGCCTGGAATGATGTTGCAGCAAAATATGCTGGCGACACCGCAACCATCAAAGAGAGCATTCAAAAAGGCAGCCGTGGCAAATGGGGTAAAGTACCTATGCCACCACAGGGTCGTCTGTCTGAAGCTGATGCAGAAACCCTGGCAGCCTTCATCGCTGGCCTAAAATAAGCCAACGCGATATCAATAAAAAAGGCCGGTTTATCCGGCCTTTTTTATTTCCCTTAAATTTGTCTTTCGCCAACTCTACCAACGGAAAATCATCCATGAGGGAATCATGACATCCGGATCCAGCTCATTACGACGACTCTCCAGCTCTCCATCGCCATCTGCATCAACTAAATAATAGACCGGACCCACCTTAGGGGTCACCTTAATCATATAAAGCGCACCATTCATACGGTACTCCTCAACCATACCTCGCTTATCTTCGGTAATCGTGACCTTTGGCTCCAGTGCTTTTTCCGCCTCTTCAATCGCCTGTTGGCGATCATCCTGTTCTGCCATTGCCGGCATCGCTAACCACGCAGTCAATAACATCACCGCCGCTCTGCTCATCGTCTCATCTCTATATAAATTGCTTAAATCAATTATAGTGCTTCCTGCCAGCCATCCGAAGAAAAGATCACCCACTGGAAGAAATACCGCCTCAATTCAGGCATTATATAGTCAATCTACATGCTCTGTACGAGCGACTCTCGACAACCTAACGACGATAAGCCCATGAAGAACGAAGCACCTTTTATTTTGGTAGATGGCTCCTCCTACCTATTCCGCGCCTTTCACGCAATCCGCCACCTAAGCAACTCTAAAGGCATGCCCACCAATGCGGTATACGGCGTCATCAATATGATTCGTAAACTCATGCGGGACTACCAGCCCGAGTTGATGGCTGTCATATTCGATGCCAAAGGCAAAACATTTCGCAACGACATGTATCCCGAATACAAAGCCAACCGTCCACCAATGCCCGATGAGTTACGCGTGCAAATCGAGCCTATCCACGAAATCATCCGCGCCATGGGCATCCCTCTATTGGTCATTGATGGAGTAGAAGCAGATGATGTCATCGGCACCCTGTGCCAGCAAGCCACCGACCTAAAGCTGGAAACCCTGGTATCCACCGGTGATAAAGATATGGCCCAGTTGGTCAATGAACATATCACTCTGATCAACACCATGACTGACACGCTGATGACACCGGATAGCGTAGTTGAGAAATTTGGCATTCCCGCAGAGAAGATTATCGATTATCTAGCGCTAATGGGAGATAGTGTTGATAACATTCCTGGCGTTCCCAAGTGCGGGCCAAAAACTGCGGTAAAGTGGCTAAATGAATTCGGCACCCTCAAAGAGGTTATGGACAATGCAGAAAAGGTGAAAGGGAAGATTGGCGAAAGTTTACGCGCCAGTCTGGAGTTTCTCCCCCTCTCCTACGAATTAGCCACCATCAAACTGGATGTACCGCTGGAAGTCTCCCCAGAACAACTTAAGCTGCAAGCCCCTGACCATGAGCGGTTAGTGGAGCTCTTCAAAGAGCTGGAGTTTAAAACATGGCTTGCCGAGTCACTCGACAACAGTGGTGGAACCACTGAAGAGGAAGCCAAAGAGGCTGCACCCGAAGCGAATTACGAAATCATACTGGAACAACAACAATTGGATGTGTGGCTAGAACGACTCAAGCAGGCCGAGCTATTCGCCTTCGACTGTGAAACCACTAGCCTGGATTATATGCAAGCCCAAGTAGTAGGCGTCTCCTTTGCCATCGAAGCAGGCCACGCTGCCTATCTGCCATTTGCCCACAGTTATTTGGAAGCACCTCAACAGCTGGATAAGGCTGACGTATTGAATCAACTCAAACCACTTCTGGAAGATGATCGCCACGCCAAGGTGGGACAAAACCTAAAATACGATATGAGTGTTCTAGCTAATGAGGGAATTACTCTGCGCGGGATTCGCTTTGATACTATGCTGGAGTCCTACACTCTGGACAGCACCGCCAGCCGTCATGACATGGACTCTCTTTCACTGAAGTATCTGACACACAACACTATTCATTTCGAAGATATCGCTGGCAAAGGTAAAAACCAGCTCACTTTCGATCAAATTCCCATTGAGCAAGCAGGCCCCTATGCAGCAGAGGACGCTGATGTCACCCTACGCCTTCACCAAGCCCTTTGGCCTAAATTAAAAGAGTGCACAGGCCCTCGACAGGTATTCGAAGAGATCGAAGTCCCCTTGGTACCAGTCCTCTCGCGCATCGAACGCAATGGTGTTTTGATTAACAGCAAAATGCTCCAAGAGCAGAGCCAACAGCTGGCAGAGCGTATCGTCGAGCTAGAGAAAGAAACCTATGTGGTAGCTGGCGAAGAGTTCAATATGGGATCTCCTAAACAGCTACAGGTAATCCTATTTGAAAAGCTAGGCCTACCTGTTATCAGTAAAACCCCCAAGGGCCAGCCCTCCACGGCTGAAGCGGTACTAGTAGAATTAGCTGATCAGGGCCACGAGTTGCCACAATTGATTATTGAGCACCGTAGTCTTAGCAAACTTAAATCCACCTATACCGATAAACTTCCCCAGCAGGTGAATCCAGCCAGTGGCCGAGTGCATACTTCATATCACCAAGCAGTGGCTAGCACCGGACGCCTCTCCTCATCAGACCCTAACCTGCAAAACATTCCGGTACGTAGCGAACAGGGACGACGCATCCGCCAAGCCTTTATCGCCGAACCAAGCCACAAGCTGATAGCAGCCGACTACTCACAGATCGAGCTACGCATCATGGCACACCTCTCGGAGGACGAGGGATTACTGAATGCCTTTGCTAGCGGCCAGGATGTCCATTCGGCAACCGCTTCCGAAGTATTTGGCGTTCCCGTGGATGAAGTGAGCAGCGAACACCGCCGTCGTGCGAAAGCCATTAACTTCGGGCTCATTTATGGCATGTCAGCCTTCGGTCTAGCCAAGCAACTGGAGATCGGACGTAATGAGGCTCAAGAGTATGTTGACCTCTACTTTGAGCGTTATCCCGGCGTGAAACGTTATATGGATGAGATCCGTGAAAAAGCCCGGGAGCAGGGATATGTCGAAACGGTATTTGGTCGTCGCCTCTATCTACCAGAGATCAATGCTCGTAATGCCCAACGACGCCAATACGCTGAGCGTACCGCGATCAATGCCCCGATGCAGGGTACCGCCGCAGATATCATTAAAAAAGCAATGATTGCCTGCGATCAGTGGCTGCTGGAGCAACCGAAGATCGGACGAATGATTATGCAGGTGCATGATGAATTAGTTTTCGAGATAAACGAATCACAATTGAAAACTGCCGAACAGAACATCGCTCAAATAATGAATAGTGTTGCTGACTTGAAGGTCCCACTGGTAGTAGACATTGGGATTGGAGACAACTGGGAGCAGGCCCACTAAAGCATGCTATTTCTGTCAATTTTATGTAACAAAAATAAAATTTACATTTTTTTGTAAATTCCGTGAACTTCATCCAGAGGGGCCAGTCATAGAGTACGGATGGCAATAAAGCCTCCCCCGCATCTCTCCCTCCCTAACTGCGGGATATTGAGCCCCGCCCCTTACGGGGCTCAATACGGACACCAAACCAGTCGGCCCACCCCTTAGATACCGATACCCCGGGTCGACTGGTTTATTTTTACTCCTCTACAGAGTCATCCTCGGCATATCCCAACCACTCATCCAAACACTGGTGTACCTGCTCTACCCCCTGACGCTTTAACGAAGAGAACAACTGGGCCGTCACGGGAATCTGATACTGCTCCTGCACCGTTTTTTTCACTTTTAGCAGCGTACTACTCGCCGGCCCACGCTTTAACTTATCACTCTTGGTCAGCAGAATATGTACTGGCATGGTAACGGCCTCAGCCCATGCCAGCATTTGATGATCAAACTCAGTCAATGGATGACGAACATCCATCACCAATACCAACCCAATCAAGCATTCCCGCTGCTGCAAATAAGACTCCAATAACTCCTGCCACTGGCGCTTCATCTTCTCCGGCACCTTGGCATAGCCATAACCAGGCAGGTCCACTAAGCGACGTTCCTCGTCCAACTCAAAAAAATTAATCAGCTGGGTTCGGCCCGGTGTTTTACTGGTGTGCGCAAGCCCCCGAATATTTGTTAATGTGTTGATAGCGCTCGATTTACCGGCATTGGAGCGGCCAGCAAAAGCAACCTCACGTCCCTGTTCGACTGGTAGCTGGGAAAGAGCCGCAACACTAATGATAAATTTGGCTCGATTATAAGCAGGGTTCATATAGAAGTTCCTTCAAAAACAAAAGTAAGTGACGCAGCAAAACGGTTGACTCAGCCCGTTTAACTACAATAACCTTGCCTATTATTCTCACAATTATGATTCGGAAATGCCATAGGTGACTTCCGTGGAAATAACGACAGGACATAAAACATTGTTTAGACATATAGGCAAAGCGATAACAGCCTCCATGCTTCTAACAGGCCTGCTCTCAACTGCCCATGCTGCCGGAAATCCGGTAACAGGGAAGATAAAAGCCATCTCTTGCCAAGTTTGCCATGGCAAAGATGGGCATAGCAGTAACCCAATTTATCCCAAACTGGCGGGACAACATGCTAGCTATCTCGTCAAGCAAATGCGCGATTTCAAATCAGGAAAAAGGGTTGATCCGGTTATGAATGAGATGGCACCCTCCCTCTCAGACCAAGATATTGAAGATATTGCTGCCTACTTTGAAAGCATCAACATAAAACCATAATAATATCCCATTCCACCCCTAAGTAAGGAAGGAACAGTTACCATGACTAAGACATTATTTACTGCGTTCATCATTATGCTTACCACATTCACTTCAGCCCAAGCAGCAGGCGATGCTGCCGCAGGTGAAGAGAAATCCATGGCCTGCCAAGGCTGCCATGGCGCGGATGGTAATAGTCCCGCCGGCATGTGGCCATCATTAGCAGGGCAGTCCCAGCAGTATCTCACCAAGCAGATTAAAGACTTCATGGCCGGTAATCGCAAAAATGAAACCATGGAATCCATGGTTATCGGTTTGAGCGATGAAGATATTGCTGACATTACCGCTTACTTCGCCGCTCAAAAAGCCAGCTCGACCAATATTGATGACGACCAGGGCCTGATTACCCTTGGTCAGAAAATTTACAAAGGCGGCAACCACGAAAGTAAACTGATGGCATGCGCCGGTTGTCACGGGGCACAGGCTCAAGGCAATGGTGCGGCTAAGTTCCCCAGCCTGGTCGGTCAACAAAGTGAATATGTTCTAAGCCAGTTACAAAATTTTGCCAATGGTGATCGCTCGAATGACCTCAACAAAATGATGCAAGATGTAGCAACTCGCATGTCTACCAAAGAGATGGAAGCCGTTGCTGCTTACCTGGCCACTCTAAGCCACTAATTCCAGCTGACTTGGTAAATAAAAAGGGCGGAAATCGCCCTTTTTATTTCCTTATCTCTGGCTAGCTAGCGCTTTCCAGGACCGTAGAGATAGCGGGAGAACGTCGCCACATCATTACTAACGCGACGTAGCAGATGATCCAGGCTCACGATGGCATGCTCTAATAGATTTACAGCGATATAGGGATGTTCTACCCGTAAGCGCAAATACATAGGACGTGATAATTTCAACAGCTGTGCCTCTTTGGTGACGGCACGCATCCTTACAGAGCGGGGCTTGCGGTCAAAGAAGGACATCTCGCCCATCAACTCCCCCTCAGCCATCCGCCCCACCTCTGTCTCTTTACCATTGTCTTCATGGAATAATGCTGCCTCTCCCTTTACAGCAAAATAGAGCGCCTCACTCACCTCTCCAATGTCTGCAATCACCTGCCCCTTGGTCACTTCAACCAATTCCATGTAGTCCAGCAGGGTACGTACCTCCTTGATAGTCAGCGACTCACACAAATACTGCTGATTGAGAAAATGTGCCAAATCTATCTTTTCATTACCCATAACTTACTCCCCTATACTTTGAAATATACAATATCCATTGTATTAATATCGGCCTCATCATCCAACGTTAAACATACCCAATCGAACCAAAATCCCATACCACGATCAAACCTTAGACTTATTTAAGAGCAAGGCATATTGCCTTTGCTTTCTCATTTGGATACCCTGCAAAAAACAAAAAATCAGTTATGGAGAATTTCATGCGTCTATTCAACACCCTCTTCCTAAGCATTGCTTTAGCCTTTATCTGCTCAGCAGTTACCGCGGCACCTTACGAGGAAGATGTCGACTATGAACGCCTAGGCCAGCCACAGCCGACCAAAAACAAGGATAAAATCGAAGTTATCGAATTCTTTTGGTACGGATGCCCTCACTGCAATAACTTTGAACCCTACATTCAGCGCTGGAAAAAAGGCCTAGCTAGCGACGTTGAGTTTATCCAAACTCCAGCCATCTTTCGCCCTGAGTGGGAAATCCATGCCCGCGTCTTCTATACGGCCCAAATGCTAAAGGTATTGGATAAGATTCACCCTGCCATGTTCAATGCTATGCATAATGCGCGCCTACCTATGTCGAATGAAGAGCAGGTCATGAAACTGTTCGTGGACAATGGCGTCAGCGAAGAAGACTTCAAGCGCATATTTAAATCATTTGCCGTTGAAAGCAAAGTACGCAAAGCGAAAAGCTTGCATCGCAGTTATGGCGTAAACTCTGTTCCAACCCTAATCATTAATGGCAAATATCGCACCAATGCAGGGCTTGCTGGCAATAATGTCAATGTTTTGAAAGTTGCTGACTACCTAATCAGCGAAGAACGTAAGAAATAACATTAAAGGCCCTTATGAAAGCTGCAGAACTGTTTGTCAGATGCCTAGAAAATGAAGGCGTAGAATACATCTTCGGTATTCCTGGAGAAGAAAACCTCGACTTCATGGATGCCATTTTAGACTCTGACATCCAGTTCATCACCTGTCGCCATGAGCAAGGGGCCGCTTTCATGGCCGATGTTTATGGTCGATTAACTGGCCGTGCAGGCGTCTGCCTGGCAACACTAGGGCCTGGTGCAACCAATCTGGTTACCGGCGTTGCTGATGCCAATATGGACCACTCTCCTGTGGTTGCCATCGCAGGACAGGCTGCCACCTACCGCCTACATAAAGAGTCACATCAGGTGCTGGATCTCAACAACATGTTCCAGCCCATTACCAAATACTCCAGCCAAATTCTCGAACCTGAAATTATCCCCGAAATTGTCCGTAAAGCCTTTAAACTGGCTCAAGCGGAAAAGACTGGCGCCACCTTTATCGAATTTCCAGAAAATATTGCCAAAATGGAGATCGACAGCCCGCCATTGAAGGTGAAACAACCTGCCATGCCAGAGCCCTCGGCAGAGCGCATCAACAAAGCGGTTGAAGTCATCACCCACGCCAAAGACCCCATCATCTTGGCAGGTAATGGGGTTATCCGCGCCAAAGCGTGGAGCCAGCTGGCTGAATTCGCAGAAAAGCTCAATATTCCCGTTGCTAATACTTTTATGGCAAAAGGGGTCGTCCCCTTCCGCCACCCCATGGCACTGGGGAGCGCGGGATTACAAGCCCAAGATCATGTCCATTTTGGTTTTGCTAAAGCCGATGTCATCATCTGCATCGGCTACGACTTGGTGGAATATCATCCTCATTTATGGCACCCCAGCGGGGACCGGACAATTGTACACATTGATAATAGCCCTGCCGAAGTGGATGCCAACTACACCATTGAAGTCGGCATAGTCGGAGATATCAAGCACAGCCTGCAACGCATTGCGGCAAAGGTACCTCCCCGTGAAGGACACCCGTTACGCCCGCTACGCAAAGCGCTGATCAAAGAGATGAACCAGCACGCTGAAGATAATAGTGTCCCACTGAAGCCCCAAAAAATCATCTGGGACCTCCGAACCGCTATGGAACTGGAGGATATTGTTATTTGCGATGTGGGAGCCCACAAAATGTGGATGGCCCGCATGTTCCGTTGTGAACACCCCAACACTTGCATTATTTCCAACGGCTTTGCCAGCATGGGCATTGCGGTACCTGGCGCCATTGCGGCCAAGCTGGCCCACCCTGAACGCAAGGTCGTAGCGGTCACCGGTGATGCCGGCTTCTTAATGAATTCCCAAGAGATTGAAACGGCAATGCGTCTCTCCATCCCCATGGTAATTCTCATCTGGAATGATAATGGCTATGGATTGATTGAGTGGAAACAACTTAATCAATTTGGCCGTCCTTCCAATGTCCATTTCACCAACCCGGACTTCGTCAAATACGCAGAATCATTCGGTGCTAAAGGATATCGCATTAAAAATGCTTCTGAGTTGGTACCTACATTAAAGCAGGCACTTGCCGATAACACAGTAAGCATCATCGACTGCCCTGTAGATTATAGTGAAAATATCAAACTAACCGAACAGCTGGGAGAGATGGTCTGTCCAATCTAATGCTGGGATAGATTTGCCATGCCTCAAGAGAGCCAACAGGCGTTAATGTGGAAAAAAAAATACTTCTCCACATTGGAAAAACTGGAAGAGCTAGAGAAACAATCCGCTGATAGCGATACACTTTTTCGTCGTAGCCTACTACGCCTCAGCCTCATCCTGGATGGCTTTGATCCCAAACTCGATCAACAACTTGAAAAGCTACGAGAAGATATCCGCAAAGGGCGCAAGGCCCTCAATATTGGTCAATTTACTGAAGAGACCTGCAATCAGGCAGAGCAGATAATTCAGCGCATCCAAGCCCAGCCCCAAGCCCATCAGCTACTGCTCAAGCTTGTCACTCAATTGAAACTTCCTGATACACTCAAGAAGCAGAAAAAAGAACAAGAGAGTTTAAAAACGGCCCTCAATAAGCGTCACGCAGAGGATAAAATTGAACAGCATCTGGAAAAATTCCTGCAGCTGCTGCAAGACCTACAAGCTTATGCAAAACTGCCGGAAGAGCATAAGCCTTTAAGCAATGATATTGACAGCAATCAAACTGATACAACACAAGGGGGACTATTCCGTCGACTCTTCGCACGCCCAACAACACCGACGGAAACAGATAAGTCGCATAATGAATGTGTTGCAGAAACCATCAAGCAACTCCTCCAAGCCCTCTCTCCCACACAAAGCCTTGAGGATAAACTCCATGGCATCGCTCATCAGTTAAACAGCCCCCTCAATCGCCAAGAGATCAATAGACTCATTGCCCAATTAGCAGAGATACTAAGCCTCCAGACAGAAGAGTGCTCTCATCCATCACTAGAGGCAGAGAAACCCGCAACACTGCTTATTAAGCTAGTTGAGCAGATTACACTCACTGAGCCCTATGCCGAAGAGTTACAAAACCTCAGAGACGAGATTGAACAACATCATAGCAGTGAAGATATTAATTCATTTCTAGAGCGCCTTGGCATACTGATTAGTCGAGCACAATCCATCAGCCAGAATGAAAAAGAGGAGCTTGAGGGCTTTCTTCTGCACATTACAGAAACTCTGAGCGAGATAGACGAGAACATTCGAGGCAACCAAGATCGACAACGTGCGGCCTTGAAAAGCAGTCAACTATTAGATGAAGCGGTTCGTGATCACGTGCAGGGAATCCAAAGTTCAATGCTAGAGGCCAGTGATCTAAAAGAGCTAAAACACAATATCCAAGCCCGACTTGCTACTATTCGTGACAAGGTGAAAATATTCCGCGAGGAGAGTGATGAACGCCATCAGCGAATGGAGCAAGCCATGGAAAATTTGGCGGGGAAAGTCACGAGAATCGAATCTGAATCAGAAAAACTGCGCAGCAGCTTAGAACAACAGCGCAATAAAGCAATGCGCGACACCCTAACAGGTGTCAATAACCGGCTCGCCTATGAAGAATTTCTAGAGCATGAATACAGCCGTTGGAAACGCAATCATCACGCCCTGACGCTGATAGTGTGGGATATCGACAACTTCAAAATGGTAAATGATAGATTTGGCCATCAAGCCGGAGATAAAGCACTAAGACTGGTTGCCCAAATACTGAAGCGGCGCCTACGCGATTCAGACTATCTAGCACGTTATGGCGGGGAAGAGTTTGTCTCACTACTGCCTGACAGCAACATCCAGGACGCCCTAAAGCTCGCGGAAAAACTAAGAGAGATCATCGCCTCCAGCGAGTTTCATTACCACGACGAAAGGGTCAACCTCACCATCTCTTGCGGCCTTGCCCAGTTCCACAAAGATGATACGCCACACACTGTCTTTCAGCGTGCTGATGCCGCGCTATATGAAGCCAAAGCAAACGGACGAAATCGGTGTGAAACCGAACCAAAGCATCAAACACCGGCCCTCGGCGGGCATGACTAAACCTTCACGGGCTATCGGCAGTATTCGCCTCATCCAAAAAGAGCACTAATTCATCCTGCTCATTATAGATATTCACCCCCTGATACCGCCTTTTCGGTAACCCCAATAACAGACAGGGCTGTGTAACTACCTGAGCAGTCATTACATCAGGAGGCGGTTGATGCCACTCCAGGCGGAGGCTTGGCACCCCAGCTTCGACCTGTGCCAAGTTATCTGCCAACGCTAAAGAGTATCCTGCACTTGGCTTTTGCCCCATACTCACAAGAACAAGCTGATATCTATCACTATCAAATGAATCGTTCGCACCTTCCGCCAACCTAACACGAAGCGCAGAGTGTGATACCGGATATGCCGGGTAGTCTGCAATCCACTCCACTGCCGCAATCTGCTGGCCACATTGCGACCCATGCTGTAATGCTCTCACCTCAATCATATCAGGCAATTGATCTCCGGCCACCACTGTAGCCATATAGCAAAGCAGCAGAATCAACAACCCTCTCATCAAGGTTTTCGCCTATATCCTTCAGCAAGGGGTACAGTCTCACTACTCGCCACGGATTTATCATCTCCTTCCTTCGCCCCACTAAAGGCCACACCAAAGCTCACGCTAAAATCAATACCTGTTACATTACCAGTAACAGAGACTTGGCTCATCTGCCCATAGGTTGGATAGGCGCCACAACTTTCACCACTGTCACAAATATAGAGGTCGTTATCCAAATCGCTACCCGCAATGATCAGATAACTCCCCTCAGATAAATCGCTAATAGAATAGGCATACTCACCATTCACAGCCTCTACCGCATCTTGACCCAGCATCCCGCCCGTTACTGGAGAAATTGCTAAGACATGGATCAACCCCGCATCATTACTCGCCGAAGCGGTTAACTTTCTCACCGTGACAGGAATTTCGCGTGTTCCGGGCGCTGTCGAAGTCAAAAAGGTGATAATCGTGCTATAACTGCCATCACCAGGTAGCTGAGTGCGGTCAACCGTTGCAACATAGCGACCCAAACCATCCGTGCCCACCGAAGCCGATGCTGCCACAGTTAGCCAGCTCGCACCACTCACAGGCGTCTGTACTGATGGCGTTCCACCTCCGAGATTGCTGACATCAATATTTAATAGCGTGGTCGATAGGCCAAAGTCGAGAGAGCTGGGGCTAAAGTACAGCAACGGGCTCGGATTTGAAGTTCCAGCATTCGTTGCAGTTACCGCTGCCTCATAAGCATTGATCAGACCATACCCATAGTTGTCATCCCGTCCCAGCGGACCAATATCCTGCGTCAGTGAACCACTGGCCAGCCATGAATCAAATTCACTTGGGGTCATTGTCGGATAAAGGGTTTTCATCATAGCGGCAATGCCCGTTACATGGGGAGTCGCCATTGAGGTGCCTTGTAAAAAACTATAGACATAATCAACGGTCGCGGTACTACCGCTAATACGTACCTCACCATCCGTACTTAAGACACCATCGGGATATCCATCACCGTTATAGTCAGCACCAGAGTTTCCCCCTGGTGCAGCAACATCAATGGTCGAACCATAATTTGAATAGGGGGCTAATAGCTTATCAGCTCCCACTGAACTGACTGAAACCACACCCGCCGATGCAGCGGGATAAGAGGGTAAGCTGGACGCCGAATTTCCCGCTGCAGCAATCACAATCACCCCGGCATTTCGCGCCTCAGCGACAGCCAAATCCATCGTAGTACTGACTGATGGGCCACCAAGGCTCATGTTAATAATGCTGGCTACATCGCTACCTGTAAGCTGTATACCCGAATCATTGGTCAAGCCTGCCGCGTAGCGAATTGCCTGGGCAATATCGTAGGTTGAACCACTACCATCACTCCCCAATACCCGTAGAGGCATAATCTTCACTGGCCAGTTGCCAGAGACACCGGCGACACCTAAGCTGTTATTGGTCTCCGCGGCAATCGTGCCTGCCACATGGGTTCCGTGAAATACATACAGCGAGCTACCGTCATGCACGTCAGTAGGGTCACTATCCAACCCGCCCCCATCACCTGAGTATGTTGAAC
Organism: Thiohalomonadales bacterium; assembly: GCA_050295955.1. Lineage (GTDB taxonomy): Bacteria > Pseudomonadota > Gammaproteobacteria > RBG-16-57-12 > RBG-16-57-12 > JAFLJP01. The sequence goes on from JBNKQQ010000064.1 coordinate 63,526, forward strand.
TAGAGATAAAATCATACCCAGTAGTTGTTTGGCTTCCATCCAAGTCTGGATGAAGTGGAAGAATACCCGTATCAATGACAGCAACCACGGTATTCGTTGTACCAGCAGTCAGATCCCAAGCGGTGTCCACTTCAATCAAAGGATAATGCCACTGCTTGCTGTAATGGCTATCATTTGCAGTCGCCATGGTAGAGACCTCATCACTAAGTACCTGCCGCTCCACTTCAGGGAGGCGATAAATATAATTAGGCTCTGCATACTCGACATCTGGCAGCTGCTGAAGGTAACCCACCATGTAAAGCGTTTCCATCTTACGACGTGTTTCGTCATCAACACCCGACATCTCAGAAATCATCGACTTTGACAGCATATTGCTAAGAGCACTCTTTCTACTGTCACTTTCATCAGGGAGACTTAATAACTGTACTTGCCCCCCTTTACCCGCATTCACATCTAGCCCTAAGCTCGTCAATAGAGAAGTTTTTGAGCTACTCAGTGTGACTTTGTCTTTAAATTTAACAATCACCTCACCATCAATAAAGTCACTGGATAACTTCAGCCCTCCTAACTCTGCAGCAGAACTTAGTGCGGTGCTCAATACGTAAGTTGAAGCACCACTGGCTATCTCAACTTTAATATAATAATTGCCATCAGAAGGAACAGTGAGTTGCTTACTTGCTCCGCCTCCCACATCGGAATCTTTCAAGGCCTGATTACTATCATACAAATAGATATCGATATCAGAGGAAGCGGAATCCCCTTCAGAAAGAGTAATGGTCTGACCTGCGGAGAGAGTTGCTGAGTAATAATCTTTGATATCACCACTACTATAAGAACGTCCCGTTTTACCCGATAATGCCACGTTTAGGTAACCGGCCAAATTAACTGGATTGGAAATGGACTGGGCAGTCGCAAAGGAGTCATTCGACTGGTATGGCGCATAGGGATCATTCACATCACTATCTACTGCACTATTTTCTGCTGCGGTGATAGTTCCACTTACACTATTACCTGCAGGTGGTGGTGTTCCGCCACCACCACACGAAGCCAGCAGAACCGACAAACAAGATAAAAATGCCAGTTTTTTTAATTGATTGAAAGATTTCGCCGCCATACGCCTTATACTCCTGGACTCCAATAAGATTAAGCCCAAAACATTTAACAAATTACATTTCCATATACCACGGATAGTTCTATAGCATTATGCTAAACAATGCCACCAGAATCGATCCCGGCATTTTCCCATAAAAAAAGGCGACCGTAAGTGATCGCCTAATAGCTAACAAAGTATAATAAGCCCAGTCTGCACTTGACTTGGACTCAGCATATCCCTATCACGAATAAAACTGAATGTGACCCATTGTCGCACCCACACAGCTTGATCCATTATTTCTGTTAATCCCAACATAGTGTATTTAGGCGGCTAAATCATGATTATCTTTAGCCCCAAACAAAAAGGCCCGGCTATCATAGCCGGGCCTTTTTCCACATCACATGATGGGGCTTGAATTACATCATGCCGCCCATGCCACCCATGCCGCCCATATCAGGCATTGCAGGGCCACCTTCTTGAGGTTTTTCTGCAACCATTGCTTCAGTCGTGATCATCAGACCGGAAACAGAAGCTGCATTTTGCAGTGCAGTACGAGTTACCTTGGTTGGATCCAGAATACCCATTTCGATCATGTCGCCATATTCACCCGTTGCAGCGTTGAAGCCGAAGTTGCCTTCACCTTCAGAAACCTTGTTTACGATAACAGAAGCTTCTTCACCGGCATTGCTAGCGATTTGACGCATTGGCTCTTCCATTGCACGACGTGCGATAGCGATACCAACGTCTTGATCGTGGTTGTCACCTTTCAGTGCATCCAGAGCAGACAGTACGCGAACCAGCGCAACACCACCACCAGGTACGACACCTTCCTGTACCGCAGCGCGAGTCGCATGCAGAGCGTCGTCTACACGATCTTTCTTCTCTTTCATTTCCACTTCAGTGGCAGCACCCACTTTGATGACCGCAACGCCACCTGCCAGCTTGGCAATACGCTCTTGCAGCTTCTCTTTGTCGTAATCAGAAGTGGTTTCAGCCAGCTGTGCACGGATTTGAGTAACGCGTTCTTCGATATCAGTAGAAGAACCTGCACCATCAACGATAGTGGTATTCTCTTTGGTGATTTGGATCTTCTTAGCAGTACCCAGATCTTCCAAGGTCGCCTTCTCCAGTGACAGGCCTACCTCTTCAGAGATCACAGTTGCACCAGTCAGGATAGCGATATCTTGCAGCATTGCCTTACGACGGTCACCGAAACCAGGTGCCTTAACCGCTGCCGCTTTAACGATACCACGCATGTTGTTCACAACCAGAGTTGCCAGCGCTTCGCCTTCGATATCTTCAGCAACGATCAGCAGAGGACGACCCGCTTTCGCAGTACCTTCCAGAACAGGCAGCAACTCACGGATGTTAGAGATCTTCTTGTCGTGGATCAGGATAAGTGGGTTATCCATCTCAACGCTCATGTTGCTTTGGTTGTTGATGAAGTAAGGTGACAGGTAACCACGGTCAAACTGCATACCTTCAACCACGTCCAGCTCGTTCTCCAGGCCAGAACCTTCTTCTACAGTGATAACACCCTCTTTACCAACCTTCTCCATTGCTTCTGCGATGATGTTACCGATAGAGTCGTCAGAGTTAGCAGAGATTGTGCCTACCTGAGCAATAGACTTGGTGTCTTCACATGGCTTAGAGATGTTCTTCAGCTCTTCAACTGCAGCGTGAACGGCTTTGTCGATACCACGCTTCAGATCCATTGGGTTCATACCAGCGGCAACCGCTTTCATACCCTCTACCAGGATGCTCTGTGCCAGTACAGTTGCGGTAGTAGTACCGTCACCAGCCACATCGTTGGTTTGAGAAGAAACTTCTTTCACCATCTGTGCGCCCATGTTTTCGAACTTGTCTTCCAGCTCGATCTCTTTCGCGACAGATACACCATCTTTAGTGATGGTAGGTGCACCGAAGCCACGCTCCAGTACAACGTTACGGCCTTTAGGACCCAGAGTTACCTTAACTGCGTTAGCCAGGATATTTACGCCATCAACCATGCGGCTGCGAGCATCAGAACCAAAACGTACGTCTTTAGCTGCCATTTTACTTATTCCTCAAATCTTAAATTTTGTTAGATACGTTACCAGGAGGCGGGATTAACCCAATACTGCCAGAATGTCGTCTTCACGCATTACCAGCAATGCTTCACCGTCAATTTTCACCTCTGAGCCAGAGAATTTGCCGAATAGAACGGTATCGCCTACTTTTACGCTCATTGCGCGGGTCTCACCATTTTCTAGCGCCTTACCAGAACCTACGGCAACCACTTCTCCGTGAGATGGCTTCTCAGCAGCACTACCTGGCAAAACAATACCACCAGCAGAGGTTGCTTCCTCTTCAACTCGGCGGACTACAACACGGTCATACAATGGACGAATGCTCATTGTGGTTTCTCCCAATAAAAAATAATGAATAAAAATTTATTACGTAGTTACCCCTGCAGCACTTTGCCATCGGGGATGAAAAAACAGTGTGGCGAGCTAACGCTCTAGCCTTGTGTGAACATTGATGGGGACACAAAAAGGGAATTCAAGGCAAAAAAGTAAATTTTTTTCAATCATCCTCTCGACGCTGAAATTCACCCTCCAGCGTACGCCCCTGAGCCGTATTGCCAGAGTGGCCAGAAAATCCACCCGAAGTCTCACCAAAGGGAGTCACAACCATGCGACGCATCATCTGATAAATTGCCCAGCGACGAAACACTGGCATTAACAGCAAGAACCCTATCGCATCGGTAAAAAATCCTGGCGTCAGCAGCAGTGCGCCGGAAAATAGTAACATCACCCCTTCCAACATAGCACCGGCGGGCACCATTCCTTGAGAAAGTTCTTGCTGTACGCGCTGCAAAGTAGAAAAACCCTGTTGGCGCAGCAATACCGCACCTAGCACAGCAGTCAACACCACTAGAAAGATGGTTGGTAACGGGCCAATGAGCCCCCCTACTTTAATTAACAAGTAAATTTCCAACAATGGAATGATCAAAAACAGTAGGAAAAGAATACGAAATGGCGACATTTTCTCTCACACAGTGACAAACCCGTATACATCGGGTTATCTTTAGCGCTCACAATGGAAACCACGATGGCGACTGATTATCAAATAGTATTGAATACCTGCCCTGACTTAGTGAGTGCAGAACGCCTTGCAAAAGCGATTCTCAACCAGGAACTGGCGGCCTGCGTTAGCATGGTACCAGGAATTCGCTCTCTTTACCGGTGGCAAGGTAAAATTGAATCCAGTCAGGAACAGCTGCTGGTAATAAAGACCAAATGTAGCCACTACCGTTCCCTGGAGCAACTGATTCAGCAGCTACACCCCTATGAACTTCCGGAGATAATTGCCGTCCCAATAGATCAGGGGCTACCTAGCTACCTACAGTGGATCGACGAAAACCTGAGCACAATACATGAAGATAATTAAAATATTTCTCATTACCCTTGCCCTTACCCTATCAGCAGTCTCTCCATCGCACGCGGGGTTTGGCGACACCTTCCGCGACCTAGGTAGTAGTCTGGGACTCACCGAGCAACAGCCTGAATTTCTCGACCCCAGTGATGCCTTCTTCTTCAGCGCGGAAGTCATCGATAGCCATACATTGCGAGCCCACTTCGACATCGTTGATGAGTATTATTTATATAAGAATAAGTTTGAATTTAGCCTAGAAGGGGCAGAAGGCATCACCATTGCCAGCTTTGAAGGGAGCAAAGGCAAAGAGAAAGATGATGAATATTTTGGATTGATGGAGGTTTACTATGGCAAGGCCACCTTCACCATCCACCTAACACGAGAAAATCTGGCCAAGACACCCATCACACTGACAGCCCGATACCAAGGGTGTGCCGATGCAGGGCTCTGTTACCCCCCCATCGATAGCAGTATGCAAATTGTGCTGCCCGCCAGCGATGGCACAGCCCCGGCAGCCACTCAACCCTCATCGAATAGCAACGCTGGACTTCCTCTTTCGGAACAAGATCAACTGGCTCAATCTCTGGCCAGCGGCTCTACCCTTTTGACCATTGCGAGCTTTTTTGGGCTGGGATTGCTATTGGCCTTTACCCCTTGCGTCTTCCCGATGATTCCCATTCTCTCCAGTATCATCGTAGGACAAGGTGAGCATATCACCACCCGTCGCGCCTTTACACTCTCACTGGTCTATGTGCTGGCAATGGCCATTACCTATACCATCGCGGGTGTCATCGCCGGAATGTTTGGCGAAAACCTCCAAGCAGCACTACAAGATCCCTGGATCTTGGGAAGCTTTAGCATCGTATTTATCGCCTTGGCCCTTTCCATGTTCGGCTTCTACGATATTCAATTACCCAATGCACTACAGAGCCGCCTGACCACCATGAGTAACTCCCAGCAGAGTGGCACCCTTATCGGCACCGCCATTATGGGCTTCCTGTCTGCACTGGTAGTGGGCCCCTGCGTAGCCCCACCACTTGCCGGCGCACTAATTTATATTGGCCAATCTGGTGATGCGTTATTAGGTGGTGCAGCACTGTTTGCACTCAGCATGGGCATGGGGGCACCACTTTTGGCGATTGGAGCTTCTGCGGGCAAGATCCTACCCAAGAGTGGTGACTGGATGAATGCGATCAAAGCCGTGTTTGGCGTACTGCTACTAGCCGTCGCCATCTGGATGCTCGAGCGTATCATCCCTGCCTCTGTCACACTGGCACTCTGGGCAATTCTCTTAATCGGCTCCTCTATATATATGGGTGCATTGGAACAGCTTGGTATTGATGCCACTGGCTGGCGTAAACTCTGGAAAGGGGTTGGCCTGACACTACTGATATATGGATCACTACTACTGATTGGCGCTGCCAGCGGTGCTAAAGATCCGCTACAACCCCTGCAAGGTATCGCTTTTGCCTCCAGCGGGGTAGAACAGCAATCCAATGAGCTTAGCTTTACTAAGGTCCACTCCCTTCAAGCACTTCAACAGCAACTCGCAGAGGCCAAGCGTAATAACCAACCCGTCATGCTGGATTTCTACGCCGACTGGTGCGTCTCCTGCAAAGAGATGGAGCGATACACCTTTAGTGATTCGGAAGTTCAGCAGGCACTATCCGGCTTTCGACTATTAAAGGCGGATGTCACCGCCAACAACGAGGATGACAAGGCGCTCCTTAAACATTTTGGCCTGATTGGCCCACCTTCCATCATCTTTTACGATCGTGGTGGTAACGAATTACGCAATCTACGTCTAGTAGGCTTTCTGGAAGCAACCTCCTTTAAGAATCACGCACAATTAGTCCGCTAAGAGAGGGGTTTGTAGGTAATCTTGCCTCTATCTGACGCGATCTGTCGTTTTTGTCACAAACAAAATAGACATCGCGTCAGGAATCATCGATAATAGAAACATCTTTATACGAAAACGCCTACATCTAAGCAAAATAGCAATAAAAGGCGTACGAAACCGACAATTAGAGCGAAGTTCAAAGCAATCATGGCGAAAATCCTGGTACTCAATGGTCCCAACCTCAACATGCTGGGGATTCGTGAGCCCAAGCACTATGGACGTGTCACACTGTCGGAAATCCAACAGCGCCTTGAGGGCTTGGCAAAGCAAGCCTCACATGAGTTGGATTTCTTCCAAAGTAATGCGGAACACGAGCTGGTAGAAAAGATTCACCAAGCTTACCACGATAGCGTTGATTTCATTATTATCAACCCAGCTGCCTTCACTCATACCAGCGTGGCTATTCGTGATGCTCTCAGTGCTGCTGCAATTCCTTTTATTGAGGTACACCTCTCCAATGTGCATGCCCGGGAAGCGTTTCGTCATCACTCCTATTTCTCTGATCTCGCTATTGGCGTGATCTGCGGCCTTGGTGACCAAGGCTATGAATTTGCCCTACAGGCATCCATTAAACATCTAACAATTACAGGTTCTTAAGACTATGGACATACGCAAAATCAAAAAACTCATTGAGCTGTTGGAAGAGTCCGACGTTGCGGAGATTGAGATCCAAGAGGGTGAGGAGTCAGTACGTATCAGCCGCGTATCACAAACCGTTGCACCAATTGCAGCGCCAGCTGCCTTTGCAGCGCCTGCTCCAGTTGCCGCAGCACCTGCTGCACCAGCAGCACCCGCGGTCGAAGAAAGTGCAGAACCTGAAATTACCGGTCACATTGTCACCTCGCCCATGGTTGGTACGCTGTACCGCGCCTCTTCGCCTGGAGCCAAGCCATTTGCCGAGGTAGGTCAAAGCGTAAGTGTTGGCGATACACTGTGTATTGTTGAAGCAATGAAGCTGATGAACCAAATCGAAGCGGATAAAGCCGGTGTGGTAAAAGCAATTCTGGTTGAGAATGGTCAGCCAGTTGAATACGGCCAACCTCTGGTTGTTATCGAGTAAGCCGATACGGCTGTGTTTTAACTGACTCACTGGATCTATCCATGTTTGACAAAATTGTAATCGCAAATCGCGGCGAGATCGCATTACGCATCCTTCGAGCCTGCCGTGAGATGGGCATAAAAACTGTTGCTGTACACTCTGAAGCCGACCGTGATCTGAAACACGTACGTCTGGCAGATGAATCCGTGTGTATTGGCCCCGCCCCCTCCACCGAAAGTTACCTGAAAGTGCCTGCCATCATCAGTGCCGCAGAGGTAACCGATGCGCAAGCCATTCATCCTGGCTACGGCTTCCTTTCTGAAAATGCCGACTTTGCCGAACGAGTCGAAGATAGCGGCTACGTCTTTATCGGCCCCAAAGCCGATACCATCCGTATGATGGGGGACAAGGTTGAAGCGATCGAGGCAATGAAAAAAGCGGGCGTTCCGACGGTCCCAGGCTCTGGCGGCCCTCTAGGCAGTGATGGTGATGAGAACCTGAGAATTGCCCGTGAGATCGGTTATCCGGTCATCATCAAGGCAGCAGGTGGCGGTGGTGGCCGAGGCATGCGTGTCGTACACAGCGAAGCCAACCTACTGAACGCTATCTCCCTGACCAAATCAGAAGCGGGCGCCGCTTTTAATAACGATATGGTCTACATGGAGAAGTTCCTGGAGAACCCTCGCCACATTGAGATTCAAGTTTTATCGGATACACATGGCAATGCCATTCACCTCTGTGAACGTGACTGCTCCATGCAGCGCCGCCACCAAAAGGTGGTGGAAGAGGCGCCCGCTCCCGGTATCACGGAAGAGATGCGCCAGCAGATCGGTCGTCGTTGTGCACAGGCCTGCGTAGAAATCGGTTACCGTGGTGCCGGCACCTTCGAGTTCCTCTACGAAAACGGTGAATTCTACTTCATTGAGATGAACACTCGTATCCAGGTAGAGCACCCAGTGACCGAACTGATCACTGGCGTTGACCTGATTAAGGAGCAGATCCGTATCGCAGCAGGCGAAAAACTCTCTTACACCCAGGACGATATCAAAATCAACGGCCATGCCATCGAGTGTCGTATCAACGCGGAAAATCCTGATAACTTCATGCCCTCACCCGGCAAGATTACCGCTTACCACGCGCCAGGCGGCTTAGGTGTACGGGTGGACTCCCATATCTACAGCGGCTACAACGTCCCTCCTCACTACGACTCCATGATCGGCAAACTGATCACCCATGGTGAGACCCGAGAAGTGGCCCTCGCTCGCATGCGTACCGCACTGAGCGAAATGGTGATTGAAGGCATCAAGACCAACATCCCATTACAGCAGCGCATCTGCCGTGACAGCAATTTCCTGATTGGTGGAACCAATATCCACTATCTGGAAAAGAAGCTGGGTCTGTAAGTTCCAACACCCAACGCAAAGGCGCGAAGACGCAAAGATGTTTTAAACTCTTAGCGCCTTTGCGCCTTTGCGTTTAAAGAGATGAAACAATGCCCTGGATACAACTGAAGATCGATACCAATAAAAGCCTTGCCGAGGCGATTTCTGATGCTTTATTTGAACTTGAAGCCTTATCGGTAACGCTGGAGGATAGAGCTGATCAGCCTATCTTTGAACCGGAGTTAGGCACAACGCCACTCTGGGAAGAGGTCTGTGTTGTTGCGCTCTACGAAGCTGAGACAGATATGGAGCCTATCACCAACGCACTGGAGCAACAGTTCGGCCAGCTGAAGTGGAACGCTGATCCGCTAGAAGATCGCGACTGGGTGCGAGAGTGGATGGATGGATTTGAACCCATCCAGTTTGGCGAGCGACTGTGGATAGTCCCCAGCTGGCACGATGCGCCATCTGAAACAGGCGTAAACCTGAAACTGGACCCAGGTTTGGCCTTTGGTACCGGCACTCACCCGACAACGGCACTCTGCCTGGAGTGGCTGGATGCCCATGCACCAGTAGACCAACAGGTTATCGATTACGGCTGTGGCTCCGGCATATTGGGTATTGCCGCACTAAAATTGGGCGCGGCTCACTGCGTAGGCGTTGACACCGACCCTCAAGCTCTGGAAGCAAGCCTCGCCAATGCAGAGAAAAATAGTATCGAAAACCAGCTGGAGCTCTATCTTCCTAACCAAGGAAAAATCGCACCTGCCGATTTAATGTTGGCAAACATTCTGGCCAACCCTCTCATTGGCTTGGCAGAAAAGCTAGCCAGTCTTACAAAATCTGGTGGAAAAATTGTACTCTCAGGTATTCTGGCTGATCAGGCACAACAAGTCAGTGATGCCTACGCGCCATTCTTCACTATGGCGCCACCAGTACAAAAAGAGGATTGGATTCGCTTGGAAGGTGTGCGTAAATAAGCAAATAAAAAAGGTCTTTTTCCGGAGCTGTTATGTTCACCCGCTGCCCCCATTGCCAAACCACCTATCGAGTCCATCCGGACCAACTCAGCAGTGCCAACGGCTTGGTACGCTGCGGCAAATGCAATGGTGTGTTCCAATCCCTCGACTATCTGTTTGAGATCAAACACTCCCCTTATCCTATGGTCCGTCCTGGCGAGATCACCACAGAGGAAGTAGCAGCCTACCAACAGGAGAGCTCAGCAGCAAAAGCAACTTCCCAAGTTATCAGTGACCCCACCCCGCAGGTAGAGGTCACGCCAGACATTGCTGAAAGTAAACCGGAAGAGGTTATCGTAGAGGAGATAGCCGCAGAGAGCGCTCAAGAGGCAGAGCTGAAAGCTGAGGCCACCGCCGCTACCGAGAGTGATACATCAATCCAGTCAAAAGCCGAAGAGCAAGCCATCGAATTTGAGATGGAAGCCAGGCTGGATGAAAAGATAGCACCTATGGATATAGAGCCTCAGGAGCCTCAGGAGCCTCAGGAGCCTCAGGAGCCTCAGGAGCCTCAGGAGCCTCAGGAGCCTCAGGAGCCTCAGGAGCCTCAGGAGCCTCAGGAGCCTCAGGAGCCTCAGGAG
>JBNKQQ010000065.1:0-45561 GCA_050295955.1 Thiohalomonadales bacterium
CGAGGGACGATTGCATGGTTATTATGAAATAAAAGTAAACGAATGCAAAAACATATATACGAGCTGGCATGATTGGGTGATTCCTGCTTTCTTTGTAAAAAGTGGTTCTAAATTTAGAAATGTCGTGTATAAGCCAGATAACGTATCAGGAGAAAACAACATAAAAGAGATATGCTTAAATCCTCGTGATGCCATGGAGATTACCGGCTCTCCTTGGAAAAATATCAGAGACCAATACACTCCTCCCTGTCAAGATGGGTATATTGAAGCGAAAACGTCTTTTCTTGCAGACCCAGGTGACCAGGGTATAAGACTTACAGTTAAACCAACAGCTAGAGACGGCGAATGGTGGGGAAGTTCAGCAGATACAGTTGAAAGTGTAAAACCTAAAATTGATCGAGGAGAGGGGACTGGTGTAAATATTGGGCGTGAAGATATATATAGAGCATGCAATATAGATGAAGAGATTATGATGAACTCATACTGTCGTTGTGCTGCATCGGCAGTAACGGCTGCTGCTACGCCAGAAGAAAAGCTTTCGATATCAAAAAAATTCGATGTTGTTTTTGATGTCAAGAATGCTAGGTTAGCCTCAGCTATTGGCCGCTGTCAGATGTAGGGGATAGTTGTTTTCTCAAATTAACATAACAAGCGCGGTTAAGGTGTGAAATAACAAATAACAGGCCACCCACCATTTTTTACATCGGAGTGATACCACGCTCGTTGAACTTAGGCATTATGTGATTGAAAGACTATGATGAAAAAGTATATTTCATTGCTAAGGGGAATAAACGTCAGTGGCCAAAGAAAGATAAAAATGGCGGACCTTAAATCTATGTATGAAAAGTCAGGATTTGAGGGAGTAATCACTTATATTCAAAGTGGAAATGTATTGTTTAGTTCAAAAAATGTTAGTTCTTCCAAAATAAAGAAAGCAATTGAAAGTGCTGTAGAAGAATCATTCGGTTTCAATGTTCATGTCGATGTCAGAGAAATCAAGGAATATAAAGAAATCATAAAAAGATGCCCGTATCCAGAAGCCAATGATGAGGGGTATAATACCAAAGTACTAGTTAGCTTTCTTTCTTGCACACCATCTCAAGAATCGTTAGAAGAGTTAGCCAAATACGCCAAACCACCTGAAAGGATAGAGTTGGTAAACAATGTAATCTATCTTTTTTGCCCAAATGGTTATGGTCGGAGTAAATTGTCAAATAATTTTATTGAATCAAAGTTGGGACTAGTGGCTACAACCAGGAACTTGAAAACGGTTCGTAGACTAGTCGAGTTGATTGAGTAAAATCGTACATAATTGTCTTCATCCGGCCCATCTCCGCGGTGGACTATAGTGTTATGAAGATGTTTTCGCTGACCGCGAAAGCGAGTGATATTGAAAAGCTAAGAGAAAATGACAGGCCAAAAAGTATTGACTCATTTAGAAAAGGTAAGGAGATTGATCCAAGCGAGTCATTATTTTCAATCCTAACTTTAATAGTTTTGAAGCCATGGTTAATGCATTTATTGAACAATATTGTAGTAAAGATGCATGACAGATCCAGTCGATTTGTTACTGCTGCGTGATTCTTTCAGATGAGATTGGTCGTTAGGAAAATAAAACATAATTTTATGCGAATAGTGTTTTCACTGATAACAGTTCTTGTTTTCTCTGGCTGCTCTTCTAACTCTATAGTTCACAAATATACTGGCGAGCCTACCAGTGTTAGAGATAGTGAAATTTATGTAGTGAGTCACGGATGGCATACTGGGTTTGTAGTTCCTTCAGAAAATGTTTACCAAGCTATACCTAAGCTTAAAGACCGTTTTGGAAATACCAAACAAATAGAATTCGGATGGGGAGATAAAGGTTTTTACCAATCAAAGGAAATTACAACCGGCCTCACATTAAGAGCTATCTTTTGGCCCACCGAGTCTGTTATTCACGCAGTTAGTGTTCCCTCAGATGTACATGAGTTTTTTTCCAATAGCACCATAGTGAAAATATGCCTAAATGAGTCCGAACTAGAATCTCTAATAAGTTTCATTTCAGAGAGTTTCAAAAGATCGGAAAGTGGGGAAATCATTCCCCAAAATAACGGAATTTATGGAAATAGCCAATTTTATGAAGGCACGGGAAACTATTATCTAATGAATACGTGTAACAAATGGACTGCCAAAGGTCTGGAAAGCTCAGGTCTGGATATATCCCCTACTTTCAAGTTAACTGCAAGTAGTGTTATGAATTATGTGAGTAATAGAAATAATTGCCCTAACATCTATATGTTACCGTCAGTCAATCAGCCGAACGAAATTAATAACCGGGACTAATCATCTCGGTTTTTTATTAAAAATATTGCTCTCACTTCGAATCTGTTAAACGGATATTTGCAATATCCCGAGGGAATACATACATCTATTGAGCCAGCCTGAGTGAGACGCTAGTCTACTCGAGTGACTTTCTAAGAAAGACTTACTAGAACATTGCTCGTTACCCTATACGAGTCCATTCAGTTACACTGGACAATCAAATGCTCACCATCATCTTGATTTTTATGGAAGGTCTTTCATGAATGGTGATGTTGAAGCAGTAGAACTTCCATGAAATCATGACAGATGAAAGGATTTTCATGGAATAGAGGGAAAAGACACGGTACGGCTTAAAGATGATTCTTTGTTAATCTATGATGCCGTCGGACGATTTTTATCGTGGATACTATTGTAAAGCCTCTGAAGACGTCTAATCGTCACTCTGTGTTATGAATTCTTACCGGTCTACATGGATGTAGGTACTGAGCGAGGACAGGAGATGTGATTGCGAACCAGTCTGGAAGCCAGATCGATGATTGGACTTAATTCAGAGATTTCTTATGCACTTGAGAGGTCAAAATGGGTTTATCCTCAAACTTTAGGATGTTAGCAGTTTATAATCAGCGTATGAATGATCAGTTATTGAAAGTGTGCGAAAAGCTTTCTTCAGATCAGCTTCATCAAGAAACTGGCTCATTTTTTTCTAGCGTCATGTCGTATTGGAATCATCTTCTTTTTGGCGATCTAATTATGCTTCAGAGACTAATCGCAACCGATTTGGCTTGTATTGATACACGGATATTGGAAAGCCTACCCATTGCAAAATCAGTCAACGATACCTTTGTTTCGTCCCTTGAAGAATTAAAGGAACTACGGAGTCGTGTTGATGATATTTACATACAAATTACTCAGGAATTTGAAGAGGGTGATTGTGAAAGGATTGTTAGGTATATAACGACTGAAGGGACAAAAATTGAAAGAAATGTAGGTGAATTCTGTCAGCATATTTTCAATCATCAAACGCATCATAGAGGCCAACTTACCTGTATTCTAAGTCAGTTTGGGCTGGATTTTGGGTGTACAGATTTACCGGTTATCGTGCCAGAAGGGGGTCGTATATAGAAAAGGAAATAGAGTGATGATGAACTCGCATTCTTTTGTTTATCTCTCTATTTTGTTGTGAGTCCTAAGAAATATTAAGAAGCGTATGATTAAATGAGAACAAAACTTCCCGATATTAAATTTGGAGGAAATCCTGCGTTTATTTTTTTTATTGCTACGCTATAAAAAGTCTCTGTGCTAAATCGACAGGTATTTTAGCCTGAGTGTTAGAAAAAGATATTAATATAAAAGGAGATTATATATGCCATTAAATGATGGATATGGGGTGATAATTGGTGACCTGGAAGACTACTATCGAGATGATGTAAATGACTATGGTCAATACTACCATGGAAATATTATTGTAAAGGCGCCAGATGGGACTTACAGGTGTGCAGTAGATGTTGATAGCAAGAAACAGCAAAATGGTGTTGAATGGCGAATAGTTGAGCTAGGAAAGTCTAATTTAAAAGGCTTAGTTAGCTTGTCTGATGGATGGCATAGCTTAAATTCAAATTCGTCATCTGGCGCAATCGACTACATTAGAAGTAAAGAGTTACAGCCCAGAGGTATTGGCTGTTTGCCAATTATATTCAATCCCTTAATTGCCCTCATTTTGAAGATACTGAATAGTAATATCAAGCCTAGTTGGAAATCAGGAACTAGCATAGATGCGCTAGCAGATTTAGAACCACTTTTAGAAAATCCCAAAAAGCTCTATATATTTGGCGAACCCTTCACCAGTGGTAAAGGGGTGCATAATATTCATCAAAATCAAGGAGATCCTGAAGGAAGCCAGTGGTGGGATGAGAATGGTATATGGCAAGACGGAATCACTATTATAAAGCGACAAGATGACTCCCTTGTCGCATTTCTGAATAAGTTTAAAACACAGTCTTATGAGACAGATGAATTTGGTCATCCAATCTAGGAAATAGATATCAATATACCGTGTTGTGTTAGGGAAATTTAAATTGTCACTGTATATAATCTGAAAATATTTGTTGATGGTCTATTTGGAATTTGGCTTGCTATTCTTTCTGGATATTGATGCTCTTTTATCTTCATATATAGCACCATATATTGAAGGAATCTATGAAGAAGTCCAGTCGCCACTCTGCGTAGGCCTGAAGTATGATATCGATATAATGTATGTGTTTTGTAATTGCTGATCTCAAATATTTTATATTTAGGCATGACAGGGAAAAGCATGAAGGATAAATTCCACGATTTGATTAAATTAGGTGTAGAGGGTTTGTCACATATTGATGGAAGTCTTATTGATCATCTAAAAGGGACTAAGAGACTACTTGAGCAGTGGGGCTGACGCTGAATTGCAAGATGCTGGTTTGTTTCATGCCGTGTACGGGACAGATGGATTTAACTCTCAATGAATATCTATTAACGAAAGGAAGGCTATTATGGATATTGTTGGGGAAGAGGAAGAAGCCATTGTCTATTTATACTGCTCTTGTGATAGGGATACTTTTTGGCCCCAAATAGGGGTAGCTGACTCTCCAATGTTTATAGATAGGTTCAATAATCAGTTATTTTATTTAACTGAAGGTGAGTTGAGAGATTCCCGTGAATTAACTGTGGCTAATGAATTGGAGATTGCTGAAAATAATCCTTATTTTATTGATAAGTATGGTCATTCTCTATCTGAGCTATTTGTCAGAATGGAGCCATATATTAGTGATTGTGCTTCAGATTCAGCAAAGGAATTGTTAGCGACTTGTAAATAATAGAGTCATGAAGGTAAATCGATATTAAAATATGCAAAATGTTCTTTCCGTTATTTAGGGAACCTCTGGAGACGTTCCATCTCCGCTCTGGCTTTCAGTCTGAAAGCTCCTTCGTGCGCGTCCTAAAGCATATTATTCTAAGTTTTAAGTATGGGAGTACATATTGACCTTTTTATAAAGGAAGATCTGGCGATTATCTGATTCTGAGCCTGCTAGGCTATACTTCCTGATAGTTAAGTTTAACATTATGTGTAATAGTTGCATGAGAGCATTCTTATGAAAAAAATAAAAGTAGTGTTAAGTGGAATTGTTCTGATTTTTTCAGCATCAGTATTTGGCGCTCCTGAAATAAAAGGGACACCAAATGAAATACGGGAAATTCTTTATCCTAAGGAGAATATTGTCGTAATCCGTGGTCATGCTGAGGAGAAAGCGTATTCCAATAAGGCAATTTTGAGCTTGGTCATTACGACTGAGCATAATAATCTTTCTACTTCTATTAAGAATAATGAAAAGCTAAGAAACAAAATCAAGAATGAATTGATTTCAGCTGGCATTAAGGCTGAGGAAGTTAATAATTCCAAGTTCTCTACATCTCCACAATATGGTTGGTTTGGAAAGGAGCCTGATAGTTACAAAGTGGTAAATCGTATGGACATCGGTATCTATGATGAAAAGCAGCTAGTGAGTGTTGCCAAAATATCAGATGAAAATACCGAAGTTGTTCTAGCAGGAGCCGTGTATGAGCATACCGAAAAGGAAAAGTACGAGAGTCTTGTTAAAGAAAAGGCAGTATCCAATATAATGACACAAAAAGGATTTTACGAGGATACTTTAGGTATAAAACTGGTTCCTACTGGTGTTAGTGATATTCAAATAGGTCATATGCCGACAGACAGTGCTATGCTTCTTGATCAGGCATTAGAGAGAAGAAGAGAAAAGGTCAGTTACTCATCGGCAATGCAAGTGGAGCCTGCGACAGCCCAGTCATCGTTTGATGAGGTTAAATATGAAGCGAATGTGGTAGTGGAATTTAAGATCAGTAAATGAGGCATAAAAGTGCAGAATTATCGCAATAAGCCCAGGCATAGGGTCCCCTGGTTTGAGTGGATACGGTCTAATGAGTAAACAATGGTATGTCGCCAAATGATGGATGTGAGTGGCATATGCCCTGTTGTTTTTATTTGATTTTCTTGCTCCGCCAAATTTTTTTCTACTCTGATTCCATATTAATTAAGTAGGAGTAGGAAGGGCAATCAGATATAATGGGTGCGTTTTTCCACCTTGCCCTGGATTGATTATGAGCCGCAGTAAACACCCTAACGACCAACTTCCTGAATCAGACAGCAGTACCACTGATGATGCTGTAGAGACAGAAACCAAGCCTACAAAATTCAGCCTGGCCGATATGAAGGCGGCGGTTAAAAAAGGCTATCAACCACCTCAGCGTTATAATGCCAAGGCGGTTCGCAAAGGGCCAAAAGTTGGCGATGGCCCCAGGGGGTCAAGACGCTCATTGGGTAAGCGGTAAACGTTACTGTTATTGCAGAGGCAGTGACGTACGAAATATTTAGATCAATGTAAAACTCAAATGGATGTTGGTTGGGTTTGAATATTTTTGCTCTGATGCTAAATGATATTCAGCTTTGATATCATCAGATCTTAGAAGTACATGCTGCCTCATCTTCCAGATACCATGATGAATGGGCCAGCATATGGTGCTGGCCCTTCAGTCTATTACTGAATCGTTACCTTAATGGCGTCAAATTTACCTTCTTGTTGTATTCCATCTTTTGTCAGATCGATACCAACGTGAAAGGTGTACTCTCCCGCAGGGAGAAAGTCAGCCATTAGCACATTGTAATCATTAAGTGGCATTAGTCCTCCTTGATGGGTTTTCCCTTCGCCCCCAAGCCAGCCGTTAGCAGATGCACTGAAGTAGTAGTTACCCATGGGGGTGGTGGCGTATGTCCACCAGTCTGCATCATTACCACAGCTATCAGCACAATCCATTGAAATGGAGATGTTGAGGCTTTCTCCTTGGTTGATCGTGGTTGGGAATTCGCTACCATTTGCTTTGATGGTTGGCTTTGGTGTGGGGTAATAGGTTTCTCCGCTACCTTCAATAATAATGGCAAATTCCGGTTCGCTGGGTTTCCATTCACCCTCCATTAGCACAAGGCGCTTGGCATAGCTATCCATGGGATTGGCTGGGCCGAATCCAAGTGCAGCACCAGGTAAAAAGAAGTGTCCAGTCTGTTCTGGTAATACCTCTAAAACAACCCAATAGACACCAGGTTGAATTAGCCAGTTTTCAGCGGAAAAGCCTTGCCAATTATTTCCCATACCATCCTCGAAAGGAAGTTCTAGTATGGTGACTTCTTTAGTGTGCAGTGGGGCTGATAGGGTATCAGGAAGGTTGTTGTTATCTGGATATAAAGCGATGGTAAAGGTTTCACCATAGTTATGTCTGGAGCTTGCCCATATATTGATGGTGTTGATGATGGCTTGAGTGGAAAAGGCAACTTGTGTGGCAAGGCGTTGGTTGTTGATTTCACTGTAATAAACCAGAGTAGAACCACCACAGGTATCTATACATGGGATAACGCCTGTGTCATAGAGTACATCGGCATTACTTTTTGCGCTAAATAGCAGTAGTAAAAGGGTGAGTCCAATCAGTTTTATTTTAACCGGCATATTCTTATTCCTTTTCGTGTTTTACAAATCCGCGCGGCATATCCTATGCCTGAATGTGTGGTTTTGATAGTCAAAAATTTTATTATGGCACCTTTCTTTTTAAATAATAAAAAATAATAGATAGTTACTATTATAAAGAATGAGCCTACTGCATTGGATGATTAAATTTTCTCTATTATATTGTTAGGATAGAGAGGCTTTGTATAAAAATTTTTGCTAATTTGTGGTGTTCTATTTTTATCGCTTTATTCTTTATAAATATCTGATATGAGAAATAGCCTATGGGATACGTATATCTAGCCATTGCCATTATCGCTGAAGTAATAGCGACTAATGCACTGAAATCTTCGCAGGAATTTACAAAACTATGGCCTAGTATTATCGTTATTCTGGGATATGGTACGGCCTTCTATTTTCTCTCACTTGTGTTAAAGACGATCCCCGTTGGTATTGCCTATGCAATTTGGGCAGGTATGGGGATAGTGCTGGTGGCCATTATTGCTGCGGTGGTGTTTAAGCAGATACCAGATTTAGCCGCGGTATTAGGAATGGTACTGATAATATGCGGTGTAGTGGTCATCAATGTATTTTCAAAAACCAGTGTGCATTGAATCCAACAATGTATAGATATCTATCGCGTTATCTTACTCATTATTTTATCAAATAGTACAATAGGCGTAATCATCACCCCTCGCTTCCCAGCAACCAAGTCGGGGTAACATGTAAAACCAAATCTGGGTATACTCATAGCACTTGTACTCATGGCTTGTCTCTGGCTGTATGCCAGAGAAAGGCAATGTCTGGTTTTATTGGGGTGGATATCTAATTGTCATCGGTAGCAAAACTATTTGATCAGGCCTATATGGCCCATCGTCAGGGACGGCTGGATGAGGCCTATCAAGGCTATCTGAAGCTGCTCAAAAAGAAGCCTAACCATGGGGATGGTAATTACCTGTTAGGTACGCTGCTGTTAGGGAGGGGAGAGCATCAGAAGGCACTCACCCACTTGCAACGGGCGAATACACTACTTCCAACCTCCCCAATGGTGAAGTGTAATCTTGGGCTGTTATACCGGGCGATGGGTAAACACGATGAGGCTGAGAAGGCTTTTCGTGCGGCATTACGGTTTCAGCCAAATCTGCTGGAGGCGCTGAACAACCTGGCGATTTTGCTGGTGGATAGCGGCAGGCCGGTAGAGGCCGAGCAGCTGTCACGGAGATGTATTGCTCTGGGTGGCGATGCCCAGCGGTTCGGCTTGATCCAATGTGCCAGTGCGCTGTCTGATCAGGGACGAGCTGAAGAGGCGTTGGCGATGTTGAACGAGGTGATTGCCTATCCAGATGCCAACAACACGGCCTGGGATAACTACCTGACTATGCTCAACTACACACCTTCGGTGGATAGAGAGAGGCTTTATCAGGAACACTGCCGTTGGGCAAAGCGTTTTGAGAAACCCCATACATTACCTAAACCTGAGACAACCACGCCTATCAAGCTGGCTTATCTGTCGCCAGACCTGAAGAGCCACCCGGTCGGTAAGCTGATGGAGCCATTGCTTCAGCATCATGATCAGCAACGTTTTGAAATATACATCTATCACGACAATCAGGGACATGACGAGCTAACAAAGCGCCTGCAGCAGATGGGCTTCCATTGGCGTGATGTGGCGAATCTGGATAATCAGCAGTGCGCCAAATTGATTGCTGAGGATGGCATCCAAATTCTGGTGGAGCTGAGCGGTCATACTGCTCATAACCGCCTGCCTATGTTGGCGGAGCGTGTCGCGCCAATTCAGATCAGTTACTTGGGCTACTGCACCACTACCGGTTTGCAGAATATGGATTATGTCATTACCGACCACTTCTTTGATCCGCCTGGCGCAGAGGATGGTTACTCTGAGAAGATGCTAGTTTTACCGCGTATCTCATTTGCTTATCAGTCACCCGAGGAGAGTGCTACCATTGCCGCCCCACAGGATGGGCCATTTACCTTCGGTTCGTTTAATGCGCTGAAGAAGGTCTCTGTTGAGGTGATTGAGGCTTGGGCAGAGATACTCAATGGTGCGCCTGATAGTCGATTGATTATGCAGTCGGCCGGGTTGGATGAGGTGGCTCTTCAGCAACAATTGCTGCAGCAGTTTGCTGAGAAGGGGGTTGCGGCAGAGCGTATCCAGTTCTATGGATTTAGTGACTACCAGACCCATTTGTCACTGGTGGCCCAGTGTGATCTGACCTTGGATCCCTGGCCCTGGAATGGTCACATGACCACATTGAATATCTTGTGGATGGGGGTGCCAATGCTAACCCTACGGGGTGGACATCGTAGCGGTAGAATGGGGGCAGCGATTCTTCAGCAGATTGAGCAGCCATTATTTATTGCAGAGAGTCGTGATGAGTATGTACAAAAGGCGATAGCTTTCAGCCAGCAGCGTGATGAGTTAAATCAACTGCGGCCACAACTGCGCCAGCGTATGGCATCATCTTCTATGATGGATGGGGAAGGGTTGGCCAAGGCGATGGAAGCAGCCTACCTATCCACCATTGCTTAGAGACCAAGATTAAGTGAGGGGAGTAACTTTTGGCGTCCGTAAAAAAACTGTTTGAGCAGGCCAATGCCGCCCACCAACAGGGGAACTATCCTGCCGCAATAGAGGGCTATCGTGCTCTTTTAAAGAAGAAGCCTAATCATGGTGATGGCAACTATTTGTTGGGTACCTTGCTGGCTATGCAGGGTGAGACCAAACAGGCGCTACTTCATTTGACTCGTGCTGCCACGCTGCTCCCTGATTCCCCTATGGTGAAAACCAATCTGGGATTGGTGCAGAAGATGCTGGGCCAGTTGGATGAGGCAGAGAAGTCATTTCGCAGTGCGCTACGTTTACAGTCCAATCAACCTGAGGCGTTGAATAATCTTGCCGCGTTATTACTGAATAAAGGTCAGCCGGTTGCCGCTGAAGGGCTCGCCAGAAAGTGTATGGCGTTGGGCGGTGAGCAGGAGCAGTATGCAGCAATTCAGTGTGCGAATGCTCTGGCGGATCAGGGGCGTACGGATGAGGCGATTAGTTTGCTGGCGGGTATCCTCAAAAGCCGGGTCAACAATCAACCCGCATGGCATAACTATCTTTCATTTCTCCCTTATAGCGAGCGCTTTAAGGCAAAAGATATCTATCAGGCTCATTGCCAATGGGCTGAAACCATTGAGCAGGTGATGCCTGCGGCTAAGCCTTCATCGAATGCCCCCATTAAAGTGGGTTACCTCTCCCCCGATTGGTACCATCATCCCGTCGGGTTATTGATGACACCGTTGATTCATCACCATGATAAGTCGTGCTTTACCACTTATCTTTATCACGATGGTACCCGCAATGATCAGGTGACTCAGCAGCTGCGTGAGTCTGCCAGCCAATGGCGGGATGTTGCGGGTATGAGTGATCAGGCTCTGCATGCCATGATCGCTGAAGATGGGATTGATATCCTGGTAGACCTGACGGGCCATTTGGCCCATAACCGCCTATCGCTTTTTGCACAACGGGCAGCGCCAGTGCAAGTGAGCTATCTTGGCTACTGTGCGACCACCGGCTTGACGAATATGGACTATGCCATCTCCGATCAATTCTTTGATCCAACGGGTGAGGAAGATGCCTATTCTGAATCACTGGTGAGCCTACCACGTATCTCTTTTGCCTATCAGTTGCCGGAAGCGGTTGTTGATGTGCAGACATCAGATGAGCCTTTCACCTTTGGCTCATTCAATACTCTGCGTAAAATCAGCCCACAACAATTGGCATGTTGGGCTTCGATACTTCAGCAGTCACCAGATAGCCGCTTGATTATGCAGGCCAGAGGCTTGGCAGAGGAGGCGATGCGGAAGCAGGTTGAAGCGCCCTTTGTGGAGAAGGGCATTCCACTGGCGCGTTTGGAGTTTCATGACTTCAGTGATTACCAGACGCATCTGTCGTTGGTTAGTCGTTGTGATATCACGCTTGATCCAGGCCCTTGGAATGGGCATATGACCAGCTTAAATACGCTAGCGATAGGTATTCCCATGCTAACTCAACAGGGTGATCGGCGTAGTGCCCGAATGGGGGCCGCCATCCTACAGCAGATCGGCATGGAGGCGTTTATCGCCAAGCATCCGCAAGAGTATGTTCAAAAGGCTGTGGAGTATAGCCAGCAGCGTACGGAACTGAAAGCGATTGGCCAAACACTACGCCAGCGCATAGCGGAATCACCATTGGTTGATGGTGAAGGGCTAGCCAGAGCGATAGAAGAGGCTTATCTGAGCATGATGCAGTGATGGGGGGCGACAGCTCTGGGCTTAGAGATTAGTGTTGAATAGCTTCGTACCACTCCAGTGGCGATGGTAACTTCATTGCAGAATATTCAATATGAATAACTCTCCTGTGGCTAGGTGTTACGGCCTTTCTCGAGGAGTGAAATAATAGGGGGGACATTAAGAGAATATCGCCAGGATCGGCAATACATTCTTCTATATTTGACTCCGATTTTTCTATTATTTTTATAAGCTCTCTGGAGGGAATGCGCCCATTTTGGTGGGAGCCAGGGAGAATGCGAAGTGCACCTGTTTCTGTGTCAGCTATGTCCAGATGGAGTCTGAGGGTCAGCATATTTTTTAAATATACTTCTGGAGGCTCTGTATGGATGATGCCTTGCTTTTCACTCCAAGGAGAGAAGCCTTCAACTTCATGTTTTTCTTTCAGTGCAATAGAGGTGTCTTGGTGCCAGGCTACATTCCAATTGGCATTGGGAACTTTATCAAAGTAGACGGAGCGCACCGGTTGCGCACCTTCCCCTAAAATGGCTTTCGCTATATTTATGAGCGGATCAGAAGTGGCCATTTTTCGAATGACGGGAACCTTGTTGAAAAGATCTCTTATTCCATAATTATTGATTTCATTGTCAAATATACTCAACTCATTTTTCAGAGATTCGATATCTTTTGGACTTATTGCCTCTCTAATAAAATAGAATCCATTTTTCTCATATTTAACTTTCAATCTCGTTACCTTCTCAGGTGATTAATTAATGTAAAGAGGCGCCAGCTTAACATTTTCTGCTGTAGCTTTTAGGGAACCTCTAAAGAAATCCAATCACCGCTCTGGCTTCCAGGTTAATTCGCAATCAAGGCATGAATTCGCAGACATGTCTGGACCTGGTAAGAATTCGTAGCGCAGAGTGGCGGTTGGATTTCTTCAGAGGTTCCTTAGTATGGGTCTTGCTGGACTATAATGCAGCACCTAATGTTTTTCTGGTCTTGTTCTGTGCAATGGTTTGGTGCGTTGCTAGGGCTTGTGTGCATTAAAGGAGGGCATATTTCTGGATGGCGATGCCCAAAAGTGGTTCAGTTTTCATATCCTACTTTTTAAATGGATATCTATTCGGCTGATTTAGCAATAAATTATTCACATATCTATTATTATTAAGGCATATGGCACATGCCTTGCTACATAATGTGGCAAAACGCTGACCAACGGCGGTCGGTAAACTGGACAATGGCGTCCATTCCCTTCACGGCACAAAACCGTCTAGGGGATGGGCGCTTTTTTGTTTTCTGGGGTTGGAAAAACCAGCTCCACAATAAACGTTGGTTGAAACAGAGCTATGAATAAAGAAAAGTTAGTCCTGGTAGGCAATGGTATGGCTGGGGTGCGTACCCTGGAAGAGTTGCTGAAGATTGCACCGGAAAAATATGAGATTACGGTTTTTGGTGCGGAACCCCACTGTAACTACAACCGCATTATGCTTTCTCCTGTTTTGGCGGGTGAAAAGACTATCGATGACATCATCCTGAATAGTCAGGAGTGGTATGACGAGCACAACATCACCTTACATGTTGGTAAGAAGGTGGTGGATATCGATCGTAAGGGACAAAAGGTGATTGCTGAGGATGGCACGACTGCCGAGTATGACCGCCTGTTGTTGGCAACCGGTTCTAACCCTTTCATTATTCCTGTGCCAGGCCACGATAAAGAGGGTGTTATTGGTTTTCGCGATATCAAAGATGTCGATGCCATGCTGGATGCGGCCAAGCACTATAAAAAGGCAGCGGTTATCGGTGGTGGTCTGTTAGGTTTGGAAGCGGCTAACGGTCTGGTGATCAATGGTATGGATGTAACGGTTATCCATCTTGGGGAAACCCTGATGGAGATGCAGATGGATGGCTTCTCTGGTGAGATGTTGAAGAGCGCGTTGGAAGAGCGTGGCTTGAAGTTCCGTATGAGCTCTTCTACCACGGAAATTACCGGTAACGGTCGTGTTGAAGGTTTGAAGTTTGCGGATGGTGGTGAGCTGGAAGCGGACTTGGTGGTCATGGCAGCCGGTATCCGTCCTAATATCGAATTGGCGAAAAAGGTGGGTATCCACTGTGAGCGGGGTATTGTGGTTAACGATACCCTGCAAACCTTTGATCCCAAGATTTATGCAGTGGGTGAGTGTGTAGAGCATCGTGGTCTTACTTATGGTTTGGTCGCGCCTTTGTTTGAGATGGCTAAGGTGTGTGCTAACCATCTTGCTGGATATGGCATTGGCATGTATCAGGGATCGGTGACCTCTACCAAGCTGAAGGTAACCGGCATTGATCTTTTCTCGGCGGGTGATTTCCACGGTGATGACACCACCGAAGATGTGGTGATGAAAGATGCCGCACGGGGTATCTATAAGAAAGTCGTGCTGCGTGAGAACAAGATTATCGGTGCGGTGATGTATGGGGATACTGTAGACGGTGCCTGGTATTTCCAATTGTTACGTGATGAGACGGATATCTCGGATTTTCGTGAACACCTGATGTTTGGTCAGGCTCACTTGGGCGATTCGGGTCATGGTGGTGCCAATGCCGCATCAGCATTGCCTGACGATGCTGAGATCTGCGGCTGTAATGGTGTTTGTAAAGGCGATATCGTCAACGCGATTACCGAGAAAGGCTTGTTTACCCTGGAAGAGGTGAAGGCCCATACCAAGGCGGCAGCTTCTTGTGGTTCCTGTACTGGCCTGGTGGAACAGATCCTCGCCTCTACCGTGGGGGATTACTCTGAAACACCGAAGAAAAAGCCAATGTGTGGCTGTACCGAACATACCCATGATGAGGTGCGCACTGCCATTAAAGCGCAAGAACTTACCTCTATTTCAGCAGTAATGGAGACATTGGAGTGGCATACCCCTAATGGTTGTTCTAGCTGTCGTCCTGCATTGAATTTTTATGTATTGGCGGCTTGGCCGAAAGAGGCTAGGGATGATCCCCAGTCCCGCTTTATCAACGAACGTGCTCACGCCAACATTCAAAAAGATGGTACCTACTCTGTCGTGCCGCGGATGTGGGGTGGTGTGACCACACCAACTGAGTTACGCGCAATTGCTGATGCGGCAGAGAAGTATGATGCCAAAATGGTGAAGGTAACTGGCGGTCAACGTATCGATCTATTCGGCATCAAGAAAGAAGATCTGCCTGCTATTTGGAAAGATCTGAATGATGCAGGAATGGTATCCGGTCACGCCTATGGTAAGTCACTACGTACGGTTAAAACCTGCGTAGGCTCTGAGTGGTGTCGCTTTGGTACGCAAGATTCAACTGGTCTGGGAATCAAGATTGAGCAGATGACCTGGGGTTCATGGACTCCTCATAAATATAAGATCGCTGTTTCCGGGTGCCCTCGCAACTGTGCAGAAGCCACTATCAAAGATTTTGGTGTGGTGTGTGTGGATTCTGGTTATGAGTTACACGTAGGTGGTAATGGTGGTATTCATGTCCGTGCAACGGATTTGCTTTGTCGCGTAAAAACCGAAGAGGAGGCGCTGGAATACTGTGCCGCCTTTATGCAGCTTTACCGTGAAGAAGCCCACTATTTAGAGCGTACTGCACCGTGGATTGAACGTGTCGGTTTGAGTTATGCGAAACAACGGGTGGTGGAAGATGAGGCAGGTCGTAAAGCGTTGGCACAACGCTTTAACGCATCGCAAGAGGTCTTCCAATATGACCCATGGGCGCGCGAGATCGAAAGCGAAGAGGCGCGTAAGGCATATATTCCAATAAAAGCGATTGGTTAAAAAATAATAAACACCTAACGCAAAGGCGCCGAGGCGCAAAGTGAGTAAAAGCACAGTTTGTGAGTTTGCGTTAGATGATGAATGTTTCTATTTTATTTTCTTCGCGCCTTAGCGCCTCTGCGTTGGGTGTTAGAGAGGTGGTTATGAGTAATTGGATTGAAGTGGGTAAGGTTGAGGATATTCCTAAGCTGGGTGCCCGTGTGATAGAGCGTGCAGAGGGAAACATTGGTCTGTTTCGTACTGCCGAGGATGAGATCTTTGCACTGCGTGATAGCTGTCCCCATAAGCAGGGGCCTTTGTCCCAAGGTATCGTGCATGGCAAGCAAGTGACCTGTCCTCTGCATAACTGGAATATCGAACTGGAAAGCGGTGAAGCTGTTGCACCTGATGAAGGATGTACAGCAAGCTATCCGGTAAAAGTAGAGGCTGGTGTGGTGTTTATATCTTTATAACATCCAACGCAGAGGCGCTGAGGCGCAGAAATGTAAAGAAAGGGATTCTATCAGACATCTTTATCTTCGCGATGAATGCCTCGGGTATTATGGTTTGTATTGACTTTGCACCTCAGCGACTTTGCGTTGGATGTTTTGATTTTATATTCCTCTGCACCTCAGCGCCTCTGCGTTAGGTGTTAATAGATGTTGTTTTATGTATCGGAAGAATAAATGAGCAAGACCATTGAAACCACTTGTCCTTACTGCGGCGTTGGCTGCGGTGTGTTGGCCACGCCTGACGGGCAGGGTGGTGTTGTGGTTAAGGGTAATCCGGATCATCCCGCAAACTTTGGGCGCCTTTGTTCCAAAGGCTCAGCATTAGGTGAGACGGTAGATCTGGAGGGGCGTTTGCTCTATCCGGAGATCGATGATCAGCGGGTCTCATGGGATCGGGCGCTGGATCATGTGGCACAGGGTTTTGCTAAGGTGGTGGCAGAGCATGGACCCGATGCGGTGGCATTTTATGTTTCCGGGCAGTTACTGACGGAAGACTATTATGTGGCTAATAAGTTGATTAAAGGCTACATCGGTACCGCAAATATTGATACCAATTCCCGTCTCTGTATGTCCTCTTCGGTGGTGGGTCATAAGCGTGCTTTTGGTTCAGATACCGTACCCTGTTGTTACGAAGATCTGGAGCGGGCTAAGTTAATTGTTTTGACCGGTTCCAATACGGCTTGGTGCCATCCGGTGCTTTACCAACGGTTGGTGAAGGCTAAAAAAGAGAATCCCGACATGATGATTGTGGTGCTGGATCCTCGTGCCACCTCCACATGCGATATTGCTGATTTGCATCTGCCTTTACGCTCTGGCAGCGACGCAACACTCTTTAATGGCTTGTTAAGCTATCTGGAACAAGATGGTGAAATCAATTATCTGTTTGCGGATAACTATACTGAAGGGCTAAATGAAGCTTTAAAGGCCGCTAGGGAAAGTGCGCCGAATGTTGATGCTGTTGCACAACGTTGCGGCCTTGAGATGGATAAGGTCCGAGAATTCTATCGCCTGTTTGCCCGCACTGAGCGGGTGATTACGGTTTACTCCCAGGGGATTAATCAGTCCAGCTCCGGTTCTGATAAGGTCAATGCCATTATCAATTGCCACCTTGCCAGTGGACGCATCGGTCGTCCTGGTATGGGACCTTTCTCCTTTACCGGCCAGCCCAATGCCATGGGTGGGCGTGAGGTGGGTGGGTTGGCCAATATGCTGGCAGCCCATATGGATATTGAAAATCCTGATCATCGTGCCTTGGTGCAAACCTTTTGGAATTCCCCTACGTTGGCAGAAAAGCCAGGACGTAAAGCTGTGGATATGTTTAATGCCATCGCAGAGGGAAAGATCAAAGCGGTGTGGATTATGGCTACCAACCCAGTGGTAAGTATGCCGGATGCAGATAATGTGAAAGCGGCCTTAGAAGCTTGCCCGCTGGTGGTGGTCAGTGACTGCATGAACAATAGCGATACCGTCAAGCTGGCCCATGTCCGATTACCCGCCACTGGCTGGGGAGAGAAGGATGGCACGGTTACCAATTCCGAGCGGTGCATTTCGCGACAGCGGGCTTTCCACCCTGAGGCAGGTGAGGCTAAGGCTGATTGGTGGATCATTTCCCAGGTGGCGCAACGGATGGGTTTTGAGGGATTCGCCTATCGCCATCAATACGAGATTTTTAATGAGCATGCGGAGCTATCAGGTTATGAAAACCGTGGCCAGCGGGATTTTAATATCTCCGCGATGGGTGATCAGGATAGGCAGAGCTATGACCACATTAAACCGGTTCAATGGCCAGTAACCCCGGATCGTCCTCGGGGGACGGCGCGCATGTTCAGTGACGGTCGATTTTTTACGCCAAGTGGTAAAGCACGCCTGCTTCCAATTACGCCAAGAAGTCCGATGAATGCACCGGACGACAGCTTCCCGATGGTACTTAATACCGGACGTATTCGTGACCAATGGCATACCATGACAAGAACTGGCAAGGCACCAAGACTAAGTGAGCACTCACCAGAGCCTTTTGTTGCTCTTCATCCCGAGGATGCGGTGCGCTATGGCATTAAGGATGAAACCCTGGTACGGGTATTCAGTCGTTGGGGCGAGATGATCGCCCGTGCCCGTATTGAGGAAGGCCAGCGTCCAGGTGACCTGTTTGTGCCCATGCACTGGAATCAGGAGTATGCCAGCTGTGGACGGGTGGATGCCCTGGTTAACCCTGAAATTGATCCTCACTCTGGTCAGCCTGAGCTAAAGCATACACCTGCCCGCATAGCTCCCTTTAACAGTATCTGGCATGGCTTTATTCTCTCTCGCCGCAAGCTACAGTTTAAAGGCATTAGTTACTGGGCCAGGGCGACGGGCAATGGCTACTATCGCTATGAGCTGGCGGGAGAGCAGATGCCGGGTGATTGGCCCGCTTGGGCGCGCAGCTATTTATGCGATGAAGGGGCAGATATTAATTGGGTCGAGCTATTGGATATCGGCCATCAAACCTACCGTGGTGTGCGTATGGCGGGTGATCAGGTGGAGAGCTGTCTCTTTATCGCCCCGGATTATGCACTACCTTCCCGCAGTTGGCTGGCATCGCTGTTTGAGAAAGACACTCTCAGTGAAGATGAGCGCCGTGCGCTGCTGACGGGCAAGCCGCCGGTCGGTCAGGAGGATGTGGGGCGCGTTGTCTGTGCCTGTCTGAGCGTGGGAGAAAATACCCTACGTAAAGTGATTGCAGAGCAAGGGCTACAAAGTGTTGAGGCAATCGGTCAGTGTACTGGTGCAGGCACCGGCTGCGGTTCTTGTGTACCCGAGTTGAAAAAGCTCCTTGTAGATTGATTCTGCATGGCAAAAACTACAACCAACTAAAATACTATGCTATTTTGTTTCTATGGATGAAAAATCTCTTATTGACCCTTTTGGGCGATCGATCGATTACCTGCGGTTATCACTTACTGACCGTTGTAATCTTCGTTGCTTCTACTGTTTGCCAAAAGGGGCAAAGGGATTCCAGACGCCTAAAGAGTGGCTAACGTTCGATGAGATCGAGCAGGTGGTCAGCGCCTTTGCAGAGCTGGGCGTTGGGCGTATTCGCCTTACTGGTGGTGAGCCGCTGGTGCGCCCTGGCGTTGCTCAGTTAACCTCAAGGCTCTCTGCAATCAAAGGTATTGATGACCTCTCTCTTAGTACCAATGCCACACTGCTGTCAGAACAAGCATCTGATCTGAAACAGGCGGGTATTAGCCGCATTAATGTCAGCCTCGATACCATTGACCCCAGCCGCTTTAAAAAAATAACAGGAGGAGAGCTGCAACCGGTTCTGGATGGGCTTATGGCCGCCAAGTCTGCGGGGTTCCAGCCTGTTAAGATTAATATGGTGGTAATGAAGGGCATCAATGATGATGAGGTGGAGGCAATGGTGGCCTTCTGCATTCAACACGATTTTACCCTGCGTTTTATCGAGACCATGCCGATGGGGGAGAGTGGTCGTGATGCCAGTCAATACTACCTACCCCTCACAGAGGTTAAATCCCGTCTTGCCAAGCATTTCCAGTTAGTGGATGCCTTAATGCCCGGTGGTGGCCCTGCTCGTTATAGCCGTGTCAAAGATACTGAGCTGCGTATTGGTTTTATTACGCCAATCTCTCAACACTTCTGTGAAACCTGCAACCGTGTGCGTCTTGCCGCAGACGGTGTTCTCTACCTTTGCATGGGGCAAGAACATACTTATGATCTGAAGCCTCTGTTAAGAGATGGGGGGAATGACCAACAACTGCGTGCAGCGATTATTCAAGCGCTTGCACTCAAACCTGAGCGCCATGAATTCAATGAAAAACCGCAGCAAGTGGTGCGGTTTATGTCCAGATTAGGTGGCTGATTCCCTTCTCAGTGGCAATTCTAAGCTGAAGATAAAGGTATTTTGAATACGATAAGCGGTGTAATCTGAATGTTGGTGAATCTGTTTGATTGACCACTGTCAATCAATTAACTTCAACCGAGATACCAGTAGTAACTTCATCAAGGAGAGAGATATGAAAACAATGACTTGTCGCCAGCTTGGCGGTGCATGTGATAAGGAATTTCATGCCAATTCATTTGAAGAGATTGCACAAATGAGTAAACAGCATGGAATCGAAATGTTCCAGGAAGAAGATGAGGCTCATCTTAAGGCGATGCAGGATATGCAGTCGCTTATGAAAAACCCAGATGCGATGAATACCTGGTTTGAAAATAAGAAAAAAGAGTTTGAGGCATTACCTGAAAGTTAATAACTCACACGAAAACGTATTAATTATGCAGCAAAAAAACGGATTAAAGCATTATTGATAGCATAGGAAATAAGCGGCTATTAATCACGCTTATAATGCTGTATTTGGAGGGATTGTGAATTTTCCAATCCTTCCAAATTACCCTTCAATAAAGCTATATTTCAATAGCTGATTTCAAGAAATTATACAGAATAAGGGTTGCTTAAAACGCATCAACGACCCAGTGTTGTCATGGTGCTATGTGTATTAATGGCAAGGATAAGAGGTACACCAAAGTGGCTTTCGGTAGTTAATTGGAGTTTGTTATCCGTGAAGGTGGCTTTGTTTGTAATATGACTATTGGATTGATAATAGAAGGGCCACACGCCTTTTTTTACATTCTCCATAATGACTTTCTGCTCGCTTTCCGTAAATACAGCATCAGATAGAATACTGATGTGTATATCACTGACAACAACAATGTTAGAAATAATTTTCTGTAGTGTTCCATCAGTGCCAAAGTAGTTTT
Source organism: Thiohalomonadales bacterium (assembly GCA_050295955.1). Classification (GTDB taxonomy): domain Bacteria; phylum Pseudomonadota; class Gammaproteobacteria; order RBG-16-57-12; family RBG-16-57-12; genus JAFLJP01. Next base: position 21,160 of record JBNKQQ010000065.1, read on the forward strand.
CCCATAGATTTTTACCTGCTGGCCATGGCGGTGAGGATTTAGTGCTTAGAGCTAAATTTAATAGCGATGAGTTATACCATTCGCCAGGAATCGAGCTTTGGACTGTAAGATGAGCAATATCAAGGGTAATGGTTAACTGACTTTGCGCAAACTTAATATGTATTGGTGCTGTTGGCCAGCTTCCACTCCATATACCGAAGAAGCAGGGAGAAATTTCCCCACCCTTAGATAAGGTGTGCTGTGCAGATGTGGGTGAGAATTGATGATGTATCTGCTTTGGTGATGCTTGCTGTAGTATTTCCGTCAGTGAGTCCATTGTATCAGTGAAATCAACAGGCTTGGGGCTCGGCCCGAGATAGGGTGTAATGGATGCTTTAGCAGAATTAATTAATATCATTTTAGCTAAATCTGAACTACCAATATTGGCAATCCCAGGTGCATTGAGCATTGCCCATTCACGGAACAGTGTGGGAAGTTCATTAGCTGGTGGTTTGGGCTGTGTTTTCAGGTATGCCAGCCAGGCATTATAGTTATCAGTGCCAATATCCTTCTCAAACTGGCTTTCAGGAAAAGTGAGTTGCGCAACAATTTCTGAGTATTGTTGAAATAGATTGTTGGTTTGATAAATCCAGCTATTCCATGTGCTTATGTCGGGTGGGATTTGATTTTGTAATGCCCAGAGTGCTGCATTATGAGTGATATCAACAGCCGGTTGTAATAGTTGAAATGAGGGGGTGTTGCTTCCCAAAGCGGATGAAAATGTGTTGTACCAGTCACTTTGCAACAGGCTCATTGAATTAATAGGAGGGTTGGACATATTTGCCACCTATTGAAGATAAGATGAGTGATAGGAGATCGATGATGTGACATCGATCTCCTGAAGGTTAAGGCTGAATTATGCCGCTAAAGCACGTGCCAGCATGAGTGCCGCTTCGGTAGAGTGCCCAACAAACTGACCGACACCTAGCACGTTGCCACCAAGTACGACCGGTACCCCAGGCTGGCTAGCCGTAGTAATGGTCATCGCACCACTTTGATCGAAGGTAACGGTATTGCTGGAGCTGCTACCCCCGCCGCTTGAATAGAACGGCCAGAAACCCGCGTGTGAATTATTGTGAATCTCTGTTTGCTGTTCTGATGAATAGGACGCTGTGGAGGTAACGCTGACCTGCATGCCGGATGCAATGATCAGATTGGCCATAAAGCGCTGCATATTGCCGTTGCTACCAAAGGTGTTGTCCCAGTTAATCGATGAGTTAGGGCTCCAGGGATTGCCGGTTTTATTGGCATAGGCAAGCCCCATTGCTGATGAACTGTACCAATTTCCGGGTGTGTCAGAGAAGGTCAATACATGCTCAAAGCTAGCGTTCACCGTGATGCTACTGGAGGCGAAGGTTTTGCTGACTGAAGACTTCGAATCACTTCCACCCCACAGGCCAAAAAAGCCACTATCCGATCCTCCTGTCCAGGATGAACTGACATTGCTATTCATGGTTGCGCTGCTGAAATTAAATGATCTGGAGGGGGATTTAGCCAATGCATCTGTCATCTGTTCAAAGCCAAGTGACCAATTAAAGGGCTTGGCTTGTCCATTCACGTCAGTATAGGAGAGGGTAAGCTCTGTCTGAGCTGAGGCAATAGGGTCAAGCATGATAACCGAGTAGTCAGATGCGCCGATATTTGCTACATCCGGTGCATTGAGTATTGCCCAACTACGGAAGAGTGTTGGGTATTGGTTGATCGAAGGGGGCGTTGGTAGGCTGCGGACATACTGCTGCCAGTTTTGATAGTTTTGGGTGCCAATGTCCTGTTCCACATTGACCTTTCTGGTTGGCTCGAGAGCCGACATTAAGCCACGGTAATCGCTGTAGAATTGGTTACCACCACTGGCAATAAAGTTTTGTGTTAGTGAGCTAGGGGGAATGTTATTGAAATAGCCCCATAGCTGGGTTTGCCCTGAACTAGGGACAAGTGGTGGAGCAGGTTGGATGATTTGAAAGGAGCTGTCAGTTTGCCCCATTCCTTGAATAAAGCCATTGTACCAGCCATTTTGTAGATCTAAAAAATCAGTCATCGCTGCTTCCTTTTCTTTATTGATTTAAAAATTACGTGCTTATAAAGATTTTTTAGAGCTTTTATCGTGTAACCATAATTCTGAACATTGCTCTAAGAACCTTTATTCAGCATGTTGAAAACACGAATTCACATGTTGACCACCATTATTGTTTTGGTGAGTCAAATGACTGTAGGAGGTTATTTTTCATTGTTCAACGTTATTATTAGAAGTGCTTTATTTAGTAGTCATATATCTTTTGGTGACAAGAGAGGAGTGGTAGAGCTCTCTATGCTAAAGGTTCCAGGGGAATTTCTTTACGGAATTCAGGGGTTAGCCTTATCCAGTAAATCGTTAAAAATTGGCATGTGTCAATTTAATAGGGAATTAATGGGAGCTTATGAGAATACTCACTATATTTCATTTAGCCGTCTATATTGATAATAGGGGTCAGAGGAGGCGATGAGTTTGATTTTGGGAGGAATTAAGCAAATTGATTCGGTAAGGTCGAGAATGAAGTCATTATGGGAGGCAACATATTGGGCATTACTGCCACTTTTGGTAGGGATGTTTGTGACTTCGGTGTTTCTTCGTGGGTGGTTTGGCGAGTTCGAAAAGTTTCATACGCTTATTGAGGGAAGTGGTGCGCTTTTCGGATTTGTCTTGGTTGCCTTTATCTCCGCAGGGCTGCAATACCGAAGACATCCTCAATACTACGTTTGGGTGATCAGCGGCTTTTTGGTAATGGGAGTCTTTGATCTTGCTCATGCCTTGGTGGATGTGGGGCAAGCTTTTGTTTGGTTGCACTCTCTCGCAACTTTTTTCGGAGGCTTACTTGCTGGGATGGTATGGAGTACCGACAGGGCCTGTCGCTGGGCATTGCGGGTTGAGTTGCCATTAATACTGCTGGTGGCGGCTGGTTTATTTGCGGCTTGGTCTGTATTGACGCCTTATAAGGTACCGCAAATGATGGAGGTGGGGCATTTTACCTTGATGGCTAAGGTGCTTAATATTCTGGGGGGAATTGGTTTTTTTGCGGCGTGGTTATTTTTTTATCGACTCTATCGAAACAGCAATAATATTGATGAGCGCTTTTTCTGTAATCATTACTTACTGTTTGCGTTGGCTGGAATGCTGTTTGAGAGTTCGGTGCTTTGGGATGGCGAGTGGTGGCTATGGCATGTGCTTCGTGCGATGGCCTATGGATTGTTGTTATCGCATTTCCTCACCCTCTATTCACGTGATATGGCTTCGTTGGTCGCACTTCGGACGAAGAAAGAGGCGGCGATAAAACGCCCGGTTGAGAGGGTTAATGTGGCTGATGAGCGGGATGATGAGCAACGCTAACAGCGTTTAGTAACAAAACCGCTTCACTAGGTTTTGTGCTGTTTTCACCATGGGATCAATTCTGTCCAGTGCTAGGTATTCATCGGGCTGATGAGCCTGATCAATATCACCGGGACCCAGTACGATGGTGTCAATGCCCAGCTCTGTTAAATAGGGAGCTTCAGTGCAAAAGGCGACGGCATGGCAGCAGTGGCCAGTGGCCTTTTCCGTTGCCTCAATGATGGGAGAATTTGCTGGCGTGGCGAAGGCAGGGGTGCCAGCAATCAGAGATTCCAGCTCCCAGCGAATCCCTTGTTGATTAAAGCGGTGCTTGAGGAGTTTGCGGACCCCTTCGCGCATCTCTTCCAAAGGCATGCCGGGAAGTGGACGTAGGTCAATATGGAGCTCGCATTCAGCGCAGATACGGTTGGGATTATCTCCACCATGGATGTGGCCCAAGTTCAATGTGGGAACGGGGACTTCAAAGCGTGGGTCGTGGAAATCTTTTTGCAGCTGCTGACGCCAGGCGAGGATGTCAGTGATGACATCATGCATTGCTTCCAGGGCGTTGAGGCCAAGGGCTGGATTACTGGAGTGTCCAGAGCGCCCGGTGAGGCGGATCGATTCCATGATGATTCCCTTGTGGGCATTGACCGGTTTATTACCTGTGGGCTCACCGATAATGGCATATCGCACGCCAGGACAGCCTCGATCTACCAGGCTGATGGCTCCTTCCATTGAGCTCTCTTCATCACCTGTGGCAAGAATATAGATAGGCTGCTGCAGCTTGTTGATCTCTATCCCTTTCAAGGCTTCTAGAACAATGGCAAAAAACGCTTTCATATCAGAAGTGCCAAGACCATAGAGCTTTTGATCTCGCTCGCTGAGGGTGAAGGGATCATGGCTCCAGCGTCCAGCATCGTAGGGCACGGTGTCGGTATGGCCGGCGAACATTAGCCCCTGGCTTTCCGCAAACACTGGGCCGATGGAGGCGAGCAAATTGGCTTTGTCGGGTTGATTGGGCAGTGGCATCACTTCTACCGTGAAACCGAACTCTTCAAGCCACTGCGCCAAAAGATCGATGACCGGGCGGTTGCTAATATCGAACTCTGGGCTGACACTGCTCATGGACGGCGTGGCGATCAGCTCGCGAATCATGGGAATAAGGTCTAGGTTTGCGGTTTTCATGTGGTCGATTGTGCGCTGTTCCGTGAATATTGGCAATGGGGGAGATGTCCCTTAATCTTCAAGGGGTTTGGTCCGTTATGGTGTTAGAACATTCTCGATAATAAGGATAATCATGTACACCATTCTTGTGCTGAATCCCAAGGGCGGATCGGGCAAAAGTACCCTTGCCACCAATCTGGCTGGCTTCTTTGCTAATTGGGGTGTTCAGGTCACGATTGCGGATTTTGATCCACAGCAGAGTGCATTGGAGTGGCTGAAGGCAAGGCCTATTGATGCGCCGAAGGTCCGTGGTGTGGTGGGCAGTGAGCAGAGGGTGAGGGTTTCTTCTCTGAGTGACTATTTGATTATTGATGTGGCTTCCGGACAGTATGGTGAGAGTGTACTGAAATGGGTAAGCATGGCGGATAAGGTGATCGTTCCTGTTCTGCCTTCACCTCATGATATCCGTGCCGCCAAGCACTTTTTGGATTGGGTGGCGACGGAAGAGCGGATGCAGCCCCATGTGGAAAAATTCGCTATTGTGGCCAATAAGGTGCGCAAGAATAATCGCAGCTTCCAATTATTAAAATCTTTTCTATTGTCGGTGCCCTTTTCCTGTATCGCGATTTTGCGGGATACCCAAAACTATGTATTGGCGGCCGAGGAGGGGTATTCCATTTTTGAATTACGACGCACTCGGGTGGCGAAGGACCTCGATCAGTGGCAGGGCATTGTGCGTTGGCTCTGTTTTGATCCCCACCTCTACCCTGGGGTGCCGGTTTTACAGGAGTAGAAACACTACTGACACCACGCTGTCAGTAGCCCCTGGGTATGCTTGCCTCTCATACTAACAAAGGAGAAAAAACGTGTTTACAGAGGCGATGAAAGTGAATGGGGCATTTAGCTGGGTTGAGCTGATGAGTCGTGATCTGGAGGGTTCCAAGGCATTCTATGGTGAGCTATTGGGTTGGACGCTAGAGCCGTGCCCAGATGGAAGTGAAGAGTACATTATTGCTAAGCAGGGAGATAAAATGGTGGCAGGCCTGGTGGAGATGCGGGATAAGACCACTGATTGCCCAACCTGCTGGGGGGCTTATATCACCGTGGAAGATGTGGATAGTAGTGTTGCTAAAGCTGAGCAGCTAGGTGCGGAGGTTTGTCTGTCACCACAAGATATTGAGGGGATGGGACGTTTTGCTGTCATCAAGGATCCACAAGGGGCCTATGTGTCATTGATTTCCTATATTCAGTAGCAGTGGCAGGGCTGGTCTATGACTGGCCCTTATCACTTGTCCGGCTTGCTGTTGGTATGGCGTGTTGCTATACCAATGGTATCGGGTCAAATTGTTTGACCCACTAACCGGCGGAGGGGTCATTATGCTGCCAGTCTCCCTGAAACACGCTCTCTTATGTTGGATGTTATGGGCAATTTGCTGTGTGTCAGCATCAGCAGCTCAACTGGTTTCTGTCTCACTTAGTGAAAATGTGAGTGAGGAATTCCTTCCCATCAATGTCACCACCCGCTTTTTTACCGATACGCCGGCGATTCACGGCATTGTCGTATTGGAACAGGCGCAAGTCGGCATGAAGGTGAATAGTGCTTGGGTGGCGGTGGATGCCATTGATGTCCCTAATTACCGGATTGACGAAGCAGAAGTGGCCGTGCCTGACCCCAGTTCCCGTCTGCATTTTAGTATTACCCGACCTAATAACGGTTGGCCAGTGGGCAATTACCGTTTTGAGGTTTATTTCGGCGATAGCCTGGTGAGTACCGCGCCTTTTCAGGTGGAGTCTCGTCAAATTGAGCAATCACCGGGTATGCCCTTTCAGCAAAGCCAAGGTTTGCAGGGGCTTTGGCAGTGTAGTAACGGTTACATTTATACAGAACTTAATTTTGTTTCCAGTTCCCAGCTGTTGTTTGATGGTGAACCGGCACGCTATCGCCTGCTGCCGGGTATGATCGTGGTTGAGGATGGCTACGGGCGCTATCAGTATCCTTATCGCCTACAGGGGGGAAGTTTGATGATAACGTTCCCTGAAGGGGCAACACTACAGTGTCAGCGGCAGGGGGGGATCGGTGCACCTCCCGCGCCTCCGAATATGAATCAGGGATGGGGGGCACCACCTGCCCAAGGTATGGATGGAGGGATGGCCTATCAGCTTAGCGGCATGCTATGCAGCTGGTCTGGTAGCTCTGGCTATTCCAGCAGTTACTCAAGCGCTACCCGTGTCTATTTTGATGGCCGGGGAAGTTTTCAATACAGCTCTGAATCCTCATTCAGTGGTGATGCCGGCATGGCCTACGGTGGTTCGCCAGGTGCAAACGGACGTTATCAGGTGATGGGGGATCAGGTGTTGTTGCAGTTCTCCGACGGTAGTCAAGGATATGCACAGGTACACATGCGTCAGAATGATGGACGCATTACCGAGCTGATGTATGAGGGTACGCTTTATGCCTCAGGATTGTGTGATTAAATAACCATTTTTATTTTTAGTGATGATAAACAATTGCCATGCGACGAGCTGACCGACTGTTTCAGATTGTACAACTGCTTAGCTATGACAGGGTGACCACCGCAAGGAAAATTGCGGATGAGTTGGCGGTATCCGAGCGGACTATCTACCGGGATATTCAGGACCTCTCCCTTTCCGGTGTGCCTATTGAGAGTGAGGCGGGTGTGGGCTATCGCCTAATGAAGGGCTTTCATCTGCCGCCGCTGATGTTTAATGAGGCAGAGCTGGCTGCCTTGATGTTGGGTGCGCGTATTGTTCAGGCCCGGGGGGATAGCACCATGGGGCGTGCCGCTAAGCAGGCGCTGGTCAAGATTGAAAATGTACTGCCTAGCCATTTGAAGCCGGAGCTGAGTCGCCAGGATATTTTGGTTCCTGATTACCCAGGATTGGCCTCTCCTGCTACCTATCTTTCCGAGTTGCGTAGTGCGGTGCGTGCCCGTAATAAGATCACCTTCGATTATGTGCGGGAAGACGGTCAGGGTTCATCCCGTACGATTTGCCCCTTGGGGATCTTCATCTGGAATAGCGCCTGGACACTGGTGGGCTGGTGCGAATTGCGAGATGCCTTTCGCCACTTTCGGTTGGATCGAATGGATAAGCTACGGGTGAGTGAAGCCAAATTTTTACCGCAGGATGGAAAGCGCCTGCAGGATTATTTTGCATCACAAGGGTGTGATAGAGATTCTCTTCTATAGGCGATCGAAGATTGACCCCATGCTGGGGGTAAACAGCTTGTGATAGAGCTTGGTGGCTTGGCTATCGGTGAGTCCAGATATGTAATCACAAATGACCCGTGGTGGATTTTCACTGGTTTGGTAGTGTTGCTGATACGTTTTGGGCAGTAGACGTAAGGGGTTTTCGCTTAAGACTTCAAAGAGTTTTAAAATCATCTGTTGGCCTCGAAACTCCGCCGCCTGAACTTCCGGTGCATGAATGACATGTTCGAGGACAAAGCCTTTAAGTAATGCCAGGATCTCAGCAGCAGGAGAGGCAAGCTTGGCTTGATAGGTCAGCAAGGGATGATGGAACTCCGTTTGCTGAATAACCTCGATATGCTTTACCAAAAAGCCAACCAGCCTGCTGATAGCGTGTTTGCAGGGTTTGAGTCCACCGAATAGATTTTCATTATAAAAGTCGATGTCATCACTGACTGCGTTATTGGGAAGCGTACATAACTTCTCCACAAACGCTTTTTGCCAAAGGGGATAACTGATTAGTCCCATGGCCAAGGCATCTTCCAGATCGTGGACACCATAGGCGATGTCATCGGCAATCTCCATGATGGAGGTATCCAGGCTTTTGTAACGGGTACGATGATGTTTGTTTTTATTGATGGTCAGCGTGCGAAAGTGCTTTTGTTCCTCTGCACTAAAGGGTTCCAGTATCCAAGTAAGAATATCTGCTTCATCATCCAAGATGCATTTGGGTGGAATCCAGTTATCAATATTGCTGCTATGGGTGGCGTGGTCAGAATAGTTGGCAGCTTCACTGTGTAGGCAAGGGTATTTCAATACCCCCAGCAGGGTGCGGCGGGTAAGGTCGAAGCCCTGTTCCGGTGAGTATTCTCCCAAGCGGGCAATAATTCGCAGGGTTTGGCCATTGCCTTCAAAGCCGCCGTGTTGGTGCATGAATCGGTTGAGGGCGACTTCACCGCCGTGACCGAAAGGCGGGTGGCCAAGGTCATGGCTGAGGGCGATAGCTTCAATTAGCGACATACTGGGTAGCCATTGACAGATATGCTCATCATCATGATAGTGTTCCCGCAACAGCTCACAGATTCCTGAACTGATTTGGGCCACTTCCAGGGAGTGGGTTAAGCGAGTGCGGTAGAAGTCGCTTTCACCCACTCCCAATACTTGGGTTTTGGATTGCAGATGACGAAATGCAGAGGAGTGGATTACCCGAGCCCGGTCTCTTTGGAAAGGTGCATCCTGGCTGTTGGAGTTAAAAGAGGCTCCAGCGGGTTGAGTGGCATGGCGTCGGCTGATCCAGAGAGTCATTGTTTTTGGCCTGATTGAGATGTGGTCACCATATTACAGCGGCTCAAGATGTACAACTGAGACTGCCTCTTCGGGTTGTGCTTCCCTCGCGATTGGTATGCGGATACGCATCGAGGTACCTTCACCGGGTGTGCTGTGCACATCAATGTGTCCATGGTGTTTTTGAATAATGCCATAAGAGACGGAAAGCCCCAAGCCGGTACCTTTGCCTACGGGTTTGGTGGTGTAAAAGGGGTCAAAGATGGAGGAGAGTTCCTCTTGTTTGATCCCTTTGCCGCTATCTCGAATTTCCACCCATACTTGGTTCAGCAGGGTGCCGGTGCGGATGTGGATGGTGCCTTGTTCTTCAATGGCTTGACCCGCATTGACCAGTAGATTCATGAAGACTTGATTGAGTTGTGCCGGTAGGCATTTTACCAGAGGGAGATTGCCATACTCCTTGATGACCTCGGCTTTGTATTTAAGCTCATTACGTACGATATTGAGGGTGCTATCCAGCTCTTTGTGCAGGTCGGTCTCCTGCCACTCCTCTTTGCCATCTCGGGAGAAGTTGCGTAGGTCGTCAACAATCTTCTTCACCCGTAGCAGACCATCTTCTGATTCATCGATCAGCGCAACAATATCGTTTTTCAGGTAGTCATAATCCAGTTTGCTGAGCAATGTCTCGATGGTGTTATGGTCGAGTTCAGGATGCTGTTCCAGTAGGGCTTGGTATTCATCGATCAGTATGAGGAGGTCGTGGCTGTACTCCTTGAGGGTATGTACATTTGAGCTGACAAATCCCACCGGATTATTAATCTCATGTGCAACACCTGCGGCTAATTGGCCGATAGAGGCGAGCTTTTCACTTTGAATTAACTGGCTTTGGGTTTGTTTTAATTGTTCTACGGTATCTTGCAGGGTTTGGGTGCGCTGTTTAACTTCTTTTTCCAGTGCTTGGCTGTTAAGTAACAGCGTTTGGTTGGCTCGAACTCCGGTCAGCAGGGTGATGACCATAGCCCCAATGGAGAGCAGCATGGCGATGCCGAGGACACTGAGCAAGGTAACGCGTAGCACATAGTAGCCATCCAGTATTTCTGAGCGGTCGATTTCGGTTGCCAGACCGAGGCCCAGTTTTTCATTCCAGTGCCAAGTACCTAATACCTCTACACCACGATAATCCCGGTAGCCTTGTAGATTGATACCACTTTTTCCACTGGTCGCCTTTGCGGCCATTTCGGTCAGGGGCCATTCTGCAGGGGAGTCTGTTTGCTGGTAGGGGGTGTTTAGTAAGTTTCGGCCAGGGTCCCGAAGCATGATGTGCAGTGGCGCATTTTCATCGCTGGGGAGTAATCCGACATCTCGCAACTGGTCATGGAAGCGGCTGTTAGAGAGCATCAGTCCGCTACGGTCAAAGGCGTAGGTTTCACCACTGATACCTAATTGGCCTAGTTGAATCAGCCGAGAGAATTCATGCTCCGGACTCAGCCGCTGGGTTATGGTGGCGATGATGTTGCCGTGGCGATCTTTGAGGGGCGCAATTACGAACATGGTGGGTGTTGTATCACCATAGATATTGTTTAGGGGTACATCTGAGGGGATGGGGGGAATCAGTAGGCTTTCACCGGCAAAGGCACGCTGTAGTAGCTGCGGATGGCTACTGGCGATCAAATTTGGGGTACCCACATTGCTGTCACGCATCGAGCCGATGCTGAGTGAGTCCGGCCGTATGATGAAGAACCCTAACGATCCAGCCAAGTGGTGATTATCAAAATACTCCCGAACTCTGCTGAGTTCTTGGGAGGCGAGCAGTGTGGTTTGGTCTGCCGGTAGGGCAAGGAGCTGTTCGACCAGGGGTAATAGCTCTGGTCGATTGACGATATGCTGTAGCAGTTCGATTCGCCCTTCCGCCCATAGCTCCAGATTTTCACTACTGGAGGCGAGTACCGTTTCCAAACTGGTACGAATACTCTCCAGTGTGTGTTGTTTGTTGTAGTCAAGCGCAACCCAGGCGAGTCGACTGACCAATAGCAGCATGGCTAAAAAGCCGATGAGACTGATGGTGACATAACGCCGGGTATTAAAGTGTAGAGGATTATGAGGGTGAGGCTCACGTATCAGCAACCAACTGCAGAGGGCTAATGTACTACCACTGAACAGTAGGGTGATAATCAAGGTGGCATCAATGATATCGGTATCAATGTTGACCAGTGCTTCTCCAGCAATGAGCGGCGCGCTAAAGAGGGACAGACTGATCCATAGGGCGATAAGGCTTAGCTTTCGGCTTGCGGGCAAGGCTACCTCTCCATGCTAATGGTATTATTCCCTCTGCCAGACAATTAAAAACAGAGAGTGGCAGTATATTTCTTTGTGGGCTTTCCGTCCTTGTCGGTCTGATTTAGGACTCCTTTACCACGCGAATAGGAAAAGGTTCGGTGACTGAGCCGGTATAAAGGCTGAGATGAGGGAATGGAATTTCTATACCCTCCTGATCAAAGGCCAGCTTAATCTCTTCATAAATACTATTGCGGAAATCCAGGAAGTTCTCCCGCTTGGTCCACACTGAAAACTGGATATCCAGAGAGGAGTTGCCAAAGCCCATAAAGATGAACAATGGTTTAGGCTCCTCCAGGCAGAGGGGGTTGTTGTCTGCTACTCGCATGAGCACCTCGCGTACCCGGCCAATATCCTCTTTGTAGGCGACGCCGATGGCCAGATCAGCGCGGCGGATCGGGAAGCGGGTGAGGGTGGTGACCTCAGACTTGATGAGGGTTTCGTTGGGGATGCGCACATAGAGATTATCGAAGGTACGAAGCTTGATGGAGAGTAGGTCAATGGAGAGCACTTCGCCCACGGTGGTATCGATACGGATGAGATCACCTACCGAGAAGGGGCGTTCTGCCAACAGGAATAGGCCACTGATGAGGTTGGAGGCAGAGGTCTGCGAAGCAAAGCCCAATGCTACCGTCAGAATGCCGGCAGCCCCTAATAGTACACTGAGATCAAAGCCCAGCTGGTGGAGTGCGCTAACTAAAAAGATGATCAATATGAGGTAGAAGCTCCCCCTGCGAACCAGCATCAGGTGGTGAGTGTCCAGTCGGTGCTGGCTGATGCGATTCAACACGCTGCTGGTGAGTTTGGCAATAATAATTCCCGCTAGCACCAAGGCGATGGCGCGAAGAATATTGGCAGCGTTATCACCGGTCAGTATGGCAATTAGGGCATTCCACCACTCGCTCATGAGGTTCTCCTGATTATCGAAATAGGTTACTAAAGGCGCGGTAGAGAAGACCTTTGCTGCTCTTTTGCCCTGGTGCTGCGATCACACAATAGTGGCCGGCTGCATGAGGTGCTCCTTCGCCAATCCTAAGACTGGCCATCTCGTCATCTTCCGCCCGGGTTAGGGTGATCTGCTCGGTCCATAGTTGACCGTTATCCCCTATAAATAGCGACAATAGTGGTACCGGAATCGCGGTCCGTTCAAACTGAAGATCCCCCGTTGCATGATTACGGATCAGCACTGGGGTGATGGCGCGATGGGGGCGTAGCGGTACCTCATCCAGATGAGTAAAGCCACTGGTGCGACTGGCGTAACAGAGCTCGCCGGAGATCGTGGTGGCGCCAAACCAAGTGTCTGAAGGGCGGATGATAGGTAGCTTCAGGAGTGTGGGAGAGGTGGCATCCACCGAAAAGGCAATCCAAATCGGAGAACTGACATAGAGGGTGACCTCTTCTCCAGCGGGCAGGTGGATGGGCTGAACTGGACGTGATACTACAGGACGGTCTGCCAGGTGTGGGAGTAGCTGAATCTGCTCGGGGGCGTGGGAGAACATAAAGCGCTCCAGCAGCTGAAGCTCTCCGGCTGGTTGATTTGATTCAAGCTGTAGAGACTCCTCATCGACAGGATTGATACCATCGTATTGATAAGAGATGCGCCACTCGTATTGCAGACGCTGAATGGCAAAGGCCAGAGGTCCTGCCTGGAATCCCAGCTGTTGCTCGTCAATGAGCGGATATTGTTGCCAAAATTGTATCGACACAGTCCCTCCTGGCGACCTTCATCTTATATGCAGGCCCTAGTCATTCTAAAGCAAGTGAATATCAACTATCTTAACAATAGACAAATTGAGCGGAAATCCATGAGTTATTTTAGAAAACGTTATCACAGCCCCGGCACGGCTCCCGGTACTTTAACCGAAGGAGAGCAGGCCGCAGAGCTGAAAATGACGCTGGTGGATTACACCAGTGAAGAGTATATGGCACAGGTGATTGAAAGCCCTGAAGAGTGTCGTCCCCACCTGAAACGGGACTCTATTACTTGGATCCATGTGCAAGGGGATGTACCACCACAGCCACTACAGGCGCTGGGTGAGCTATTTGAATTGCATCCACTGGCCATGGAAGATGTTTTGAACCATGGACAACGGGCTAAGGTGGAGTGCTATGAGCAACAACTGTTTGTGGTACTCAATCTGCCTATTCGAAATGAACGGGGATTCTCCATGGAACAGGTGAGTCTGTTCTTGGATCATCACACCGTAGTTAGCTTTTACCGGGGAGAGGAGGATCCCTTTCTGCCAATACGGGAGCGGTTGCGCCGCAATATCGGACGAATTCGCAAACGTCATGCAGACTACCTACTGTATGCCCTGCTGGATCGGGTCATCGATGAGGCTTTCCCTCTATTGGAGCTGCTGGGTGATGAGATCGAAGATCTGGAAGAGGTGATGCTGGAGAAGCCCTCAAAGGCCGCGTTACATGAGTTGCATCGTCATAAGCGAGAATTGATGTTATTGCGCCGTAGCCTTTGGCCCCAGCGAGAAGCCATCAGCCAGCTGTTACGGGAAGAGCAATCCTCCATTGAGGCGGAGACCAAACTCTACTTGCGTGACTGTTATGATCACACTATTCAGATTATGGATTTGGTCGAGTCATTCCGGGATATGACCACTGGTCTATTAGATCTTTACCTCTCAAGTAGTAGCAATCATATGAATGAATCGATGCGAGTGTTGACGGTGATTGCCACGATCTTTATCCCCCTGACTTTCGTTGCGGGTGTCTACGGAATGAATTTTAATCCACAAGCCTCCCCCTGGTCGATGCCGGAACTGAGCTGGGCTTACGGCTACCCTGCGGTATGGTTGCTGATGCTGATCATTGCCATGGGATTGATGTACTACTTCAAGCGTAAGGGGTGGTTTTGATACAAAATCACTTTTTTGTATAGACTTGGCCGTTATTCACCATTGAAACAATAACCATGTTGATAGAAGGTCTATGTGTGCCATACTTTTAGGGGAAAAGGATGATGAACGCATAATCATAAACAGGAGGTTTCATATGAAAGCCAGGTTCGGCAAGCTCAATGCCATTTCTTCCATGCCACTCACTAATTTACAAAACGTTGATAAAAAGCATGCCTTTAGCTGTGCACAGGCAGGTATTGTCAGTATCAATGACTTGCTTAATCAGCACGCTATCGATGACTTTTCTAATCGCACGGGTATCAGTGCACTTTCCGCAGTTGATCATATCAGAAAGGCGGAAATGGCTTGTTTGGAAGCACTGTTTGATTTTGATGGGGCTAATATCGATGCTGTCAGTACAATGACAGTGTCTGAGCTATGTCTGCTGAGTGAAAAGACCATTCAACAAATGTCGGGTGTATCCCACGAAGTTGCTCACCAGATACGGGGAGATGCGACAACACTCGTTGCTTGCCTTGATCAGAAAGTGGCAGCGGAATTAACCGTTGGCCAACTTATCGAGTCTCGGGTTTTTTATGATGCATTTATGGAGAACAGTGTTGGTGATGTCTGGTTGGTGCGTGAGAATGAAATGCCCGGTGCACCCAATGCCGAATTGGCTTATACCGAAGACGGTATGTTGGTATGTCCTGGTGGTGATCGAGGGGCCAAACGAGAAGGCAGTGTTATCCGACAACTCAATCCCTTAATTGTTGGTAACGATAATGGTAATTACTTGATTGAAGCACGTATGCTGTTCTCCGGCAACGATACCAATTGGGGTAATTATGGTGTTCAGGCAATTGTTTTCCGGTCACAAGGTGATTCACCGGATAACTTCCTGGAAAATTGCTATAAGTTCCAGTGGAGTGGTAATCAACCAGATCTGAATACCTGGAGTTTAGAGCAGCGGATTAATGGCCAGTGGAAGCATCTGGTGGAATCAAAAGAGTATCCGCTGCCCAATGGACGTTGGTATCGAATGGCGGTTGAAGCCAATGGTCCAGAGATTATTTGTAAAGTTAACTATGAGGATGGTCAGGGATGGCGGGAAGTGATTCGCCATAACATTGAGCATGATCAAACGATCTACTCTCAAGGCACGGTTGGCATTTTCTGTTGTTGGAACTATCAGCCACAGTATCAACTGTTTGACTATTATGAAGTGACCAAGTTAAACACGTAGGCTACGTTATTGCATCTTTCCCATTTCACCTTCTAGTCTATTGGCGGGTGAAATGGGGGAGCATATTTCTTATTCTTAGATAATTTCCTCATTCCGCCCAAGCACCCAACAGCGTGGGTTATTGGTAAAGCCAATATGCCCGTAGTAGTCATTGGCTTTCGGTGCGGCAATTAGGATTAAATTACACTTTGGCCCCAACTGTTGTTGGGTTAGCTGTTGTAGTTTTTTTCCAATCCCCTGTTTTTGATAAGCACTATCTACGGCAAGGTCGGAGAGGTAGCAGGCGTAGTGATAGTCCGTCATAGAACGGGCGATACCTACCAGCTTATTGTCATGCCAGGCTGTGACGGTAAGGTTGCTGTTATTGATCATTCCTTCCATACACGCTTTATCATCAATGGGTCGTCGTTCGCCCAATGTGGAGGCAGTTAGCAGATCGATAAATTGATCCGTCGTTATCGGAGTGTTGATCTTATAATTGATGTTCATGACTAATTCCTGTTAGCGTCCACCGGCTACATCCAGTAGCGCGCCATTAACATATGAAGCTTGTTCCGATAATAGCCAGAGGATAGTGTTAGCGACTTCCCCAGCACTGCCTGACCGTTTCATGGGAATATAGGGCTTTAGCTTTTCAGGGCGTTGCGGATCTCCAGTATCGGCATGTATTTCGGTATCGATGAGTCCAGGGCGCACGGCGTTGACACGAATACCCTCATCAGCTACCTCTTTGGATAGGCCAATGGTCAGTGTATCGATAGCACCTTTGGAAGCGGCATAGTCGATAAACTCATTGGGCGAACCCAGTCGTGCCGCAGCTGAGGATAAATTGACAATAGCTCCACCTTTTCCACCCATGCTGATCGCCATGCGCTTGATGGCCTCTCTGGCGCAGAGAAAGCTACCGGTAATATTGATGTTGAAGAGGTTTTGCAATCGGCTGTAGCTCATCTCAACAAGGGGAGATTGGGGCGCGATAATACCAGCATTGTTAACGAGTGCATCAAGGCGACCGAAGCGCTTATCCACTTCAGTGTAGAGAGATAAGACAGATGTCTCTGAGCCCACATCGGTTTGTACGGCTAAAGCTTGTCTGCCACATTTTTTTATCTGGTTGATAATCTCTGTGGCGGCATCTTTGCGATGATGATAACTGATGACCACATTCCAGCCTTGTTTTGCCGCTTGTATCGCGGTTGCCGCGCCAATGCCTCGGCTTGCACCGGTGATAAGTATAACTTTTTCTGTCAATTCGAATGCTCCGTGAAGTTACTTCTTGGCTTTACCTGCTTCCAGTATGGGAAGGCCTGCTTCGGTAGGGATGTAAATTCTTTCGCCTTGTCCTTCTTGTAGCCCTTTTATCCAGATATATCTTAAATATTCTTCGTTGCCCTTAAGGGATTGGCCAATAATTTTATTGGCTTCGGCTGCCGCTTTGGCCCGTTCTATATCGGCTTGCCCTTCTGCTTTGGCTCTCACGATTTGCGCTTGGCCTTCGGCTTCTGCCAGAGTTATCTTGGCTTTTGCTTGCATAAGAGCGGCTTGTTCTCTGGCTTTGGCTTCTTCGATGACAATCTGCTTGCTCCATTCCGCCTCTTTTAATGCGGCCATGCCATCGAGTTCTAACTTATAGACTTTATAGTTAGGCCATGCCCAGAATGCCGCGATTATAAGTAATATGCCAAAAATAATTAGGCCAATAAAACTACCCAATGCAAGGGCTTGCTTATTTGCGTACACATTGACTCCTTAAGTTTGCTTCATGGCTAAAAACAGTGTGTCGATTGCCCGTAGGGTTAATTCATCTCTTAAATTTAGGGCATCGTCAAATTTATTCTGCGCGTAGGGAACATTAATAGATCCTTCAACAATGACGTTAGCATTCATGGCGCTAAGTATGAGAAGCAGTGGGGCATGGGCTCGTATGCCACCTAAGCCGCTGGTGGAGACACTGGTGGCGACAACAGGTTTTAGTATCATGGCATCACTGGCCACCAGCCAGTCCAAAGCATTCTTTAATGCGCCGGGGACACCGTGAGCATATTCTGGCGTACTGATAATCACGCCGTCAGATTCGCGGATATGCGCCATTAATTGGCATACTGAGTCAGGGACATGGTGCTCATCGATATCGGGATCGAAGAGGGGAAGATTTTTTATTTGATTGTAAAGGGTGACGGTTGAGCCTTCAGGACAGCGGGATTGGATGGCTCGAAGCAGGGCGAGGTTATAAGAGCCCTTTCTTACACTGCCGGCGATTGCCAGTAACTTCATTGTATCCGTACTCCTAGTTATTGATTATGAGGTTCGCTGCTTCAATATACCACGTTGTTATTCGGCCTTTTGCCCCTCATCTTCAACCACCACTTGTTCACGCTCCTGCCGCCACTGCCGCAGTGCATTTAATACTTTGCTGTGGGTAATGACCACGACTTCGTCATCCTCTTTGAGTTTTTCATCTTCTTCGGGGAGGATGAATTCACCGTTGCGGTAGAGACAGATAACCTTGGCGCCTTTGGGAAGGCCCAGTTGGTCCAGTGGACCAACCTCTTGCTCACGCAATACAAAGGAGAAGGTGCGGGCTTCGCCTTTGATCATGGAGGAGAGCTCCAGAATGTTTTGTCCTTCCACCATATCAGCCAGATAGCGGGCAGAGGTGCGGACGGGAACGATGGTATTTTCCAGTCCCAGTTCGATACAGATGTGTTCGAACTCTTCATCCGAGACCTTAACCACGACCTTAGCGAAGCCGAGGCTGCGTCCTACCAGTGCAGAGATGATATTGGTCTGGTCGTTGCCGGTAACGCAAAACAACAGGTCGCAATGTTCGGGATCTACCTCTCTCAGCACCGCAGGCTTGCTGCCATCGCCATGGATTAGACCGCAATCGAACTCATCAGCAATAGCTTCCAAACGCTCCTTCTGCTGCTCAATGATGACCACTTCATGGTGGCGCTTGATCAGCAGTGCTGCGGTTTTGCGGGTGAGTGTTCCGCCGCCGATAAAAACGATTCGCATAGCTTGGCCTCGTATTGCCTTCGATTAGGGTTATCCCTTGCGTTTGCCCAGCCAGGTGGGCGGGTAGAGCACAACCAGCAGGGCAATGATCTCTACCCGTCCTGCCAGCATATCAAAACAGAGAATCCCCTTCAGTAGCGGTTCCAACTCACTGCGGGTGATACCGCTGGAGAGCCCAACAGTGGCGGAGGCAGAGACCACTTCAAATAGGGAGTCTAGTGGATCGTAGCCCATGATGACGAAGGGGAGCCAGGAGAAAAAGATAATGAGCAGGTAAATCAATATCAGCAGTAATGCCCGCTCGATATCTGGCCCTTCTAGTCGCTCTCCGGCCAATCGGGGTTCTGCTATAGCACGCTCGGGTAGGCTGGCCCGTTGCAATAGCAGTTGTAGCAGGCGTAACAGAATCAACAGGCGTAGGATTTTAATGCCACCTGCAGTGGAGCCCAAGCCGCCGCCGGTGAGCATGGAGAAAATCAGCAGTAGCTTGGAGCCGTTATCCAGTTCACTGATGGCCATTGGAGAGAAGCCGGTGGTGGATTGGGCGGAGACCGCCAGCATCGTACCCATCGCCAGGGCTTCCTGCCAGGGGATACCGGAAGCGAGTTGTAGAGAAGCCATCAGTGCAACGCTGAGTAGCGCCATTAACCCTAGCATGGCACGTACCTGGATATTGCTATGTAGGGCTTGCCATCCTTCGGCATAGCAGCGGTAATAGAGTAGCAAGGGAATGGCGCCTAATAATGAGAAGAGGGTGATTAGCGCCTGCTGTGAACCACTGAAGGCTGCCAGTCCCGCATCATAGCTGGAGAAGCCCCCAGTGGAGACGGCTGAGAGAGTGTGAGTGACGGCGTGTTGTGGTGCCACGCCATTAAGCCATAGCAGTGCGATGCCCAGTAGGGTAAGGATAAGGTAGATGGTCAGTGCCTTACGGGCGATCAGTTTGGCACTGCCGACAATATCTTCGCGCTCCATCTGTAGCTGTGCCAGCTTACGGGAGATGGCACTGGAACCCAGCAGTAGGGCGATAGTTAATACCACAATGCCTAGTCCTCCATACCACTGCATCCAGGCTCGGGCGAAAAGAAAGGTGTGGGGCTTATCCTCGACAGTTGCCAAGGTGGAGAGGCCGGTGGTGGTGACGGCAGAGACACCTTCAAACAGAGCATCAATAAATGCCATGCCGGATGCCTGCATCATTGGAATACAGGCCAGCAGTGGCATGACGATAAACATGATGGTGGTGATCACCATGGCCTCGTTGGTTTGTAGCTGATGGTTGTTAGGGATGCGACTTAGCGCTCCCATCATCAGAAGGGCCAGGCTGACAACGCCGTAATAGGGGGTGAGGGTGGTTTCTCCATAAAGCAGTGATGTCAATAGTGGTGCCAGCGACATAATAAACAGTACCAGCGACAACTGACCCACGTAGCACCCAATTACCCATGGGCGAACCGCAAAGCTGAGGGTGGCAACACGCTCTTCAAATGCCATTTATCATCCTGGAAATCGGCTCCAAATCGGGGTGGTTAGGGAGAGTATAGAAGCTAAAGAGGGTTCAGCAATTCATTCACAAGGGTAATGGGGAGATAAAATGATTTCTTTATAATGCGACAATCGGTAGCATCATCAATTGAAATCTATGAATAGGCCCGAACATCGCGCTGTTTTCAGCATTGTTCAGAGGTCCTTTGCTAATAACATATTAACAAGCACTGTTAAGACGACTATGAAATTTCTCAAGGCGATCCTTCCCTCTTATCGAAACGAAAAGAAGATTCAAAAACGTAAGGCGCAGCTGGAAGCGCTACCCCCTCATCAGGCGAGCAGCCAGCAGGCTTTTGCCGAAGCTTTGAAACAAGATCCGGCCTTAGAAGTCCGTCTCCTGGCCTGTCATTTGTTAACCGATCTCTCCTTGTTGCAACAGTATGTAGGGAGTGAGCAGCCAGAGGCATTGGCTGAAGCCGCAGCCCGACGTATTCAGCAGCTATTGCTGGGTAAGGTAGCGGGGGGGCCTGATTGTGCTCAGCGATTGCAGTGGATTGAGGCGGCTGGTGATGACAGCATGCTGGAGCAAATTGCTAGCAAGGGAGAGGAGCCGGAGCTGCGTATTGCTGCTATTGAGCGAATCAGCCGACAGGGTCTATTGGGCGATATTGCCATTAATGATAAAAATCCCGAAGTGCGCTGGAGTGCGGTTCAGCGTATCGAAAAACCTGCCACTCTGGAGCGGGTGGCCAAAGAGGTGAAGAACCGTGACAAACGTGTCTGCACTTGGGCCAAAGAACAGCTGGCCAAGATCGAAGCGAAAAATGCCAAGCCCGATGAGCTGGCAGAAACGGCGAAAAAAATCTGTGACGAGCTGGCGCTGATAGGGCACCAGTGTCGTCAGGAGAATGATTGGTTATCCTCCATCGAGCCGTTTAATGTACTGGAGCAGCGTTGGCAGGAGTGCAAGGAGCAGTGGCAGGCACTGAAGTGTGGTCGTTGGGATGATGAACTACAGGAACGCTATCAGCGAATCACTACCACTTTCCGTGATAAGGCGGATAAACAGCGTCAACAGCAGCAGCTGGAACAACAGTTGGAAGCGGAACTGGCTCCCTATATCTCAGCGATGAAAGCCGTCTGTGATCCCCTGGCTCAGCAGGTGGTGGCGCTTAAGAGTGCTCAGCCTGATCAGGCACTGGTAGAGCAGTTGAGCACTCTGTTAGCACAGAGTGAAAGCCAATGGCAGCAGTTGGATCGTAGTAAAGTGCCATTGGAGCACTCCCTGCATGGCGAGTATGAGCGCTTGCATCAGAGTTTGGTGAGCCATCACAAAGCGATGCGCGATTATCTGAAAGGTCACACCAGTCTTGGAGCTTTGCTGGCTGAGCAGGCGAAGCTGGAGAGTGGTGAGCGCCAATTGACCCCCAAAGCCTTAGCGTGGCAGGAGAAGCAGCTAGCCTCATTGCCACAGAGTGCAGGCTACCCTCTGGATGCGGCTTTGTGTAATCAGGCCAAACAGCAGCTACAGTCACTTCATGAACGATTTGAGGCACAACAAAACCAGCGTCAAAACAATCTGGATAAATTTACCCGATTGGTACCGGAGATCGAAGAGGCTCATAAGCAGGGGGCCAGTAAAGAGGCGATCCAGCATTTGCGTCAGGCACAGAAATGTTTGGCAGAGCTGAGCGATTTCGATCAAAACGGTCTGCGCAAAAAGGGCTTGCTGCGCCGCTTCCAAGCGGTACGTAAGCAGGTGGAAGAGCTACAGGATTGGAAGCGCTGGTCCAGTGCGCCGGTGAAGGAGCGATTGGTCGATGAGATGGAGCAGCTGGCTCAGCAACTGGAAGAGAATAGCGAGAACGCCCTTTACGATTTTCCAGAGGCAGCCCATCGTATCCGCAGTACCCGCAATGAGTGGAAAACCGTTAATGTGCGAGAACGCGGCGAGTCGCCAGAGCTGTGGGAGCGTTTTGATGAAGCGTGCAACCGTGGCTACGCCATCTGCCAACGCTATTTTGATCAAGAACATCAATATCAGGAGCAGGCACTGGCACAACGTCAGAGCACTTGTGAGACGTTAGAGGTCTACGCCCAGCGCATTCCTGAACAGATTGAAGGGGGAACCATTGATTGGAAGGGGCTGGATCAGGTGATTCGCACCGCGGAGAGTGAGTGGAGAAATCTACCCCAACCCCACGTCAAGGTGCGCAAAAAGATCAACAAGCGTTTCCATGATGTGATGGCGATACTGCGCCAGTTTGTGGATGACGAGCGGTTACGTAACAAGGAGGAGAAGCAGCAGCTGATTAGCCGGGCAGAAGCGCTGGTTAACGAGTTGAAAGAGGGAGAGCTGGAGATTCCAGAGGCCATCGATAAGGTCAAGCTACTACAAGCTAAATGGAAAGAGATCGGCCCGGCAAAATCGGAAAAGAGTTTGTGGAAGGCTTTTCGTCAGCAGTGTGATGAGGTGTTTAATCAGCGAGCTGCCGCTTCACAGGCCTTTAAAGATGAACTGAACAGTCACCTGGAGGCTCGTCAGATGCTGATCGATAAGGTGCTGGAGCTGGCAAAGTTGGAAGGTGAAGCGCTACGCCATGCACGCGCTGAGCTGGAGAATATCAAGCAGCAATGGCAAGCGGCAGGCCCCATCCCAAATCGTAAAAAAGAGTCTGTGGAGAGGGCTTTCCGCAAGGCGTGCGAGCAGTTTGAACAACAGGATCATCAACGGCTTGTTTTAGTGCAGCAAGAGAAGTGGGATGCCCTGGAAAAACGGGCTGAGCTGTGTGAACAGCTCGAACATGGCCTGGCACAGGGGGCTGTAGACCTTGATGCTATTCAGACACAATGGCAGGCGTTGGAAGCGACGCGCTGTATTGCTCAGGAGGAGATCACCCAGCGGTTTAACGATGCCATAGCAATCTCCCAGGAGGGGGATGTGGCAGCGTTGATGCAGCAACGACTGCAGCAGGGTTTGGATACGCGTCTACGCCTTTGCCTGGAGCTGGAGATTCTGGCTGAAATTGACTCTCCAGCCCAATATGCCCAGGAGCGTATGGCGTATCAGGTGAGTATTCTGGCAGAGAAGATGGCCCAGGAAAATCAGGCCAAAGGGGAGGAGGCACTGACGCTGAAGTGTCAATGGCTGACTTGCCACGCCGCACCTGGTGATCAAGCTGAGGCACTGAACAGCCGTTATCAACAAGCGATGCTGGCGTTACAGGCATCGGTAGAGAAGGCATTGGCAATCGCGGCGTAGGAGTCTTAATGGGGCATGATCACCACCACCATCATGATGTAGAGGCGATGGGGGATCGGCGCCTGCTGATTGCCATCATCATTAATATGATGCTGACCTTAGCTCAGGCGGTGGGGGGCGTGATCTCCGGTAGTCTTGCGCTGATTGCCGATGCCCTGCATAACTTCAGTGACGCGGCATCCCTGCTGATTGCCTGGGTAGCCCGCAAGATTGGCCGCCAGCCTCCTGATAGCTTCAGAACGTTTGGTTATAAGCGGGCTGAGGTGATTGCCGCGCTGATTAATCTGGTGACTCTGGTGATGGTGGGGCTCTACCTCATCTATGAGGCACTCTGGCGACTGTTCGAGCCTCAGCCGATTGATGGCTGGCTGGTGGTGATCGTGGCCGGCATCGCATTGGTGATCGACCTGATTACCGCCATGCTTACCTACTCCATGTCCAAAAGCAGCATCAACATCCGCGCTGCTTTTCTACACAACCTCTCTGATGCCATGGCATCTCTGGCGGTGATTGCTGCCGGTAGCGCTATCCTGCTTTATGGGTGGTATTGGCTGGATACCCTGCTGACATTCCTCATTGCCGGATATGTGCTTTATCAGGCGGCACTGCTGTTACCCAAAACGATTCATATTTTGATGCAGGGCGTGCCGGAAGGCGTGGTCATCGATGATGTGATTGAGGAGATGGAGCAGGTAAAGGGGGTGAAGAATGTCCACCATGTCCACATTTGGCAATTGGATGAACACCATAACGCCATCGAAGCGCATGTGGTGATTGATGATATTGGTGAGATGGAGACGGTTAAAGCGGATCTAAAACAGATGTTGCCGCAACGTTTCCATATTGGCCACTCTACGCTAGAGTTTGAAATAGTCCATTGCGAACAACTAGGCTGCTGATGGGATGACGATGCTACTGGATTCAAGATGATTGATAAGGTGACACAATGTATGAGTATCGTATCTTTGCCGAGCCAAACCTCATGATAGTGAAGTATCGGGGGCCTATTCACTTTGATGAACTAGGGCCTGTTAACACTAATCAATGAATCAACGATTAGTGCGAAGTTAATAAAAAATCTAAAAACCACATCCAATTTATCGAATCGCGAGAAGATTCTTCGGAAGCCTTTTAATCGACGAAAAAGGCGCTCAACTTCA
>JBNKQQ010000066.1:0-33933 GCA_050295955.1 Thiohalomonadales bacterium
GGCTTCGTCCGGAAAAAAGTACATTTCGTTAAAACAGGTAGTGCCGCAGCGCAACATCTCTGCTATCGCCAATTGTGTGCCGGTATAAACAAAGGATTCATTAACAAACTTTCCCTCTGCCGGCCAGATATGATCCTGCAGCCAGGTCATGAGTGGCAGGTCATCCGCTAAGCCTCTTAATAGGCTCATGGAAGCGTGGGTATGGGTATTGATAAGGCCAGGGATAAGGGTATGTCCGGGCAGGTGATGCTGCTGTTTGGCGTTGTACTTTCCTGCAACTTCAGTGCTGGGGAGGAGATCAATGATTCGCCCAGCGTTAATAACCAAGCTATGGTCTTGTAAGGCACAGTTACTTGGCTCTACTGGGATTATCCAGCCAGCATCAATAATAGTATCTACCTGCATTATGATGTCCTTTGTTAATACGCAAGCAAGTGTAAATAGATAGTGAGATAAGTTAAAGAGATTGTTTTATTCCCCGTCACATATATCAATTGAATTGGTGCCAAGAGTATATACTTCGAAATGAACTTATCAGGGGATCTTTATGATCAAGCCTAGCATCAAAACACTTACTATAAGAAGTTTGGTAAATTTTCTGTTGGTACTGGCGGTGCTGACGGTGGTGTTGGCGGGGGGTAATTTCCGTGCTGTTACCAAGCAGGCTATTGAGAATCAGGCATTGGCTCATGCCAATCTGGTTCTGGCAGGTTTAACCGCCCATATGAAAGGTGGCATCATTGATAAGCGAGATTACTACCTGACTGAAATTCGTGAGTTGCATGAGGTGGAAAGCCTGGAAATTGTACGCGGCGAGGCAGTGATTCGTCAGTTTGGGCAGGCAGCGGAGTATGAAAAGTTTCCTGATGAGGTGACATCAAAGGTATTTGATAGTGGGCATCCCATCTTTATTATGAATGAGTTTTCGATGATGCCGACTATTCGGGCGATTGTCCCTTATATCGCTACGCGTGATGGCGCTCTTAACTGTTTGAATTGCCATCAAGTCGAAGCGGGCGAGGTGCTGGGCGCGGTGGATATCGTGATTGATGTCACCGAATATCAACGTTGGGGGATTGGTGTGCTGCTGGGGCTCTTAGTCACTGTGGCGATTTTTCTGAGCCTGATTCTGATTAATACCGCACGTACCATTCGAAAGCATGTTCAGCAACCTCTCGAAAGCCTGATTAAAGATGCCAATCTTGCTTACCGTAGTAATCGTCCCGTTGAGGCGGAGCGTTTTGCTACCCGGGAATTCGTTTCAGTGGTGAATGAAATTAACCTATTTAATAGTAACATTATTGCTCACCAGGATATGTTGCGGGAGAAAAATCAGCAGCTAAATGCACTGAATCAGGAGATTGAAAAGACGCTTCGTGAAACGGTTTATACCATGGGGGTTATTGAGGAGCAGCGTTCTAAGGAAACCAATAATCATACCAGGCGGGTCACATTATATAGTCAATTGTTGGCAGAAAAGGCGGGATTGACACCGGAAGAGGTTGAGCTAATTGGTGCTGCTGCACCGCTTCATGATGTGGGTAAGATTGGTATACCGGATAAGATATTACACAAACCAGACAGGCTGGATGAGAATGAATTTTCTATCATGAAAAAACATACTCGTATCGGTCATACTATGCTATCCCATTCTCAGCGAGATATTCTTCAAACAGCAGGTGTTATTGCATTGCAGCATCATGAAAAATGGAATGGAAGTGGTTACCCGCAAGGGCTTAAGGGAGATGAGATTCATATCTTTGCACGAATTATTGCCCTTGCAGATGTGTTTGACGCGCTTTATTCGCCAAGAATATATAAAAAAGCGTGGGATATTGAAGAGATTGTTAAACTGCTGCAGGGTGAGCGGGGTCAACATTTTGATCCCGCGTTAGTGGATATTTTCCTGAGGGATATGGATGAGTTTGTTGCAATCTATAAGCAATATCCCTCTGATGTGCCGATAAGCGATGATTAGGCTAATTTGTTAATGCACTGCTGTAGCTGTGTCATGGCTTCATCAAGTTTATTTGTCGGCGTATAGAAGTGAGGGGAGAAGCGTACCCCCCCACCACGAGCAGCACAGATGACATTGACCTGCATAAGCGCAGCATGCAGTGCTGCAGATTCGATGGTGTTGTGCCGGAAGGTAACAATGCCAGCACGTCGAAATTGATCTGTTGCACTGATAACCTCTAATTCAGGGTGTTGGTAAATTAGCTGCAGTAGGTAGTCGACTCTCTGGTTCAACATCTCTTCAACTCTTTTCATGCCAAGCTCTAGTAGTAGGGAGAGACTGCCATACAGGGCGTGAATCGCTAGCATATTAGGGCTGCCACATTCAAAGCGCCGTGCTGTTTTGGCTGGACTCCAGTCTGTTCGATTGTAGTCACCCATTGCTTCAATCATATGCCAGCCGTATTGGCTCAGCTTCAGGCTTTCAAGGTGCTCTTTGCGGCAATAAAACAGACCCAAACCCTCCGGGCCTAACATCCACTTATGACCATCGGCCATGACAAAGTCAGCTTGGATAGCTTGAACATCAAACTGCTGAGCCCCCAAGCTTTGGATGGCATCAACACAAAACAGGATGTTATTGTTGCGGCAAAAATTACCTAATTTATGTAAATCTATCTTAAGGCCACTAGCGTATTGAACAGAGCTGATGGTGAGTAATCGGGTATTTTCATTGCAGAGTGCCATCAATGCCTCTTCAGGTGACTCGCTACTAGCGAGATCGGCTTGGCGAAATTCAACGCCTTGTTCTGCCAAGGACTCCCATACAATACGATTTGAGGGGAACTCCTGATTACTGCTGACAATGTTGTCACCATTTTTCCACTCCAGGCCATAAGCGACTAGGGAGAGTGCTTCAGAGGTGTTTTTAACGAGGGCAATCTCATCACTGCTTTTGGCATTGATCAGTTGTCGAAGCTGAATGCGCAAACGGTTTTCTGTTTTTATCCAGTTCGGATAGTCAGTTGCTCCCCGAGTGAGATTCTGCTTAGTAAAGTCATTGATAGCGTCGCAAGCACGTTTTGGCCAGGGTGCTACCGCTGCATGATTAAGGTAGACAAGCTGCTCTTGTAGTGGGAACTCTTTGGTGAGATCAAGCATTGATAGGGCCCTTAGATAATGGATAGCTATAAAGTATCAGAACAGAAAAAAGCCGCCAACCCGAAGGTTGGCGGCTTTTTGTGGAGAGAGAAAGAATCGGTTTAAATATCTAGATTCATAGACTGCAATTCCGCCAAGTATTGACGGGTCAAGACTTTGCTCTCCTCTACCGCAGGTTGATCAAATGGATCTACGCCCAGCAGTTCACCCACTACAGTGGTTTCCATCTCCAATAGGATAATTAACTCACCTAATGCGTAGGCATCACGGTCCAATAGGGCCAGAGTACGGTTTGGGCGATTGCGATTGGTGTGTGATGTGCGGGTTGCTTTCATTTCAGAGATAAACAGTTCGCCAATAGTGTGGCCAGCCAGTGGGGCAACGGCAGGGATATCTTGAAAGCGCATGGGTACGCGTTGACCCTCATAACGCTGAGAGGGGTCGGTCAGGAAGGTGACATATTTATCGTCTGGGCCATCCAGCAGTAGTTGTAATACAGAGTGCTGGTCTGTAACGCCGTGTGCTTCCATAGGGGTGAGGCCAACGAAGTTGCCGCTGGGGTCTACTTTACCCAGTGATTCGGCCCATAGTTGACGGAACCAGTTAACAATTAAGCGCATATTGTCTGAATAGGGCATCATCAAAGTGATAGCACGCCCCTTTTGTGCGTGCAGATAGTGAGTGGCGCCATTGAAAAATGCTGGGTTTTCCAGCATGTCATCGGTAGCGCAGCGCTTTGCCATGGCTCGTGCACCCTCCATCAGACCATCAATATCGACACCAGAGATATAGGCAGGGAGTAGGCCGACTACTGAGAGCACGGAAAAGCGGCCACCTACAGGGGGGTGCCAAATCACGGGAATATCTAGGCGTTGGGCTAGCTCATACAGTGCGCCTTCTTCGTTTTCGGTGATAATCAAGGTATGGTCACTTACCTTGTCTTCGCCTAACCAGCGTTCCATACGAGGAAGTACTGCGAGGAATTGACTCAGTGTTTCCGCTGTATTGCCTGATTTTGAGATGACCAGGAGCAGGGTTTCTCGCCAATCAACCTCATTTAGTTCTCGTAGGGTAGATGGGTCGACGTTGTCATAAAATCGTACTTTATTACGTGGGTTATGATGTCCAAGTGTCCGCAGTAGCATTTCCCCGCCTAATGATGAACCCCCAATACCGAAAACCACGGTATGTTTGAAGTTGCGGGCAAACTCTTGGCCGCGATGCTTAATCTCTTCCAGGTCGGTTGTGCGCGGCAGGTTTAGGAAATGTGGAGTGTCTTGGTTGTACCACTCCTTAATCTTAGTGCGCAGCCCATCAAGTTTGGGTGATAACGCTTTGATTTCATCAAGCGTGATGCCGTTACTCCCAATTTTCTCGCTCATCAGGTTGCCGTTGTCGATGGTTAGGCGTGAAATGTCGCTCACGTTGCACTCCTTAGATTTTGTAATTTGTCTTTCCGTTTTAGGTGCTCTTGCTTGTTATTTGAGCAGTGCGCCTTATTCAGATGTTGTGGTTCGAGTTAGCATGGAGTATGCCAATCTCTAATAGCCTTTGTATTGGTTGTCTGTCATTATACTTTAATATATTAAACACCATTTTAGTGCTTTATTGCGATGAAAAAATGACACAAGAACACCATGCTGGCCTCTTTTTGAGGTGCGACAGCACTAACTTGGGGCGATGAAAAATAATTTGTTAATAGGGCGTAACTTTTCTTGGCTTTTGCAAAGAGAGTGGCCTATGATTAAGACGCAACCGGGATTTTAGTTAGCTAGGTTATGGTCGATTGGTAGTCATACTGCCTTACGTCCATGAGGTATACTTTAATCAGCTGCACTCTAAAAAAAGATTAGTTTTTTAAAAGGTAAAGGTAAAAATGGCTACAGGTACTGTAAAATGGTTTAACGAAACCAAAGGATTCGGCTTTATCTCTCAGGATGACGGTGGTGATGATGTATTTGTTCACTTCAGCGCTATCCAATCTGAGGGCTTCAAGACCCTGGCGGAAGGCGCCAAGGTAAGCTTTGAGATTCAAAGTGGCCCTAAAGGCCCACAGGCTAGCAACGTAGTTGCAATATAATAGCCTTAAAGGTAGTTAAAAGCCCCGTTTATGCGGGGCTTTTTATTATTGTAGTGTTGTATTTTTAAGTGCTGTTTGTAGGCGCTTAAGGTGCTTCTTTGGCGTCTATTATTTGGGAATGCAGAATAAGCTAAACACCATTAATAGGATCAATTCGATAATCTCAATAGCTGCCCCGGCTGTGTCACCTGTTGTTCCATTTATTCTTTTCATCATAACGTAGCGCAAAGCGAATAGTGTTATAGCTGTAGTGGAAAGCAATATAATTCCATTTGATTTTATTAGTGCTATTGTTGAGATGGTAATCGCAATTACAATAATCCAGGAGGTTGTTTTGGGTATGTGTGTGGAAAGTGTACTGCCCATGCCTTGGTTTCTCACATAGGGCGTCGTGAGCAAAAGTACAATCAGTGCGCTACGGCTCAGTACAGGGATAATAAGTAGTGCAACGTATTGTGAGTATTCGGTAATCTGCTGTAGTGCGGCATATTTACCCAGCAATACGAGTAATATCGTAGTAACAGCTGCCGGGCCACAGCTCGGGTCTTTCATGATCTCAAGGGTTCTTTTGCGATCTCCATAACCTCCCAGCCAAGCATCGGCACTATCTCCCAATCCATCTATGTGAAGCGCTCCGGTAATTATTACCCAAAGTATTAAAAGTAGTGCTGCGGTAATTTCGATGGATGCAGAAAAAAGCACCCAATTGGTGAGTATTAGAAATAGACCAATGACCAAGCCGATAAATGGGTAGAAGAGGGCGGATCGCCCAATGTCCTGCTCGGTAAAAGCGCTGATTCTGGGGGTGGGTAAGCGAGTTAAAAGCTGAAGGGCAATTATCGCTGGAGTAAAAAGCCTGCTAAACAATGTCTATTAGTGTCTTACGCTGATGTGGTGGGCGATGTTTGCACCTCTTTCGGTGAGGGCGTCTATCACAATGGTTCTCCCTTTTAGTCCAGGGCGGAATTTTAGTACTAGATCTGGTTCGGGGAGTTCGCCTCTGGCTCGCTCTGGTGATTCGACAATGCGCAGTGTCCCAGCTTCGGATAACCGATTGCAGGCGATGGAGAACCGGGGGTCGTCCGGGTTGGTGAGTGAGTAGAGGTCCAGGCAGTGAATGGTTAGTCCATTGTTCTCAAAGGTTTGGACGTATGAGCTATTGCTGCGACTCTTAGTGATCATTAGGCCTAGTCCGGTAAGAATTCCTCTCACCAATGTACTTTTCCCGGCTCCAGTATCCCCTTTGAGATAGATGATGCCCCCATTATGTACGCCGTGCGAAAGGCGTTGCCCTACCTGTAGGGTCTCTTTTTCATCTGAGACAAAGATTTCCATTGTGTCACCTTGCTTGTTTAATGAAAGGCGTACTAACTCTTTTAACTATAAACCATTTTTTGCTTATATGTTAGGGCCTTGAGTGTCATGGTTTTTCATGTCTAGGTTATAGCTTTCCTGAAACGGCAGCTTCAGAGAATGTTGCCATTTGACTGTGAAGTGAGCAGGCAAGCTTTAGGATGGGGAGTGCCATTGCGGCGCCACTACCTTCACCTAATCTCATTTCAAGATCTAGCAACGGCTCGGCATTAAGTGCTTCCATTAATCGAGCATGTCCCGGTTCTTTGGAGGCGTGGGCGTAGAAGAGCCATGAAGCAACTTGCGGGTTGATTTTGATGGCTGCCAATGCGGCGGCTGTGGCAATAAAGCCATCCACTAATGCGGGAAGTCCTAGTTGAGCGCAGGTGAGATAGGTGCCGGTAATTGCTGCTACCTCAAAGCCACCAAAATGGCGCAGTACTTCCATGGGCTCATTATGGGATAGGTGATACTTCTGTATAGCGTTTTCAATCACTTCAATCTTGTGCTCGATACCTCGATTATCCAGCCCAGTGCCAGGGCCGGTTAGTAGCGAGGCTGGCGTTTTCAGCAGGACGCAGCTGATGGCTGTGGCTGATGTGGTGTTGGCGATTCCCATTTCTCCAGCAATAAAAAGCTGGGCATCTTGTTCTAGGGCGCGGACAACAGTGGCGCGGCCAATTTCAAGGGCACGAGTTAACTGCGCTTGATCCATTGCGGGTTGTTTGGTGAAGTTGTGGGTGCCCGCTGCAATGCGCTGGTCCAATACGCCATTCAGAGGCTCTATTTCATTAACTGTTCCGGTATTTATTACTTCAAGATGGGCATGATTTTCTCTGGCTAAAACACAAATTGCAGCCCCGCCGCGGGAGAAGTTTCTTATCATTTCCGCGGTTACTGCTTGGGGAAAAGCGGAAACCGCTTCGTTGGCAATGCCATGGTCACCAGCAAAAATGGTGATGTGAGTTCGCTCAAGTGTAGGGCGTTTAGTGCCCTGCATGCCAGCGAGGCGTATAGCTAACGACTCCAGTTTGCCAAGTGATCCTGGGGGCTTGGTGAGTTGTTGCTGATGTTGTTCGGCAGCATGTTGTGCCTCTAGATTGATGTTTGCGATTGGGTTGTTGATCCAAGTTGCGCTCACAAGGGCTCTCCTTTCATAACTAGTGGTAGTCCCGCTGCCGTAAAAATTACACGATCGCAGATTCGCGCAAGCTGTTGGTGCAGGCGACCGCTCTCATCTACAAAGCGGCGACTTAATTGTCCCATAGGGATAATGCCCATGCCCACTTCATTGCTGACAAATATAAACTCTCCGGGGAGGGAGGGCAGTATGGAGGCAAGTTTTTGGCTTTCAGTCTCGGGCTCAATTTCGGCGCAGAGTTGGTTGCTGATCCATAGGGTAAGGCAGTCAATTAGAAGGCAGGTGTTATCACGGGCTTGTTCTTTGAGAATTTGGCATAGGTCGAGGGGGGATTCTATAGTCTCCCAGTTATCTGGTCGCCGTTGTTGGTGATGGGAGATTCGCTGCTGCATCTCCTCATCACCTGCCGTTGCTGTTGCGATGTAGATAACTTTCTTACGACTTTGAAGGGCGAGTTGTTCGGCCAGGGCGCTTTTTCCAGAGCGAGCGCCGCCAAGAATGAGTTGTATCATAATTAATATGTTCTATTTTCTTCCGGCTGGATTATAAAGGGTTCTCCCGACATCAGCATCCAGTTTAGTGTGTTTTTTGACGTCCTTATATAGTGTCTGTGCTAGTATTGTTTAAATTCTATTCAAAAAGAATGGCGTCTCTATATGTATGACTTACTTGACTTTTTTGTGTTTAGTGAAAACTATGCTTTTCCTCTAATTAAGTGCAAAAAAGTGGTTGCCAAGGCAAAATCATTTCTGTAATATGCGCCTCAAGTTGATCGACACGGTCAGCGGCAACACCGAGAAACAATGGCTTGCATCATTACCTTAGCGGTGTATAATGCACGCCACACAAACTTCGGGGCGTAGCGCAGTCTGGTAGCGCGCCTGCTTTGGGAGCAGGATGTCGGGGGTTCGAATCCCTCCGCCCCGACCAATTTTCGAACAAGTTTTGCGCCCGTAGCTCATCTGGATAGAGCATCGGCCTTCTAAGCCGAGGGTAGCAGGTTCGAGTCCTGCCGGGCGTGCCATTTTACCCGGTGGTTATGTTTATGGTGGGCGTAGCTCAGTTGGTAGAGCCCTGGATTGTGATTCCAGTTGTCGTGGGTTCGAGCCCCATCGTCCACCCCATATAGATTAAGAGGTTATATCATTACCGATATAACCTCTTTTTTTATGTCTCATGATATTTCCCTCAATCTATTTTTGTGAATTGGTTAGCATAATTATTCATTGTTTCAGAATTTTTCGGCATGGGTGCTAATCTTTTTTTAATGATTATCGCTTGTTAGGTGTTGGGAAAATGGCAAAGATTCTGATTGTTGATGATGATGAGGCTGTTCTGGAATTGATTCAGCGAGTTTTGGAAAAGGAATCCCATGCTGTGATTGAGGCGCGTAATGGTGAGACAGCCTTTGAGTTGCTTGAGTGGCATGAGGTAGATTTGGTGTTGCTTGATTATCAGATGCCTGAGATGGATGGTGGGTTGATTGCGATGGAATTTGCTCGCCGGGGCATACCCTTTGTGTTTGTGACCTGTGAAACGGGTCAGGAATTCTTTGAGGGTGTGAAAGAGCTTGGTGCGCTTGCGCTACTCATTAAGCCGTTTCGACTGCAACAGCTCAAGGCAACGGTTGATGAAGTATTGAAAATGATGAATGCGAGTCAGTGCCACCTGGCTAGCTAAAAAATATCGAAATTGCTCTTCCTTCTTTTATATCCATTAATAACTCCCGGTTTTTTTTTATGACCAATTATGGTTATGCTAAAAACTTGCCTTGGCTGCAGGGGGATGGATATGTTGGGTGGCGTCTTTAGCTATTTTTTTCCTGCATTGATGCAGGATGGTCAATGGGTGATTTCTGAGCAGTTGCTGTGTGCTAGAGTGCGCCTCTATCTAATTAGAAACGGTGTTCCCCTTGTGCTCTTCTGGGTTCTGCAGATCTATTTTCTGATTTCAGACAATTTACTGTTGTTTGTTGTCTGCCTTGCTTTGTGTCTGCCATTTGCATTGAGTTTCGGGCGAATCTTGCGTGAGTATCGAGATATTAGGGGAAATTGTCCTTAGGGTCGTTCTTTCCTTAACTCTGTTATACTCCGCGAAGTATCGTTTGTGGAGTTAGTCTTGAATTCAATATACCAATGTCCTGTTTGTGGTGCGCCCCTTCAAAGGCAGGAGAAAAGTTGGCGCTGCGAGGCAGGTCATAGCTTTGATATTGCTCGTGAGGGCTATGTTAATCTTCTGCTTTCTCAGCATAAAAAGAGTAAGCAGGCTGGGGATAGCAAGATGATGGTGCAAGCGCGCCGTCAATTTCTCAATAATCACCATTATGATGTGCTGCCTGAGGGTGTGGTGAAGGCACTCTCTGAATATGCTGGAGATGGCGGGAAATCCTTGCTTGATTTGGGGTGTGGGGAGGGATACTACACGGGTTATATTAAGCACCATCTTCCTGCCTATAAAGTTAGTGGGGTTGATATCTCAAAGCCTGCAATTGCTGTGGCTGCAAAGCGCTATCAGGAGATTGAATTTTTTGTGGCGAGCGCCTATCGATTGCCTGTTGTCGACAACTCAGTCGACGTGGCAGTTAAAATTTATGCACCCGCGGATAGTGGTGAAATTTCCCGTTGTGTAAAATCTGGTGGACTTTATATTTCAGTTATACCCGGCAAGTCACACCTATATGGTCTGAAATCTCTGATTTATGATGCGCCACAACAGCATGACGAAGAGGATGAGATGCCAGCAGGCTTCTGTTTGCAGGATAGAGTGGTATTGGCGGATAAAATGTTACTGACATCGAGTCAGGATATAACTAATTTATTGGCGATGACACCATACTACTGGCACTTGCCTCCAGAGCGACAGGAAGCGATTGCAGCCTTAACATCATTGGAAACTGATATAAACTTTGTTATCAATATCTATAAAAAAATATCAGGAGAATAAATTTTGCCTTCATTTGATATAGTTTCAGAGCTGGATATGCATGAAGTCAGCAATGCGGTAGATCAAGCCAACCGTGAGGTGGGTACCCGCTTTGATTTTCGTGGCGTGGATGCACGATTTGAGCTTAATGGCGAAGTGATCACCATGTTTGCGGAAGTTGATTTTCAGCTTAAGCAGCTGCTGGATATTCTCTATGCCAAAATGACCAAACGCAATGTGGATATCGGCGCCCTTGAGCCCGAGAAGGTGGAAGGAGTGGGTAAGCAGGTGCGTCAACGCTTGAAAATGAAGCAGGGCATTGATACTCCTACTGCTAAGAAGATCGTTAAGGTAATTAAAGATAAAAAGCTTAAGGTGCAGGCGCAAATTCAAGGTGATCAAGTTCGTGTTACTGGCAAAAAGCGGGATGATCTTCAGGAGGTGATAGCAATGCTGCGCCAAGAGGATGTGGGAATACCTTTGCAGTTTAACAATTTTCGAGATTAATACGCCTTCCTTATATTTACACTTCTGCTAAACCTTTTACAGATACTGGACGCTAATCGATAAAACTATTGGCAAAACAATAATGTCTGAGATAGAAGATTTCGATTTTGGCAGAGGGTATCAATCTGACGAGCCCGATGAGCCTTCCCCATTTCTTGAGAAAATGGAAGCGGCTCGTCGGGCTCGTCCATGTCCAATGCCGGTCGATATGCGCGGTAAGGTGCCGGGGATTTGCCGAGCTTATGAATTTGGTGAGCGTACATTCTATATGGATGAGGCTTCGCAGCTAATTTTTGAGCGCAAACTTTTGGAGAATGACGGCGTCTTTACCCAGGGCGCGTATGAGGAAATTATCAATGGCCCTCATACATTGAAGGCGATTCGGCGTAAGCGGGAAGAGAGTATGGCTCAGCAGGCGCTGGAGCCAGAGCAGAAACCCCGCGTTGCCTTTGTTGACTTTGGTTTTCAGCGTAAGCGCCAGCAAGAGCGTTACGAGCTGGCTTCACACCTAGTGGTGTTCACCAAAGATAATAGTTACTACGGTACCACCAAAGATATTTCCGAAAACGGCCTTTATGTATTAATTCCTCTCAACTATAGCGTAAAGAGTGGTGACACAGTCACGCTGACTTTTTACGATGAGCGCAATGACATTATCCATGAAGAGGATTTGCAGGCGCTACCAAGGATTCCCTATGAAGTGTTGCGGGTGATAGAGAAGGGGGATCGTTTGGCATTGGCTTTACAGCGTGTTGTGGATGACAAGGATGATCAGGACTTGAAATACCTGCAAGAAGTCATCAGTCAGCGGCAAAAGCGTATGCGCCTGGATACCAAAAGCATTATTTCTAATCGTAGCAGTCAGGTATATGAGCGCTATTATGCTGATAGCTCAATTCCGATACCGCTCTACTATCAAATGACTAAGCAGGGGCCTAGGCTGGCGGCTGTGGGTGTGTGTGCGGCGAATCAATATCTTCATCAAATCTTCAATATTGATAATGAGGGGTATGACTACGCGCCGTTATCGGACAATCGCTGGCTCCCTCAGATGATTGAGCGTTGTCTACAGCAGGATCATGCTATAAGTTGCGTTATCACCTTGTTTCGTACCAAGGGGGCAAAAAGTCATTCCTTACACATTATCAGTAGTGAGCAGTTATCATCACTTAAATCTCTTTCGCTGCTATGGGCGACACTAGACAATGCGGAATTGGTGAGAATATTTCGACTTACGCTTAATCCTGCAAAGGAACTGCCGGAAGAGCGGCGTAGTGAGAGTCTGGCGCCGATGAAGGCCTACTCTTTTGAGGAGATGGCCAATATTGCCGATTATCTTTCGGATATTAAGGTTGTCGGTTCATTGCTGGATATTACTGACAGTCTGCACAAGGCATCATATCAATGGTTGGATAAGGCGCCACCAATGGAGAAGATGCTACATGCGCTCCAGCAGCAGTTCACTAATGAGTTACTAAATAGCTATCCTGAGTCAATTAGGTCACCCGAGAGAATTTTTTTTGGATACCTTCGTCAGCGTAGAGAGGAGCGCTATCTGATTGAGATGGCGCTGACGCTGAAAATTTATGATGAAAGTTTTCAGGCTGAAAGCGTTGATCTCTCAACGCGTGGGCTGCGTATTCGAGTCACTGAGGGGGTTGCTCAGCTTTATCATGGCCAGCATGTTGAGGTGACGTTTGATAGTCTGCTGAAACATGCCCCGAAAGAGCTTAAAAGCGTTAAATACCGCATTGTTAAGGTGTTGGAAGAGGGGGTGGAGTTTGCACTGGTACGCAGTTCTCACAGTCGGGAAGATTTTTTAATTGATGAGTTTTTCAATAGCCTGATTTCGCGCAATAAAGAACGTTTGGATGTTGAGATAGGTGATGTGCGGGATGAGATTCTCTGCAGTTTATATGAGGGATTGCTGGTAGCGGATTTGCAGTCATTACCCCTCTATTTGGGTCGGGATGAAAAAAATCGTTTATGTTTAGCTAATGCTGCCGTGACAGTGGAGGGCAATGGTCTGTTGGATTATTTGCAAAATAGCAAAAAGCAATTGGATCTGGCCTTTGTTGATAATCATGCCATGCTCAGTCATATCCAGCGTGGTTTGAAGGAAAGTTTGGATGGTAGTGTTGAGGTGGTGATTTTAAGTTATCGTTCGGTGCTGGATGATGAGTTGGTTTGTGCCGCAGATTTCGAGATTGCCGAGCCGGAAGATCGTGCAGAGTTTATTCGCCAAATGGTGCGCCATCAGGAGTATCGGGTATTGCAGCTCTCTATTACCAGCTTGCCCCACTATACCGATGAGGATGAGCGACGTATTCTTGCTCCAATCTATAGTCAATCTATGTCCCATGCTAAGCGGTTACAGCAAAGGTTAAGTAAGCTATGGGCAGTGGGTGAGATGAATGACATTACCCGGGAATATTTGCTGGCGCTGCGCACGCCTTCTCTCAATATGGATTAAATTGCACTGGGTAGGTTGGGGATATTTTCCCTTCGTCTCGGTGGCTCAGGCGTCATTTCACTAATCTCTTGTTCGGTAATGCGTCGTATCAGGTCAAAATAGTTGCGAATGTTGCGTACATAGACAACGGGTTCATTGCCCCTGGCATAGCCGTAACGGGTTTTTTTGTACCATTGTTTCTGTCTGAGTAGTGGTAGATGTTCTTTGACGTAGACCCATTTGTCCGGGTCATAACCCATCTTCTCCGTAATGACGCGAGCATCTTCGAGGTGGCCGAGGCCAACGTTGTATGAGGCAACTGCCATCCAGGTTCTATCGGGCTCTTGAATGCGTTCTGGGATGCGGTCCAGTAGTGAACGCAAATAGCGTGCACCACCGATAATGCTCTGTTTGGGATCAATGCGATTACGGATGCCTAATTGCCTCGCCGTGGTTAGCGTCAGCATCATTAGGCCACGTACACCAGTAGGAGAGACCGCTTTGTGATTCCAGTGGGATTCCTGATAGCCCATGGCAGCCAGCAAGCGCCAGTCGATGTTGTTATGTACACCGGCAGCGATAAAGTCATCCCGGTACTGGGGAAGACGTTCGTAGTAGTGGGTTAAAAAGATTCGGGTTCCTACATAATCGAAAGTTTCAGTGTGGCCGTAGTAACGCTCGATAAGCTGATCCAGTTCTCCACTATTGAGTTGCTGGGCGAAAAATTGCACGACTTCATTGTAAAGGCTGTCATCATTGTTCTGCTGAAAAGCCCAGGCCAAGGGCTGAGGTTCACTGATGTCAAAGCCTACTCGTAATTCTGGGTAGAAACGCTGGCTAACGGCTACCTCATTAGAGTCGGCAATGGTGTAATCAATCATCTGATCCCAGACAAAGGTAAGTAGCTCCTCGGATTCCAGTTTCGGATTTTCACGCCATGTTAGTTCAGGATAGTTTGTTAGTAACTCCGTGAGCCTTTCCGCATGGCTACTGCCACTCACCACTTCAATATCGCCTTCAAGGATATCCTTAATTTCTTCTGGAGGGCTGTTGCCATAACGATAAACCAGTTGTTGTGTGATTCGTTGATAGCTGGGGCCAAAGCGGATGTGCTGCTTGCGTGCTTCGGTAATGGTTAAGCCGGCTGCGGCGATATGCGCTTCGCCTCGCTCTATCATAGGGATGATGTCAGCAAAGGTGTTGGGGAAGATGATTTTTAGCTCTACGCCTAGATAATCAGCAAAGCGCTTAACCAATTCATACTCGAATCCCGTAGGTATACCATCGGCTTCTTGGTAATAGGTGGTTGCACTATATCGGGTTAG
This sequence comes from Thiohalomonadales bacterium, assembly GCA_050295955.1. Classification (GTDB taxonomy): domain Bacteria; phylum Pseudomonadota; class Gammaproteobacteria; order RBG-16-57-12; family RBG-16-57-12; genus JAFLJP01. The sequence goes on from JBNKQQ010000066.1 coordinate 14,898, forward strand.
TACTACCAGCTCGCCTTCAGATTTTATTTTGGCCAGCAGGGTAGGTTCCGGAAAGAGTTTGCAGCTTCCCAGCGTGATAGAGAGCACTATAATGAGAGCGGTTTGCAGATAGCGCATCAATCCAAGTCATGTTTAATGAGTGGGCCTGCTGATTAGAGGGTGTTAGCAGGATCCCTTCATCATTCTAGCGGCAAAATTTATCATCAACTAAAGTGCTAGAATTGCTTTCAGGTGTAAATGAATTGTCATGTTTTTATTCTAACTGAGTGATTGGTAATGGATATTTTGGTATTTGTTTACGGTAGCTTGCGTACTGAAGAATGTAACAGCTTCTACTTGAAAATGGCTAGAAAAATTGCAGATTTTCAAACACTTCCCCAATATCGGCTTTGGGATTTGGGGGCGTATCCTGGTGCGATGGCTGGAACACAGTGCCTGGTGGGCGAAATATATGCTATCAATAAAGCCATATTTAAAAAGCTTGACCACCTTGAGGAATATCCCCGGGTGTATAATCGCCTGCAATTGGCAACCCCTTGGGGGCTTGCATGGATTTATTTGCTCAACAGGCCGCCAAGAGGTGGGAAATTGATTCAAGGTGGCGACTGGGTGAGTTATCGGAAGCAGCGTGATGCAATACCAATTTGATACCATTGGAGTGATCCACTCCTGTTTTAAAGAGAAGTTCGGCATTCCCCGGCAACCCGGTCTCGTGACAGAGGCGACGGCTACCCTGGAGCTGTTACCACCTTACAATCGTCCGGAGGCGGTGCGAGGTCTGGCGCAGTTTAGCCATATTTGGGTGCTATTTATCTTTCACGGCTGTTTGCGCAGTAAATGGAAGCCGACAGTACGTCCTCCTCGTCTTGGCGGTAATGAACGAATCGGAGTGTTTGCCAGTCGTGCCACTTATCGGCCTAACCCCATCGGAATGTCACCCGTTCAACTGGTTGGTGTGGAGGCAGAAGAGGGGCGGGTCGTATTGCATCTGAAAGGGGTGGACCTACTGGATGGTACGCCTGTCGTGGATATTAAGCCCTATATTCCCTATGCAGATGCGCTCGATGAGGCCAGAGGAGGCTTTGCGGAGAGCGCACCGCAGGCAAAGCATGAGATTCATTTTACCCCTAAAGCGCTTGCACAGTGTGATAGCCAACGACAGAGTCATCCAAACCTGAAGGTGATGATTGAGCAGTTACTACGAAGTGATCCCCGTCCCGCCTACAAAGAGGGTGATGATGGTCGGATCTATGGCATGCGCCTATGGGATTTTGATTTACGCTGGCGACTCGAAGGTGATCGGGTCGAGGTGTTAGAACTGGCAACGATTGAAGATGCCACGTCCTCTGCTGAGTGATAAACTTGCCTCCTTTTTCAATGATGTGAATCTGCTATGACGCCGCTGCTTACCCTGGAAAATGTCTCCCTGGCCTTTGGTCATCATCCCCTGATGGATCAGGTTAACCTGCAAATTGAGCCCCAAGCACGTATCTGTTTGGTGGGCCGTAATGGTACAGGTAAATCCAGTTTGATGAAGGTGATTGCTGGAGAAATTACTCCCGATGACGGGGCTGTTTGGAAGCAGGATGGGCTGCGTCTGGCCTATCTGGCTCAGGAGGTGCCGCTGGATGACACTCGTAGCGTGTTTGATGTGGTTGCCGATGGTCTTGGCGAAGCCAGTCAGCTGATTACTGATTACCACCATGCCAGCCAGGCTCTGGCTGCAGATCCAAGTGATGCCAATGTAAACCGTCTGGCCAAACTGCAGGAGCGGCTTGAGGTCATCGATGGCTGGAGCCTGGAGCAGCGAGTTGAACAGACGTTGACCCGCCTCTCGCTGAATGCTGAGAGCCATTTGGATCAGCTCTCTGGTGGCTTACGTCGCCGTGTGCTGCTTGCTCGTGCTTTGGTCAGTGAGCCAGACCTATTGTTAATGGACGAGCCAACCAACCATTTAGATATAGAATCAATTACTTGGATTGAAGAGTTCCTACAGGGCTATAAAGGGGCTTTGTTGTTTATTACCCATGATCGCGCCTTCCTACAACGCTTGGCTACCTCGATTGTGGAGCTGGACCGGGGGCAGCTCAGTGTGTGGCCTGGAGATTATCAAAACTACCTGCAAAAGCGGGAAGAGCGCTGGCAGGTTGAAGAGCAGCAGAATGCAGAGTTTGATAAAAAACTAGCTCAGGAAGAGACGTGGATTCGCCAGGGCATCAAGGCGCGGCGTACCCGTAATGAAGGTCGAGTGCGAGCTTTGAAACGGTTGCGTGATGAGCGATCCCAGCGTATTGATCGCCAGGGCAAGGCGAAGATTCAGCTGGAGGAGGCGGATAAGTCCGGTAAATTGGTCGTCGAAGTAGAAGGGATCAACAAAGCCTTTGGTGACAAACAGGTGATTTGTGACTTCTCAGCTCGCATCATCCGTGGTGATCGTATTGGCATCATCGGTCCTAATGGCGTGGGTAAATCCACTTTAATTAAGGTATTGCTGGGTGAATTGGCAGCGGATAGTGGTACTGTTCGGGTTGGAAGCAAGCTGGAGATCGCCTACTTTGATCAACAACGAGCATTGCTGGATGAATCCAAAACGGTATTTGATAACGTTAATGAAGGTAACGACTACGTCACCATAAACGGCCATGCCCGTCATGTGATGGGTTACCTACAAGACTTTCTGTTTGTGCCGGAGCGAGCTCGCTCTCCGGTAAGTACCCTTTCTGGTGGTGAGAGAAACCGTTTGCTGCTGGCTAAGCTATTTACCCGACCCGCCAATCTGCTGGTGATGGATGAACCGACCAATGATCTGGATGTTGAGACCCTAGAGCTGCTGGAGTCTCTGCTGGAAGAGTATCAGGGGACCATTATCCTGGTCAGCCATGACCGTGCCTTTTTGGATAATGTGGTGACCAGTACTATCGTTTTCGAAGGCGATGGGCAGTGGGGCGAATATGTGGGCGGGTACCAGGATTGGTTGCGTCAGCGTAAGGCGGAGAAGTCTGTAGAGAAAAAGCCTGGCAAGGCGGAAAAGCCAGCCGCAGAACCGTCTGCTTCCCAGAAAAAGCCTGCAAAGAAACTGAGCTATAAAGATCAGCGTGAATTGGAGCTTCTGCCCCAGAAAATTGAAGATCTGGAGACAGAGCTGGAAACCCTGCAGAGCAAGGTTAACGAAGTCGGTTTCTATCAGCAGTCTCAGGATGAGGTAAATCAACAGCTCAATCGTCTGGCGGAAATTGAGCAGCTGCTGGAGCTGGCTTATGCCCGTTGGGATGAGCTGGATAGCATGACGCAAGGCTGATGAGCTATTTCAAGAATCGTCAGATTCTCTCCTGGGCGCTCTATGATTGGGCTAATTCTGCCTATGCTACGGTGGTGATGGCAGGCTTCTTCCCGGTCTTTTTCAAACAATTTTGGGCAACGGATCTGCCGGCGACGGAGAGTAGTTTCTATCTAGGTATTGCCAATTCAACTGCCAGCCTGATTGTGGTGTTATTAGCGCCAGTTCTAGGGGCGATTGCAGACCAGGGGGGGGCTCGGAAGCGCTTTCTGATCTTCTTTGCGCTGATGGGCTGCGTCATGAGCTTTGCACTGTCATTGGCAGGGCAAGGTGAGTGGCTGCTGGCGGTATTGATCTATATCACTGCCACCTTGGGCTTTTCCGGGAGCGTCACCTTTTATGATGCGTTGATTGTAGACGTGGCGGAAGGGGAGAGTCTGGATAAGGTTTCTGCCTTTGGCTTTGCCTTGGGTTACCTTGGGGGTGGTTTGCTGTTTGCGATCAATGTTTGGATGACCGTATCACCTCAGACCTTTGGTTTGGTAGATGCGGGTGAAGCGGTACAGCTCTCTTTTGTTATGGTGGCGGTTTGGTGGGCGCTGTTCACAGTGCCGCTGATTTTATGGGTAAAAGAGCGTCCTGCCATAGAGGCTCGATCACGTTTGGACACCATTAAGGCGGGCTTTGCTCAACTTCGCCATACCTTCGATGAGGTGAGAAAGCTACGGGTAGTCTCCCTGTTTCTATTGGCGTATTGGCTCTACATTGATGGTGTAGATACCATTGTGCGCATGGCTGTGGACTATGGATTGGCCCTGGGCTTTGAGCAAAACAGTTTGATTATTGCCTTGTTGATTACCCAGTTTGTTGGATTTCCGGCAGCAATTGCCTTCGGATGGCTGGGGGAGAGGTATGGCTGCAAGAGTGGAATTTATCTTGCCATAGGGGTCTATATGGCGGTTTGCATCTATGCCTATTTCATGCACAGTGAGTGGCAGTTTTACCTTATGGCGATAGCCATTGGCCTGGTTCAAGGGGGGATTCAAGCTTTGAGTCGCTCCCTTTATGCACGTTTGATTCCAACCAATAAAAGTGCCGAGTTCTTCGGGTTTTACAATATGTTAGGGAAATTTGCCGCTGTTTTAGGGCCCATTATGATGGGTTGGGTAGCGGTGTTAACAGGTAGTACTCGACTCTCTATTTTGACAATTCTGGTGTTGTTGGCGGCAGGTGCCATTTTGCTCTATTTTGTTAATGTGAAAGAGGGTGAGCGAATTGCTAAGGAGTTGCAATAACCTCACTTAAAACACCTTTATGTGTGTTATTTTTCTTGTCAGTATTGTGACAAGTGTGGCAGTCTGAATATCCATGTCACTAAGAAGGCTATTTCCTTTTTTAAGGTCTGGTTTTCTATAAGAGGAGGACAGATCATGTGCACGCATACAATAGAATTATATGAGCCAGTGGGATTTGAGGGGCGTAATCCTATACATGTTAACAGTGTTGGTGTGGTAAAAACCCGGGATCGTAATGAGTTTTTCCTGGTGAGCTTAGAGGAGCCTTTTAAACTTCAGGGTGAGTTGATCACCCAATTGATACTCCAGCCCCGTTATTTTGGGGACAAAATCCAGCGAGCCGTTCGGGATATGTGTACGGTGAGTGTCATGTGTGTTAAACCCGGTATTCAGATGTCTATTGATCAGTTTATGCAGCTTTCCGACGTGATGCGTTGGGGCTGCGGCAAGGTAAATCCTGCGCGTAGCAGAGTAGGAGAGGCTTGAGATCTCTCCTGCGTCCAGACCAGGGGAAGGAGTCTTGAACCTGCATGGTTCAAGATTCCATCTTCTATCTCTTTTTGGGCTTACTCCCAGCCACGGTTCTCTTTTTACTGCCTGACATCACAGGCTTTTTCCCGGCACGACTGCTTTTCTTTGCGCCGCCATGATTATGCTGGGTGGTGAATTTTCCGCCTTTGGTTTGGGTGCTGCGACGACCTTCGTGCTGCTCACCGGTACCGCTGGGCTGCCAGTTGGGAACCAGATGTTTTTTTCCATTGCCGATGAGATCAGCCCGACCCATCTGTTTCAAAGCCTCGCGAAGTAGAGGCCAGTTATTGGCATCGTGGTAGCGTAGGAAGGCCTTATGCAGACGTCGTATTTTCAAGCCGCGGGGTACAAATACCTTTTCCCCATTGCGTTGAATTTTCTTTAGCGGATTACGTTCGCTATGCCACATGGCAGTGGCCAAGGCCATGGGTGAGGGGAGGAATGCCTGCACCTGATCTGCTCTGTAGCCATTTTGTTTCAGCCACAGAGCTAGATTAAGCATATCTTCAGTCGTGGTGCCGGGGTGGGCAGCGATAAAGTAGGGAATCAGGTACTGCTCTTTACCTGCTGCCTTGGAGTATTTATCAAACATCTCTTTGAAGCGGTAGTAGGTGCCGATGCCCGGCTTCATCATTTTGGAGAGTGGTGCATCCTCGGTGTGCTCTGGAGCAATTTTCAAATAGCCACCAACGTGGTGAGTGGCTAGCTCTTTCACATACTCCGGTGATTTTACCGCCAAGTCATAGCGCAGACCGGAGGCGATCAGGACTTTTTTAATGCCTGGTAGGTTGCGGGCACGCTGGTAGAGCTTGATCAGTGGCGTGTGATCGGTGTTGAGGTTTTCACAGATGCCAGGGTAAACACAGGAGAGGCGGCGGCACGCCGATTCGATCTTTTCACTCTTGCAGGCCAAGCGATACATATTTGCTGTAGGCCCCCCAAGGTCAGACACCACACCCGTAAAACCAGGGACGGTGTCACGCATTACCTCCACTTCGCGGATGATGGAATCTTCTGAACGGCTTTGGATGATGCGTCCCTCATGCTCGGTGATAGAGCAGAAGGTGCAGCCGCCAAAGCAGCCTCGCATAATGGCCACTGAAAAGCGGATCATCTCATAAGCGGGAATGTTTGCCTCGTTATAGGCAGGGTGTGGTATGCGCTTGAATGGTAGATCATAGATGCTATCCAACTCTACAGTGGTGAGCGGTATGGGGGGGGGATTAAGCCAGATATCTTTATCACCATGGGCCTGGCGAAGTGCCCTGGCATTTCCAGGGTTGGTTTCCAGATGAAGGATGCGTGAGGCGTGGGCGTAAAGGTCCTTGTCCCGTTTTACCTCTTCAAAGTCTGGTAGCCTCACAACGGTACGACTGCGATCCAGCTTGGGTCGACGCTGTAACGTTACCACCTTGGCGCCATCTTTGGCGGTTGCCTTTTTGTCACAGGCTGTTTCTGCTGCATAGGGATCATTGCTTGGTGCTGGCTGATCACTGACATCAATCTCATGGGCATCCATAACAGCCCAGCCTTCGGGCAGGTAATCCTTGTCGGTAGTGAATGCTGTGCCACGGATATCGGTTAATGATTCGATAGGCTCATTGGCTGCAAGGCGGTGAGCAATCTCGACTACCTGGCGTTCTGCATTGCCATAAACCAACAAGTCTGCCTTGGCATCAAACAGGATAGATCGGCGTACCTTCTCTGACCAGTAGTCGAAATGAGCGATACGGCGCAGGCTGGCCTCGATGCCGCCGATGATCACCGGGATCCCTTTGTAAGCCTCGCGGCAGCGCTGGGTATAGATGATCGTGGCGCGGTCAGGGCGCATGCCGCCAGCCCCTTCCGGGGTATAGGCATCGTTGGAACGTATGCGGCGGTCAGAGGTGTAACGATTCACCATGGAGTCCATATTGCCTGCGGTGACCCCGTAAAACAGATTGGGCTTGCCTAACTTCATGAAGTCATCTTTGCTGTTCCAGTCAGGCTGAGAAATAATCCCAACCCGAAAGCCTTGAGCCTCCAATACGCGGCCAATGACTGCCATGCCAAAGCTGGGGTGGTCCACATAGGCATCACCTGTTACCAGAATGACATCACAGCTGTCCCAGCCCAACTGATCCATCTCCTCACGGGACATAGGCAAAAAGGGCGCGATGCCAAACCGTTTGGCCCAAAATTGACGATAGGAGAAGATGCTCTTGGCTGACTGCATGGGAAAAAATACCAACTCTGACTAAAATCCCGCCATTATACCTAATAATTGCTTGAATTAGTCAGGAATAGCTCGTTTCGGTGTAATAATTCCTTTGTGGAAGCATCCATAAATCAAATTACTAAAAACGGATGATAGAAATGAAGTGGTTTATAACTCTCTTTATATTGGTTCTGCTTAGTTTGCCTGCCTGGGCGGAAACGCTCTATATAACCCAGTCAGCTTCAATGAATCTGGATGATTGGCAAAAGAAGGCGTTTGAAGGTGATACCCAATACACCCTGGTTAATAAGGATGGCAGGCGGGTCATTCAGGCCATCAGTGACGGTAGTGCCTCTGGGCTGTTTATTGAGCAATCCATCGATCTGCAGAAAACGCCATATCTCAATTGGCAATGGCAGGTGGAGCAGCCCCTGTTGGGACTGGATGAACAGACAAAGGAGGGAGATGATTATGCTGCACGCGTCTATGTGGTGGTATCTGGCGGGCTCTTATTTTGGAAAACCAAGGCGCTCAACTATGTTTGGTCGGGTCAGCAGGCTGTAGGCACGCACTGGGATAATGCTTATACCAGTCAGGCAAAAATGTTGGCGATTGAGAGTGGCTCATCTTATGCGGGCCAGTGGCGAAGCTATAAACGAAATGTAGCAGAGGACCTGAAACGTCTATTTGGTGAAGAGGTCAGTCAGATTGATGCAATTGCCATTATGACAGATACGGATAATAGCCGTCGGCAGGCTAAAGCTTACTATGGCGACATCTATTTCAGTAGCGAGTAGAAAGGGTGGGCAGATTCAGTTTTGTGGTTTATATTGTGCTTCACAGGGCACAACGCCTGGATAGATAATTTTAAAAGAAAGATAAAGGTGCAGAGAAGATGGCTGAAACCGTAGAAGAGCTGACAGTTGAATATAAAGAAGGCGATCAGGTAACCGTTAAGGAGCTGGATAAGCAGGTTTTGACCAAAGGTGCCTGGGCTACTGTCATCTACCGCTATCAAGACTGGGATGCTCGCAAGCAGGAGTACAGCCAGGACCGTTATACCATTCGTCGTTACCAAAAGCGCAACGGTGAATATAACCAAAAGTCCAAATTTAATATCTCAAGCAAAGACCAGGCGCTGCAAATTATTGCCGCACTGGAAAAGTGGACTAACGAATAATCACGTAGTTCCAGCCAATCACTCACCCCCTGAGTGATTGGCTATCATGGACATGATGCTATGATCTATAAAGGCAGTTGCCACTGTGGTGCGGTTGAATATGAGGTCGAGGCACCTGAATCAGTTACTGTTCAGGAGTGCAATTGCTCGATTTGCAGTAAAACCGGTTTTCTCCATCTCATTGTTCCAAAATCCAAGTTTAAGCTTTTGAAAGGTGAAGAGTTTCTTACCACTTACACTTTCGATAGCGGTGAAGCAAAACATAAGTTTTGTAAAATCTGTGGTATCAAATCCTTCTATATTCCTCGCTCCAATCCTGATGGCTTTGACGTCAATGTGAGATGTCTGGCGCCGCGGCCAAAACAGATGACCGTTGAAGCTTTCGATGGGAAAAATTGGGAGCAGCATGCACATAAGCTAGCCCACCTTAGTAAAGAGTTATAATAGCCATCCGTCCACGCCCGGTAAAAAGCACTACAGGAAAAGTGATTGTTCTCGATAAAATTAATGCGGGAATCATATTGCCAGGAAATGGGGGAAGTAATGGGGGGAATGGCGCCAACGAAAGTCATCATTATTGATGATTCGAACACCATGCGGGAGATTCTGCGTAGTCTGCTGATAAGTGAAGGTTTCCAAGTGGTCGGTATGCAAGGGAAGGGGTTTGGTTTGTTGGATGAGATTGCCAATAAGCTGCCGGACCTTATCTGCCTTGACTATCATCTGCCAGATTGTGATGGTATCCAGCTACTGAAACAGATTCGTAGCCGTTTCCCGCTGCTACCCGTCGTCATGATTACTGGCAGTGACCTAACAGACCTGGAAGAACAGGCCACTGAGTTGGGGGCTGCGGGCTTTATTCATAAGCCTTTTACGCCTAATGTCATTATCCAAAATATTAAGCAGGCCATTATGGCTCGAGGTTATGCAGGGCGTCGTAAAATTGCTGTACAGTTTGGCAATGCAGAGGATGAGCCCAGAAAAACTGTAGTAGTGGCTGATGACAGTGTCAGTATGCGTACTCTGCTATGTGTAATTCTCGAAGAGGCTGGGTTTGATGTGGTCGGCCAGGCAACTGATGGTGCTGAGGCGATTGAGTTGGTGGAGCAACATCAACCCAATCTTGTCTGTTTAGATATTGAGATGCCAGAGGTCAATGGCCTTTTGGCGCTAAGGGAGATTCACCGTAAGCATCCCGATGTAAAAGTGCTGATGGTGACCGCGCAAGCAGATCGAGATTGTGTTATCCGGGCTGTTAACATTGGGGCGTCGGGTTATATTGTGAAACCCTATCAGCCAGAGCGTATTTTTGAGGCAATAGCGGCCTGCCAATTTTAACGAGGTGTGTTAGTTGACTCTCCCAGTAGAATTAATGCGCCGGTTTTAGGGTCACGGTAGACCTGGCCAACCGCCTCAAAACCACTGCCACTTTCACCAAGTCCATTGGGTACTTCAGGCAACTCATTACCTTTTTCGATCTGTACGCCTTGTGGCGATTGATTGGTGGCTAGATTGCCATTGGTGGTAGTCAGTGCGGCAATCAGTCCGCAGGCGAATACCAGCATAATATCCACTAGGTTGGCTAATGGTCCCAGGGGTTCCTCTTCCTGGTTGTCGAAGCGGCTTTTGCTCCAATTGCGTGATTGTCTCTTCATATTACCCCTCCTCATAGCGATCCAGTAGCTGGTCATACCAACGGTGACGCAGGCGACCGAGGATGAATCCAATGATGCCGATGAGTAGTCCTAATACGGTGGTGTCAAAGGCGACGGTAACCGCGGTGGTGAGTGTGTTGACGTCTCCCTTTCCCAGTGCGGCCAGCCCGGGTCCTAACGGGATCAAGGTGCCCATCAAACCCAGCATGGGGCCGATGCGTGCGATAAGATCGACCCGTTCAATTCGACGGCGGCAGAGTTGTTCAATACGTTGCAGGTTGATGTTGTTACTCAGTTGGTTTAAACCGCCAAGGCGTTCGCCCAATGCAATGCCGCTTTCCCATAAGGCGATAATGCCTACGATGATGAGTGCATAGATGATGGGCTCCAAGAGCCACTCCACGACACTATGCATGATTTGGGTCGCTTCACTGGTAAACACTATTTGACTCCTCTTCTACCTTGAATGACGCCACCGGCGAGAATGGTAAGAAGCAGAAGGGGGAGTGGCCAAGCGAGTGGCGTAGGATTGTTCTGCTGTGATTCGGTGGATAGTCTGTTTTGCGTTTCGTTATCCGGTGTTACGCTGATTTCACTGATGGTGGTGATGCTATTTTTCATCTCATTCTCAACTTGCGGCCCTTTAGCTGCTGCTAAGGTGGCTAGGAGCTGCTTGGCCAGTGCCTCATCAAGATTTGCCTCCACCAATTTCATCATTGGGTGGTGGGGATCGGTGTGACCACTGCCGGGCAGGCCATGTTCGGCAACCCGTCGGGCAAACTCCTCTGCCAGTTGTTTCAGGGTGGCGCTATCTGCTTGCCAGAAGCCTTTGTCTGCCGCCACCAATAGGATGGCTTGGATGTTGATCTTTACGTGTACGTTATGTCCCTGTTCCAGGAACTCATCCAGGCCTAGGTTAAGGCTATCTTCCAGATAGACTTGTTTGACCTCATCCCACACCCAGCTGCGAATGATGTCGGGGTTGGTCACCTGCCATCCCCAGAGATACTCCATAAACTCGCTGCCCATGGTGCGTGCACCACCATAACCGTGCTGCATCAGTGGCTTGAGCCATTGTGGGTTGAGGAATCGACCTCGCAGCTCCTCCAGTAGTGCTAGCTCCAGGGGTTGCATGGTTGGATTTTTCGGGTCGCCGTGCTGAATAACAAAGTTGTTGGGTGTTTTGCCGGAGAGAGTCTCTACGGCTAGACTAAGTCCCCCCAACCGGAGGGTGGTTGTAATAGATAATGGCCAGCCGCTTTTGGTAATTATTCAGCGTCTGTAATCGGTGCCATTTCGCCACTCGGCTGGCAACTAGGGTGACCTGTTCAGGAATGACTTGGCTATAGGCGAAGCGCAATCCGGTTAATTTGTCTGATTGCATCTCCCCCTGGCTTGCCAGGACAATGGGTTGGCTGATGCCTTGCAATTCGGGCATGGCGACCTGATAGTGAACGCTATCCCAGTTCATGCCATCTTCAGAGAGTTGCCATTGAGATTGAGTACGATGGCTGAGGCGAATCCCTTTGAGTATCGGCACATTAAGTTTTGTTAACCACTCATCCGCTTGCTTATGGCTATCGCTGCCGCCAATAATAAAATCCTGCAGTGAGATGATTGCTACCAGTGGAGCTTGCTTCTTAAGCTGCGCTATTGTTGCTAACGCCTCGGTACTGGATGCCCCCCAGCGAGCCATGATGCTGAGGCATTGCAGCTGATGTTGTGCTAATTGATCACAAAGCTGTTGGTGCAGATCAAACTCGCCCCGCCGATCAGCATAGTCATGATCCAGTAGCACCACTAGTGGGCGCTCTGCAGAGAGTGAGAGTTGTTCAAAATCCAATTGCTTGTCATTTTGGTAATAGCGAATGTTGGCTTGAGGAATGGGGGGAGGGGGGGTAATGGTTTTATCGCTGAGTGATAGCATCCAGGCAATCAGTCCCTTCATGTTTTCGCTACCACGGGCCTGCCAATAACTGCGGGCTGTTAGCCAACTGGCTTGTTGTGGGTATTGCTCGATAAGCCTTTCGACATGATCAAGTAGGTTTTTATTCGCCTCTGGATTTTGATTGATGGCGCTCAGCGTTGCCTCATCAATTCCGACAAATAGATATTTTTCCTTCAGATAGCTAAGGCGTGTCAGGCGGCGATCACCATTAAAAGCAATCAGTCGTTGTGGTGATTGCTGCTCCAGTAGCTTTTGTAGACGAGGGACGCTGTCGCCAAAAACGCCGGCAAGCAATACGCTGTCCGCCGTATTAATCCATTGACGAATCTCATGATCAGTTAATTCACTTAACTGATTAGAGGTGCGAAAAATCAACTGATGGCTGGGGTATTGTTTGGAAAACTGCTCTGCGGCAATGGCTATTTGCGCTGCATTACGCTCAGAGGTGACTGCAAATAGGGTGGAGGCCGTGGCAGGAAACGCCACAAACAATAGCAATAACGCGGCAATAAGCCACGAGACAAATAGAGAGTACATCGCATGCCCTCGACGCCCGCCGCGCCATATGGTTGATGGAAGATCAGGCCGGTCTCCGGGCTTGCAGGGGTTTGTCACACTACGCCTTCCCGTGAGTTGTCACAGTGGCATAAATAGGGTGATAACCTGCTTACCGTTGCGGGGGCAGCACTGGATTTTAACCAGTTTCCCGTTTCACTCCCTAAAGGGAGCACCTGAGTCGGCGCATAAGATACGCAATGATTTATATTATCGCAATGGGTTTTGAGCGTTAGGGAGAGGGGAGGGGCTGAATTTTAAATAATCCAGCCCCTGAAGTTGAGGGGGGTTATCCATTAACGGCAGAGTTCATCGCCTTGCACCAACCAACGGGATCTTCCTGATCACTTATATTGTTGGCATTGAAATATTCCCAGCCCATGGCACCGCCGAATGATGTGCCATATTGTGTGCTTAGGGCACCAAGTGTTTCGCACAGTATGCTAATAGGCACATAGCCACTACCATCGTTTGGATTGGTGAGTGATCCACCGAGAATTTGTGATGATGGGTAACCTGCATTAATGATGGCCTCATAGTCACTGGTGTTTGAAAGAGTGCCAAAGCCGCTATAGAACTGCACATTGAACCAATCTATCTGATCTTTTACATCTGCCCAATTGATGCCAGCAAAGGGATCATTGCCACTGATCAGGCTGGAAGCGACAGGTGCTGAGGTAATGAAAAAGTTGGATGGGAAGTCTCGGCGTAGATCACTGATTAATTTTTGGATGTTATCAAGAGTCACCCGCTCTTCCACATCCAGATCGATCCCATTGATGTTGTAGTTTTGGATGGTCTTAACGAGCAGTGGATAGAAGGTATCGTAATTATTGAAAAGTTCGGTGTAGGCGCCACCAGCACCACCTACCATTAACATGACTTTAACTCCACCATCTTGTGCGCTTGCCATATCTTTCCATAATTGATCGAAGATAGGGTCGTTTGGGTCATTATCATTCAAGTGTATATAGGGGGAGCCATCTGGGTTATTGCCAAAGTGAATGGATGAGACATTGATCGCCGTGAGGTGGTCATAGCATTGTGGTAGCAGATTCAAGTTCTGTTGTGATTGGAGATAAACTACCACCCGTTTTGCCTGAGTATCTGTCATTGTTACCTTCCTTTGTTGACACATGTTAGTGTGGTTTAAAGGGTAGTCTATGTTGTGACCAATGCAAGATGCTGGGTTATTTTTGTGAAGTGGTTTTAATTACCAATAGCTTAGCGAAGGTGCGCAGTTCTACGATTTCACTAATGGAAAATCCCATTGGTGTTATTAGCGCTTGCCACTCTGACAGTGTGCGCTCCCGACCACGGGTTGCCATCAGCATCTGCATATCAAAATTAGCGATGGTAGGGTCGATGTCTTGTGATTGTGCAATGGTGTCAGCAATGACAATCGTTGGTGAGTAGTCACCACAGGCTGATTTGAGGTTTGCCAAAATTTGCTGAGCCTCACTATCTCCCATTCCATGGAAGATGGCGGCAAACAGGTAGAGGTCTTTATCTGATTGTGCTGATGGTATTGTTTCAAGCATATCACCTGCAGTAAATTCAACTCTCTCTAATGTGGTATTCGAAACCTTCTCCTGCCAATAATTTTCAGCATCTGCGATGACAGATGGGCGGTCAAAGATCAATGCATGTATGTTGGGATTCTGTTTCAGTATGGCAATGGCCTTACTGCCATTTGCACCGCCTACATCGATTAGTCGTTCAAATTGGCTCCACGCAAAGTCCTCAAGATATTGAGTTCCGATGAGACCCTCAACGGTTTCCATCGCCTGGGTAAAGAGGGCTTCGAAGTTTGGATGGTGATTCATATAGTCAAAAAGTGCTTCTCCATGGCTTAGCTCGAAAGGAATATTGCCACTACGAATGGCAGGAGCGAGTGATTCAAACCAGGGCCGGCTTATTTCTGGAGAGTTGTGCATGAGAACCATGGCCCGTACACTTTGCTGATGATTTTCACGTAAACAATTTGAAAATTTGTTATTGCGAAAGCATCGCTCTTTATGTTCGTCAAAAATACCTTGTGATGCCAGCATGCGTAGTAGACGATAGAGGTGATCTTCATTTAATGATAGTGACTGAGCTATCTCTTTAGTGCTTTTTATATCGTCACCCAGTGCATCGGCAACACCCAGTTCAGTTGCCGTGTATAATGCGCGTGATTGCCAATAGGCGCTTCCCATTTGAATAATTCGAAAAGGTGGCGGAAGTATTTCATTGGGAAGAGAAGCCAAGCTATTGGCTATTCTTAATGCAATTTGAAATAACTTAACCTTAAATCGATTACGCTGAAGTGTTTGCATGTTACTTCTCCTCCACTTTTTCAAGGCCTGCACTAAAGAGTTGTCCGTTAAATGCGGCAAGCTTTTCTAAAAAATGTTCATCCATGGGTTGCTCCATCTGCTCTTCAAACACCTCTTTGAGTAGCATAGGCATCATGGCCAGGCTAACAAAGGCAATCCGTACGATATCCGCATCAATGGATTCATCGACGGCACCAAGTTGCTTGAGTTGCTCAATTTTCTTTTTACCTCGACTGCGCCCTCGCTCTAATAGCTGAAGGATAAAACGTTTTCCCGGGCCATGCTTGAGAGCCAGTACCTTGAGAATCAATAGGGGGAATTCAGGATTTTTTTTCATCGTTTGATAGTAGATGTGGAAGTAATCCCTAAAGCCTGAGGTTGAATTAAGTAACGAGCTATTCAGTACATCCAGCAGTGGTTGCAGTGTCTGGCGAATCATCTCTTCGTATAGCCCCTCTTTATTTCCGAAATAGTAACGGATCATGGAGATATTAGTGTTTGCCTCAGCTGCGATTTGGCGGGTGGTGACGCGATGGTAATCATCTTGTAAAAAGCAGTTCATTGCCGCCTCAATGAGGCGTGCTTGTACGGAGGGTTGTTGGTGATTATCTGAATCTGTCATCGTTTTTTTCCGGATCATTGTTTCAGGTTAGCACTCCACTAATATCCCCTCAAAAGAAAGTATTAATCAATATCCGGTATGTGATTAACGTGCAGTGAAGATTGCTCATGCATTACATGACTTGAAAGAGAAGATACCGCTTGGACAATCCTTTGCCGGTGGTCTACGTTTTAACAATGCAATATTAAGGTAAGATTATGAAGAAGCTGTGTTGTCGTTCTCCTGACTTGAGTAAAGGAAAGAGTCGGCGTGGCGATAGGCTGGCTGTTGATATTACTGTCACTCTGGTGATTAAGCTGATTTTGATCTACGTCTTGTGGTATGCCTTTTTCAGTGAGCCAATTGATGAGCATCTCACGGGTCAAACCGTTGGTGATGTATTGTTTGGCCCATTATCTGGATCTTCCCATGACAATCAAATGGAGACGAGATAACCATGGTTGCTGAAAGTGTTGTTGATCTTTCCCGTCTACAATTTGCCATTACGGCAATGTATCACTTCTTATTTGTTCCATTGACCCTGGGGTTGGCCTGGATGCTGGTGATCATGGAGTCAGCCTATGTGATTACCGGCAAAGAGATTTACAAAGATATGACCCGTTTCTGGGGAAAACTGTTTGGTATTAACTTTGCGCTGGGTGTTACCACCGGTATTACCATGGAGTTTCAATTTGGAACCAACTGGGCCTATTACTCCCATTATGTGGGTGATATTTTTGGGGTGCCGTTGGCCATTGAGGGGTTAATGGCCTTCTTCCTGGAGTCGACGTTTGTCGGCTTGTTTTTCTTTGGGTGGAATCGCCTCTCTAAAGTACAGCACTTAGTGGTAACGTTTTTGGTGGCCTTGGGTTCTAATTTGTCTGCATTGTGGATTCTGATTGCCAATGGCTGGATGCAAAACCCCATCGGTGCTGAATTCAACTATCAAACGATGCGTATGGAGCTGGCCAGTTTTTCTGAGATTTTCTTTAACCCAGTGGCCCAAGTGAAGTTTGTACATACTGTTGCAGCTGGCTATGTGACAGGGGCAATGTTTGTATTAGGTATCAGTAGCTACTATTTGTTAAAGGGGCGTGATATTGCTTTTGCTCGCCGTTCATTTGCCATTGCTTCGGCATTCGGGCTGGCCTCTATCTTGTCGGTTATCGTGTTAGGGGATGAGAGCGGCTACGAGCTGGGTGATGTGCAAAAGGTTAAGCTGGCTGCTATTGAAGCAGAGTGGGAGACCCATGAGCCTCCCGCTCCATTTACGATAATTGGCTTCCCTGATCAGGAGGATCAAACCACTCACTATGCGATTAAAATTCCTTATGTGCTGGGATTGATTGCAACTCGTTCCATTGATGAGGAGGTGACAGGTCTGAAGGACCTGATAGCCATCAACGAGGCCCGTATTCGCAGCGGTATGATTGCTTATGGTGCATTGAGAAAGTTACGTGCTGGCGATGAAAGCGAACAGGCCAAGGCGCTGTTTGAACAACATAAGAATGATCTCGGTTATGGTTTGCTATTAAAGCGTTTTGATGAGGATGTGGTTAGCGCTACAGAGGCGCAGATTAAACAGGCGGCGAAGGAGAGTATTCCCGGTGTTGCACCGGTATTCTGGGTGTTCCGACTTATGGTGGCAGCGGGTTTGATTATGCTGTTTATCTTTGCCGCATCATTCTATTTCTGCGCTAAACGAGTCGCTAGTCACAAACCGTGGCTGTTGAAACTTGCCCTATATAGCATTCCCTTGCCATGGATTGCCGCTGAAGCGGGTTGGTTTGTTGCTGAATATGGTCGCCAACCCTGGGCAATAGGGGGGATTCTTCCTACTCATCTTGGTACATCTGCGCTGGAAGTGGGTGATTTGATCTTTAGTTTGACCGGCTTTGTCATCTTTTACACGCTGTTGTTAATTATTGAGCTCTATCTGATGTTCAAATACGCCCGCCTGGGGCCTAGTAGCCTGCACACAGGTCGTTATCATTTTGAGGTGGATGGTGGGCGGGATTCTCCCCGGCAGGCACGACTGGATTTGGGAGTGAAGCCATGATTTTGGATTACGATACCCTCAAAATAATCTGGTGGCTGTTCGTGGGTGTGCTGTTGATCGGTTTTGCGCTGACCGATGGCTTTGACTTGGGGGTAGGGGTGCTACTGCCATTTCTGGGAAAAAGTGATGATGAGCGGCGAGTCATTATCAATTCAATAGGTCCCACTTGGGATGGTAATCAGGTGTGGTTTATTACGGCGGGCGGTGCCATCTTTGCGGCATGGCCGACTGTTTATGCTGCCGCCTTTTCCGGTTTCTATATTGCACTGCTATTAGTCTTGTTCGCACTGTTTTTCCGGCCAGTGGGGTTTGATTATCGCAGCAAGATTGATGATCCGAGATGGCGGAATAGCTGGGATTGGGCGCTGTTTGTGGGGGGATTCGTTCCTGCGTTGGTGTTTGGTGTGGCCTTTGGTAATTTACTGCAGGGTGTGCCATTTCACTACGATGAGGTATTGCGGCCTAGCTATACGGGATCATTCTTTGGCCTGCTTAATCCCTTTGCATTGTTGGTAGGCGTGGTAAGTCTAACAATGCTGGTGATGCATGGTGCCATCTATCTACAGTTGCGTACTGAGGATCCTATCTATCGTCGCGCCAAAAAGGCGGTGCAGTTGTTCGGTGGGGTATTTGTTGTGAGTTTTATTCTGGCAGGTGTTTGGGTCGCAGTGGGAATTGATGGCTACCGTATTGTGCAGATGCCTCCCCTTGACGCAGTGCCCAATATTCTGGCTAAGAGCGTTATTCAGGAGGAAGGCGCCTGGCTAGCTAACTACAGCCATTATCCGTGGATGGTGATTGCGCCGATTATGGGAGTGGCAGGGGCGCTTCTGGCAATGCTGCTATCGGCTAAAGATAAGTGTGGCGGTGCCTTTGTGGCAAGCTGTGTGGCACTGGCCGGGGTGATTTTGACTGCAGGGTTTTCCATGTTCCCATTCATCATGCCTTCGTCCAGTTCGCCCAACAGTAGTTTAACAGCATGGGATGCCACCAGTAGCCATCTGACTTTGACTTGGATGTTCTTTGCGACGCTGCTGTTTTTGCCCATTGTGATTATCTATACCAGCTGGGTTTATCGTGTGATGCGCGGCAAAGTGACAGAAGAGCAGATACGCGAAAATAAGCATTCGGCCTATTAGGAGAGAGTGTATGTGGTATTTTGCCTGGATCTTAGGCGTATTGCTGGCAGTTGCCTTTGGTATTGTCAATGTATTGTGGCTTGAGTCGGAGCAGTGTCTGGATGAGGAGAAGCGTGAGGAGTAGGAGAGTCGAATACGACAAAGTAAACAAACCACGTTCTTAGAACGTGGTATTGCATTTCGCCCCCTAGAAGGGGGCACACCGTCAGGCCTCACCTGGAGACCTGACGCAAGCCATCCCCTGTTACGGGCTATCTTCTATTCAACTCCAGCTGTTGCTG
>JBNKQQ010000067.1:0-2172 GCA_050295955.1 Thiohalomonadales bacterium
GCGTCAGGGCTACTTCTCAGGCACCCTGTTTGTGGAAGCCGACCTGATGTATGCCGACCTGTCGGGTTCCGATCTAAGCTACGGCGCATTCACGGGCAGCTTCATGAAAGGCGTCAACCTGCAACGGGCCGATCTGACCAATGCCGATATGATCGGGGCGGACCTCAGCTTCGCCAACTTCCAGGGCGCCAAGATCGGCGGCATCCGCCTGGATAACGCCCGCCTGGACAACGCTATCTGGGCTGACGGAACCATCTGCCGGGTCGGATCAATGGGAAAATGTATTCAGAAATAACCTGACTGGGTTGCGATAGTTAAGGACAAGCAGAAAGAAAAACAACAAGGAGAGTCAACCATGTCAGAGAGTCCCCGCCGTCCCCAGCCAACGCACCTCCGTTTCTTGTGCGGAAATAATGAGCAGAGACAGAGAACAGTGCGGCCAGGCAGGAAGATATTTCCAGAAATTCATCCAGGCCGAGTATCTATAGAGAACAATTGGCCGCATATTTCAATATTCGAGCCGGCGGCATATGCCAATATTTGTGCCGTCTACATAATCACTGGTTATGTTTACAAACAGGTAAGCCATGCTTGAAATTGTCACGTCAGTAGAATTCTGGAAATTTGCAGCTCCTCTATTTGGGGCGGTTATTGCATGGTTTGTGAATGAATGGCGAAAACGCGTATGGGAACAATATCAAAGGAAAGAGGAAAGCTATAGGGAGTTACTACGCTGCCTTAAAGGGTTCTATATTGGGGCGAGTAATGCGAATGAATTAAAAGCAGAATTTCTCAACCAGCTTAATCGGTGTTGGCTATATTGCCCTGATGATGTCATTTTAAAGGGGTATGCATTTTTGAATACCGTCCATGCCTCTAATCCATCAACTGACGAAATAAAAGAAAAAGCCATGGGTGATTTTGTTGCATCGATTAGGAATGATCTCCTTTCGAGAAAACTAGTGAATAAAACAAGCTTAGTTGGCAAGGACTTTAAACATTTAAATGCCAATTGAACAAAAACATAACACGGCACTCAAGTCGATCCACCTCCGCGGCGTTTGTTTTGTGCTTAACAGCACAAAACCAATCTCCGCTACGGCGGTCGGCTTGGTTGGGCGTTAGGCGCAAGAAGAACGGAGAGTTTTAATGGACTTGTTTACAAAATTTAATCGCAAAAGTATCGATGACAGACAAATAGATACCCTCATAGGCATAAGCAAGGGTCTTGTGGCTGATGGCAAAGTAGATCAATCAGAGGCCGAATTTCTATTAACCTGGCTAATTCAAGCTCGTCAAAAGACAGATAACCCGGTGATTGTAAATCTGTTAAGTAAAGTGGATTCTATGTTAGAGGATGAGATCTTAGATCCAGGTGAATCTGCTGAGTTACTTGGTATCCTTCATAAAATTAACGGCGAACCATCTGAAATAGGTGAGCTAGCAAAGACAACATCTCTTCCCATAGATCATCCACTCCCATCGGTAACGTTTGAAGGTATGGAGTTTCTATTTACAGGCACTTGTGCATATGGCACAAGAAAGCAATGTCAGGCCGCAATAGAGTCTCTTGGCGGAGTAAATGCAAAAGGAGTAACAAAGAAGCTAAATTATCTTGTGCTCGGCACTTACGTCACCGATAGCTGGGCACATGAAACATACGGCAGAAAAATAGAAAAAGCCATGCAATATCGTGATGAGGGTATTCCCCTTGTAATAATCACTGAAGAGCATTGGGTAAATGAAGGCAGTCTTTCATAAACAGCGCCTAACCAGGCGCTCCACCCGACCAAAAAACCGCTACACGGTTTTCGTCGGGTGAGCTTGGTCGTTAAATATGAAAAAGCTTTACGCTCTGACATACGTGCTTTTGATTATTAACGTTGTAGCATGCGCATATGTCATCTACGACACTGTTCCGACAATTAACTTCCACAAAGCGGATGGCAGCTTTTCTAATTGGGCCTATTTGGCGAGGGTATATGTGATCACGTGGCCGGCTTTGTCAATTGCTGCCTTGGTGTGTAGTGGTCGTCATTCATTGGTCGTCGGCGCAAACCTATTAAATGTTGGCATGGTAGGTGTCGGATTGTATGCCATTGGATATATTTTCTTCACCGATGCGTATTATCCCATCGCGGCGCTTCTAGTATCTCCGTTTGTACTGTTGTC
>JBNKQQ010000068.1:0-8153 GCA_050295955.1 Thiohalomonadales bacterium
GCCCGTAACAGGGGATGGCTTGCGTCAGGTCTCCAGGTGAGGCCTGACGGTGTGCCCCCTTCTAGGGGGCGAAATGCAATACCACGTTCTAAGAACGTGGTTTGTTTACTTTGTCTTTTAAACAGAGGGTTTTTATTGCCTGACATTTAGGGAAACAGGCCCTTTAAGGCGCTCGCCAGTAGCGGGCTTAGGGAGAGGTGATTACTGGGGTGGACCAGACTGTCACTGCTGTAAAGATTTCTTACACCTGCTTGTTTCATTAAATGAGCGGCTTCTTGGGAATAGAGGGCATGGGTACATAAGCAGTCGATTTGTCCCGAATGTGTTGTTTGAATGGTTTTTGCACATTCTGCGATGGTATTTCCTGTACTTATCATGTCATCTAAGATCAAAATTTTGTTAGTGTTTTGCGTTGTACGACTGAGCGAAACCGAAACGTCTCTATCTCCTCTACGCAGTTTGTTTCCAATGGCATAATTGATTTTTGCTTTTTCTGCCAGGATTTTTACCCACTGTTCAGATTCACTGTCTGGACCAACCAACAGTTGATATTGTTGTTCCTTGATAAAGGGTAGGTAGCATTCGCTTGCATTTAAGTTAATGGCGTTGTGGCAGGGCACTGCTTGCTGAAGAGCGGTGGTACGATGGAGATGCGGGTCGACGGTGATAAGGTCATCCACCATTTCTGCCAGTAGTTTACCGATGATTTGTTGGCTGACACTTTCTCCTTGATGAAATGCTGTGTCCTGTCTCATATAGCAGAGATAAGGGGTCACGAGTGTGATGCGTTTAGCGCCATTACTTCGGGCTGTTTCACATGAGAGCAGCAGCTCTATCAATTTCTCATTAGGCTGGTTGAGGCTGCGAATTAATATGAGATGTGGGTCTAGCTTTTGGGGTAACTGTACGCAGCTCTCGCCATCCGGAAAGTGATGTAATTTGATAAGGCTTAATGGCAATCTAAGTTCTTGAGCCAGTTTTAGTGTCGGAAGCAGATAATCTTTGAATGTGAGCAATTGCATTAGAAACCTTCCCACTCCTGATCAATATCACTTTCTCTGCCAATATGGTAGCCATTATCATTTTCACAGGCGGCTTTTGCAAAGTTGAGCTCGGCAGGAAACTCCGCATGAATTCGGTAGAGACATTCACCTTTTCTGACTTTATCACCTACTTTTTTGAATAGATCTACGCCAGCTCCTTTGTTTTGCGGGGCCCCAGCTAGGCTTGCTACTCTTGCCATAAGATAATTATCAATTGCGACGATAGTTCCTCCTTGTTTGGCATGAACGTCATGGATCAATTCTCCGGGAACATAGGTGAGGTGTTGTGCCCCTTGCTCTTTGATGATGCTGTGCATTTTTTTTAGAGCTCGGCCGGATTCCAGAATATCTCGCGCTATGGCATAGCCGGAACCTCCGCGCACATCAGGATGGAATTCGAGAATACGTCCGGCAAGAATAAGGGTTTTTTGGCGAAGGTCAGTAGGGGCTTCTGGTTGATTCTGCAGTACTTGCATGACATCTCTGGCTTCGAGTACTGGACCAATGCCTCGGCCGATTGGTTGAGTGCCATCAGTGACCATGACTTCCAAGTGCAGTCCCAATTTATCACCAATAAATTCAAAGAGTTTACGTAGTCTTTGGGCATCGTTCATGGAGCGCACTTTTGCTGTTTTACCGACAGGTATATCGATGAGTAGATGCGTGGATCCCGCAGCTAATTTTTTAGAGAGAATAGATGCGACGAGTTGACCAGCGGAGTCGATACCCAAGGGGCGCTCGACAGCAATGAGCATGTCATCCACTGGTGCAAGATTGGCTGTTCCTCCCCATGCGAGGCAGCCTCTCTCTTTACTGACTATGTGATGCATTCGTTCAGGAGATATGTTGACGTTAGCCAATATTTCCATGGTGTCAGCTGTCCCTGCGGGGGAAGTGATGGCGCGGGAGGAGGTTTTAGGCATCAGCATGCCGTGAGCAGCAATGATGGGAACGACTAACATGGTGGTGCGATTTCCCGGTATACCACCAATACAATGTTTATCAACAACCAGCGGTTCATGCCAGTTGAGACGTTTACCTGTTTTGGTCATGGCTTCAGTGAGATAGAGAATTTCATCTCTATCCAGACTGGTTTGGCTGGTGGCTACCAGGAATGCAGCCATTTCGACTTTGGTATAGCGGTTGTCACTGATGTCTTGGGTAATGGCAATAAAGTCGTCTTTGCTTAGCCTTTCACCATTAATTTTTCGTCTAACTGCATCCATAGAGTGAGCTGGCTCAGCGTGCGTGATGGTAACGAGCTGGCCCTCTTGACTACGGAGCAGGCTAAAGGCTTGTTCAGAGAGCCCCAGTTCCCCTGGATTGACGATATTGGCATCATCTACCACATTGAGTACGGCGACTACCTGATTACCGTTGGCACGGACTGTGACTTTAGATAGGGCTTGGAAACCCTCTGCGCGGTAAATTTCACAATCACGATGTAGGTAGGCAACGTTTTCCCGGTAGGTATCGATAGCAACCCTACGCAAACAGAGGGTGTCGGGTTTTTCATCTGAATGAGAGGGGCTTTTTTTCATCATGTACCTAACTGACTGTTTTTCAACTTATTCATTATTATAGTTATAGGTTACATATCGGCATCTTTGAGCAAGACTATTGCGAATAACGATTATGTTTACGGTGATTGCCTGACATTAGGGTATAATTTGTACAATTATTAATTGCTTATGTATGGAGTAAGTTGAGCTATGCCATTTTATGAGTATCGCTGTCAGTCCTGTGACAAACAGGTCGAAGTACTACAGAAAATGAGTGATGCACCGCTTGAGGAGTGCCCCAGCTGTGGTGCCAGAGAGATGAAAAAGTTGATATCCGCGTCTGCCAGTGTTTTTTCTAGCAGTCAAGCCCCAGGCTGCGCGGGAGGAGATGTCTCTAGTGCCGTACCACCTTGCATGACATCACCTTGTGGTGGGTGCTCTAGTCACTAAGTGAGTTAACTTTGTAGGGGATACTCTGTGATAATGCGGGATTTAGGCCTGTGGCACTTGCATGACATGCGTGCAATCCGTAACATGTCCCCTCTTTTTTTACTAGCCAGTTTTTGAAGGAAAGAATGATGCGCAGCCACTATTGCGGGCATGTAACAGAGTCTTATGTAGATCAAGAAGTACAACTATGCGGTTGGGTACATCGCCGTCGTGACCACGGTGGTGTTATCTTTGTTGACTTGCGTGATCGTGAAGGTCTGGTTCAGGTGGTATTTGATCCTGACTCTCCTGAAATGTTTGCAGAGGCCGAGCGAATTCGTAGCGAATTCGTATTGCGTGTAGTAGGTAAGGTACGTAATCGCCCTGAAGGTACCGTTAATTCGGATCTGGCGACAGGCCAGATTGAGGTATTGGCGAAAGAGCTGGAAGTCCTTAGTCGCTCAGAAACACCGCCTTTCCAGCTGGATGACGATAATATATCCGAAGAGCATCGTCTGCGTTATCGTTATATGGATTTGCGTCGCCCTGAGATGTATCAGCGTCTGAAGATCCGTTCTGATATTACCCGTATTTTGCGCAACTTCCTGGATGACAACGGCTTTCTGGATGTGGAGACGCCAATTCTGACCAAAGCGACTCCAGAGGGTGCTCGTGACTACTTGGTGCCAAGCCGTACCCATCAAGGTAGCTTCTTTGCACTGCCTCAATCACCACAGCTGTTTAAACAATTACTGATGGTGTCGGGTATTGATCGCTATTATCAAATCGTACGTTGCTTCCGTGATGAAGACCTGCGTGCTGATCGTCAGCCAGAATTTACTCAGTTGGATATCGAGACCTCATTTATGGATGAGGATCAAATCATGAGTATGATGGAAGAGATGCTGCGCGAAGTATTCGCTAAGGTGCTGGAAGTGCCTCTGCCGAACCCATTCCCACGCATGCCATATTCAGAAGCCATCAGCCGTTTTGGTGTGGATAAGCCTGATCTGCGTATTCCACTGGAGTTGATTGATGTGGATGACGTGATGAAGGACGTGGAATTTAAAGTATTCTCCGGTCCTGCCAGTGATCCAAAAGGTCGTGTTGCGGCATTGTGCCTACCTCAGGGTGGTGAGCTGAGCCGCAAGGAGATTGACGACTACACTAAGTATGTTGGCATTTACGGTGCGAAAGGTTTGGCCTACATCAAATGTAACGATGTAGCGGCTGGTCGCGAAGGTCTGCAGTCTCCGATTCTTAAATTCCTGCCGGATGAAGCAATTGCGACTATTATGGAGCGTACCGGTGCTCAGAATGGTGATCTGGTATTCTTTGGCGCTGATAAAGCTAGTGTTGTGAATGAATCACTGGGCGCACTGCGTGTGAAACTGGGTCATGACCGTGGTCTGGTTGAGCGTGGCTGGAAACCTCTTTGGGTGGTGGATTTCCCAATGTTTGAGTGGGATGAGAAAGAGAATCGTTATACTGCGCTTCATCATCCATTCACTGCTCCTTCTGCTGATGTTGCGCCAGAAGAGCTGGAAGAGAAAGCGGCGACAGCGCTTTCTCGTGCCTATGACTGCGTATTGAACGGTACCGAGGTGGGTGGTGGTTCTATCCGTATCTTCCGTGAAGCGATGCAGGAAGCGGTATTCCGCACTTTGGGTATCAGCGATGAAGAGGCTCAGGATAAGTTTGGCTTCCTACTTAGTGCGTTGAAGCACGGTTGTCCTCCACACGGTGGTCTGGCGTTTGGTTTGGACCGTCTGGTAATGTTAATGACTGGTGCACAATCTATTCGTGAAGTGATGGCATTTCCGAAGACCCAAAGTGCAGCTTGTCTGTTGACCGAGGCACCTTCACCGGTTGATGATAAACAGCTGCGTGAGCTGGGTATTCGTCCTCGTGCCAAGCAGGCTGAGAAGTAGTAACGGGCGTTAGCCCCTGTCAATGAAGAGGTTGCCCCTATGGTCACAACTGCCATTGATTTGAAAGAACTTACCGGTCAGGTAAGTGAGCAAGAGATTCAGGATCGTATCGTTGCTGCCAAAAAGGCATTGGGTGACCGAGTGTTGATTCTCGGTCACCACTACCAGAGGGAAGAGGTATTTAAACACGCTGACGTATCAGGGGACTCTCTGAAGCTCTCTCGCGCAGCAGCGGAATCTAAGGCAGAGTACATCGTTTTCTGTGGTGTGCACTTCATGGCTGAGGTGGCGGATATCCTTTCGCGTCCAGAGCAGATCTCTATTCTTCCAGACCTTTCTGCTGGTTGTTCCATGGCCGATATGGCCAATCTGGCCAATGTTGAGCGCGCTTGGCGGGAGCTGAATGAAGTGCTGGATGCCGAAGCGCAGATTACGCCGGTCACCTACATCAATTCCGCAGCAGATCTTAAAGCGTTCTGTGCACGTCATGGTGGCATTGTTTGTACCTCAACCAATGCCCGTAACGTGCTGGAGTGGTCTTTCTCGAAGAAAGAGAAGATTCTGTTCTTCCCTGATCAACACTTGGGACGTAACACGGCCTACAACATGGGCATTCCACTGGATGAAATGGTGGTTTGGGATTTCGATCAGCCCATGGGTGGTTTGACTGTGGAAGAGATCCAGAATGCCAAGATGATCCTGTGGAAAGGCTTCTGTTCGGTACACCAGATGTTCCAGCCTACCCACATTGATAACTTCAAGGCAAAGTATCCAGATGCGAAGATTATTTCCCATCCAGAGTCTAGCTTTGAGGTGTGTCAGAAGTCCGATTACGTAGGGTCAACTGAATACATCATCAACACCATTCGAGATGCAGAACCGAATACCCGATGGTTGGTGGGTACCGAATTGAATCTGGTGAATCGTCTTCATGAGCAGTTCAAACATGAAGGCAAACATGTACACTTCATGTCACCGATGGTGTGTATGTGCTCGACCATGTTCCGTATTGATCCACAGCATCTTTGCCATACACTGGAGAGTCTGGTTGAAGGCAAGGTGGTGAATCAAATTAAGGTTGCAGAGGATGAAGCTGAGCAAGCGCGAACTGCGTTAGCAAGAATGCTGGAAGTTTCTCCGTAGACTGGTTGAGCTGCTTGTATTAAAAAAGCCCTCTTTTGAGGAATGCTGTTCAGTTAACAAAAAATAAGCTGTCATACCGGGCTTGACCCGGTATCTATGGATGGTAATTGGCACATAAACATAGATCCTGAGTCAAGTTCAGGATGGCAACACGCTTATAATGAATAGCATACCTCTTTTGAGGGCTTTTTTATGTCTCTTTTTTGAAGGCTATTGGGTATTAGGTTTATCAAAAAGAGGCCTTGCTCGGACTCATCGCTAAAAAGATGAGTGAGCGATAAACAGTGCTACTGGCACAAAGAAATCACCCCTAACCATTTACCACATATTTAAGAATTTCTACTACCTGTTCAGGTGTTTCCGCTGTCGCTAACGCCGCGCCATCGACTTCTTTCAGTGCATGAGTCAGCTCTGTGGGATGAAGAGTAATAATGGGCTTGCCCAGTGCAGCAGCATAACCGGCATCAAACGCTGCATTCCACTGGCGGTACTGTTCACCAAACCGCACAACCACTACATCTGCATTCTCAATCATCGTACGGGTACGAATAGCATTAATCTTTGCGGCTTTATGATCAACCCAGAACGATTTTTCTTCTTCACCAAGAATCTTAGAGCCCACTTCATCAGATGTTGCGTGATCCAATACTGGAGATGAAAACTTCACCGAAAGCTCAGCATTAATACAGCTTTGTTGAATGCGCTCACGCCAGTCGGTATGAATCTCACCGGATAGATAGACAGATAAAAACATTGGGAATTTCGCTTGTTTGGGTTGATGGAAATAGGGGAATTATAGCAATGGACATGGGGAGATAAAAATGAAGGGGTTGCCGTTGATATTCGTGAATTTTAAATCTCCAGAGTGATTCGGCTTGCTATGGATGTGGAGTAATGCATTGAATTATCACCTCTAAAGTAATGGTATGAAATTTATCTTGGATTGGTTAGTTTATGGGGCGTAGGGGAGGTGTAGGGCGTGTGATATGAGATGGGGGCTAATGACTGAGAAACGGCTAAATGTACTGTTGTTTCTATGATGAGTTGACATGCTTTGGAGTTGAGTTGAAAATGAACATGGACCTGTCGTCTAATTTGGAAAGGCACCACTCTTTGAGTGGGATCCCGGTTCGATTCCGGGTGGGTAAAGAGCATTTCCAATAAGTGTTTTTTACCTACCTTGGATTGGATAAATGCTAGAGTCAGATAGACTTGATGTGTTTGCTGCTCAAACAGAGAACGTGAGGGCGCTAGAGCAGGCATGGAAACACATCAATAAAACAATTAACGCTGCTTATTCTAACGGCGAGTACTCAACTGCTGAAATACATACTAAGTTACTTGCACAAGTATATTGTGCATTTGCGGAAGCTGTTTTCTCTAAAGTTATTCATACGCCTGAAGGCTTAACTCTTGATGAAATTTCACAGGTCAAATCTAAGGGAAAGAGAAATATTGGTGAAGCATGGAAGAAATGTGTTGAGCTGTCACTTCGTAAAGTTCAGGGGAAGAGTAGCGGCCACGTAGCTAACACGCGTCAAAAGATTGAATCATTAATAGACAAATACATTTACGATCCTAGTTTACTGAGGAATAAAATTGCTCATGGACAATGGAAGGTTGCACTCAATACTCACAATACAAAGATAAATGTGTCCTTAACTAGTAAAGTTCAGGGAATAACAGTAGTTGACCTTTATAGACATAAAGGAGCCTTTCAGAGCTTATTTCGCATTGTTGAGGATATTATTGAGTCTCCAAATAAGGCGCATCATAGGGACTACTGGTCCCATATAACACAATTTGAAGAGTCCCAAAGTAAAATGGAGAATTGGACTCTAGAAAATAAAATAGCTTCCCTTAAGGCAAAAAAAGAGCGTTCAAAACATAGTAAAGTCATAGCAAGTCAATAAAGTAGGATGTAATAAAATACTGTCGATCTTTAATGCGTAATGCATTAATTAAAAAGAGCCTGTAAATAATTCTGTGTAACCACCCTTTGGGTTAAATGTGATCTTTAAGGCGGTCATCGAACTCGATCATAAATCGATTCATGGCCGCTTTCCAGTTTCTAATTGGCATAGTCCACTTTTTAGAGGCCTGTT
>JBNKQQ010000069.1:0-83636 GCA_050295955.1 Thiohalomonadales bacterium
TAGGTCCTTCTCTGATTTAACATTCTTGGCTAGCTCAGCGGCCAAGGCTTTAAGCTTGTCTTGATCCATTGTTGTATCCATTATTATCTCCTTTTAAGGTAAGTAATAATGGGCAGTTACACAATTTAATTTACAGTCTCAATAATGGGCGACAACTGGGAGCATCCGGGGAAAAATACAATAATGTTTGTCCCACAGCACTAGAAACAGAATTCTTAAGGCAGTATCAACTTGGCCTTAATAGCTACTGCACTCCACAGAAAGGCTTCCAGTTGGGTGAAAAAGGCTTTGATATTAATGAAGCATGCTCACCATCTCAATACCCCGAATATCATAATGAGCATCGGCTCGGCTATAAGCTATTCCAAATAGATAAAAAAGAGCGCGAGATTTTAGCTAAACTAAAAGAGTTGGATATCGCAATATATAAGCTTAATCAGCAATCAACAGATTATGAAATTAAGCAAAAAGAAATGATACGAGAACAGGAACTTCTCCAAAAAGAATATGACATATGGCTTGAAAAAAAGATCGAGCTTCAGACTCAATCGAATTATTCCTCACTATAATTATCCGCAATATAAAATTACAACTCATAATGAATATTCGTCGCTAACTCTTTCTTTTAAAGAACATGCGCTGTAAATATATACTTCGCTTGCAAGTAAGCTCCTACAATTCATAGATTACAGCTTATTGTAGGAGTCTGCTTGCAGACGATATTTTTATTCACACCCTCATCTTTTAACCGATGAACCGGATACGGGGCTGTCGGGTTACGCGGCATGAGGCCGTTATAATCGAGGTAAGAGTAGTGGAATACCGCTAACTCGACCTTGCACGATTTGCCATTTCCACTCCTGGCCTTTATTGGATTTACACCTATATTTAAAGTTAATCGATAAAGTGTGTGTGAGAGGAATATGCCTGAATATCAGATGAAGCTAAATAGTTGGCAAATAGCGATAGCCGTTGTGATCTTAATCACTATTGTGGTGGTAAGGCTTGTCACCTTTAGTAATCAACAGGGAGATACGGAGCTAATGGAGAAGGTCAAGTTTGAGATTATGACCGACTACTTTCCCGATGATGTGGATCAATTAAAAATCGCCATGGAATCAGGCACCGCTGAGGAGATCAACCAAGCCAGTCGATCATTGATAACCAGTAAGATCACCATCCAGTCATTAAGCACCAGCTATCCACTCTTCTCTTTTACTTCAAATAAGGAGGTGGTGGTTAAAGTGGTATTTTCAATAGATGATGAATCAGGTAATCGGGACCGTAGGACTAATTACTATCTCTTCAAATATGGTGGACTAACAGACTCTTGGCGCTACCAACATAAAGTAACCGCTATCAGCTATTATCTTAATTTTTTATAGCTAACTCCGTAGGGCGGATTAGTGAAGCGCAATCCGCCGTATGTAACATGAGATAGAATCTCGTAGATTGAAACTGAGCCTACGATGAAATTAAGCAATGTTATGGTTTAAACACCTTATTTGATAAACAGGTTTTTATTTTTCATCCCCACAAACTCTGCGCCCTCCGCATTGACAACACAGCATTGCCTAACACTGTCCACGACGGCTTAATGCAGAGTCTGAAATAAGTGCTATGCGTTCAAATACTATATTTTAAATATGGTATAAAGAGGGTCAGATGAAGCGGGCCTTAACTAAGATTGATACTATCGTCCAAGAGTTGAATAAAAGCCAGTTATGCCAATGGCTTATGGATGAGAATGACAACCACTGACAAATTTGGCTTTGTCCCCAATATGCTCTTCTTCGTACTCGGATTTAAAGATATTTTGCGGATGATGCAGGTAGCTGATCCGAAAACCCCACTACAGCAAGAGATCAACATCCACTGCGATGAGGATATGGACCACTGGCGCTGGTACCTCCACGATCTCGAGATGTTGGGCTTTAAACATGTCGCTTACCCGGATCAGCCCTTTGCCTTCTACTCCCAGGTTTGGGGTGAGGCGTGCAATGTGCCCCGTGATGTTATTTATCAAATCATTCACGAGATCAAATCCCAAAAGAGTGAGATCACCTCATTAGTGCTTATCGAACTACTGGAAGCGGCATTTGGTGCTTTTATTCAGGCATTTTATGGCACATTAGAGCGTTCTGGCCTCTATAACGATCTCCTCTACTTTGGTAAAAACCATGTCGATAAAGAGCTAGCTCATAGCCGAGGTGCCTGGACTGAAGATGGGCGAAGCCATCAAGAGGCGTTAACCGAACATCATCAATTAACCAATGATGAGTGGTGTGAAATGGAAGCATTGATTGAGCATTCCACCCCCCTACTTTTTCAGATGTTCGACTTCTGGTATCAGACACGAAATGCCTATGCTCGTCACCCGCTTTTAACCGATGAATCGGACCCGGGGCGATCAAGATTACACTCCTGAAATAAAAATGATCGCAAGAGCACTGGGACACTGACATACCTCCCCATCACTTTATACGCTACACTAGACGCTACCTGCCCTATTTCTTAAAGGTGTTCATCGATGGAGTGGTTGGATTCAAATGTTGCCTACTGGCATTGGCTGGTGCTAGGTATCTTTTTGGCATTGCTGGAAATTTTTCTACCCAGTTTTTTTATGCTGTGGCTGGGGGTGAGCGCGGTGTTGGTGAGTGGTGTGTTATACATTACCGATATTAGCTTTACTCAGCAGTTATTGATCTGGATTATCCTCTCTGCCATCAGCACCACACTCTGGTTCAAATTTATCTCTCCACGCATGAAAGATAAGAGTTACTCCGGTATGGCCAAGGAAGCAGCCATGGGTCAGGTGGGCAATATCATCTCTTACAATCCCGATAATGCCCAAGGAGAAATCCGCTTTCATGTACCGATATTGGGAGCAAGCGAGTGGCATTTCATCTCTGATGATGATTTAAAACCCGGTGACCGTGGCCGTATCACTGACTTCAGTGGCAATAAATTAATTATCAAGAAACAGTAAGGAGCGGCAAAATGGAAATTTTAGTCATTCTGATAGCACTGGCCTTATTGGTCATTATTACCATTGCCATGGGTGTCAAAATTGTCCCTCAGGGAGATAAGTTCATTGTGCAACGCCTGGGTAAATACAACGCCACACTCAACCCCGGCCTAAATTTTATTATCCCTTATGTTGATAACATCGCTTACCGAGTCACCACCAAGGACATTGTGCTGGATATCCCCTCCCAGGAGGTGATCACCAAAGACAATGCGGTAATCATCGCCAATGCCATTGCCTATATCAACATCGCTGTCCCAGAAAAAGCCGTCTATGGTGTGGAGGATTATCACCTGGCCATTGAGCGACTGATTCAAACCTCACTACGCTCGATTATCGGCGAAATGGAGCTGGATTCCGCCCTCTCCTCTCGGGATCAGATCAAGGCCTCCCTCACCAATAGCATCTCTGATGATATTTCCGACTGGGGTATCATCGTCAAAACGGTAGAGATTCAGGACATCAATCCATCGCCCACCATGCAAAAGGCAATGGAAGAACAAGCCGCTGCCGAACGTTCACGCCGTGCCGCCGTAACCAAAGCAGAAGGCGATAAGCGTGCTGTGATTCTGGAATCAGAAGGTGAACTGGAAGCAGCTCGCAACGAAGCCCAGGCCAAGCTGGTACTGGCCGAGGCATCCGGTAAAGCGATTGAGAAGATCTCTGCAGCAGTCCAGGAGCAGGAGCTACCCGTTCTCTACCTCTTGGGTGAGCGCTATGTAGATAACTTGGCCAAAGTCGCCACTTCGGAAAATGCCAAAACAATCATTCTGCCTGCTGACCTCCCCAATGCCGTAAAAGGCATGATGGGCGGCTTAAAAGGGTTTGCAGCAAAATAGAAAGATATAACGCTTAACCGAGACTTATTATTGCCGTGTTTAGCTGCTACGCCACTCATTTGAGTAGCGTAGCCGTTTATCGATTAATAACCTCAAATGAGATCTGCATCACCTCCATCCTGTGCTAAAGCATCAAAAGCAGTTATATTTCAGTAATGCAAAAGCGCTTTGATATTCCCCCCGCCAACCTCCAGTGGCTAGATAGTGAGCCCCATGCCAGGGATTACGAGGATATCTACTTCTCACGGGGTAGTGGCCTGGAGGAGAGCCGTTATGTGTTTCTGGATAACAACCATCTGCCCCAGCGTTGGCATGGCAGTGAATCCTTTACCATTGCCGAAACCGGTTTCGGTACAGGACTCAACTTTCTCCTTGCCTGGCAACTGTGGCGTGAGCGATCAGCCCCTGGCCAGCAGCTGCACTTTATCTCTGTAGAGGGGCACCCTCTCGCATGGCAGGATCTGCAGCAGGCGGTCTCAGCCTGGCCAGAGCTACAACCACTGGCTGAACAATTACTGACCCAATATCCCAAACTGATCCAAGGCAGCCACCGGCTCCATTTCGATGATAGCATCACCCTGACCCTATTATTTGGTGAAGCAATGGCCGTGCTGCCACAACTCGTGGCTCAAGTAGATGCTTGGTTTTTGGATGGCTTTGACCCTGCCAAGAACCCCGCTATGTGGCATGAGGGACTCTATCGGCAAGTTGCCCGCCTCAGTGCACCTAATGCTACTTTTGCGACCTTTACTGCTGCCGGACATGTTCGCCGAGGCTTGCAGGCTGCAGGGTTCACCATAGAGAAAGTGAAGGGCTATGGTAAAAAACGGGAGATGATTCGCGGATCTCTGCAACAGTCGACGACGTCTCCCTCCTCCGCTCCCTGGTTCGATCTTCCGGCAGCTCGCCCTACCGGCCATGCAGTGGTCATCGGTGCCGGCATTGCTGGTAGCTCAGCCGCCTATCAACTAAGCCGTCGAGGCTGGCAAGTAACGGTGGTGGATAAACATGAGGATTCCGCACAGGGGGCTTCGGGCAATCCTGCTGGGGCCTTCTATCCTGCCCTTGATAAAGAAGTAGGTACTTACTCTCGCTTTTACCTCAGCGCGTTTTTATACGCCTCACACTGCTTTAAGCAATGGACAGAACAAGGCAAAAGCTTTGGCCTACTAGGAGAAGGCTTGCTGCAACTTGCCTACAATGGCACATTACAACAACGCCAAGCGGACATCGCCACACTGCTCGGGCAAAGTGAAGTCGGAAAGATAGTGGATGCTGAGCAAGCGTCTCAACTAAGTGGAATTCCCCAACAGTTCGGTGGCCTATTCTTCCCCAATGGTGGATGGCTGGAACCACCTCAGCTTTGTCGATTTCTACTTCAGGAAGCAGAAGCAGAGTGCCATTATGGGTGGCAAATTCAAGGAGTCAGTCATACTGACCAAGGGTGGCTTTTAGTCTCTGAACAGGGAGAATTACAGGCAGATATTGTGATCATTGCAGCAGGTGATGGCATCCTCTGCCTGGAACCCAGCCAGCAGTTACCAGTGACCATTGCACGGGGTCAGATCTCCCTAATGCCTGCCTCAACACAGAGTGAACAGCTACAATGTGCAGTTTGCCATGAAGGGTATCTGCTCCCAGCTTTGGAAAGCCAGCATGTTATTGGTGCCAGCTATGCAGCCAATGATAGTGACCCAAAGGTGCGGGACAATGATCGCTTACACAACCTCACTCTACTGCAGGAGAGCGTCAGCAGTTTTGCCGAGCGAGTGGGTACCAAGTCCAATAGTGAACGAGTGGGAATGCGTGCCACCACACAGGATCGCCTCCCTCTAGTGGGTGCATTACCAAATTACCAAGCTTTCATCACAGATTACGCAAATTTACACCATGGCCGTCGCCCAAGCAGCTACCCAAGTGCTAAACATCTTGATGGGCTCTATGTGTTGGGAGGGCTAGGCTCGCGAGGACTCACCAGTGCTTTGCTAAGTGCTGAGTTACTGGCCTGCCAAATCAGCGGAGAACCCCTTCCTCTGGAGAAAAGCCTGGTGGATGCGCTGAGTCCTGCACGCTTTCTGGTGCGGGATTTACGACGGGGTAAATCCCAGCTTTAAACGCAGGTTAGCCAATTTGATTACGCCATATCCACCTGGGCTGCTGACTCCAGCTCGGTAGCCACCATTTGCTGATAAGCGGCTAATAGGCGCTCAGCGCATGCCTGCTGGCTCCATTGTTTACAGTACTCCGGTCCCTGTCGACTCAGTTCATCACTTAGCTTGCGGCTATTGATCACCTTAATTACCAAATTTGCAAAACACTGCACATCCTCACTGGAGATCAATGCCCCACAATGTGGAGCAAGCACATCCTTGGTTCCCAATACGGCGGTCGATACCACTGGTACACCGAGGGATAACGCTTCCAACAGCACCAAACCCTGGGTTTCTGTGCGAGAGGCAAAAGTCATCACATCTCCGGCTCTGTAGCAATCCTGAAGTTCACCATCCCGCTTAAGATAACCAACAAACTGTACATTTTGCTGTAATTCTAAAGCTTTGACTCTCCCCTTCAGATGCCCAAGCGCAGGACCTTCCCCAGCAATAACAAATAACAGCTCAGGAATCTCCTCACGCACCCGTTTTGCCACCTGTAACAGGAAATCAATATTCTTCTCGTGAGCGATTCGTCCTATATAAACCATCACCGGACGGTCTTCATCGATTCCGTGTCGCTGACGAAAGCGATTTCCATCTCCCTCACGAAACTGCTGCAGATCAATACCTGTAGGCACTCTTACCTGAGGTGTTTGAATCCCATACTCCAGCAACCTCTCTGCAATCGGTCGCGAAGGGACAATCACCTGTTGTACCTGATTACACTGCGAGGCTGAGAAGTGTCTCGCCACCCAACGCAGTGAACGCTTGGGTAGAAATGGGATGTAGTTATAAAGATACTCTTCAAAGAAGGTGTGATAACTCACCACCACAGGCAATCCCAGACGCTTTGCCAGTGTAAGCCCAGCATAATGAGCAACAAACGGCGTATGGATGTGAATCAGGTCGAACTGCTCTGCGCGCAACTGCTCTGTTAAAGCGAGCAATTTACGTTTCTTGAGCATACGATCTTCTGGATCCAGTGGCACGTAGCGAGAAGAGATGCGGATGGTCTGCTCATCATCGTCATAGGCAGCAGGATATTCAGGAACAATCAAAGTCACCTGGTGCCCCATCGCCTGTAGCTGGCGCCGAAAACTCTGAATCGAGGTAGAGACGCCATTAACTCGTGGGAAATAGACATCCGAGATCATTAAGATACGCAAGATTAACTCCTAAGCAGCGCTGTTGATAGGTGTGGAAAAAGGTACGGTTTTCAGGGCATGCCGCCGGTCAGCCCAATGCAGCAGCTTTAGCGTTCCATCAGCTTGCTCCACCAGTGCAGTGCAATTCTCCACCCAATCGCCATCGTTGCAGTAGAGCACTTCATCGATCATTCGCACATCTGCATGGTGCACATGGCCACACACCACACCATCATAGCCACGGCGCTTAGCCTCATAGGCCGCAGCCTGTTCAAAGTTACGTATGTGGCTCATGGCATCCTTGACGCGATGCTTAAGGTATCCCGCCAATGACCAATAGGGATGCCCTGATAGGCGGCGAAATTTATTAACCACTCGATTGAGCCAAATCAGCAGGTCATAACCGAAACAACCCAAGGCCTCTTTAACACGGCTACAAGTGACTACCTTGTCAAACTGGTCACCATGAATAATCAACAAGCGCTTACCTAAGGCCGTCGTGTGTTCTGCCTCTTTGCAAAGCTCGACATTCCCTAATAGGGTTGCCTCATATTCACGTAACAATTCATCATGATTACCCGGCAAATAGACCACCCTTACTCCCTGGCGGGCCTTTTTCAGAATCGCCTGTACCACCTCATTATGGCTTTGTGGCCAGTGGACGCTACGACGCATTGCCCACAGGTCGATAATGTCCCCAACCAGATAGAGCTGCTGACACTCAACATTGTGTAAAAAATCACAAAGAAACTCAGCCCGACACCCCTTACTGCCAAGGTGTACATCTGAAATCCAAACAGTACGATATGGTGTATTGCTGCGCTCAAGAGGAGCCATGTCATTTCCTCAAAGATGGAGCCAAAAGGCCCGTTAACCGTAGTTTCTTTGCAATGAATGACAGGGGGATGAAAGTGATGCTACAGAATGATGGCTATTTACTTCGAGGGGGGCGCTGATGAAAAATAAACTTACGCACTCGCGGATAGCGCCGTGCCAAGCGCATAAAACCAAATCTTGCCAAAGGCGAGTAACGCACCAGTAGAGGCATGCCAATCAGCATTAAGGGCAATCCAATGGGAATTGGCAACCAGAAGGTAATCATTCCGGTCACAAACAGCACCGCACCCAATAGAGCCAAAGGCCAACGGAGAAGAGTAGACACATCGTTCATAACCGAATGGTAGCTGAAGAAATATAACAAAATGGTGAAAGGCCTGAATTATCCCTTCAGGTCATTTGCACTAACGAAAAAGGCGACCTTAAGGCCGCCTTTTCAATGCTGTTTTCGTGCCTGTAATTAGCCGCGATTTTCCAGCATTTTGTGAATCATAGGTGTCAGGATCAGCTCCATAGCAAATCCCATCTTGCCGCCAGGTACTACCAAAGTATTTGGACGAGACATGAATGAATCGTGAATCATGTTCAACAGGAATGGGAAATCCACCTCTTTATGATCGCGGAAACGGATAACGATCATAGATTCATCAGGCGTCGGGATATCACGTGCGATGAATGGGTTAGAGGTATCAACAGTCGGTACACGCTGGAAGTTAACATGAGTGCGTGAGAACTGTGGAGTGATGTAGTGAATGTAGTCATGCATACGACGCAGGATAGTATCGTTAACCGCTTCAACAGAGTAACCGCGTTGTGCAGTATCACGGTGGATCTTTTGAATCCACTCCAGGTTAACGATTGGCACAACACCAATCAGCATATCAACGAAACGGGCAACATTGACGTCACCATCTACCACACCACCGTGCAGACCTTCGTAGAACAGCAGGTCAGAACCTTCAGGGATATCTTCCCAAGGAGTGAAGGTACCTGGCTCCTGACCATATGGCTCGGCCTCTTGCTCATTGTGCAGATAGTAGCGTTTCTTACCTGTACCGGTTTCACCATACACTTTGAACAGCTCTTCGATCTTATCAAAGTGGTTACCTTCTGGACCGAAGTGGCTCAAAACTTTGCCTTCATCCTGTGCTTTTTTCAGCGCTTCACGCATTTGTACGCGATCCAGGCTATGGAAGCTGTCACCCTCAACAACAGCAGGGTTAACGCCTTCGCGACGGAAGATGTGCTCAAAAGCGTTTTTTACAGTAGAGGTACCCGCACCGGAAGAGCCGGTTACAGCAATAATAGGATGTTTGGTAGACATGGATGTCTCTCCCTTAAACAATAATTAAAAAGCAAAATCTGTACGGCGTTAGAGTTATTATTGCCCAGAGAGGGCAGACGCCAGGGTGCACACATTCTACCACAAAATCTAAAATAAAAAAGCGAATAAGAATCAACCACTTAGCAGGCTAAGTGGTTGATTCTTCATCATTTTGCTCGACTTGCGCACTGTAACCACACTCTTTTTGCGGGCACACCTTCTCAGTTCCCTTGCGCTTAGTCGTCTTCAGGGTCAGGATTGGCCAATTACACTCTGGACAGGGCTCGTTGACGGGCTCATTCCACACCGCATATTTACAGCTTGGGTATTCTGAGCAGGAGTAGAAAATCTTTCCATAGCGGGATTTGCGCATCAGCATCTGTCCCTTACCACACTCAGGGCAGGTGACACCCGTCTCTGCCGGCTTTTCTATAGGCTCAATATGCTTACACTTTGGATAAGCGCTACAGCCAATGAACTTGCCATAACGACCCTGACGAATCAGCAGGTCTGAGCCACAGCTGGGACATTGACGCCCTTCCACCACTTCCGGTGTACTCGCCCCCTCCTCGCCATCCACGCTACGCGTATAATCGCACTCAGGATAACCGCTACAGCCAATAAAGCTACCACGTCGCCCCAAACGTTTAGTGAGTGGCTTACCACATTTAGGGCATGACTCATCCAGCTCCTCCTGAGTCACGTCCTTACGACTAACCGACTGCTCCTTGTCATCCACCAGCTCTTTGAAGGGTCCCCAGAACTCACGCATCAGAGGGATCCACTCCTTCTCACCACGGGAGACCGCATCCAGCTCGTCCTCCAGCTTAGCGGTAAAATCGTAATCCACATAGCGGGTAAAGTGCTCGGTAAGGAATTTATTCACCACCCGCCCAACATCGGTGGGAGTAAAACGGCGCTTCTCCAGCTCCACATACTCCCGAGCGGTCAATGTCGAGATAATGCTGGCATAAGTAGATGGACGGCCGATGCCGTGCTCTTCCAATGCTTTTACCAAACTCGCCTCAGTATAACGTGGTGGTGGCTCGGTAAAGTGTTGCTCTGCACGAATCGCTTTGAGTTTGATGATGTCCCCCTCTTCCATGGGCGGTAGCAGGCGATTCTCATCATCCTCGCCCTTAGCATCATCCACACTCTCCTGATAAACCGACATGAATCCAGGTTTCGCAATGGTGGAGCCGGTTGCACGGAAGATGTTTCCTGGATCTCCGGCCAACAAATCAATACCCACCGTATTGATAGTGGCATGAATCATCTGACACGCTACAGCACGCTTCCAGATCAATTCATAAAGACGCGCCTGATCCTTGCTCAAAGCCCCCTTGATATTATCAGGATGCAAATTGACTGACGTTGGACGAATTGCCTCGTGGGCCTCTTGGGCATTCTTCGCCTTGGTCTTGAACATGCGAGGTTTATCAGGCAGGTTTTCAGCACCATAACGCTCAGCAATCAGGCCACGAATCTCATCCAGCGCCTCTTGGGAAAGATTCACCGAGTCAGTACGCATATAAGTAATCAGACCGATGGTTTCCCCATTGACCTCAATACCTTCATAAAGCTGCTGTGCGGTGCGCATGGTTCGCTGGGCGGAGAACCCTAGCTTACGGGAGGCTTCCTGTTGCAGGGTTGAGGTGGTAAAGGGTGCGGCCGGGTTGCGCTTGCGCTGCTTCTTCTCCACCTTGCCAACGGTCAACTTACCACCGGAGGCGGTAATCAGATTGGCCTTAGCATCATTGGCCTGCTCGGTATTATCAATACTGAACTGGTTAAGTTTTTCCCCTTTGTAGTGAGTCAGCTTAGCGGTAAACAGCTGCTTGTCAGCCTCGCTGTCAGCCTCGACACTCCAGTATTCACGGGGGACAAACTTCTCAATTTCCAGCTCGCGCTCCACAATCATACGCAAGGCGGGACTTTGCACCCGTCCTGCAGAAAGTCCTCGACGAACCTTTTTCCATAACAAAGGGGATAGATTAAAGCCTACCAAGTAATCCAGAGCACGGCGACTTTGCTGTGCATTCACCAGATCCATAGAGAGATCACGGGGATGCTCAATCGCCTCTTGAATAGCACGCTTGGTGATCTCGTGGAAAACCACTCGCACCACTTCTTTATTCTTCAGAGCCCCCTCTTTTTGTAGCAACTCATAGAGGTGCCAGGAGATTGCTTCACCCTCGCGATCCGGGTCAGTTGCGAGCATGAGGGTATCAGCCTTTTTCAACGACTTGCGGATTGCATCCACATGACGCTGATTTTTATCAATTACCTGATACTTCATGGAGAAGTCATGGGTATCCACGGCTCCCTCTTTGGGCAGCAGATCCCTGACATGACCATAGGAGGCGAGTACATGGTAATCTTTTCCCAGGTACTTATTGATAGTTTTCGCTTTGGCTGGCGATTCAACGATTACGAGTTTTGATGCCATAGGTTTTTTTAATTTTTTGGAATATTGGATAGCTGCCATCGTGGCAGCCCTACAAGGTAGCAGTAATGATAGAGCAAAAACAATAGCTTGAGGCAAGCAATTTTAATGAAGTGTACCTTCGTGTTCCTGAAATACCAGATTCTCCATCCAGGCGAATTCCGCCTCCTGCCCTGGGCGGTTGTAGAGTACCAGCATCACGATCCATTTCACCTGTTCCAGGTCAATATCATCGCTATCCAGCGCCATGATACGATCAAGAACCAATTCACGAGTGATGGAATCCAAGATGCCAAACTGTTCCATGGAGATCAGAAAGCCCTGACAGTTCAGGTCAAGACGCGTCAATTCTCGCTCCGAAAAGAGACGTGTCACCTGCCCAGCTGCACGGGGCTGCTTGGGGCTGATGCCTTCTAAATCACTCAACCCTTCCAACCAACTGAAGGCTTTGTGGATCTGTTGAGGCTCAAAGCCCGCCTCTGCCAACTCATGATGCAAGGTTGCCTGATCAGGTTCAGGGCCTTCATTGTCGAGGTGATTTTCGAAGAGGTAGATAAGGATATCCAGCACGTTTTCTTTCATTTAGTCGCCTTTTCAGGAAGCCGGTAGTAACGGCCTGCAGAGGATGCAACGAGGTTATATAGCTCTAATTGCATCAGCATGGAGGAAATTTGTTCCGCCGTCAATCCACAGCGTTGAATCAATTCATCTACTGAAATGGGGTCATCCCCCATATTTTTCAAGAGTAAGGTGATCTCCATATTAAGCTGGTTATGGTTTTCTTCAATTTGATCAACAACACACGGTTGCAACACTTCGGCCAACTGTCCATGAAACTCTTGAAGAACATCTTCCAATGACTCCACCAGTTTTGCACCATCACGTATCAGTCTATGGCACCCCTTGCTTAGCGGATTATGAATCGAACCAGGAATAGCCAACACTTCCCTCCCTTGTTCTGCAGCCAATCGGGCCGTGATTAATGATCCGCTACCCAGGCTTGCCTCAACCACCAACACCCCGAGCGACAGCCCACTAATAATCCGATTACGCCTGGGAAAATTACCGGGCGATGGAGAGGTCCCCAGTGGAAACTCAGAAACAATCACCCCTTGTTCCGCTAACTGTTGGAACAGCTTACGATTGCTACGGGGATAGCAAATATCCAAGCCCGTACCAATCACCCCCACACTCCCACCATGCGCTGATAAAGCGCCCTGGTGAGCCACCGTATC
Source organism: Thiohalomonadales bacterium (assembly GCA_050295955.1). Taxonomy (GTDB): domain Bacteria; phylum Pseudomonadota; class Gammaproteobacteria; order RBG-16-57-12; family RBG-16-57-12; genus JAFLJP01. The sequence goes on from JBNKQQ010000069.1 coordinate 13,008, forward strand.
AACGCCGATGGCTAAGCCACTGGTGATAGTCAGTCCGGACTGTGCCAGTGCATAGGCAAAGTCATAACCATTGCGCTGCCCCTGTGGAGAAGGATTACGACTGCCTACCATAGCCAATTGAGGATCATGTAATAACGACAACTCCCCTCTCACAAAAAGCAGTGGAGGCGGGTCTGCAATCTCTTTGAGCTGGCGAGGATACTCTTCGCTGTGAATGGGAAGAATATGGTGGCCTGGCTGCTCCACCCAGCGAAGAGCCTGCTCAGTTAATCGCCAGTTAGGATTGCGCAGATAATTGCGCGCCTGCTGTGGCAACTGCTGAAGCAATGCTTCGCTACAGTTACCATCAAAAAGCGCTTTAGGATTTTCGACATGCTGCAGAAGGGCTTGATAGCGCCGCGGGCCAATAGTTGGAGTGTGCAGCAACTCCAACCAATATCCGAGCTCATCCATGAGTCCGGGCTCCTTAGAAGTAAAATTGGGATATATTTAAGGGGTCATGACCTTGTCATAGATACTCATGTCACGTCTAGCTTCCATGATAAGGGCATAGCTAGTGGCTTCAAATACACGAAAAACCAATGCGGTACCCGCCAAAATATCTGGCAATTGTACCATTTCAGGCTCTTCAAGGTGGCGATCCTCTAACACGTCACCCCGCTTCCATACGGAAAGAACATGACCCACCTCAAGACCATCAATCTCGCCAAGACTCAAAACGACAACCTGATACTGACCAATCTTCGCCACACCATCCAATAGGCCAACAATGTAGCCTTCAAAGAACTCCTCTGGGGCACGCGGTAGAATCTCAGACACAATTGCCTGTGGCTGCATTGGCAGTAAGTGATCGCTCTTCAACAGCTCTCGATTTGACTCAATGACTCGTAGTGTCGATGGATCAGATCCTTCAACCAGACGTGCTGTTGCCACATAGATAGCCTGAGTTCCCAATGGGCGCTCTGCATCTTCGGGATCGTAATACTTTTCGCCAGGACGGAAGACAATGTAGTCATTGCTCTCTGTCATTGACAGATTACGTGCGTAGATAGTATCCCCTGCACCGGCAATCAAGCGCTCTTCTGCATTGCTCAACACATAACCTGCAGATTCAAGTTCACTTTCGCTTACCACTCGGGATTTGGAGAGGAAGGGACGAATCGATTCCATAGGGATAGTTGGAATGGCCCGCTGATCAAGAGATTGGGTATGAATTTTGGGTGACAGCCTCACCACACCACTACCACTCTCTCGCTTTTCAGCGCGGTCAATATCAAATACTGGCTGACCACCACGATAGGATAGATAAATCACATCACCAGGATAGATCAGATGAGGGTTTTCAATTTCAGGATTGTTTTTCCATACCTGAGGCCAACGCCATGGGTCACGCAAGAACTTAGCTGAAATGTCCCACAAGGTGTCTCCTTTCACCACCGTGTATTTATCCGGGTGATCAGGATTGATCGCAACATTCTGCGCGACCGCAACAGAGGAGAGTGCCAGCATCGAAAGGGCAATCACTATCTTTCTCATGACCATGGTCAGTCCTTGTTATTCTTAGACAGGAAATATAACCGAGTGTAGCTGAAGGATGAGGATATCTCTACAGCTCTTTGTATTCTCGATGCTTATCGGCACCAATTCAAGTAAGTTAAAAGATATCAAACGGGTGACTGGTGCCAATCCCGGCCATCCCCTATAATCCCAACACATGACAGTTCAGTATTAACGGTTTTTTCATGGCACTTTTGAACATTCTTACCATTCCAGACCCCCGACTGCATCAGATTGCCAAATCAGTCGAGGCGGTAACTCCAGAAATCCTTACCCTGGTAGACGATATGCTGGAAACCATGTATGACGCTCCAGGCATTGGCTTGGCCGCTACCCAGGTAGATGTACACATGCGGGTTGTGGTCATCGACCTCTCTGAAGAGAAAGATCAGCCCCTGATATTGATCAACCCAGAGATTACCGCCCGCGACGGTCATATTGTCTATGAAGAGGGCTGCCTCTCCGTGCCGGGTATCTATGAAGGGGTTGAGCGTGCCGAAAGGATCCATGTCAAAGCACTAAATCGTGATGGCAAGACTGTTCAGTTTGATGCCGAAGGGCTACTGGCTATCTGTATCCAGCACGAAATCGATCACTTGGATGGCAAGGTATTCATCGACCATCTATCACCGCTAAAACGCCAGCGCATCAAGAAGAAGTTGGAAAAAATAAAAAAGCAGCAGATGTAACTATGGCAGATAAATTAAAGATTATTTTTGCAGGCACCCCTGAGTTTGCCGCAACGACACTCGCTACGCTACTCGACTCCCAGCATGAGGTGTGTGCCGTCTATACTCAACCTGACCGTCCTGCTGGGCGAGGTCGCAAGCTGACCCCTTCACCAGTCAAGCAACTGGCGCTTGAACATGACATCCCCGTGTATCAACCCCTTAGCCTGCGTAACGAAGAAGCTCAACAGCAGCTGACAGAGCTAGATGCCGACCTGATGGTAGTCGTCGCCTATGGATTAATCCTGCCCCAAGCCGTATTGGACACACCAAAGCATGGTTGCCTTAACATTCACGCCTCCCTGCTTCCCCGCTGGCGCGGCGCGGCACCCATTCAACGCGCCATCGAAGCAGGTGATGCAGAGAGTGGTGTTACCATTATGCAGATGGATGCCGGATTGGACACTGGTGACATGCTATACAAAGTGACCTGCCCCATTGAAGCCATTGACACCGCCCAAAGCCTACATGATCGCCTCGCAACGATGGGATCTGAAGCACTATTAGTCGTATTACAACAAATTCTCGAGGGCGCACTGACACCTGAGCCGCAAGAGGATAGCCAAGCCAACTATGCCGCCAAGATGGAAAAGGCTGAGGCAGAGATTCAGTGGCAACAGGATGCACGACAGATTTCTCAGCGGGTACGTGCCTTTAACCCCTGGCCGGTCTGTTTCACCCAACTCAATGACAAGCCTTTTCGTGTGCTGATGGCACACCCTTTAACGCAACAAAGTGATGCCACACCCGGTACCGTCATCGCCCAGAGCCCCGATGGTATCGACGTAGCTTGTGGCCAAGGTGTATTGCGCCTTACAGAAGTTCAAATGGCAGGCAAGCGTGCTACCTCTGCAGCAGAATTTGCTCGAGGCCACTCCCTGCTGAACACTATACTGGGCACCCAATGAAGAACGTTCGCGCCCTGGCTGCCAAGTGTGTTTATGATGTAGCCTGCCATGGGCGCTCCCTCTCTACACAGATGCCTGCTGCAGTAGAACGGTGCCGCCCCCGGGATAGGGCTCTGCTTCAGGAGCTGTGCTACGGCACGCTACGCTACTACCCACGCCTGAGCGTTATCCTGCAACAATTGATGAGCAAGTCCCTAAAAGCAAAAGATCGGGACATCGAAAGCCTACTTCTGGTAGGCCTTTACCAGCTCTGCTACCTCCGCACTCCGGGCCATGCTGCTGTCTCGGAAACCGTCAGTGGTGTACAGGAGTTGAAAAAGGGGTGGGCTAAAGGCTTGGTGAATGGCGTGTTACGCAATGCTTTGAGAGCACTTGATACGTTACAAGCCGATGCCGATGGCCGCTTTGAGAGCCAATACGCCCATCCACAGTGGTTGATAGAGAAGCTACAGAAAGCGTGGCCAGATCAATGGCAACAGATCCTGCAGGCTAACAACCAATACCCACCAATGACCCTGCGTATCAATGAACTTCACCAAGCGCGTGATACCTATCAACAACGTTTGGCGGAACAACAGATTGAATCCACCCAGTCACCCTATGCCCATGCAGCACTTACCCTGCAACAGGCACAGGATGTCAGCCAGCTGCCAGGCTTCACTGAAGGATGGTTCTCTGTGCAGGATGGGGCTGCCCAACTCTCTGCCCAACTGCTGGATGCCCAACCCAATGAGCGGATATTGGATGCCTGCGCTGCACCGGGCGGAAAAACCTGCCACATATTGGAATCACAGCCTCAGCTGATGGAGTTAATCGCGCTGGATTGTGAAGCTGATCGCCTGAAACGGGTGGAAGAAAATCTGGCCCGCTTACAGCTTCAGGCAACACTCCATTGTGCTGATGCAGCGGCCCCCGATAGCTGGTGGGATGGAAAGCCCTTTGACCGCATCCTCTTGGATGCCCCTTGCTCTGCCACCGGCGTTATCCGCCGACACCCGGACATCAAGCTTCTCCGTAAACCAGAGGATATTGGTGAATTGGTCACCTTGCAGGCCCGTATCCTGGAAGCGCTCTGGCCCCTGCTAAAGGTTGGAGGACGACTGCTCTACGCCACCTGCTCATCGCTTCCTGAAGAGAACAGCCAGCAACTGGCTGCATTCCTGGCTCGCCACCCAGAGGCTCAGGAAATTTCTATCAATGCAGCGTGGGGGCACCCCTGTGAAGTGGGTCGACAAATTCTCCCGGGAGAGGAGAACATGGACGGTTTCTACTACGGCTGCCTGGAGAGGAGAGCATAGGATGCTACGGCAGCTGACACTGCTCCCGCTGCTGCTGATGGTGCTGTTAAGCCATAATGTTCAGGCTGAAAATTTCGAAGTAACAGGAGCAAAAGTCACTCTGAAGGATGGCCTCTACTTAGCCGATATCTCACTCAGCTTCCCTCTTAACTCAGAGCTAAAAGAGGCACTGCATAGTGGCGTTACCATACCAATAAAGGTGATTCTGGAAGTCTACCTCCCCAGAAATTACCTGCTGGAAGGGGATATCGCCTTTCTCAAACAGCGCTATGACCTGGACTATCACGCCCTCAGTCGACAGTACATTGTAACCAATCACAACAGTGCCGTAGTCAGTAGCTTCAGCACACTCTCTGCCGCCCTTGAGGAGCTGGGAAGTATTCGCAATCTACCTATTATCGACCAGGATATCTTAGAACCTGGCAAGTCTTATCACTTACGCATTCGTACCGCTATTGATACCAACGCTATCTCCATCCCTCTCCGGTTAATCTCCTACTTCTCAGGACCCTGGAGAAACAACAGCGAGTGGTGGGATATGCCGCTATAGCCATGGATGCCAGATACCAACACCTAATACAGGCACTGCGCCGACTTCAACAGCACTCGGCATTTAAACTACTGCCAGTGCTCCTGCTGTTTTTGCTCATGCTCTCCTCACTCGCGCTACTCAGTGATGCCACCCAAAACTCTGCGCGCTTCGAGCGGCTCTATCTCCAGCTACTGATCATTAACCTATTGGGCGCGTTGATTCTGCTGTTTTTAATTGGGCGACGCATCATCCGCTTCATTAAAGAGTTTCGTGCAGGCGTTATCGGATCAAGACTAGCCTTACGGCTACTCAGTATGTTTATGCTGGTCTCCATTGTACCGGTCAGTGCAGTTTACTACTTTTCACTGCAGTTTCTCGACAAAGGCATCGATAACTGGTTTAACCTACAGATTGAAACCGCACTACAAGATGCACTCGACCTCAGTCGCGACACCATGGATTTACGTGTCAAGCAGCTTATCAAAAGTACAAAAGCCGCGGCCTCCAGCCTACAAGATCAACCATTTACCACTCCCCAGCAACTTACCAATTTATTGGAAGAGAGTGGTAGCCAGGAGTTAACCCTGCTCACCCCCAATGGGCGGGTACTGGCAAATAGCACACTGGATGGCACAAATATTATTCCTCAAATCCCTGATAATGCGATCCTGATGCAAGTTCGCCAAGGCTACAACTACGTAGACCTGGAACCTCAACAACGAGAACAACTAACAGTGCGCATTGTGACGTTGATCGAGACCAAAGGCACACCCTATGAATCAATGGTCTTACAGGCCCTTTACCCCATCCCCCAGGGCATCGGGGAGCTGCTCAACAATGTCAACGATGCCTTTGCCAACTACAAAAGAATGGTCTATCTGCGTGAACCGCTAAAAAATAGCTTCACCCTTACCCTCTCACTCGTGCTATTACTCACTCTACTAACCGCCGTGTGGGTAGCACTATTCTCATCTCAACGGCTAGTCGAGCCGGTACGGATTCTGGCACTGGGCACCCGCTCAGTAGCCGCGGGTGACTACAACCAGCAGCTCCCCCTTACCAGTTATGATGAATTTGGTTCCCTGGTAAATTCGTTTAATGAGATGACTCGCAAAATTGCCCAGGCGCGTGATGAAGTCGCCCGTAGTCAGCAGCAAACTGAACGGGAACGCTCCTACCTCAAAGTGGTTCTGGGAGGACTCACCTCTGGCGTTATCACGCTGGATCACCGCTACCGTATTCGCACAGTAAATGCCGCCACTCGCCAGCTATTGGAGGCCGATTTCGAACCCTTGATGGGAAACTCCCTATCGTTGCTCTGTCATCACAATGAACATTTACAGGAATTTTGTAGTCAGTTAATGGCGCAATTTGAAAAACAACAGGCGAAATGGCAAGCACAAATCACTATCTTCACCCAACAAGGCCGCCGCATCTTAATGTGCCACGGCACCCGCCTCAGTGAACGTCAGCCCAATCGTTCCGGTCATGTGGTGGTCATTGACGATATCACCAGTATGCTCACAGCCCAAAGAGATGCCGCCTGGTCTGAAGTAGCACGACGCCTAGCCCACGAAATCAAAAACCCCCTCACCCCAATCCAACTCGCTGCTGAGCGGTTGCGTCGGCGCTATCTGGACATCTTGCCGGAAGAGGATAGCCAGCTGCTGGAGCGCTCTACCCATACCATTATTCAGCAGGTGCAAGCGATGGAGGAAATGGTAAAAGCTTTCAGTGATTACGCTTATACCCCCAAGCGACAAGTCGTAGAATTTAACCTCAACCAATTGATAGATGAGGTCGTAGAGCTGTATCGTGGTAACAATACTATTGATTTCCAACTACAGCTGGATCAACAGCTTGAATTAATCCATGGGGACAAGGGGCGGCTGCGCCAGCTACTGCACAACCTACTTAAAAATGCACAGGAAGCCTTGGATACACAACCACATCCACAAATTCGCATAATCAGTGAACTCCACGGTAGTGCCCCCAGTGGCTATGTCGTCCTAAGCGTTGAAGATAACGGACCGGGAATTCCAAAAACGTTATTAGAACAACTATTTGAGCCCTACGTTACCAACAAACCCAAAGGTACCGGATTGGGACTGGCAATTGTTAAAAAAATTATTGAAGAGCACGGGGGAGTGGTTCGTGCCGGAAATAGAGCAAGTGGTGGCGCTTATATTAATATACGCTTGCCCTTGGAATATAATTCGCCCCCGACCACGCTCACCACAAAGGACCAATAGATGAAAAAATCCTATGTACTTGTTGTTGATGATGAGCCGGATATCCGCCAGCTACTACAGGAAATTCTCGAAGACGAAGGCTATCAGGTTGCTGTCGCCCAAGATGGTGAGAGTGCCCGTAATGCTATTCGTGATCAACAACCGGACTTGGTACTACTGGATGTTTGGATGCCGGATATAGACGGTATCACCCTCTACAAACAGCTCCTGGCAGATGGCAACAGCGCACCAGTGATTGTCATGTCTGGTCACGGCACAGTTGAAACCGCAGTGGAAGCCACTCGCCTAGGCGCCTACACCTTTCTGGAAAAGCCACTCTCCATTGGCCGCCTTCTACCCGCAATAGAGGGAGCGCTTGCCGCCTCACAGCGCCATATTCCTGGCCAGACAAAAGGACTTCAGCGCCGCCAGTCCAACACCGCTATCGTCGGTAAAAGCCTCCTGATGCAACGCCTACGAGAACAGCTAGGACGCGTTGCCAAATACAGCCTACCCGTCATGATTGAAGGTGAAGCAGGCACAGGTAAAGCACTGTGCGCTCGCTACCTACATAGCCACGGACTCCACCGTGACGGTCCCTTTGTCGAATGCCAATTGGCTGCTCTACCCATCCAGGCCATGGCCAATGTCCTATTTGGTAAAGAACAGGAAGATACCGTCACACCAGGCAAACTAGAACAGGCCAATAATGGCACCCTCTACATAGCCGGTATCGAACAACTACCTCTGGAATACCAAGACCGCCTGATCGGCTATCTCAAAAGCGGCGAATTCCTGAGACAAGGTGGCAAACAGTTTATCAAGGCCTCCTGCCGCCTCATCTGTACCTCAAACTTTGACCTGACCTCCCTGGTAAACCAAGGACGTTTTCGGGACGACCTCTACCACCTGCTAAAAGGAGTCGCGATCCACACCCCCACACTGAAAGAGCATAGTGAAGATGTACCTGAGCTGCTTAACAGCTTTGTCGATAGCTTTGTGGAGCGGGAAAAGCTGCCCTACCGCCACTTCGGCTTACCTGCCCAAAACCGTCTACGCAACTACTATTGGCCTGGCAATGTCAAAGAGCTCAATAACATCGTCCGACAGCTCTTGATTACTGGCAATCACAGCGAAGTACAACTTGAAGAACTAGATGGCCTACTCAGCAAAAGTCCCCAACAGTCACATAACGAGATCACAGAAAATATGAGCGGCCTGTTTGAACTTCCCCTCAGGGAAGCAAGGGAAGCTTTTGAACGTAGCTATTTTGAGTATCATATGGCGCAACAAGATGGCAGTGTAGGAAAAGTGGCTAAAGTGTCCGGCGTAGAGCGCAGCCACCTCTACCGCAAACTCAATTCACTTGGCATCGAATATAAAACCGGAAAATGAACAGTGGCAGGGATGTAGGATCACTGTACAATAGCCCATAACCACGCCAAGTAAGGCCTATTAACGCGAATAAAAATACTGGCATTGCGCTTAAAAAAGCGCCAATCAAGGCATGAGGATAGAGGTTTGGTTACGCCAAATGAACAACAAAATAAGCTTACCGCGTCCCACTCTCGCGCCACATCCATGCAGGCAATAAAGAGTCATGTTTTTTTAAACGCAACCCTTTGGGCAGTAAGTATTTTTCAACTCAGCTGTGTTGCCATACATTTATATAACTCACTATGTTTTACCCACATCGCCTTGGTGGACAAAAAAATGGCAGCCAGCGGCAGTAATCTAATTAGCATTAGCGGGCCCTAAAACTATGAAGATCATCATCCTGGGGGCAGGCCAAGTTGGCTCATCAGTAACAGAAAATCTGGTCAATGAGGCAAATGACATCACGGTGGTAGACACCGACACCAATCGTCTGGCACTGCTGCAAGACCGTCTGGATATCCGCACGGTAGAGGGAGAGGCCTCACATCCACAGGTTTTGGAGCGGGCAGGTGCCGAAGATGCTGATATGGTTCTTGCCGTCACCAATAGTGATGAGATCAACATGGTGGCCTGCCAAATTGCCTACACGCTGTTCCACACCCCTACTAAAATTGCCCGCGTACGTTCGGTGGAATACCTTGCCTACCCCCAACTATTCAGCCAAGAAGCGCTGCCCATCGACGTACTAATCAGCCCAGAACAGCTGGTAACTGATTACATCCAACGCCTCATTGAATTCCCTGGCGCCCTTCAGGTACTGGACTTTGCCGATGGCAAGGTGCAACTGGTAGCCGTACGTGCCTACTACGGTGGCCCACTGGTTGGTCATGAACTGAAAGCATTACGGGAACATATGCCCAAGGTTGAGACCCGGGTCGCCGCCATCTTCCGCCGCGGCAAACCCGTCCCCCCACACGGCGACACAGTTATTGAGGTGGATGACGAAGTCTTCTTCATCGCAGCACGAAAGAATATCCGGGCTGTAATGGGCGAGATGCGTAACGTGGATGAGAAGGTTAAACGTATCATCATCGCCGGTGGTGGCAACATCGGTAAGCGACTCGCCAAAGCCCTTGAGGGACGTTACCGCGTTAAATTGATTGACCATAACCGGGACCGCACAGGCATGATTGCTGCCGAACTGAAAAAAACCATGGTACTTTTTGGTGATGCTGCGGACGAAGAGTTGCTACTGGATGAGAACATCGAAAATACCAGTGTCTTCTGTGCTCTCACCAACGATGATGAAGCCAACATCCTCTCTGCCATGCTGGCCAAGCGCCTCGGCGCTCGTAAGGTAATGGCCCTGATCAACCGCACTTCCTATGTAGATCTGGTACAAAGCGGTTCCATTGATATCGCCATCTCACCCCAACAGGCAATGATCGGCAGCTTGCTAGCCCATGTCCGGCGGGGCGATGTGGTCGCCGTTCACTCACTACGACGCGGTGCAGCAGAGGCCATTGAAGCGGTTGCCCATGGTGACCCCTCCTCCTCTAAAGTGGTGGGGCGTACCATTTCAGAAATTGATCTCCCCCCCGGCACCACCATCGGTGCCGTCGTCCGTGGGGATGAGGTATTGATTGCCCATAGCACCACGGTAATCGAATCCGGTGACCATGTAATCTTGTTCCTGGTGGACAAAAAGTATGTCACGGCCGTCGAAAAACTGTTCCAAGTGGGCATCACCTTCCTCTAGGGTTGAATCATGCAACTAGCGACCATTCAACGCATCATCGGATTACTGTTGATGATATTCAGCGTCACCATGCTCCCCCCCATGGTGGTCTCCCTTATCTATAAAGATGGCACCCTGATGCCATTTGTCGCCACCTTTCTCGGCACCCTACTGGCGGGTTTGTTGATCTGGTTCCCGGTCAAGCATCACCATAAGGATCTACGCCTGCGGGATGGGTTTGTGGTGGTAGTCACCTTCTGGACAGTACTAGGCCTGACCGGTGCGGTGCCATTCATGCTCTCAGATGAGCCCCATCTCTCCCCCACCGATGCAGTATTTGAGTCCATGTCCGGTCTCACCACCACTGGCGCCACCGTTATTGCAGAGAGTATCGATACACTACCCAAATCGATTCTCTTCTACCGTCAGCAACTACAATGGTTAGGCGGGATGGGTATTATCGTTTTAGCGGTTGCCATCCTGCCACTGCTGGGCGTTGGTGGCATGCAGCTCTATCGCGCAGAAACACCAGGCCCAATGAAAGACAGCAAGCTCACCCCTCGCATTACGGAAACAGCCAAAGCACTTTGGTATATCTACCTGGCCTTAACCGCCCTTTGCGCCCTTGCCTATTGGGCAGCCGGAATGAGCGGCTTTGACGCCATTGCCCACAGCTTCTCCACTGTTGCCATCGGTGGTTTTTCCACCCATGATGCCAGCATGGGCTACTTTAACAGCCCATTGATTGAGATGGTTGCCGTCTTCTTTATGCTGATTGCCGGCATGAACTTCGCTCTACACTTTTTGGCTTGGCGCTCCTTTAGTGTCAATCCTTACCTCTACGATACAGAGGTCAAAGTCTATCTGGGGATATTAGCCGCCGTATCACTCATCACGATCAGCTACCTCTACTACAGCAAAACCTTTACCAACCTGATCGATGCAGTTCATCACGGTATCTTCCAAACCGTCTCCATTGGTACCACCACGGGCTTTACCACTACCCCATTTTATACCTGGCCGGGATTTCTACCGGTACTGCTGCTCTTTGTCAGCTTTGTGGGTGGCTGTGCGGGCTCTACCGGTGGCGGCATGAAAGTAATACGGGTACTGCTCCTGTTTAAACAGGGATCACGGGAAGTGGCAAGACTAGTCCATCCCAGCGCACAAATCCCAGTCAAAATCGGTGGCAAGGTACTACCTGAACGAGTGATTGAAGCAGTTTGGGGGTTCTTCTCCCTCTACGTTGCCTGCTTCGTCGTATTTATGTTGATTGTATTGGCAACAGGCGAGGACCAGGTTACCGCTTTCTCGGCTGTCGCCGCCTGCATGAATAACCTTGGCCCAGGATTGGGAGAGGTGGGCGCTCATTTTGGAAATCTCAGCGATACGGCAAAATGGACTCTATCTCTAGCCATGCTGATGGGACGTCTTGAGGTATTCACACTGCTAGTGCTACTCAGCCCCGCATTCTGGCGTCATTAATAGATTGGCGATTCACCTTCGGGGCGACTCTTAAAGCGCTTATAACTCCACTGATACTGAGCAGGAGACTCACGCACGGCACGCTCGACTGCCTGATTAATGGCAACCAACGAGGCATGGACATCCGCTCCCTCATAATCAAGCTCAATGGGAGAGAGATGTAAGTGAAAGCCCTCACCCTTGGGTAAGCGCTCAGCATAAATCAGGATCACTGGAGATTGACTTCTAAAGGCCAGCTTGGAGAGTAATGTCATGGTGTTGGCCGGCACGCCAAAGAATGGCGCAAACTCTCCATTACCAAATCCCGGATCCTGGTCAGGCAAAATACCGGTTAGCTCTCCGCGCTTAAGCCCTTGCAGCAACGCCTTTACCCCCTTTGCATCGGTAGGTACCAAGGCAGCCCCACCACGCTGGCGGGCATAACGAATCAATTCATCCATCCCTTGCAATTTGGGAGGACGATAAAGGCTGGTCATATAGCCTTTCGTGGCACAGTAGAGACCGCTCAGTTCCCAAGCCCCCAAATGAGGACTCACAAAAATAATCCCCTGCTCCTTGGCCAACGCTTCCGTCACATAGTGCTCGCCAGATACCTGTTTCACTAAAGAGAGCGTCTTAGCAATGGGCCATAACCATAAAGCCCCTAGCTCGGCAATGTTCTTACCCGTCTCCATCATACTGGCTTTAGCCAACCTCTCCCGATCAGGCTGCCCCATTTCAGGAAAACAGAGTTCGAGGTTACGCAACGAGGTCTCCCGCCCCCTTCTTCCTAATTGCCACATCAACAACCCTACCCCAGCCCCAATTACATGGGCAATGCGCAAAGGCATGCATGCCAACAGCTTGAGTAGCAATTTAATAAAACGCGGTTTAATTGACTGAACTTGTTGACTCATACGGCCAGAATACGTGGATTTAGTGCCGGAATCATGCCCTTTCACAGAGAAATCGTCAAATTATAGCCTCCCCCTCTATCCCCCTCCTGTCCAGATACTGTACAATCCGCGCCAATCTATATTAACCACCGAGTTTACTGCTGTGATCGAAAACTTACGTAACATCGCAATTATTGCCCACGTTGACCATGGTAAGACCACCCTGGTTGACCAGCTCCTGAAACAGTCGGACACCCTGGATGAGCGCACCCAACTGGCTGAGCGCGCTATGGACTCCAACGACCAGGAGAAAGAACGCGGCATTACCATCCTGGCCAAGCCTACCGCTATCAAATGGCGTGACTACCGCATTAATATCGTAGACACCCCCGGACACGCCGACTTCGGTGGTGAAGTAGAGCGTGTTCTGTCGATGGTGGACTGCGTACTGCTGTTGGTAGACTCAGTAGAAGGTCCAATGCCTCAGACTCGTTTCGTAACCGAGAAGGCACTGGCCCGTGGCCTAAAGCCTATCGTTGTCATCAACAAGATTGACCGCCCCGGTGCTCGCCCTGACTGGGTACTCGACCAAACTTTCGACTTGTTCGATCATCTGGGTGCGACCGACGAGCAGCTGGACTTCCCAGTGGTTTACGCCTCAGGCCTGAACGGCTTTGCCGGTATGGATGAGACCGTTCGTGATGGCGACCTGACTCCGCTATTCGAAACCATCATTGACAAGGTTCATCCACCACAAGTTGAAATCGAAGATCCGTTCCAGCTGCAGGTTTCTCAGCTGGACTACAACAGCTACGTCGGTGTTATCGGTATCGGTCGCATCGCCCGTGGTCGTGTAAAAACCAACACCCAAGTTGTTATCGTAGATAAGGATGGTCAGCGTCGTAACGGCCGAATCCTCAAGCTGATGGGCTTCATGGGCCTAGAGCGTGTTGAGGTAGATGAGGCCGCAGCAGGTGACATCATCTGTTTCACCGGTATCGATGGTCTGAACATCTCCGATACTCTGTGTGATCCGAATGCTGTTGAAGCGCTAGCCCCATTAAGCGTAGATGAACCAACTGTTAGTATGACCTTCCAGGTCAACAATTCGCCTTTTGCAGGTCAAGATGGCAAATTTGTCACCTCCCGTCAGATTAAAGAGCGTCTGGAACAAGAATTGATCCACAACGTAGCCCTGCGCGTTGAAGAGACCGAAGACGCGGATAAGTTCCGCGTATCTGGCCGTGGCGAACTGCACCTGTCAGTTCTGATCGAATCCATGCGTCGTGAAGGCTTCGAAATGGGCGTTTCTCGTCCAGAGGTAATCTTCCGCATGATTGATGGCGAAAAGCAGGAACCCTATGAGCAACTGACCATTGACGTAGAAGAGCAACATCAAGGTACCGTAATGGAGAAATTGGGTACCCGTGGTGCTGAAATGAAAAACATGGAGCCTGATGGCAAAGGCCGCGTGCGCCTTGATTTTGTCATCCCATCGCGTGGTCTGATCGGCTTCCGTACCGAATTCCTGACGGCAACTCAAGGTACCGGCCTGATGTTCAGCGTATTCGATCACTACGGCCCAATGAAGAAAGGTGAATATGGTACCCGCCTGAATGGCGTATTGATCGCCAATGCACCAGGTAAAGCACTAACCAATGCTCTGTTCAACCTGCAGGATCGCGGTCGTCTGTTCATCGGTCACGGTGAAGAGGTTTACGAAGGTATGATCATCGGCCTGCATAGCCGTGATAATGATCTAGTGGTCAACGCACTGAAAGGCAAGCAACTGACCAACGTCCGCGCTTCTGGTACCGATGAGGCACAAGTGCTAACCCCACCGGTTCGCCATACCCTAGAGCAGGCTTTGGAGTTCATCGATGAAGACGAACTGGTCGAGGTAACCCCTAACCATATCCGCCTGCGTAAGAAGCTGCTAACCGAAAATGACCGCAAGCGTGCCAGCCGCTCCGCGAAGTAAGTAGTTTCCTACGCGAAGACGCCAAGATGCAGAGTATTTTATATACTCGGCCTTGGCGTTTTTTTATGCCCATCGTTTTTATAAAGGCCCGGGATATCCACTTATGACATCTTTCTGCTCTTTACACATTGGCACCTTAGCATTGGACATTCAACAATGATCGGGCTATTACAGCGAGTCAGCCACGCCAAGGTAGAAGTGGAAGGCAAGATCGTCGGGCAAATTGGTCCCGGCTTACTGGTTTTACTGGGCGTAGAAAAAGGGGACAACGAAGCCATCTCCGCACGTCTATTGGAGCGACTCCTCACATACCGCGTATTCGAAGATGATGCCGGAAAAATGAACCTCAACCTACAGCAAGTTGGTGGAGAGCTGCTAATTATTTCCCAATTTACCCTTCCCGCCGATACACGAAAAGGCACGCGCCCCAGTTTCACCCCCGCGGCACCACCCGATGAGGGCGAGCGACTCTATAATTATTTCGTACAGCAAGCTAAACAAAAACACCCAGTAGTAGAAAGCGGAAAATTTGGCGCCAATATGCAAGTGACACTCACCAACGACGGCCCCGTAACCTTTTGGTTAAAAACATAATATAGAGTATCATTGAAGACATTATTTCTTATTCGCTCGGCACACTGCTCAAAAACTAAAGTATTTTTCCCAAAATAACTTTGTTTTTTTTGATTGCTCGAAATATAATCACATTATACAGACTAAGGTTTTCTACGGACACATCCCAACCAAATGGATGTCTCTCACACTATTTCAAATGGAACCATTCCGATGAAACACTTAAAAACATTGATCAAAACCATAGGTAGTGCAGGGCTCATGCTCATTGCCTCCTCCAGCGCATTTGCAGCCAGTTATAGCTTTGACTTCAACTATCGCCTAGATAACAGCACTACAACAGACGCGGTAGCCTCGCTGCAATTTGCAGAAAATGGCAGCAATGTCGACGTTACTCTCTCCACATTTGATATGAGCTTCCTACTAAGCGAACTGGGTGGAACAGATGGCAGCAATGCGCCTTTCGTATTTTCTTTAAGCTTTGGCAATACCGAGTCCTATGACGACAGCCTGCAAGCCTCTGATCAGTACGATAGCTTTGGTGGTGACGCTAACCTGAAATCCTTCAAAGAGGAAAAAGGTAAAGGCACCTTCGATTTTGGCTGGATTGCCACCTTTGATAGCAGCAACTCTGGGGATCGGCTTATCAGTAATGAGAGCGTCACCTGGACCATGCTAAATGCAAACATCAATGACTTTATCAGCATTATCACTGCCAGCGGCGATAGCAGCCTCAGCACGATTGCGGAGTTACATATTAATGCCATTGAAAATGGCAACTCAGTAAAATATATAGCGGATGTGACTGGTGGTATCTCACCGGTACCTGTGCCACTACCCATTCTCCTCCTGCTGAGCGGGCTAGTAGCACTTGGTTTTGCTTCACGCAAAAAGCAAGGCACTACCGTTTAAGCAAAAAGCCCACACAAAAACCAAAAAGGCTCCTTTCCCTCAAAAAAGGGGTCTTTTTTATTTTTAAGCTCAAAAAACAGCCCGTATAGCGTCAGCAACCAAAAAAATATTACCCTTTTTTTTTAATAATTATTGACGCATCCCCCTCCTCCGATCCATAATGTAATTGGATGCAGGAGCATCCGAAAAAGTACTTAAATTGTTAAACTCAACTTATCTGAAAAAGCCACACCTATCGCGAGATAGGGCCGGAAAGTAACAGGTCTTTTACGCTAGCATCAGAAGACGGCTGTGCTGCTCTGTAAGTTATTTAGTCAAATCGACGTCGTTATTAAATAACTTTTGGAGATTCACCAATGAAAAAATCAATCGTAGCACTAGGCGCATTTGCCTTATTTGCTATCAGTAGCGTAGCATCAGCAGCGGCTGTGACACTGAACTCTGGTCCAACTGTTGACCTGGACGTAAGTGACTCAACTCTGCTGGTAAGCTCAGGCCTGAACTCGACAACTATTACCTCTGCTGTATACACTTTCAGCACTAATGTTGATACGAACTCTTTCATCTCCCTGACTGAAAACCTGACTGACAGCGATCCTAATTCATCTACTTATGCAGCATATGCTGACTTTGCTAGCATGACTCTGGATATCACTGATGGCGTTAACACCTGGAGCTGGACTACTCCTGCCTCTTCTGCAGGTGACTACGACAGCATCGTGACCTCTCTGAGCCTTGCTGCTGGCACCATCTACACTGCGACTATCACTGGTACTTTCTGGAATCCACCAACTACTGGTAGCTTCAACTTCAAAGTTTCAGCTGTTCCTGTACCTGCTGCACTGCTGCTGTTTGGCCCTGCTCTGCTGGGTATGATGGCTATGTCACGTCGCCGCAAAATGAGCAAAGCTGCTTAATTTCAGCTAAGCTTACAGAAGCCCAGGCAAGCTCTTCGATCTATCGTCAGCCTGCCTGGGCTTTACTATTTTATAATGGATGAACAATGAAGATATCGACATTCGCCCTGTTAATTGTACTAGCACTGTCCGCTTCGCCATGCTTATCAAGCGATGTCTATCGCATCAATCCAGGCGATGTTCTCGATATTTCCATATGGGGAGAGGAAAATTTACATCGACAAGTAAGAGTCTTGCCCGATGGAACATTCTCTTACCCACTCATAGGCACCATAGCCACTTCAAGAAAAAGTGTTGTAGAACTACAGGAATTACTCCGCGACAAGCTGGTTAATTACTTGGCTGAGCCCGAAGTCCAAGTCAGCGTCACACAAACATCTGGCAATGTCTTTTACGTTATTGGCAATGTCGTCACACCTGGAATGTATGAAATGTCATTTAAAATGAATATAATTCAAGCACTGGCATTGGCAGGTGGATTGTCCGAATTTGCTGATAAAGATGAGATCAAGCTTATTCGCAAAGATAACTCCATACATGTAATCTCCTATACGAAATTTTCAAAAGGACGTGACCTTGAGTCAAATGTCCAGTTACAAAGTGGCGATGTCATTATCGTTCCATAGCATTTTACTGCTATGATGTACCATCATTGATGACATAGGATTCAGTGCATTGACGGGAAAAACACACCTGATAGTAGCATGCTTACTTTGGCTGTTACTGCCTTGCTGTGCCCTCGCATTTGATATCGAAGCCCAACTAAGTCACAGCATTATACATAGTAGTAATCATAACTTTTCGACAGATAGGCTCCCCGCTCGAAGCAGCAGGAGTAGTGCCGACTTAAATGGCACATGGCGAAATCTATACACCATCATACAATCCAACCTGACACTCAGCAGGCTGGTAGAGCGTGCGGAAGCAGATGTCTCCCGAAACTTATATTCCGCCAATATTGATGTAAAAAAGACATTTGCCTCGACACATTCCGGCAAACTGCAAATCTCTCACACTCAAGGGCTCATTAAAGATCAAGCGGGAGAGGATACCGACAGCTATGGTAATCAGCTAAAATACTACCAAGAGGCTCTCTTTGCAGGAATGGCGATTGACTCATCGCCACGCACATCACTCTTACTCGCATTTGATGGCCAACAAAAACGCTATCAAGACACCTCACTGGTTGATTATCAAAACCTTGGCCTCATTATTGGGCTGTTGCACAAACCCACCCCCGTTGCACTACTGACGACGAAACTGTTTACGCAAAAGTTGCTCTATAGTGGTAAAGATAGTATGAGTACGACCGCTGTAGGTGGAGAGTTTATTGTTGAAAGCAAGTTAAGTGAGCAAACAGAGCTAAAGGGCGATATATCATACAGCGTCAGAAGCAGTGATGATACCACCCGATCTGAGGGTGCCTTGCATGGTGGAGTGACCTATACCATTAATACTCAAGCGGACACGCATTCTGCCTCATACTCTCACAAGCGCCTCCCCACAGGGCTCGGGTCAGAAAAAGATATCGATAAGCTTGTCCTCTCCATAGAGAAAGGGATTGGTAACAAGATGCGTTATAGCCTGACTGGCATTGCGCAGAAGACCACACTGATTGATGATAATAAGCACCATGAATACAAAAGAGCAGCACAGCTGGCTTTTCATGACGCCTCCATCAAAGATTGGAAACTTTCGTTACAAATTCAGCATGAACAGCGAAAAGAGAGTGATTATTGGATAAAATCCAATAAGGTCATGCTATCCATCAATTACATTATTAACTAGCGGTAACTCGAAGTGGAAAATCAATCGATGCAGCTTTCCGATATCATCGGAATGGTCAACAGAAGAAAAATCCTGATTATCATTGTCAGCTTTATCTGCATCGTTGCCAGTCTATTTGTCGTATTCTCGCTTCCCGCAATCTACAGCTCAACCTCTGTGGTCTCCATCGTAGAACAGCAAGTGCCTGAAGACCTAGTTGAGTCGACCGTCACCAGCTATGCAGAAGAACGAATCCAAGTCATCAAGCAACGGGTACTGGTCATTGAAAATATTGTATCCATTATCGATAAGTTCAACCTGTATTCTGATGACATCAAGCGCCTAAACATCACCGAGCTCTCTGACCTATTCAAATCCAGCATCCATGTCTCAATGGTCAATGCCAATATCAGTGGTAAACGGGGCAGAAACATGCAAACAGCCATCGCCTTTACCGTCTCATTTGAATACAAAGACCCTTCATTGGCCCAGAAAGTCGCCAATGAAGTAACTACCCTAATCCTCAACGAAAATATTACTACACGTACCTCTCGCGCCAAAGAGACCTACGACTTTATCAATGAGGAAGCCGACAAGCTCAAAGCCAAAATCCAAGATATCGAGGTAAAGATTGCCGATTACAAAGAGCAATTCGGCGACTCCATGCCAGAATTACTCATTTATAATATGAGTACAATCAAAAGCTTAGAGGACAGGCTTGCGCAATTAATTGATGGAAAAAACAGCCTTATAGAAGAAAAGAAGGCGCTCGAAAAAATTCTGGGCAATTCACCAACAAATGGAGACGGCACCTCATTAAACCCAACAAACAGCTCAGCTATCCAGCTCAATCAGCTAAAAATCAGACTGGCGGAGCTACAGCAACAAGAGGAAGGCCTTCTTAATAAATATGCTCCCCAGCACCCTGACGTGAAGAAAGTGCAACGGGAAATATCTGAAATATCCTATAAAATAGAGAGCTTTGAGCCTTCGGATAGCACTACAACACTGCCCCCAAGCAATACACTGGCAAGCGGCAATAAAAACAGCCTAAATTACCTCAAACTAGAGAGTGAGCTAGCTTTAATCAATCAAAAAATATCCAACATAGAGATTGAAAATAAAAATACCACCAAGCGCTTAGAAGAATTCCGCAAACGCGTGGCAGCCACACCTCAAGTAGAGAGGGGCTACAACGATTTGCTACGCGGTCTGGATAGTACAAAACGCAAATATGCCGAACTCTCTGCCAAGCAGATTGAAGCAGAGCTGGCTCTCACCCTCGAAGAGGGCAATATGGCAGAAAGTTTCAAACTATTAGAAGCGGCAAGAAAACCGGAAAAACCCGTCAAGCCAAATCGACCCAAACTCATTGCGATGGCCATTCTGGGATCACTGGGCCTCGCATTTGCGCTCGCTTTTTTCCTGGAACAACAATCATCACAACTCCGTGGTGCAGGTCGTATATCCGCCGCATTGGGTGATGAACTATTGATGTCCATTCCGATCATTGAAACACAAGAGGACATACGCAGGAAAAAGCGTAACCTCATTTATTTCATTATTTTTATAATTGTCTTAATGGTATCGTTGATAACTATAGTGCATCTTTTCATTATGCCTCTGGATATCGCCTTTTATAAATTATTAGATAAAGCCGGAATATTATAGGTGCGAAGCATGAAGGTAGAGTTCGACGCCACCACTCTAGAAAAGAATAGAATCATTATGGGGTTAAAGTATGACCCGCGCAGTGACATATTCAGAATGCTGCGCACAAAGGTGCTCTCAGCCATGAAAGAAAGTGGGAGCAGTACTATTGCCATTTGCTCTCCAACAGCAGGGGCAGGGAAAACAGTCGTTTCGATTAATCTTGCCATTGCCATGGCCAAAGTCGCGAAATCCAGTGTTATTCTTATTGACCTCGATCTCAGAAGGCCTTCAATCCATCAAACCTTGGGGCTTAAACCAGAGTTTGGACTGTTAGATTTTCTCACCGATAGCACAAAATTCAGCAATATCCTTGTCAAACCTAATATCGATAATCTCTATATTGTCCCTGCTCGAGGCTATGCCATTGAGGGAAGAGGTACAGCAAGAAACTCCTCAGACCTTATTTCATCCCAAAAAATGAAAGAGACCATACAACATATTACTGACAACGCCAAAGGACGGCTGATCATCTTCGATACCCCTCCTCTACTACAAACAGATGATGTACTCAGTGCAATGCCTTATATTGATTCATCTTTACTTGTTGTAGAGGATGGAGGAAATGACCAAAGAGAGATACAGATGGCCAAAAAAATGCTCAAAAACACCCATTATATTGGCTGTATCCTGAACAAAGCGGAAAACGAAGAGCATTACCACTATTACTAAATTCAGTGTTTTTGAGAACTAGCTCTCCTACTGGCTAATTGTTTTAGCCACCACACCACTACTACCTAATGTTTTGAGCCTTGCCTTCGATATTATGGGTAACAGGATAACCACTCAGGAAGCCCCTTGTCATGGATATCGAAAAAATACTCATAGTATTCGTCTCCTTAGCTCTGTGTAGCTGTGGCGGCAGTAGTACTACTGCCTTACCAGACGATTCCACAGAGTCCACCCTACTCACTATAGAATGTAATGATGGCATTGATAACGACGGAGATGGCCTTATCGACTGGCAAATGGACCTTGGCTGCTACAGCGATCAAGATGCGACAGAAGGTGGGTTCAACAACCAATTAGATAATGGCTGGACAGTATTTGAAGCATCAAATGATACCCAAATGATATATGTAAGTAGTTCTGCTGGTGATGACACATGGTCTGGGCTTGCTCCCGAATGGGATGGTATCGATGGTCCTAAAAAAAGCATCTCCGCAGCCAAAGAGCTAATCCGTGATGGCTATCCAGACTGGTTATTATTTAAACGTGGCGATGTCTGGACTGATGAGATCATCGGCAATTGGACAGCATCCGGCACATCAACATCAACCCCTTCTATTATTGCCAGCTACGGCGACTCAACAATTCGCCCTCGTTTTAACGTCGCGGAAAGCTGGTTTAAAACACAAGGGGGAAGCAATGTGTCTGCAAACCGCTCATACGTCAGGTTAGTTGGCTTACACATCTATATGTACAGCAAAGACCCTGATAACACCTTATTTACAGGCCAAGGCGGCGACTGCATCAATTGGAATTGGAATGGTGGTGATGTCCTGATTGAAGATATGAGATGTGACTTTGCCCAAATTAATCTCCTATCCGAGCCAACGCTCCCCTTCGTCCTTAGGCGTAGCATATTAAATGGTAACTACTCACTGGACTCTCACGCCCAATCACTTTTCACAAACATTGGTACGGAATTACTCATTGAAGAGAACGTCATGTATCACGGTGGCTGGAATAATGATTTTCGCCTCGCCTTTTGGCAACCAGATACCAACATCAGCAACTGGACACCCATTGTAAATGGATGCTTCGATATTCATCTTGATGGAAATACCTTTAATATTGATGGCATTGATTATTCAATGGCCTCTACCATGCAGGATATTGCCACAATAACAGAGAGTCGTATTAACAGTATCGTAGGAGCAAATAGTATCAGCCTGCGCTATACCGATGGTGGAGCCTTTCAGCTCAGAAGTGATACCTACCCTTCAGGTCCAGACTATGACATTACTAGCTATAGTGGTGCCAACGTTTGTAGTGATAATGCCCAACTCTTTAACCCTGCAAAATCAGGTAGCCCGGAGTCGACCGTATTCAACCGAAACATGTATCTCGCTTACGGCATGGGCAACACCATTGTTAGAGGTAACATCGATGCAAATGGTGCCTCTGGCGGTACACAGCTCCGAATGGGAGGTACTTACAATGACAACCTGTCTGTCGACAACCCTATTGCAATCGCCGTGGGCAGTGGTGGAAATATCGGCGATGTCTACGTAGGAGGCTCTGTTCAAAACAACGTAATTCTGGGTGCAAGAGATATTGATACCCAAGATCAAGGCACTGGTATCTTTATTACCTCCAATGCAGCCACTACATACACGGCGGCACCTGGTCACTCTAAAATCAAGGACTTGGTTGTCAAAAATAACTATATACTGAAAAATGTGAATGGCTCTGCCAATATCAAAGCACTGTCAATTGGCGGCTCCGGTGAAGTAGAAAATGTTGAGATTAGTCAAAATGTTATCTATGACTGGACCGCATCAAGTACTTCAACATCCACCCTCAAACATTATGCTGTTAAGCTGGAAACCATTCCCGGCTCACTCAATAATAGCTTCCATAATAATGCCGTTGTACAACCAAACGGTGGCTTTGTCATGGGAATAAAAAATGGTGCCAGTGGCTTTAGCCTCTATTCAAATCGCTACTGGAGTAGTCATCAAATTGATGGCAGCAATAGAGACTTTGCCTGGTTCAGTATTAATGGCGCGGGCGTTGGCCTGGATCAGTGGCTGAACGATACAAGCGAAGTCAATGCGGTAACAGACCCTGTTACATTTACTGATGCAGATAGAAATTTAACCACCTATATGACAGATAAGGGTTACGATGGTGAAGATTTCCTCTCACGTGCTCTGGATCAGTCCAAATATAACTGGAACGCCGATTTTACTTCAGAAAGCTTCAACAGCTATATCAGGGAAGGCTTTACAATAGTAGAATAACGCACTGATAATCTTTAAAGCTCGAAATCGCAGAATTGTAGTGGAGTCAGGGCGTAGTGAGTGAAACTTACAAAGCATACATCATTGTCGCACTTGTCTACTTAACCATCCTCTCACTCCTGACCAAATGGGCTCCCAGTGTTCTCAACCAAGAACAAGCTGGGAGACTGCGGAACGCTGTACTGTTCGTCTTATCCTCTGCCTTTTTACTGCAAAGCGTCTGGCTGTTCTTCGCAAGCCTCTTGGCAATAAAAGCCCTTAGCAAATGCCAAGATCATCAAGAGAGATTACTCTTTTTTCTCGTATTAACATTTTGCTTTCCTAACGTATACATTGATATCCCTGGATTCGCCGGCATGCGCTACCTTATCAAGCTGGAATATCTCATGGTATTAATGCTCATCTTCCTGATACCAACCCTAAAAAATAACTCACCAGATAGACCATTTCGCTTTAATGACAAGCAATACCCAGTTGATTTTTATGTTGTTTTATTTGCAAGCGCACTCATTCTTCTCGATTTCAGAGACAATACCGTAACCAATGGCATAAGGATGGGGCTTATTTCAGCCCTTACCATCCTGGCCCCCTACTACGCCGTATCTCGCTCACTGTTTAAACCCGAGCACTTCAGCACTTTTTACCGTGGATTATTAATCGTGTGCTGTTTGATTTCAGCCGTTGCCGTCCTGGAGCTCCTCTTCCATTGGCGACTCTTCTCCGGCGTTACCCGGGCACTCTCCAGTAATCTGATAGGCTATACAGAGCGCGACGGTCTACTCAGGGCAGGGGCAACCTGCGGCTCCCCCATCGTACTTGGTACGGTATTAATTCTCGGGTTTTCCGCCTTGTTATATCTGCATAACGAAATCAAAGAAAAGTGGGTGATCTGGTGCTTATGGGGATTACTAGGAGCGGGGATGTTAGCCACTATTTCCCGTGGACCATGGGTTGGATTTGCTCTATTAATCCTTGTATATGCTTGGTATTCCAGTAATAAGTCCGTAATATTTTTTAGACTAGCCGCCTTAGCGGTAGTTAGTATCATCGCATTAGCCGCCACTGGACAATTTGACCGCTTTGTTCAGCTTCTTCCTTTCATTGGCTCAACAGACTCTGGATCCATTGATTACAGAGACAAATTAATTGATAACGCCTGGATAGTCTTCCAGAAAAACATGTTAATCGGATCAACAACCTTCCTCAATACACCAGAAATGCAAAGCATGATACAAGGACAGGGCATTGTTGATCTCGTCAATACATTTATTCAATTAGGACTTAGATATGGCTTGTTTGGCGCTGGCACCTTAGCCTTGATCTTTGCCATACTACTCATCAAGCTCCATCGTTGTGCAACACAATGCCGTGATATACAAGTCAAAAAGCTTTGCCAAGTCCAAATAGCCACCGTCTTCGCGGTTCTCTTTACAATCAGCACCGTTAGCCTAGTGAGCTTTATCCCATTGGTTATTTGGCTTACCATTGGCATGGCTTCTGCCACCATACTGATAGCTAACCAGAAATCGGCTCAACACGGGTGATTACTTCGATAATGGGAAATCTTGACTAAATGATGGGCAGATCCTACGTAAGTATCGTACTATACACTATTTTTTTAGAGACAATTGTCAGCACTCCGAAAAAGGGATAAATGTGGATATTAAGCTCGGATACCTGGTGCCTGAATTTCCTGGGCAAACCCATATATTTTTTTGGCGTGAATTGAAGGTACTACGTGAACAAGGGATCGATTACGAAATACTATCAACTCGCATGCCTGCCCAAGAAATTATCAGCCACAAGTGGGCTAAAGATATTATCCCGGAAACAACCTATCTGTTCCCGCTAAAACCAACGGAATTACTTGGTTTAATGCCAACCCTGTTTCGAGCTGGCCCCAAAAAGCTGTGGCAATGCCTCCAGGCGAGCCTTTTTTCTCCAGAACTAACGTTTTCGGATAGAATCAAGACAACAGCACTGATTCTTGTTGGCGCTCACATGGCAAGAATTGCCAAAGAGAGGCAGATTAATCATATTCATGCCCACTCCTGCGCAAATGCCGCGAATATTGCCATGTTTTGCAAAATGCTAGGTGGCATAAACTATAGCATCACCCTACACGGCGGTTTGAAGGATTATGGCAGCAACCAAAAAAACAAATGGCGCCATTCAAGCTTTGCCATTGTTATTACCAAGAAACTCCACCAAGAGGTCACTCAGTTATTGTCGGGATATCTACCTAATAACGTGGTCATTGCACCGATGGGTGTTGAAATTAGTAAGTTTTCCCGACCTGAGCCCTACCAGCCATGGAATGAGGGAGATACGCTCAAAATCTTCTCTTGTGGAAGGCTGAACCCCTGCAAAGGCCATGACGATCTTATTCGAGCAGCATCGTTAATAAAGAAAGAGGGTATCCCAGTTTGCCTAACGATCGCTGGTGAAGATGATAGCGGTACCGGTGATTACAAAAGGAAACTCATCTCATTGATTGATGAGCTCAACCTCACCGATGAGGTTAAGCTGATTGGCGCCGTTCCTGAAGAAAGAATTATTCACGAACTGTGTAGCTCCCATATTTTTGCGCTAGCTAGCCTCGGTGAACCGCTTGGCGTAGCCATTATGGAAGCCATGGCAGCTGAAGTACCCACTATTGCGACATCAGGTGGTGGCGTGACGGAATTAATCGATACAGGTGTTCATGGAATATTGGTCTCACCCAAACACCCAGATGAGATATTTGAGGCGATAAAGTGCATCATCCGTGATCCAGCGTTTGCAAAATCCATCAGCCAAGCAGCAAAACAGCGGGTTGCCGAAGAGTTTCATATAGGGCGCAGCGCCTCCGTACTGATCGAACAAATCAAGCTGGCAAATCAAGATAGTTCGATATAGGCCTCTTTTAAAACCCAATAGCACTCAACCTATCAATTTATTTCTAAGCGAGCATCAGTATGGAGAAAAGAGTACGCGTATTAATTCTCTCAGAGGTATGTAACCCTGAATGGGCATCCTTACCAGGCTTCTCCTATTCGCTAGCCAAAGCCATTGCAGAAAAATGTGATGTTACTTTAGTCACACATATCCGCAACAAGCCTGCTCTTGAGAAAGT
This sequence comes from Thiohalomonadales bacterium, assembly GCA_050295955.1. Lineage (GTDB taxonomy): Bacteria > Pseudomonadota > Gammaproteobacteria > RBG-16-57-12 > RBG-16-57-12 > JAFLJP01. The sequence continues at coordinate 39,681 of JBNKQQ010000069.1, forward strand.
GGGAATGGGCTCTGCAGAAATCATCTATATTGATAACGAATATATTGCTGGGCCTATGCACCGCCTAAGCAATTTGTTACGCCGAATCAAACTGGGGGGCTGGATGGCCAATATGGCCTCACGCTATCTGCCTTATATTGAGTTTGAAAGATTGGCTTGGAAAAAGTGTAAACCTGCTGTCTTGAGAGGTGACTTTGATGTTATTCACCGAATCTCGCCGGTTTCACCTACACTGCCAAGCCCAATTGCCAAATGGTCCCCAATCCCTTTCATCTTAGGACCAATCAATGGTGGACTCCCATGGCCCGCGGGCTTTAAAAAAGAGCTGAGAAGAGAGAGTGAGTTTCTTATCTACCTAAGAAGCATCTATCGTCTATTACCTTATTATCACAGTAGCTACTATGGAGCTTCCCGGGTTTTATCCGCGTTTCCCCATGCAGACAGAGACATCCCCACCCATGACGACAAAATAATCCGCTACGATGAGTTGGGTATCGACCCCTCTTTATTTAAGGAAGATGAGACAGAGGCAACCAACAACACAGGTAAGCTCACCTTTCTGTTTGTCGGTCGATTAGTTGCCTACAAAAACCCAGATGTGGTGATACAAGCCTTTCTCTCCGGCACATTAAAAAACCAGCATGAACTACTGATTGTGGGCGATGGCCCCGAAGCAAAAAGATTAAAAGAACTGGCCAAAGATGCCGGTGATAGCATCAAGTTTCTAGGTTGGCGCTCACTAGATGAAGTGGCCCAGATTATGAAATCCAGCGACATTTTTGTTTTCCCGACCATTCGAGAAGTCGGTGGAAATGTCATTCTGGAAGCCATGGCCTGCGGTCTTCCCTGTATTGTTCCCGAATATGGTGGACCAGCGACCCTAGTTGATGCAGATCGTGGCATTAAGGTGCCAATATCAACAAAAGAAGCACTCATTCGCAGCTTTAGCCAAGAAATGGAACATCTAGCTACAGATCATGAATTACGGGAAAAATTATCCCAGAATGCCAAAACGTTCGCATTGAATGAATATTCATGGGAAAGCAAAGCTCGTAAAGCAGAAACAATCTATAACAGCATTCTCTCCCAAAATGCCGACCAATAAAGTCACAGCGATGCCATCTGCCAATCAACCCAACTGGGAGAGAGAACGACCAAACAGCCTTTGGGATCCTGGTAGAAGGCTCTTGGGTGCAATCCGCACCTATCAACGCTACATTGATAAATCAGGCATCATTGCATGGTTTATGAAGAAATTGGCCGTTATGAGACATCGCTTTTGGAGCACGATCTGTGGCGCTGATATCCCCCTAAACTGTGTATTGGGTGGTGGATTACACATTCCCCACCCCAATGGGATTGTCATCCATCCCAAAGCGAAAATTGGCCCTAACTGCCTTATTTTCCAGCAGGTAACAATCGGTGCTATTGATGGGAAAATTCCAACAGTTGGTGGTCATGTCGATATAGGAGCAGGTGCCAAAATTCTTGGTGACGTAGTGATTGGTGATCATGTAAAGATTGGTGCCAATGCCGTTGTCACCTGTAACGTACCTGATGGAGCAACCGCTGTGGGTATTCCAGCCAGAGTCATCAGCAAGCAAGACACAATTGTGACATGTCAAACTGACGTTAATGATGATGAATAGTCTCTAATGGGTGAAAATTCTTTAAGAAAAAGGGTGGTCAAAGGCGGCATATGGGTTTTTTCCAACCATATGCTTAGCCAGATTATTCGCTTCGGCAGTAATCTCATACTGACACGCCTACTGGTACCCGAGATGTTTGGCCTCATGGCAATTGTCACCGCCATGTTGGTCGCCTTCACCATGCTGAGTGACATGGGTGTTCGCCAAAGCATCACTCAAAGTAAGCGGGGCGAAGACCCCTCCTTCCTGAATACTGCCTGGACAGTACAAATCATTAAAGGCATCGTCCTCTGCTATGGAATGATTTTGCTCTCCCACCTATTCACCGCAATGGCGGGGACTTGGGGATTATTCGATCAAAATTCCGTATACGGCCACCCCATGCTACCTGAAGTCATGTCAGTCATGTCTTTGATACTGCTGGTTGATGGCTTTATGTCCACCAAACTCTATGTCAAAAACCGCAAAATTGAGCTTGGCCTCATCTCTATCCTAGAAGTAACAACGCAACTGCTAGGCATCTTAATCGTGATTTCCATCGCTTGGTATCACCAAACTATTTGGGCGTTAGTTGCCGGCACACTGATATCGAGAGTTGTTATGGTTTCGTTATCGCATCTGGTGCTAGATGGCATGAATAATCGCATCCATTGGCATCGCCACTCCTTCCATGAGCTGTTCCACTTTGGAAAATGGATGACGCTTACCTCTATCATTGGCCTTTTTTTACGCCAGGGAGATAAATTTATACTAGCTTCGCTCATCTCCGCCGCACAGCTAGGTGTCTACTCTATTGCATTTTTTCTATCCCAAGCAGTCCAAATGGTGATTGAAAAGGTTGCTCGATCCGTGCTCTTTCCCGCCTATAGCGAAATTGCCCGCAACGATCCCAAAGTGTTATCGCGCACCTACTATCGGTCACGAAAACAGATAGATATCTTTTCATTTTTTGTCGCAGGGTTTCTCTTTTGTGCGGGATCGTCACTCATTGATTTTCTTTACGATGACCGCTATATCGATGCAGGCTGGATGCTTGAGACCCTTAGTCTTTCACTTCTCTTTTTCCCTTATATGCTCATTGGCCAATGCTTTATCGCACTCGGCAAGCCCAAGTACGTTTCAATTTTTTCGCTCATTCACGTATTCACGCTTTTTACCATGCTGCCATTGGCCTATATGCAGTATGGTTTGATTGGCGCAATATGGGCTATCACCCTGTCGCCAATCCCCAGAATTATCGTAACCATGTACATGATGCAGCGTCACCACCTGCTTAACATCGTGAAAGAATTTATATTTATTCCTGTATTAGGAATTGGCTATTTAGCTGGAATCATCTTCAACAAAGGGATAAGTCCGTGGATATAAGCACGCCAAAATACCCAGATTTCATCATAATCGGCGCGGCCAAGTGTGGCACGACAACGCTCTATGAATATTTAATCCGTCATCCTGAGATATTCATGTCGACACCGAAAGAGCCAGAATTCTTTGCCAGAGATGATATCTATCAGAAAGGTGAATCTTGGTATGCATCTCTGTTCCAAGAGGCCCAGGCAGGCCAAAAGTGTGGTGAGGCCTCAACACTCTACACCCTGACATCACACTTTCCTGAAACGGTAAGACGCATGCACCATACTGTGCCAAATGCGAAACTGATCTATGTGGTACGTGAACCTGTAGAGCGCGCTTACTCTTATTACGCGCAAATTGTTAAAAATTACCAGCGGGCAACCCATGATTTTTCTGTCAACCGGACATTCGAAGAGTGTCTATTTCCAGAGAAATTCTCTAATATCGCCCCCAGAGAGAAATTTTTTGCACCATTTGATCACCATCTTCCTGATGCTCCCAGCTTATATACTGATGGCAGCCATTATGCAAAGCAGCTACAAGAGTATTTAAAGTACTACCCTAAAGAGCAAATTTTACTCGTTAAGTTCTCTGACTTGATGGGTGACACGGAGCAAACATTAAAAACAATTTGCCAATACATTGGCGTTAATGACTCGACTGATCTGATAAACGAACAAGAGGTTCAAGCTAACATTGCCGCCAACTACTATAGTGAAGCAGAGAGAACTTCAACGGCCATTCAGCTCAAACAAAATCCAGTTGTTAAAGCGGTATCCAGGGTTGCACCAAAGACCGTCAGAACGCTTGCCTTGAATGTGATTACAGCCGTGAGATCTCAGAAGAACAAAAGTCCACTTCAACCGAAAAAAATGGAAGATGAGACTCGTGCTTATTTAAACAGAGAACTGGAAGATGAGATAATAAAAGCGGAGTCCATGCTCAAGTAAAAGATACGCAATCAGGCTCAGTAGTTTAATAAGTTAATTAAGCAGTGCAAAGCAATCTTAACAGCTAATTTAAAGCTTTCCACGTCAAATGGAAACCATTATGGAACAGATACAGTACAATCATTCGCCCATTTTCATTGCAGGTGCATTACGTTCAGGAACCACGTTACTGCGCTTGATGCTGGATGCACACCCCAATTTAAAGAATCCAGGTGAATTCGACTTTTTCTTCGATATGATTGGGGAAGATGATTCCTTTCCAGGCTATGACGACTACACCAGCTTTCTATCAACAAACCGGGTTTTTCAATCGAAAAATCTTAACGTTGATGGTGCATCAGACTTTGAGCAATTGATCCAGAGCTTTGTCAATCAACTATCAGATGACAATAAATTATTAACGCTTAATGTTCATCGACATATCGATAAAATCCCACTTCTATTCCCCGAGTCAAAGATTGTGCATATGATTCGCGACCCAAGGGACGTTGCCCGATCAAGTATTGGTATGGGCTGGGTAGGCCATGTTTATTATGGTGTTGACCACTGGCTCGATACGGAACAAAGCTGGAAAAAACTATGTGAAAAAGCGCCCAATGTACAGGTAATGGAGCTTCGTTATGAAGATCTTATCCAGAACACCCAAGATACCTTGACGCGTCTGTGTGAGTTTATTGGCACCGAATATACCGATAATTTATTAAACTATCATCAAAACTCAACATACGAGCTACCTGACCCCAGCCTCACCTATCAGTGGAAACGGAAACTCAGTCAACGGGAAATTGAGCTAGTGGAGTATAAGGCCTCCAGCCTTATATCAGAATATCGCTATGAGCTTCTCCACGACACGCCAGCCCCCCCATCCTGGTTTGAACAGCTCTACCTCGCTTTTCTTAACAAGCGTCACAGATGGTCAACATCGATAAAGCGCTATGGCCTCATGACATTTATCGGGGATAAATTATACCGATACATGGGAATGAAGCAGGCGTATCGTCGCTGCAAACTCCGTATGAATGAGATTGATAAAAATTACACGCGGTAATCAATAATATGAATATCACTATATTACTCGCTGCAGCCAATATGTCAGGAGGGGTACGAGTAGTTGCCACTTATGCTGAAGCCCTTCAGCTGCGCGGGCACAATGTGACTATTGTCTATCGCAATAAACCGGTTCCTTCACTGTCGAGAAGGATTAAAAACTTTCTTCGTGGTCGCGGCTGGGTAAGTGCATCCCACCAATTTCCATCACATATAGATGGCCTACATGTAAACAAAATTCGTGTTGATAGCACCCGCCCCATTTCTAACAGTGACCTGCCTGAAGGCGATGTTGTGATTGCTACGTGGTGGGAAACCGCGGAGTGGATGTCAGCATTCACTCCAGACAAAGGCACGCCGGTCTATTTTGTCCAACATCATGAAGTCCACAGCCATCTCCCTGTCGAAAGAGTTAAGGAAACCTTACGACTCCCTATCAATAAAATCACCATTGCCAACTGGCTCATGGATTTATTGATCAATGAATACAATACCCCTAACCATCAAGCGGCACTTGTACCAAACGGAGTAGATACCCAGCTCTTCACGGCACCACCTCGGGAAAAAGGGAGCCCTCTAACATTGCTGATGATGTACTCTCCTGCAGAGTTCAAGGGCTGCGATATCATTATCGATGCTGTAAAAAAAGTGTATCAGCACAACCCAAATATCCGACTGGTTATCTTCAGTGCTTTTCAACCTGTTGAGACAATCCCTATTCCAGAATGGGCAGAATTTCACTATCTCCCATCACAGGATAAGCTGAAAGCACTCTACAGTGAGGCAGATGTCTACCTGTTCGGTAGCCGCTGTGAAGGCTATGGCCTCCCTATCCTGGAAGCCATGGCCTGTCGTACCCCGGTGATTGGCACCAAGACTGGCGCTGCACCTGAATTAATTTCTGAGGGTGGCGGCATATCCATTGAGACAACCGCAGACGATATGGCTAATGCGATCATCACTTTTGAAAAAATGGATGGCAATGAATGGAAACGCTGCTCGGATGCAGCCTACGCTACAGCCAGTCATCACACTTGGTCACACTCAATTGATCTGTTTGAACAAGCTTTACAACGGCTTGCGACACGAGGCTCGGTAGGTGAAGAAAACCATGATAAATAGCAACACAGCCACTCCCCCCTTAGCATTACTGGTTGTCATCATTAATTACAAAACGCCTAAAATGCTGACAGAATGCCTGGACACCTTACTCCCAGAGCTCAGCCCGTTATACGCCAAAGCGGTTGTTATTGACAACGCATCGAACGATGGTTCTGTTGACTATATCAATGACTATCGTCAATCCTCACCTTACGCTGATATTCTCGACATCGTGCCATCCAGCGAGAATCTAGGCTTTTCCGGTGGCAACAATCTGGGTATTAAGCACGCGGTAGCACAACACTATTTATTGCTAAACAGTGATACCCTCATCCGACCGGGTGCCATCAATACCCTCATGGCAGCCTCTCAGGAAAGCCCTAACGCAGGGCTGATTAGCCCTCGCCTGGAATGGGAAGATGCCACTCCCCAAATCAGCTGTTTTCGCTATCGCTCACCGGCTAGTGAATTGATTGGTGCGGCGTGTACGGGCCCTATCACCAAGCTTCTTGGCCGATATGACGTACCGATTCCTGTCAATGATGAGGTCAGTTATCCTGAATGGACCAGCTTCGCCTGTGTCATGATTCGACGAGAGGTGATTGAGCAGATCGGCTTGATGGATGAAGGGTATTTTCTCTATTTTGAGGATATCGACTATTCCCGGCGAGCCAAATCCGCTGGCTGGGAGATCATGAACGTTCCATCGGCTCACGTGGTTCATCTGCGTGGCGGTAGCTCACCGGTAAAAGAAAACACCAAACAACGCAAGCGTGTTCCCAAATACTATTACGCCTCAAGAAGCCGCTACTTCTACAAATTTTATGGGCGCTTGGGACTCTTTTTTGCCAATATGACATGGTATGCTGGCCGCACGATTGCGATAATCCGTGAGTTAATAGAGCGAAAGCCCGCCACCTCCTGTGAAAAAGAGTGGCTGGATATCTGGACCTACTTCCTTTCACCCAACAAAAAATTCAGACCTTAGCTTAGGAAACGCCATGTCTAAACCGGATTTTATCATTATCGGTGCAATGAAGTGTGCAACCAGCACCCTACATGAGCAGCTTGCCCAGCAGCCTGGTTTTGCCATGAGTACCCCCAAGGAGCCGAACTTCTTCAGCAATGATGAACAATACGCAAAGGGGATGGCGTGGTATCAATCCATTTTTCCCGATATCCAGGATGCAATCCTGCTTGGCGAATCGAGTACCCATTACACCAAGTTGCCGACTTATCCCCACACCATTGAGCGCATACAGGCCCATCTGGGAAGTGATGTAAAATTCATCTATATTATCCGTGAGCCAATCGAACGTCTGGTATCCCACTATATTCATGAGTGGAGTCAGGGTGTCATTCACTGCCCCATTGATGACGCTATTGATAAACACCCTGAGCTAATAAGCTATAGCCGTTATGCCATGCAGCTTGCCCCCTACATCGAGGCATTTGGTAAGGAGAAGATCCTGCTATTGGGCTTTGAAAAACTCAAAAACCAACCACAGCAAGAGCTTGAACGGGTCTGCCAATTCCTTGGCTATCCGGGAACGCCTGTATGGCAGGAGCAAGTTAAACAGACTAACGTCTCTTCGCAACGGATTCGTAAATTTCCCTTTTACCGCCAACTGGTAGAATCGACACTCGCGACAACACTACGCAGAATACTGGTCCCTCAATCGATCCGAAATATCGTCAAAGGTCGCCTTACCATGAAAGAGCGACCAACGCTCAGCCCTGCAAAAATCCAGCAACTGACCGAGATATTCAATCAAGACCTAGCCCAATTGAACCACGAGCTTAAGGTCACCCTAGACTGTCAGAACTTTAAAGCTGTGACAAAAGAACAGATGTTGGAATGGAAATAAATACACAAACCAGTAGCATTGGCGTTGTCATCATCGGTCGTAACGAAGGTGAGCGTCTGATTCGTTGTATCACCTCATTGATTGATCAGGTGGGGAGTATTGTCTATGTGGACTCCGGCTCCACCGATGGTAGTGTCACCGCCGCTCAATCATTGGGGGTACACGTTGTCGAGTTGGATCTCACTCAGCCGTTCACCGCTGCCCGCGCACGCAATGCCGGATTCGAGCATCTGCAGACAATTAGCAATATTGAGTATGTTCAATTCGTCGACGGTGATTGCGAAGTGGTCCGTGACTGGATTGATACCGCCCAAAATCACCTGATCAACCACCCACAAACTGCCGTAGTCTGTGGACGTCGTCGCGAGAGATTTCCAGAGAAATCCGTCTACAACATGTTATGTGATATCGAGTGGGATACCCCCATTGGTACGGCATTGGCCTGTGGTGGTGACGCCATGATGCGCACAGACGTTTTTTCTTCAATGAAAGGTTACAATCCAGCATTGATTGCAGGGGAAGAACCAGAGCTTTGTGCCCGGATGCGCGCTGCGGGCTGGCAGATTGAACGTCTTGATGCTGAAATGACCCTACACGATGCCGCCATCTATCACTTTTCCCAATGGTGGAAGCGCGCTAAACGAGCGGGTTTTGCCTTTACCCGCTCTATGTTGCTGCATAAGGACAGTGCAGAGACCCGTTGGCAACAAGAGGTAAGACGTATTGTATTGTGGGGCGCCCTGCTTCCACTGATTATCCTAATTGCCGGGGCATTCGATTCGTTACTGCTATCAGCCCTATTGCTTTACCCGTTACAAATATTACGTATCGCTAGCCGTGAGCAAAAAAACGTCATTTCATGGAAAAAAGCGTTACAATATGCGTTCTATAACATGTTAGGCAAATTCCCCCAATTACTCGGGGTTGTGAACTGCATTTCGGATCAGATGTTCAACCGCCAATCAAAAATAATTGAATATAAATAGTATCTTAAGCGTGGAGAATAACCATGAGTAGGGATTACGTTCTGATCTCTCCCTGTCGCGATGAGGCAGAATACATTGAGTTCACCCTGAAAAGCGTTGTCACTCAATCCATCCCACCAAAACTCTGGCTGATTGTGGATGATGGCTCTACAGATGCAACCCCGGAGATCATCAAAAAATATCAGCAGCAGTACGACTTTATAAAGGTTTTACCGAAACCTGACCGGGGTGAGCGTAAAGTCGGACCTGGGGTTATCGAGGCTTTCTATTTTGGTTATGACACCCTCAATATCGATGACTTTGACTACCTCTGTAAGCTGGATATGGACCTGGAGCTTCCCCCTCGCTACTTCGAGATTCTGATGGAGCGCATGGAAGCAGAACCCCGCCTCGGTACCTGTAGCGGTAAACCCTGCGAGAAGAATGCAGAAACTGGCCAACTGACCCCGGAAAAACGGGGTGATGAAACCTCTGTTGGCATGAGTAAGTTCTATCGCACCAGCTGCTTCAAAGATATTGGTGGCTTTGTCCACGAAGTGATGTGGGACGGTATTGATAGCCATAAATGCCGCCAGTTGGGCTGGATCTCCTGCGCCTACAATGATCTGGAACTGCAATTTGCTCACTTAAGACAAATGGGCTCCAGCCAGAAAGGCATTTATACCGGACGGATACGGCACGGTTTTGGCCAGTATTTTATGGGAACCGGCCTCCTCTATATGTTGGCATCAACCCTCTACCGCCTGAATGAAAAGCCCGTAGTATTGGGCAGTCTTGCTTCGTTATGGGGTTACCTCACTAGCCTCTTTTCCGGCAAGGCCCGCCTCAATGATCCAGAGCTGCGTAAATTTATTAACCACTACCAATGGGCCTGTCTCATCAAGGGCAAAGCCAAAGCCACAGAACAGCTCAACCACCAGCAGCAACAGGTTTGGGAATCCCGTATGGTGGCAAATGTAAAAGGTGGTTCGTGAGTACGTTACGCAAAATTGCCTACCTTGCGCCTGAAATCCCTGCTCTCTCAGCGACTTTTGTCTACAACGAAATCTTCGCCATGGAGAAACAGGGCGTTGAAGTTTTGCCTATATCCGTACACCAGCCCCATGCACCAGCAAAAGGGGAGGAAGTAGAGGCATTAAAGCAGGCAACCATTATACTTTATGGCAACTCCCTACTCGCCTTGCTACAGAGCAATCTAAAAACGTTATTCAGCCACCCGCTACGCTATCTCCGGACATTTGGCACACTTTTTAAAGATATGCTTTGCCTGAAAAGCACCCCGCGAACGGCAGTTGGTCAACTCTACCGCTTTCTGGTTGCCAGTAAGTTAGCCGCTATTCTAAAAAGTCATCATTGCCAACACATTCATGTCCACTTTGCCCATGTACCTACCGACATCGCCATGTACGCCTCTTCCCTCAGCGATATCCCCTTCAGTGTGACCGCCCATGCTAACGATATTTTTGAGCGAGGCTGGTTACTGCGGCAAAAGTGCCAAAGAGCCAAATTCTTTGCCACTATCTCCGAGTTTAATAAGCGCTATTTGCTGACCAAACAGTGTGATGAGAAAAAGATCGAAATCATCCGTTGTGGTGTTGATAGCCAGCTGTTTCAACAGCGCCCGGCACGCCCCATTCAGCGTCCCGCCAAAATTGGGCTGGTTGGCCGGTTTGTAGAGAAAAAAGGGATTGAGACACTGCTACAAGCCGCTGCCGTGCTACGACAAGATGGCGTTGAGATAAAGGTTGAGCTGGCCGGTGACGGGCCACTTCTGGGAGAGATGAAAAGCCTAGTTCAATCGCTTGGCATTGAGGGGGATGTCACCTTCCTTGGTAGTCTTCCACATCATGCTGTCTCTGGATTTATCACATCACTGGATATCTTTGCTCTACCCTGCGTTGAAGATAGCCAAGGCGATAAAGATGGCATTCCAGTCGTACTGATGGAAGCGATGCTTAGCGGTGTACCCGTCATTTCCAGTCGACTCTCCGGGATCCCCGAATTGGTGGTTGATGATCAAACCGGCTATCTGATCGACCCAAAAAACATTAATCAGCTGATTGAGGCCATTAAAATGATGATCAGCCAACCAGAGACGACCCAGCGCCTAATCAATAATGCCGTCACCCATGTTGCCAACGAATACGACCTATTTAAAAATGCCCAGAAATTAAAATCCCTCATCGAGCAGGATAGCTAAGATGTCTATCGAGACAGCGCATGAAAAAGAGGCCATTGAGCGAAACTTCGCCCGCCCTATCTGGCTATTGATGGGACTGCCAATCGATACCGTTAGCGAGCAAGAGACGCTGACTCAGCTCCACCAAGCCGTTACACAAAGCTATCGATGCTTTCTCTCCACCCCTAACCTGAATTTCGTAATGATGGCCAAAGAGGAGTCTGAATTCAGGCAAAGCCTAATCGATAGTGATCTCAACTGTGTTGATGGCTTTCCACTGGTCAAGGTCGCCAAATGGCTCGGCGTTCCCGTCACGGAACGGGTTGCTGGGGCAACATTAATGGAAGCAATCACCCTAAATCCCACCTTCAATGGCCAATCTATCTTCCTATTTGGTGGGGCAGAGGGGGTAGCCGAGATAGCCCAACAAAAAATCAATGCCTCGCCTGATGGCGCAACGGTATGTGGCTACTACACTCCCGGCTTTGGCAGTGTTGAAGAGATGAGTACGCCAGAAATTATTAATACCATCAATGAATCAGCAGCAGATTATGTGATCGTAGCCCTGGGTGCCAAGAAAGGTCAGCAGTGGATCCAGCATAACAAAGAGAAACTGAATGCCAAGGTATTAACCCATTTTGGTGCAGCCATTAATTTCTCCGCTGGCGTGGTGGACCGAGCCCCCCAATTGGCACAGCGCCTACACCTTGAATGGGCGTGGCGTATCTACCAGGAGCCAATGCTATGGAAACGTTATTTTGATGATGGTAGCGCATTCCTCTCGCTACTGATAAAAAATATCCTCCCCTATGCATGGTGGCTACGTGGTCAAAAAAGCAAGCTAGAGGATGCACCACTCCCTCAAGCGATTTACCACGAGGATGAACAAGGCATTACCATCACCCTAGCAGGTATATTTCGTGCTGATCGGCTAAATGAGTTGCGCAAAATCTTCAGTCAGGCGGCAGTAAATCAGCGCCCCATCACCCTTGAGATGTCAGGCGTTGAATATATTGATGGCGCCTTTCTGGGCCTGCTCACCCTGCTTCAGCGCTACGCCAATGCGGCCTCCAGCCCCCTTCACTTAGCCCATGTCCCCCCCCATATTCAACGTGTAATGCACTGGAATATGCTGTAGAATTGCCTGCTTACATTTTAAGCAGATTAATTGGGGTATAGGTGATGTGGCGTGTCATTAGTACGAAGGAAATAGCCATCCTATTAGGCATAACGGGCCTGCTTATCGCCATGTATTGGGGGGGAATTAATGAATTGCTTACCCGTTGGGAACGACAAGAAGAGTATAGCCACGGCTACCTACTTCCTCTCATCGCCCTTTTTTTCGCCTGGCACCGTCTGCCAATTACCCGAAAACTGCCGGACTCACCCTCCTGGTTTGGCCCTTTGCTCGCTTTATTCACCTTTACTATCTATTTAGTCGGCGAGCTTAGTGCCCTCTACATACTGATCCACTACGCCATTATTCTTTCCATTATTGCCTTTATCCTTTCCGTCAGTGGCTGGCGTGTGCTCAATGAGATGAAGTTCGCTATTGGGGTTTTAGTCTTTGCCATTCCTCTTCCCTACTTTATCGAAGCCTCGTTAACCGCCCAACTGCAGCTGATATCCTCTCAAATCGGCGTTGATTTTATTCGTTTTTGTCAAATCCCCGCCTACCTTGAAGGTAACATCATCGATCTTGGCAGTTATAAACTGCAGGTTGTTGAGGCGTGTAGTGGTCTTCGCTATCTCTTTCCGTTACTCAGTCTTGCCTTCATTGCTGCCTATCTCTATCAGGACGCGATGTGGAAGCGCGTTGTCATTTTTCTCTCGGCAGTTCCCATTACGGTACTCATGAACAGCTTCCGCATTGGTCTGGTTGGCCTGCTAGTGGAGTATTATGGCATTAGTGCCGCGGAAGGATTCATGCATGATTTTGAAGGCTGGGTCATCTTTATGGCCTGCATGGTAATCCTCCTGAGCGAAATCTATCTCCTCTCCTGCCTGGGCAAACAAGGCAAGCCTTGGGGCGAAATATTTGGCTTAGCCAATCACGGGGAAATTCCCGACACGACAGTGGAGAATGAAAAGCGCTATCGTTCAGCCACGTTCCTCACCACGCTCTCACTCTCCATACTGGCCCTAATCAGCGTTTCCAGCATCGATGGGCGCGAGGAGATTATTCCTGAGCATAAGGACTTTGCACTCTTCCCTCTTCATATTGATACATGGCATGGCACCAAAGATAGTCTCGAGCCTAATATCATTGAGGGCCTGAAACTCAGTGACTATCTGCTGATTAATTACACCAACGAAAAATCAGAGCATATTAATTTTTATACGGCCTACTACGAATCCCAACGCAAAGGGGTGTCACCACATTCACCTCGTGTCTGCATACCTGGCGGAGGCTGGGAGATCAGTGACTTTGAAAGAATCAAGCACAATGGCAACCCCATCAACAAAGCCATCGTGCAGAAAGGGGAGACCAAACAGGTTGTTTACTATTGGTTCCAGCAACGAGGCCGTATCATCGCCAATGAATACTATATGAAATGGTATTTATTAACGGATTCTATTATGAAAAATAGAACGGATGGGGCGCTGATACGACTCACCACCCTAGTCGGGCAAAATGAATCCATCGAGGATGCGGAACTGCGCTTAAAGGCATTTTACGATAAAGTTGAAAAACGCATTCCCGAATATATACCGAATTAAACTTAAGAATACGCTCCGAAATAACAAGGAATGAGCAATGACCCACACCAAGATTGCAGCCATATTCGCTTTAGTGCTCGTCCTCAGTGCCTGTGACTCACCCGAGGAAAAAGCCGCTAAGTTCTACCAAAGCGGTTTAGAATTTTACGAGGCAGGAGATCTGGGTAAAGCCAGTATTGAATTACGTAATGCCATTCAGCTAAACCCGGATAACGCTGATGCCTACTATCAGCTGGCCCTGGTCAATGAGCGGCAGAAGAAATGGCAGCCCATGTTCTCTAATCTTGCCTGGTCGATCAAACTCAACCCTGAAAACTATATGGCCCATGTCAAAATGGCCCGCCTCTACCTTCTCTCCAATGAAATGGGAAATGCCCAAGAGAGTTTGGAAAAAGCGTTAAAGATTAATCAAGATGATATTGAAATCTATAGTGTTCGGGCAGCCATCCGCCTCAAACAGGATGATATCGATGGTGCATTTGCAGATATTGAAAAGGTATTGGCCTCTCAGCCCACCCATGAAAATGCTCTCACCTTAAAAGCTGCGATTTTGGATGGTAAGGGAGAAACAGATAAAGCCATTAATCTGCTGAATGAGGCGATTGCCGACAGTTCAGACAGCCTGATTTTACACCTGCTCAAGATTAAGCTATTAACCGATCATGGACGCCATGATGAGGTGAAAGCTGCCTATAAAACAGCGATTGGTCAATTTCCCCACATCGATGATCTATTTTATAAATTTACTGAATATCTCTATATGAATGGATTCTATAGCGATGCCATTGAAGCACTCGAGGATAACGTCCGGAATAATCCGGATAATGACACCCCAAAACTTGCACTCATTTCTCTATTGGCTAATCGGGACATTAGCAGTGCTGCACAAAAAGTGGGCCAATTTCTTGAGAAACAGCCCCAAAATATCAAGCTGTTAATGGCGAAAGCAGATCTTCTGCTCAAACAAAAAGACCTTGATAACGCCATTCCGGTATTACGTGAAATTGCGTCTCTGGGCGGTGTAAAAGAGAAAAATGCCGCCCAAGTACGCCTTGCGCAAATTGACTTAATCCGCGGCAATGATGAAGAGGCACTGGTTGCTCTGAATCGTATCCTGTCTGATGACGGCAGAAACGTTTCTGCACTGGAGCTAAGGGCAAAAATTCTCTACAACCGCAAGGAGTATAGTCAGGCCATATCCGATCTACGCCTGATCCTGGCCGAATCGCCAAACGCTGATGATGCATATATTCTGCTGGCGAAAGCCTATCTCAAAACGGGGGCAGAAGGCCTGGCACACGATAGCTACAAACAAGCCTTAGAGATAAACCCCTCCAATGAAAATGCCTATATGCCAATCATTGGCTATCTGTTGGAGAACAAGAGCATTGCCCAAGCAGAGAGAGTCATCAGTAGCATCCTCGAGCAAGACCCTAACAACAGTTATGCTCAGCGAGTACTTGCCCAGCTGAAGATTATGGATAAAGACTGGGATGGCCTGGAGCAACTGGTTAAACGATTTGGTAACTCTCAAAGCGAAGAAGAGCGTATTTACTCGAAGTTTCTGTCTGCACGGGTTTGGCAGGAACAAAAACGCTGCAATGAAGCGATCAAGCTCTACAAAGAGGTCTTAGAGGCTCAACCTAACGCCCAAATCGCATTGAATGGCATCACCCTATGCTATAAAGCCATCGATCAGCTTGATCAGCTCGATCAATATCTGGATAGCTTTATCCAGCGTCATCCTAAAGCGACGGTCGCCTATGCCACCAGTGCACTGCTTAAAGCTAGCAACCACGCCTATAAGCCTGCGTTGGCCGTATTGGATACAGCCTTTTCGAAAGTTGGAGACGACTATCGCCTCTATAGCACCCAAGCCAAAGTGTATAAAGCTTCAGGCGATATGGAGAAGGCTCGGGAGAGTTACAAGCAAGGCTTAACAGCTATCCCAGATAGCTTACTGCTAAAGGTTGAAATGGCGATGTTGCTTGAAGAAATGGGTAATTACCAAGCCGCCATTACACTCTACGAACAGGTCCTTAAAGTGAATCCGAATGTAGATGTCGCGATCAATAACTTTGCAGCCATTATCGCGGACTATTTCCCATCCGATGAAAAACTGCAGCAGGCAGCAACTCTTAGCTCCCATTTTAAATCATCCAAACAGCCCTACTTCCTGGATACCTATGGATGGCTACAATTTAAGAATGGCAATATGGAAGAGGCCCTTATCGCCATCGAGCGAGCGTCCCTTCTGGCTCCAGAAATTGCAATATTTCAGCTGCATTTAGGGCAGATCTACAAACAGAAAGAGCAACTGGATGTTGCCAAACAACGCTTGGAAGATGCTTTAGCCCTGGCTCAAAAACATAACGATGAAAAAATTCAGCGTGAAGCCGAAGTATTATTGAAAACACTATAATCAGCAGCACAATCAGATGAAGCTTGCGATGCCCTTCTAAAGTAGGGGCATCGCATTATTTTAGAGAGAAACCATTCCCGTGAACAAACACAGCGGTATCATACGTCAACACGAGAGCAAGCTTAACGCACTGCATCGTATGATTGATGGTGCAATTATCGCGATCACGCTATGGCTGTGCAGTTATCTTTATCTCTCCTCGTGGGATGTCTATAGTACGACGGCAATCCTACTCTCCGTTATCTGCTACCAATTTTTTGCTGAAGCTTCAGGCATCTATAAATCGTGGCGTGGCAATGCAATGCTCACCAAAGCCAAGCGTATTGTGACGGTTTGGCTCTCCACCTCGATCATATTGATGCTGATTGCCTACGCCGTGCATATCCCAATCTACTACAACTGGGAACTCTATCTCACCTGGATTATCCTGACCCCCATCGAGATTATCTCCTGGCATGGCGTAATACAGCTGGGACTTAACTATATTCGCCAGCGTGGTGGAAATAGTCGTACCGCCGCTATTATAGGCGTCACCCCTCTAGGTAACCGACTGGAAGGGATTCTTAACCAGCATCCGGAAATGGGCTTTAATTTTGTCGGCTACTATGATGACAGGGTGGATATTTCAGATCCTGAGCGGCGAGTTAATAGCAATGATCTGGACTATCGAGGAAATATCTCTGAAGCCATCAATGCCGCCCGAGATGGAATGATTGATATCATCTACATCACCCTACCGTTGGGCGCAGAGAAACGGATAAAAGAGATGGTCAGAAAGCTGGCAGACACCACGGTATCTGTCTATTTCGTACCCGATGTTTTCACCTTCGGCCTGCTGAATTCTCAATGGAGCAATATTCAAGGCATTCCTGTCGTCAGTGTTTACGACACCCCCTTCTACGGTGTGGATGGTATCGCCAAACGGCTCTCAGACATCATCATCGGTACAATCATTTTATGCCTGATCGCCATCCCTATGCTAGGCATTGCATTAGCCGTGAAGCTCACCTCCAAAGGGCCTGTCATCTTCAAACAGAAGCGTTACGGGTTGGGTGGGCATGAAATCCTGGTATGGAAATTCCGTTCAATGACAGTGTGCGAAGATGGCGACAAAGTGGTTCAGGCCAAGAAAAATGACAGTCGTCTCACTCCAATCGGGGGCTTTTTACGGCGCACCTCACTGGACGAACTACCACAGTTCATCAATGTACTACAAGGCAGCATGTCCATTGTCGGCCCCCGCCCGCATGCCAGCGCACATAACGAGCAGTATCGTGGCCTGATTCATGGCTATATGCTACGCCATAAAGTAAAACCAGGCATTACCGGGCTGGCTCAAGTCAGCGGGTTTCGAGGGGAGACTGACACCATTGAAAAAATGGAAAAACGCATCGAAAAAGATCTGGAATATATCCAAAACTGGTCTCTAACCCTCGATCTCAAAATCATTTTCCTAACGGTTTTCAAAGGCTTTGTAGGCAAACAAGCCTATTAAATAATGGGACGATTATGAATATATTAATTTGTGGTGGCGCCGGCTATATCGGCTCCCACATGAACAAATTTCTCAATCTTGCTGGCCATCAGACTATTGTTTTCGACAATCTTTCAACCGGCCACCGTGAAGCAGTGAAATGGGGGGAGTTTTTTCAAGGTGACCTGCTGAATCCCCAGGATCTGGCTGCTGTATTTCAGCAACACACCATTGATGCCGTTATGCACTTCTCTGCTCGCTCCCTGGTAGGAGAATCCTGTAGTAATCCTTTCCTCTATTATCAAAACAATGTGGTGGGCACTCTCAATCTACTTGATGCCATGAGAGAAGCTGGAATAGATAAATTTATCTTCTCCTCCACTGCCGCGATCTTTGGCAACCCAGTCAAAGAGCGCATTGATGAGAGCCACCCCAAATCCCCCATCAATCCTTATGGCCGTACCAAATTAATGGTGGAACAGGCACTGCAAGACTACGCTCAAGCCTACCAATTAAATTCCGTCGCTTTACGCTACTTTAATGCTGCCGGAGCTGATCTGGAGGGAGAGTTGGGTGAGGAGCACAATCCAGAAACCCATCTTATTCCCAACATTCTCAAAGCAGCTAGAGGAGAGCCAGGCAAATCTCTGACCCTCTTCGGCAATGACTACCCCACACGTGATGGTACCTGTGTCAGGGACTATATCCACGTGCTGGATCTATGCGATGCCCACATCAAGGCACTGGAGTATCTGGATAACCATCAAGGTGCCCACACCTTTAATCTAGGTAGTGGCAACGGCTATACAGTACTAGAAGTACTGAATGCAGCCAACCAGGTAGTAGGCCAAGAAATTCCCTACACCATGGCAGATCGTCGAGCCGGAGACCCTAGCAGCCTGATTGCAGACAGTACCCTGGCATCACAAGAGCTGGGCTGGCAGCCCCAAATTACCGACATGCAACAGATTGTGGAAAGCGCTTGGCGTTGGATCAACCGTGATGCAGGCTAGACCAGCAGATGCCAACCTACGCAATTGGTGACATCCAGGGCTGCTTTGATGAGCTCCAGGCCCTGTTAACAAAGATCAACTTCGATCCACAGCATGATACTTTGTGGTTTTGCGGTGACTTGGTCAACCGCGGCCCCAAGTCGTTGGAAGTACTGCGCTTTGTCCAGGATTTGGGGGAGAAAGCCATCACCGTACTGGGTAACCATGATCTCCATCTGCTCGCTATTTATTACCAAAAGAAAAAGGTCTCAGGCAATGACTCTCTGCTCCAGACGATCCAGGCAGAAGATGCGCCGGCACTAATGAACTGGCTGAAAGAGCGTCCCCTCGCTCATTATGACCCACACCATAACTGCCTCTTAATTCACGCAGGTCTTGCTCCGCAATGGGGCTTACAGACAGCAATCCAGTGCGCTGAAGAGCTGCAAAATGTATTACGACATGGCGAATACCTCGATTTTTTTGCTAATATGTATGGAGACCTGCCAAATCGGTGGGAGGATGGGTTACAAGGGTGGGACCGGTTGCGTTTTATCGTCAACACCTTTACCCGTCTTCGTTATTGCGATCCTGATGGCCACTACGCCATGAAACCTAAGGGCGCACCAGGTAGTCAGCCTGATGACTTGATACCCTGGTTTGAACACCCCGATGTTCAGCAACATGGATTTACCACGCTATTCGGTCATTGGTCTACACTAGGAGTGCATCAAACTCGTACTACCATAAGCCTGGATAGTGGCTGTTTGTGGGGAGGGAGTCTAACAGCGCTACGTCTGGAAGATCGGCAACTCTTTAGCCTACCCTGCAGAAAGATCTGCCCTCCTGGTAAAGAGTGATAACCAAAGAGAGATGAATGGTAAAGCTAAATGCGAATCAAATAATCGACTCGATCGCCAAGGTGACCACCCATGCAGAGCGGGAGCTACTGGAAGCCAGCCTGATGAGCACCCTCTTTGAACTACTCTCCCTGAAACGCATTTCACTCTATAAAGTTATCTACGAATATGGAGAAAAAGAGTGCCTACTCACCTCCACCATCACGGATAGTGGCATTGAGTTCCACGACCCCTGCGCTCCTAACTCCATCATGCCACTAGATAAAATCCCCGGTTTAAGCATTGCTATGGAGCGCCATAAGCCTGTCTTTATCAAAAGCGACAAAGCCGAGCACCACAGTGAGACCTATATCTATCCCATTACCAACCGTGCTGGCGAAGTCACCTGTGCCTTTATCATTACGGCTGATGAGCTGCAAGAGAGCGCCAACGAGCCCTTGATCAATGGCTACTTCCAGATCTATCGCAACTACGCCTGTTTAATGGATGACAGCGAGCACGACATCCTCACCGGGCTCCTTAACCGCCGCACCTTTGAGCGGGATCTGGAGCGAATACTCAACGAGTGGCAAGCCTCAGATGATCAGTTCAACCGTAATGGAGAATTCTCTCAGAAGCGCCGTAAAAAACAGAAATCGGCCAAGAATTGGCTGGCAGTTATCGATATCGACTTTTTTAAACGCATTAATGACCAATACGGCCACCTCTATGGTGATGAAGTCCTGCTGCTAATGGCCAATATCATGCGCCAATCATTCCGCGGCTACGACAAGCTATTTCGCTTCGGAGGTGAAGAGTTTGTCGTGATCCTGCGTGCCACCTCAGAGCATGGCGCGACCAAAGCCTTAGAGCGCCTCCGCAGCAAAGTACAAAACTATCCCTTCCCACAAATCGACCAAGTTACCGTGAGTATTGGCTATGTTGAGATTGCTGATCAAGGCATACCCTCCGCGGTCATCGGGCATGCCGATGATGCCCTTTACTACGCCAAGGGACATGGTCGCAACCAGGTTTGTTCCTATCATGCACTACTGGCGAGTGGTGAATTAACCGAAAGCCAGCCCTTCGGCAGCTCTGATATCGAGCTCTTTTAAGGGCGACCTAATCCGCTTTATCGAGAATGACAAAACTGTAGTCAAAAGCATTTTTCTCATCCCGCTGATGATCCTCTCTGGATGTCTCCCGCCACTGTCCAGCATCAAAGTCCGGAAACCAACTATCGGCCTCAACATCTGCATGAATCTCAGTAAGGTAGAGCCGATCGGCAAAAGCCAACGCCTGACTGTAGATATTCGCACCGCCAATAACCATTGCCTCTTCACTATCAGAGACGGCCTCAATGGCTTGCTCGAGACTATGTACTACTATTGCCCCCTCAACCAGGTACTCCGGATTACGACTGACAATCACATTCTGTCGACCCGGCAGAGGACGACCTATCGATTCGAAAGTGGTACGGCCCATGATAATAGGCTTACCCATGGTACATTGGCGAAACCACGCCATGTCGGCAGGCAAATTCCAGGGCAAACTATTATTGATACCAATAGCACGCTGATTAGCCATTGCCGCAATAATCGAAACAATCATAAAAATCCCCTGTTACTTCACTAAATAACCATCGACATCTTAATATAAGGATGAGATGTATAAATCACCGGCACAATGCCATCAAAGATAAAAATATTCTCTGAATTCAGCTTTATTTACAGCAACTCACGGGAAAATGATAACAATCATGCCGCCAGCCCCATATGGATGAAATAGAGATGTACATCTCCCAAAATATGCAAAAAATTATCCGGCTTAAGCTCATACATCATGACCACGATATGTATAGAGTTCAATATATCCGCTGTAACTACATAATACGCTATTCATAGCAATTATGAAGAAACCAGAATAAATATTGATCAACCTGCCATTGCTAGCCCTATTTTGCAGTACATCATCACAATGCTATCCAGTTTTAATTTTATAGCACCTTGTGAACCAAAATTTCCAAACTGTTTATTTTTCATTAACTAGCATCCAGATACAACGTATCCATAGGGTCATATCTATTCTTAGTCAATCGCAAAACAGAAGCCCTCAGCTCAGATAAAATATCGAAAAGAAGCTATAACCAAATATATTTATAGTCGTTCAAACGCTCTTGTTTTCTTCTTAGCTTATTAATCTCTTCATTGATATCCTTCTCTTTTTTATTAATCATCTCTTGCACTAACGAAAATGAAATCGTACTTGATCCACCTCGATTACGGATGATAGCTTTTATCTCTGATAGCGTAAAACCTGCAGCTTGAGCCTGTTTAATTACCTTAATAAGACGTACCTCATCTTCACTAAAGACCCTGTATTTTCCAGCGCGCTTAAGATTAGGAAGCAGGCCCATCTCATGATATAAGCGAATTGCCTTAACGGATGCACCAGTGATTTTTGATACTTCTCCTATATACACATCAATCCCTCCTACCTCGCCTCCATACTCATCTTATGCAGGTAAACAAAAGAGATTCCTCCTTCACTTCCATTTGTCAGAAATGTGAAAGTCCCATCGCTATTTCTCACAAAGTCAATCGCATCTCTTTCAAGATTCTTATCCGTCAAATCCACGATATTTTGTATAGAGACAAGCTCTCCGTAAGTAATGAAAGACAGTGAATCTGTTACAACTGCAATCGCATTATTAAAAAAGCCATGAAATTGACCATTATCACCAGCGGCAACTGGACCACCTTGAAAATTTTGATCATCGTCAAATGTAATCTCTATGCCATCCTGGTTTATATCATAAAGGGAGAGTACTGCATTAGTCGCAATATCTTCAGACAGGATATAATGCCCATTAGACAGCTCAATCACCCTCTCCGAGCCTTCATGTAGGTGGTATTCACTACTTAGCCATAACATGGTTTCATTAAGTGTTGCATCCAATCGTCTCAAATAGGAAACACTCAACTGCTGTTGATTTGACTGACTGTTTATCTGCCTTGGCATTGCAGAACCTGCAAGAAGCAGCTCGCCAGAGGTTGTTACTAATAAATCACCCACTGTTGTACTATAAAAATCAGTGGATAGTATCAACGGATAATCGTTAATAGATGAACCGCTATCCCGCTGAATAGTGACTAAATACGCAGAGATGTACTCACAACAGGATCCACCGGGCCCTAAATTAGTAGGTGAATTCTCACAACATGGCCCCCATTGCTCTCGGATGAAGTGGATTTCACCATTAAACTCCACAACATTACGATAGCGATACTTTACACTACCATCTTGCTGTTCCTGATAACGTACATTCCATACTTCATTTCCCTCATTATCAAGCATCAAAGCAGCGGCAATTCGATACTCCATTACCCCTTCAAGGGCATCCCCCACTACAACAATGCTTCCATCGGTAAGTTGTGTTAGATCATAAGTTGTATTCCAATCGCCATCTTCAATGGTAAAAACCCATTGTTGATGCCCTTCACTATCCAATTTCGCTATCCAATCATCAACATTGGTATAATCTGCATCAGCAGATCCACTGTAGTCAGTTTGACCTAAAACAATGTATCCACCATCGATTGAAGGAATCATTTGCTTACTACTTAGGTCACCCTCATCACTCTTAAAGTCACGGATAAATTCACCTAATTCAACAGTGACCACTTCGCTCCAAGAACCGCCGATAAGATCACTGTTAATTGCTTTAACCCTGCAGTAATAAATCCCGGTGGATAAGTTTCCATTGAATACAGGTGAAGTAACACGATCCTCACTATGAAGTGTTGAAAAATCCATTTTTTGAGATAATTGAACAATGTATTCGTTTGAAAATTCAGCTTCATTCCAGCCAAAATTTACAGAGTAACTACCATTACGCTTTTCAGCGATATAAGTAACTTCTGTCGGAGCGAGTGGCCCATCAATCGAAAAATGATTCCAGTGACTCCAAGTACCACTTTTTCCCAAGACATCATTATTGCCCTTAAAGCGCCATTGATAATCGCCTTGAGTCAGTCCATTCAGTAGTAATGTATTTTCTGACGTAACTTCCTCAGCGGTCTTTCCATTCGCATCATAGACCTCTACTGTATAGGATGTCGCTTCAACAATTTTATTCCAACTGAATTGCACGCCATTCTGATCACGAATAATTGCTCTATCAGTAGGAGATATCACAATCAGTTGATTCATTGCACTGGCAGAAACCATAACATCCACCGGATGAGTATAGATAAAATGCTCACCAATAGAGGCTTTTACAATTAACCGTTGCGGTACATCTTCACTGCTTGACCAAAAATAGGGGTTCCAGGAGAGCGTATAAGGATAAGTACTGTCCTCTGCAATAACTTCCCCTGCCACCTCCAACTCTAGCAACACCTCTCCCTGCAAAATACTTGGCACAGCGACAGTCACCTCGGCAGGCTCATTCAATACACTGTTTTCGGCAGGGGTAGAGATATAAATATGATCGAGATAGCTTGTGATATTAGGGACAGGTAGCGGCTCTGCACCATTATCCTCTCTTATCTTATTAAGATTCTCTTCAATCACTTCAGGGTCAATTTGACTTTGTGATAAAGCCAAATTATCAATCAGAATACTATCGTCGATGGTACCGTCATCAGCAAAGTCATTGGCTATCAATCCCAGCACATAGGCTAATTCTGCATCAACACTACTCCCATCATTAATGGCTGCCAGATTAGTAGCGTATTGATAAATCGAAGCTGAAAGCGTTAGAAGATAGGCATTTCCTTCTTCATTGTTAGCATTTTCTGAGTTATAAAGGTTCAGCTGACTAAAATCCTGAATGTCCACATCCCCCATCAGATCCGACAATGCGAATAGGATCTCTTGCTGGGCGACATCAATCGCCTCTGCAGCACTTTTCCCCTGTGACATCAATGTCAAAACACGCCGATAAATTGTATGGGTGAGCACATTGACATAAGCTGATTGATAACTATCATCAGTGACATCGATCACTGCACGCAATGTTAATTCACCAGTAGATCTTCCCCCTGTCAGTTCATTATAGTGATAGCCATTTGCTTCGATTTTATAGGCACCATGGCTATCGACATCAACGTAAAAGCTTCCTAAATTATCACTTGTCTCGGTCTGATAAATCGTGTCTGTTGGTGATCCATCCTGTTTCAGTTTAATCACTTCAACCGTTGTTCCTTGAAGAAAAGGACCTTTCATCACTGAACCGGTAATGCCTGTTCCAGTAATACCGCCATCATCTGAATCATCACAAGCCACCAAGCTTATAGTGAATAAACAGATCAATAATAATCCTAAGAGTCTATGCATCGTTGTTTCCTTTATACTCTTCCTCAAAGTAATAAACTCCCAGGCCAGCTCGATAACGCCCCGTACCTACAGAGTCGGGATTAACATCCCGATCATGTTTACTGATCCAGGTATTCAGTTCTTGCAACAACTTAAGCGCATCTTGTTTGCTCATAGAACGAAATTCATCAAGAATTTCATAGGGCAAATTGTTATATGCTAGTGTGAGCTGCAGATGGGCTTTTTCACCACTGTTCTGCAGATTATGGGAAAGGGTTTTAAGGAGATCTTCAGCAGCATCACCAAGTATTTCTATTTTCTTTGATTCGTCCAACTCTGGTATATAACCACCGATCACCAAACTGATCATATCATCATCATCTTCCATGACAGGTCCACTGCGGATGAGCTCATCCAATACAGCGCGGACCGGCATATCCCCGCTGTACTTCTTTACCAACGTACTGAAGCTAACCTTACCGGTCAGCGGTAATGGCATAGGCTCTCCCTGCTCATCATGGAACAGCTCATCCCGAAGCCAACCATTCACCACTTTAGAGGCACGGTTCTGCGCAGCAAAGCCGTCCTCTTCACTTTCAGGTAGACTCCGTAAGCGTTGTACCTCTTTCCGATTAAGGCCTGTTAAGATCGAAATGCGAGAGGTGGTCTGCTTACGTCCCTCAATCACAAACTCCTTCTCTGCCACCATCACATATTCATGGCGCAATAGTTCAGCCACTTCGTCACAGGCAATGCCATGGCGAAGTAAAATCCTGACAAGTGGCCTCAGTATCTTACTGATTGCGGGTCTTAGTACTTTGAGAATATAATCGCTGCTCATAATGTGGGAATATATTCCCATTTTTTGACAAGTACAAGCCCAATGTGGTGGATATAGTGAGCTCCCTTAATAGATGTAGGAAAAATAGCCCGGATATATCCCTATGTTTCAAATGCGACTCCCGTCAATTGGTACTGTCGAGTGATAAAAAATGGACAGAAAGTTGGTATTCCGCAAAACAGCGATCCACAGAGCCCTCGGGATTGGAAACGAATCAAGAATATGAATAAAAAGCAAGCAGAGCTAAAAATTAGACCTCATCATATATGGATACTGATACTGATCATTGTACTGCTCCCTCTACAAACTCTGTTAGCATCAACACACCTCAGCACCAATGAGCACTGGAGAAGTCTTGAAAGCACGCATTTTCATATCCATTTTCCAGAAAGATTAGCATCTACCGCCATCGATATTGCCAATATTGCCGAGCAGGTTCATCAGGAATTATCCTCATCACTTAGCTGGCCAGCTGCCGATAAAAGCAATATTGTGCTCAGTGACCAAATCGACACCAGCAATGGGCACACTAAGCTCTTTCCTCACAACACGATAATACTGATCACTACTCCACCAAATGATGCCTACTCACTTGAACAGTATGATAATTGGCTGAAGATACTCTTTCGTCACGAATACGTTCATCTACTGCATCTTGATCAAGCGGCGGGGCTCCCAGAAGCATTACGCAATGCATTTGGCCGATTTCCACTGCTCTATCCCAATATATTCCAACCTCCATGGCTGAAAGAGGGACTAGCCACCTATCTCGAAACCAATAAAGAAAGTAAGGAGGGGCGAGGCAACAGTGCCTATTTCCAAGGATTAATGAAAGAGGAGTTGAAAAGAGGCTTTAAACCCCTAAGCCAGGTCAATATGCCAACGACCGAATGGCCAATCGGTAGAACCCCTTATCTATACGGCTATTACTTTTGGGATTTCATTCATCAGCGCTATGGGGAAGAAAAAGCAGAGAAACTGATCCAAAACTTTACTAATAACTTGATTCCATTTCGTATCAATAGCAACAGCCAACAGGTTCTGGGGAAGAGTTTGGAGCCCCTATGGCATGAATTTGAAACCTACGTAAGAACACAATTATCAGATACCTACCCTACATCAGCAGCGACACCTATCACTCCTAAGGCAGAAATCAGCAGCTTTGCCAAGTATGTTAATGGAGAGCTCTATTATATTGAGCAGTCACGCTACCGTGCATCACGATTGATTAAACAGAGTCGTAATGGAAATAAAGTCACTCTCTCTGAAGTGCATGGTTATCACTATGATGTACATCCTCAACAAGGCATCCTACTCATACAAAGTGAGTACCACAACAATGGTATCTATAACGAGATCTTCCATATTCATGAAGATGGAAGTCAGCAGCAACTTACCCAAATGGGGCGCTACCGTAGTGTTGCTTGGCATCCTGATGGAAAAAGATTTTATGCTGTTAGCTTGAAAGAACAAACTCATCGCATTGAAGAGATTACTCTTAATGGTGAAAGAAGAGAGTTATGGCAAGGTAATAATGAAATCATTGGAACTATTGATATAGATCCAAAAGGGAATCAGTTAGCCGCAGCAGTTTGGCAACCGCAAAATCGCTGGGATATTGCGCTTTTTGATATAAAACAACAGCAGTGGCATATTGTTGATTCCAGAGAGGGCGTTGAAGCACAAGTTCAATTTACGCCCTCTGGCAAAGAGCTGATTTTCTCTGCAGATTATGATGGTATCTACAACATCTACCAACTCAATCTAGATGATCATCGTCTTTATCAGCTAACCCAGGAAAATAGTGCTGCACGCTATCCCATGCAGAGCGAACAATATCTCTACTACAGCAGACTGGGAGAAAATGGTGATCAAGTTGTCTCCATGCCATTCGAAAGAAAAAGAGTAGTTTCCTCATCCGTGCCCGCATATCAATCTGAGACAAACTCCCCCAACCAAATAGCCATATCAGAGATCGAAGCGTATCATCCCTTACCCTATTTACTTCCAAATTGGTGGGCACCCTATTTATGGCTTAATCATCTACGCAGCGAAGCCGGGATTATCACAGGCTCTCAAGACCCTATAGGGCGCCATCAATATCAATTTTACCTTGGCTATGAAAGCCAACAACAACTTCCATTAGGATGGATTAACTATCAGTATTCAAAGAATCGGTATATCTGGACGCTACAAGCCAAACGCAAAGCCAGCTTTACCAGCAACAAAAACACTAACAAATTGGAAAGAGTGGATATTTCTAATGAGTGGGCAGCACTCTATGAGAGAGCATTTCTAAAATATAATAAGCAATGGTCATGGATTCTGGGGGCCGGTCAGGAAAAATATTATGAAAGAGCCATTAATTCGACCACGACTGCCCAACCCTCTCAGACATGGTCATACCTTGGCCTTGCGTTGAGTTATAACAGTAGCAAACGCTACTTGCGCTCTATCAGTCCAATGGATGGCAGCACACTCAATATTGTGCTTGAGCAATATCAGGGCGATGCAGAAGGAAATGCTGGACGTATCGATTGGCGTCATTATCTCAGACTAGGACAACAGCAAAGTTTGGCACTACGATTCCTCTATGCTGATCGTCAGAAGAGTACCCCGATACTCACGATTGGCAGAGAGGATGTTAATCCTCTTAAACTCCCTGCAGAGAACTATCACTATTCATTATTTAATAATCAGGATATTGCGTTGCGGGGATATCCCGCTAATCTAAACAGTTATCAAATTGCTATAGGTAGTATGGAATGGCACCTCCCATTAGCAAGAATTGAACGTAGCTTAATGTCTCCACCTATTGGTATGGGACAGCTATATGGTAGTCTGTTTTATGATGTAGCCAATCTCACCTCTGATAATTCATCAAACAGAACCTTTAAGAGTATTGGTGCTGAACTTCACAGTGAACTGGTACTAGGGTATCAATTGCCTTCTCTATTGGGTATTGGCATTGCAAAAGGCCTGGATAAACAAGGTGAAACTCAGCTTTATCTATCCCTAAAAGTTGATTTGGATTCACTAGAATAGCAAAGCCTAAATACCACCCTATAATCAGGACAGTATTTAGGCTGAATTCATTGTCTTTAATTAAGATTTAGCGTGATAGGAGATGGTGGTGTATCGCCATTAACCAGAAAGTTTTCCCTCGCTTCAACCAAGGGACCATCTTCAGTAAGAAGGTAAGTTGCACGAACATAATATTCGCCCGGCGATAAAGGTCCTATGATCGTCGCACTACCCTCTTGGCTCATTCCTCCCTTTGTCAGCTCTGCATATGGAAGGCGAACAACGCTGATTAATGCATTAGAAATATCACTTCCATTATGACGTGCGACTACCTGAAGGTACTGCCCCCTATTAAGAGTAAGGGATGTATAGAAGCTTTGATTATCATTAAGAGAAACTTCCTTAGAGCCAGAAGCTTTATCTGTTTTTGCTTCCAGTAAATAATGTCCAGATGAGAGACCTGAAAAATTAAAAAGACCGTTCTCATCTGTCGATGTAGTTTGTATGGGTGAAATATCACGTATCATCCTGCCACTGTCACTTTTCAATAGTTCCCAGAGCTTTACCTCAACATCAGATTCCAGTGTGCCACCTATGAAGACTTCTCCATTAATTGCTCCACTATCCCAATTAAAATTAACCTCTTTTAATTGATTAGGCTGTATATGTACATCCTGATAGGGTGCCTTCGCCAAACCAGCCACCTCAATCAATGCCACATAATCACCGACAGGCACTGTTTCAAGTAATAGTGGCTCATTGGCCGTTAACGTAAAATCGAGATTGATATCCTGTCCACCACCCTTAGGGTGAAGCAGTAAATTTGCTTGTCTGGGAAGTTTTTTCAAATCATTATAGATACCGGTTATCTGTAATTTTCCCGTATGCGGCAGCTTAAGCCACACCTCACGCCGCTCTTCACTATTAAGAAAAACACGATGCTGTGCTTGAGTACGATAACCATTCCATGAAAGATAAACATCATATTCACCAGGATAAATATCTGACATTTCAAAAAAATACTGTGAATTTGTATAGGCTGTTTTTAGCTTTCCTGGCTCAGAGACAGACTCAAGAATAACTTGAAAAGTACCTGTAGCGTTACCTGGCTCCTCAATCCAACCTACCAGTGTTGCTGTTTTTTCCAGAACTATTTCGAGATTTTTTCCACCATTATCAATTTCTAGCCTCTCATTCCACGAAGTATGCCCAGGGGCTTCTACCAATATGCTCCATACACCAGGCGTAGTAAGCGCTATAGAAAAGAATCCCTCCCCATTTGCCTCTCGACTCTGAAGAGTTGAGTCTTCACCACGGATGGTAATATCAGCCTCTATTGGCATACCAGACATATTTGTAATGCTGCCAGTCAATAAAAAAGCAACCTGATCACTCTCTTGGGAAGTATCTATCTGAGTTAAATGGGACACAACTGGCTTATTGTAATCAGGAGCATCGTTTTTTAAACTTGTGGTTACGGTGGTGACTTCTACATCAAGCCCATTCTGGGCAACACGAGGAGTACTCTCGTATTGACCCAGAATTAGCCATGCAGAAATAACAACACCAACCAACATGAAAGAAATTAATGTTAGTTTTTTCATTGTGCTCTACTTTATACTGCGATCATTTACCACTATATGAAACGCTGTAATTAGGACCCTTAACTTGATTCCATACAGCATGTCTTGAACCAATGGTAAAGCCTCCTCCTGTTGCCTCATTAGAAGATGTAGAGACACTTAAGCTCCAGTTAACAACTGATGTTAAACCTGTTTCATAATGAGAGATATAGCTGCTACCCAGATCTTGTATAACAATTCGGTTGTATGCCATTTGTCCCACTGCCCCCATAGTATCTTTATTTTCATAGGTAGAAGGGTCTGCTTTCCAGCGTATATTTGCAGTTAATTGTTCACTTGTCAGGCTACAGTGAGACTTAGTTTCACTTCCCGCACTAAAGCTTTCCACACCAACAAGTTCACCAAAGTCAATATCCGTCGTATATTTGTTACCACCGCTACATTCACTGGTATATTTGGTAACGCGCTGCTGAGATTCAACAAGGGCTTTTGTTAACCATGTCATTCCAGTTGCAAAAACAGTTTCGCCACCTAGCCTTTGAAATTCCAATATACCTGCCGTTGCAACATAACCATTACCACCGATAAGCATCTGCAATTTAGAGGTTTTATCTGTACTGGTCTTTGCAAGACCTAATGACAAATTAGAGCCGAAGTTATAGTCAAATCCATATTTACTGGACTCTGTAGTAATTTTCTCAACGGTCTTAGCCAGAACATTATAGGTACCTTTACCACTTACCTCATCTTGAGTGCCATAAATAGTTGGATAGGTAACAAAGATATTGAGTCGCTTATTTATTGGATCCCAGTCATATTGTACCTGCTCAGTGAATTGCCACCTGTCGCCAGAAGCGTCCTGAACAATATTTACAGCAGCAGAAGCCGTATCGACACCTTGATGGAATTTGTTTTGTAGCTGAAAAGTGCCAGTAATTTCTGCATAACAATTCCATGCTTCATTATATGGATCATTAATACTAGGGCAGGCAGTCACCCTAAATTTTGTTTTTACTATTCCACCATCTGGTGTAATCGCATGCTCTTTAGCACCTTCTGCTTTAAATTTTCGTAACGTCTTCCATAAACCAAAAACCTCCGAGCTGGTTAATCCATCTTTTGAAACAGAAGCTGCTGATGTAAGTGGAATGGATAGAAAAATTGCAACCATTAATCCTGTTATATATCGTTTATATTTACTCATTTTATTTCCTTAGATATTTTTCAAAATAAGTGTGCTAATACCTAAAAATAAGGCATATCAAGCTAAATCAACTCTACCCCGTTATTTAAATAGGTAAGACTTTGTAACAACGCTGCTTATAAAATTTACAAATAGTCAGCCTCATATAACGATTCATTCATTCTGATAATTTAAATTGGTTAATATCAGAACCCAATAAATACATTTCAAAATATAACAATAAAGACAATATGAGTTATCTGACTAATATTTTTATACACTCTTCCCCTAGGGGAAGAGTCAAGCCTATGAGCGAATTCATAAGAAGTTGATGTAAATGTCACTAAGATAAATTGAAATATTTACTATCAATTAAAATAAAAGGTGAGTATGTGAATTGTTTATTAAGGCGATAGGTAAACAGCGTATGTGATATTTACTTTGCTATGAACGCACGGTGACAAACGATCTGTTGTCACCGCCATATTTGAAATTTAGTGACCCTGATATAATTCAGCCACCTGTGTTTGATAATGCTCCAATACACGTTTTCGTTTCAACTTAAGAGTGGGTGTAATCAGCCCCTGCTCTATAGTCCAGGGATCGAGACTACAGTAGACACGGCGAATCTGAGCATAACCAGGAAATTCTCTGATCTGCTCTGCTACCCGTGCCAGAATCCGCTCCTCAAGATGGGGATCATTAATCGCCATCTCCAGCTTTTCAAACTGCTCAGGATTCAGTACAGCCAATAAACTGAGATAAGGCTTGCCCTCTCCCAGCACCATACACTGTTCAAACAGTGGGTCCATGGCAATGGCCATCTCCATATCTGCTGGCGGCACCTTCTCTCCATTGGAAAGGACTATGATCTCCTTGATACGTCCGGTAATAGTAATCACTCCATTGTCGATGCGCGCTTTGTCTCCAGTATGCAACCAGCCATCACTATCAATCATTTCATGGGTGGCCTGAGGGTTGTTCCAGTACCCCAGCATAACGCTTTCACTGCGGGTCAATAGCTCATCATTATCTCCAATCATCACCTCCACTCCCTGTAGGGCTTCGCCCACACTAGAAGGAATATTATTATTGTCTCGACAGACACTGATCACCGGACTGGTCTCGGTAAGGCCATACCCCTGGCGCAGGTTCAGTCCCAAACCGATGAAAGTCTGTGCCACATCCGGCGAGAGCGGTGCGCCGCCACAAATAGCCAGCTTCAACCGTCCTCCCAGCTTGTCCATAATCTTCCCTGCCACCAGCTTATTGAGCAGAGGCCAAAGGAGGAACGATGGCCACCAGCCCCCCCGGCCTTGCGCATTGAGAAAACGGTGCCACCCCACACTGATAGCAGCGGCAAACAGCTTACGGGCAATGGGTGACTTCTCCGCCAACTGGGTGGAGATCTTGCCATAGACCCGCTCATAGATACGGGGAACTGAGATCAATGCCGTGGGCCGAACAATCAGCAGATCCTCTGCCAATTGCGATACTGAACGAGCATAAGCCACCTCAGCACCGACAATCATCGGAATATAATAACCTGCGGTGCGCTCCAACATGTGGGAGAGTGGCAGAAAAGAGAGGAAGAGATCGTGGTGATCCAAATCCGCCGTGACAACACCGCCATAGGCATTAAGCAGGATGTTTTTATGACTCAGCATCACCCCTTTTGGGCGACCAGTGGTACCAGAAGTGTAAACAATACAGCACATCTCATCGGCGGCTGCACCATTAGCAACCAGTCCTTCACCTCGCTCCGGCAACCACTGTTGCAGGCTCATCATCCTTGGTGGAAGACGATTACCATGACAAGGGAAGACCGATACGATCCGCGCCAATCCATCCAGTTGCGCATGAATAGGTGTGAGTTGTTGCCAATGTTCGTCACCACCAATCACTAGCAGCTTGATGCCGGCATCTTGCAGGATAAAAGCCACATTCTCCGCCCGATCATTGGTATAGAGAGGGACTAGCACCAATCCCATGCCCATGGCGGCCTGTTCACAACAGACCCAGGCACGGCTATTGGCCAGCATCACGGCAATTTTATCGCCGCGCTGTAACGGCTCTTTATATAATGCCGCCTGCCAGCGAGCCACCTCTTCTCCCATCTCTCCCCAACTACTCTGCTGCCAGGTATCCGTTTCGGCATCGTACTCTCGGTAAGCAGGCAAATCAGCACTGCGCTTCACCCGCTCACGAAATAGCCCATCCAGGGTATGCACTTCCCCTTGCTGAATGGTGTGGTCTTGGCTCATTACCGACTCCTTTCCTCTATATTACCAACTGGGGTCCGGGGTAAAGCGATTGCCATGGCCCTGCGATAGGTTTTCCAGGCGATGCTTAACGTCATCCCGTCCGCTGTTTTTTACATAGTTCATAGGGCCACCTCGGAACGGCGCAAAGCCAGTGCCAAAGATGATGCCAGCATCCAGCAGGTCCTCGTCTGCCACCACCCCTTCTCGAAGGCAGGCCATGGACTCATTCACAAAACGCAAGATCATCCGGTCAGTCAAATCCGCAGGTGGTGGCGCACCGGTATCGGTGGGTTTGACCGGCTTGCCTTTCTGATATTTATAGAAGCCTTCACCACTCTTGCGCCCCAGCTTGCCTGCCTCAACCATACGTTTGAGGCGCGCCGGTACTTCACCACCAAATGCGGCACTCAGATTCTCTGCCACATGCATGCAGATATCCAAGCCCACGGTATCCGCCAGCTCGATTGGTCCCATGGGCATTCCAAATTTGGTCGCTGCCTGGTCGATGAGTGCGGCAGGTACCCCTTCCGACTCCAGGACAACCGCCTCGATCAGGTAGGGCATCAGGATGCGGTTTACCAGGAAGCCAGGTGAACTTTTCACAGGCAGGGGAAGACGGGAGATCTGCTTGGTGAAGGCACAACCGGCATCGATCAATGTCTCCTGAGATTGCTCACCTTGCACAATTTCCACCAACTGCATCTGCGCCACCGGATTAAAGAAGTGCAGGCCGATCAGCCGCGAAGGATCACTCATCACCTCAGCGATGGTCTCCAGAGGTATGCTAGAGGTGTTGGTAGCTAGCAAAGCACCGGGCTTAGCCTTGGCCTCCACCTCTTTGAATAGCTGTTGCTTGGCTTCCACGTTCTCAAAGATCGCCTCGATAATCACATCCGCTTCTGCAATCCCTTTACCCTCGATATCAGGGATCAGGCGATCCATCGCATCACGGATTGGAATCGGGCTTTTCAACTTTTTCTGATAGAGCTTATGGGCACGCCCCAGGGCCTTGCCAATCACCTCGTGGCTACGATCCTGCAGTGTGACCTTAAGCCCCTGCATGGCGCACCAAGCAGCGATATCGCCGCCCATCACACCACCGCCAATCACATGTACTCGTTTAGCTTTGAAATCACTATTGCTCCCCAATCCTTTCATCCGTTCCTGTAGGAAGAAGACACGGATCAGGTTTTTGGCGGTATCCCCCAGCACCAGGCGAGCCACTGAGATAGCCTCCTCTTTCATCATTACCCTGGGGGCAGAAGCGTACTTCTCCCAGAGATCGATAATGGCATAAGGCGCGGGATAGTGATCCTGGCGGGCCTTCTTCACCAGCTTTTTGCGCATCATATTGGCCAATAACGGACGCACCAGGCCATGGTTAGTCCACCCTTTCCAGCCTTTGGCCTTGCGACGGGGAGGCTTCTCCTTGATCACCTGCACCGCGGCAGAAAATTTATGGCGCTCTGGCACGGCGTAATCCGCCACCCCTAACTTAGCCGCGGCCTTGGCACTCAGCGCCCGGCCAGTCAGCATCATATCCATGGCTGCCGGAGCCCCAATCAGTGGCGGCAGGCGAACAGTCCCACCAAAGCCAGGATGGATACCCAACTTCACCTCAGGCAGTCCCAGCTTGGTTTTGGGATCATCAATGGCAATGCGATAGCGACAGGCCAAAGCCAACTCCATTCCACCACCCAGACAAAATCCCTGAATCAATGCAACCGTAGGGCAGTGCAATGCTTCAATACGATCCAAAATGCTTTGTCCCCGGCGCACCAAAGCGAAGCCGTCATCCTGATCCTTAAGGGTGGTAAACTCCTTGATATCCGCACCAGCGATAAAACCACTGGATTTGCCAGAAGTAATAACCACACCCGACGGCTTATCATATTCCACCTCTTCCAGCAGGCTCTCTAGCTCTTCCAGCACCGCCTTGCAGAGGATGTTTGTTTTACCATCGGCATAATCGAGGGTGAGCCAGATAATGTCGTCGCTATCCTGCTCTTTACGCCAGTGTTGATAGCTCTTTGCTTCACTCATGACTCTCTACCCCTCCCTTTCCACCAGCATGGCACCACCCTGTCCACCTCCGATGCAGAGGCTGGCAATTCCACGCTTGGCATTTTCACGTTTTAAAACATTCAATAGATGCAGCACAACCCGCGCACCACTGGCCCCCACCGGATGGCCCAGACTGACACCACCGCCATCCACATTCAGACGTGAGAGGTCAATGCTGCCCAGAGCACTATCCAACCCAAGGAATTCTTTGCAGTAGGCCTCATTCTCCCAGGCCGCCCGACAGGCCAGTACCTGGGTGGCGAAGGCTTCATTGACCTCCCAGTAATCCACATCCCCCACTGCCAGCCCGTTTTCAGTAAGCAGGGGAGCCATGGCATGAGCCGGACCCAACCCCATCTCAGCCGGATCCAGTGCTGCCCAGTGGCTATCCACCACTCTGCCCAACACAGGCAGATTGTACTTCTCGACAGCATCACCACTGGCCATCACCAGCATCGCGGCACCATCAGTGATTTGGGAACTGTTACCGGCGGTTACCTTACCAAAATGGCGGTCAAACACCGGTCTGAGCTTGGCCAACTTGGCCATATCGATATCGGCGCGTAGACCATCGTCGTGCTGATAGACCTTACCCTTACTGTCATAGATGGGCACAATCTCATCCAGCCAGTTCTCCTGCTGTGCCTTGGCCAGACGGTGATGACTGTGTAGCGCATACTCATCCATCTGTTCCCGGGTGATACCGAAACGATGAGCGATAATCTCCGCGGTCTGCCCCATACCTAGCCCTTTAATAGGGTCAGTCAGGCCACAAATCAGCCCGATGATGGGTTTGAAGTGACTAGGGCGCAATTTGGCAATCAGCTTCAACTTATCCAGTGGCTTCTTGGCGCCATTCAGATCCGCCAACCAATTCACCATGGTGTCGTTAAACAATAGCGGAGCATAACTCATTGCCTCCACACCACCCGCTAAAACCAGCTCAGAGCGGCCATTGGCAATATTGGCTGCCGCGCAGTCCAGTGCTTGCAGGCCTGAGGCGCAGTTGCGCTGTACCGTCCAGGCAGGTGTAGTCAAACCACACTCCAGACGTAACGCCACTACCCGGGCAATATTGGCCTCATTGGGTCCCGGCATTACGCAGCCCATCACCACCTCATCAATCTCTTCCGGAGAGAATGGCATACGGGAAAGCAATGCCCGCCCCGCCTGTACCGCCAAGTCAGCGGCACGGAACGGTCCAGTCTTACCTCGCGCCTTAAGAAACGGCGTGCGGGTTCCGTCCACGATATAAACGGGGCGCGCCAGATGGGAGTTATCCGACATAACCTATGCTCCTCATGGTGTCGTCTTTATTTTTTTGTAGATGCCTACAAGTAGGCACCACACGCTTTTTTCGTTATACCGAATCTTATCCAGTATCTGTCATTCATCCACACACAGCCTAGATTCCGGCATTCGTCGGAATGACATATCTCACAATGCCAATTCTCTTTGTATGCCATCATACCGGACTTGATTCGGTATCCATCTCCTATCAGTGGTGACTCAACTCCTCATCGCTGAAATCATTCACTTGAATCACCTTCCAACGTGCATCGGCAGCAGCCCACACTTTCTCTGCCTCCTCCTGCTCAATCAACCGTTTTTCCAGAGCCTGAGTCGCTTGTTCTCCTTTACTACTGGCATCAATCTCACCCTTTTTCAGCAGATCCCGCAGCTTGCGCTCCACTGGCTCTGCAGCAATCACTTTGATCAAAGCATCATCCAATCGTGCCAACTGATCATTCTCATTACTGGGCAGATAAACACCCTCTGTCAGGCGATCTCTCGCATCAGAAGGCGCCAAAATTATCTGTGCAACCCGATGCTCCAGAGAGTCCTTGGGCACCCGATAACGTAGCCCCAATGGGAACACTATCGCCCGCATTAAATAGGCTGCTGGCCGGTGAGGGAAGTTGCGCAAGAACTCATTCAAGCTCTCTTGAATCTGATAGAGACAATCCTCACAAGCCCACTGCATCAGTGCCTGATCGCCAGCATGGCGACCATCATCGTGGTAGCGCTTCAATACCGCCGAGGCCAAGTAGAGCTGGCTTAATACATCAGCCAAACGGCCAGAGAGTCGTTCACGACGCTTCAGTGTGCCCCCCAGCACCAACATGGAGATATCTGCCACAAAGGCAAAGGCGGCGCTCATCCGGGTTAGCTGCTGATAGTAACGCTTGTCAGAACCCTGGCTGGGACTGCCTGCCAGCTTGCTGCGGGTTAAGGCCAGGAACAGTGCCCGAGAGGCATTACTGATGGTAAAGCCGATATGGCCAAACAGTGCCTTATCAAAGTTCTCCAAGTCATCGCTATGACAAGAGTGGATCTCCTTAATGACGTAGGGATGACAGCGAATTGCCCCTTGGCCAAAGGTGATCATAGTTCGGGTGAGGATGTTGGCTCCCTCTACCGTAATAGCAATGGGAATAGATTGGTAAGGCCGCGCCATCAAATTATTAGGCCCCATACAAATGCCAGTACCACCCTGCACATCCATGGCATCGTTCAACACCTTACGCATCCGCTCAGTCATGTTGTATTTGGCAATAGCAGAGATCACCGCCGGCTTCTCTCCCAGATCGACAGCCGTCGCCGTCAGCGTGCGGGCAGCCTCCATCAGATAGGTATGTCCGGCGATGCGGGTCAGCACCTCCTCCACACCATCAAACATG
Organism: Thiohalomonadales bacterium; assembly: GCA_050295955.1. Taxonomy (GTDB): domain Bacteria; phylum Pseudomonadota; class Gammaproteobacteria; order RBG-16-57-12; family RBG-16-57-12; genus JAFLJP01. The sequence goes on from JBNKQQ010000069.1 coordinate 78,221, forward strand.
CCGATAGGCGTTTTAAACTGCTGGCGAATACGAGCATAGGCACCCGTGGCTCGACTGGAGAGCTTGCCAGCGCCAGTGGAGAGCGCAGGCAAGGAAATGGAACGACCGGCAGAGAGACACTCCATCAGCATCCGCCACCCTTGGCCCACCATCTTAGGTCCACCAATGACCCAGTCCAGCGGGATGAAGACATCCTCCCCCTGATTAGGGCCATTCATAAACACCATGTTCAGTGGATAGTGGCGACGACCAATGATCACCCCGGGATGATCAGTAGGAATCAATGCACAGGTAATCCCCAATGACGCTTTCTCACCCAGCAAGTGATCCGGATCATAGAGCTTGAAGGCAAGACCAAGAATAGTGGCGACAGGTCCCAGAGTAATGTAGCGCTTATTCCAGCTCACTCGGATACCCAGCACCTCTTCCCCATTATGCTCACCCTTACAAACCACACCTTTGTCAGGCATGCCTGCCGCATCACTGCCATTCTCCGGCCCGGTCAAGGCGAAACAGGGAATCTCCTCTCCCTTGGCTAGACGGGGAAGATAGTGGTTACGTTGTTCTTCAGTACCGTAGTGCAGCAACAGCTCACCAGGCCCCAGTGAATTGGGCACCATCACCGTTACCGCAGCCGTAATAGAGCGACTGGCAATCTTACTGACCACTGCCGAGTGAGCCAGGGCAGAGAACTCCAGGCCACCGTAAGATTTGGGGATAATCATGGAGAAGAAGCCATTCTCCTTGATAAACTGCCACACCTCGGGTGGAAGGTCCTTGCTCTCGTGGGTGATTTTCCAATCATCCAGCATGGCACAAAGCTGGTTAACCGGGCCATCCAGATACTCACGCTCCTCCTTGCTGAGCTTGGAAGTGTTAATCTGCAATAACTTTTCCCAATCCGGTTTACCACTGAACAGCTCACCATCCCACCAGACGGTACCGGCATCCAGCGCCTCCTGCTCAGTCTGGCTGAGGGCAGGCAGTACTTGCTTGAAAAGAGCCATCGCCTTGGTGCTGATGATAGATTGGCGGAGCGAGGTAACATTCAGGGGTACCACAACCAATAATGTTACCAACCAGAGTGGCACCATCAGCCAAGGGCTGGCTCCCGCCCAACTCAGCAGGAACAGTACAATCAAAGCGGTAATACTGGCCGGAAACAGTGCCAGACGGTGGTAACAAACCGCCCAAACTGCTGCGATAAACAGCGCAAATGCGAGTAATGTATTCATGGCGTTAGCCTCTTATTGTGGGGCTTTCTGCCCCTCATTATAGTCACTCAATCCTGAGTCAGTTCTTCGGTTGCTCAGGAGGTTGTGGAATAAAACAATCCCCTTTGGCATTGCAAACCAGCCCTTCCTCATCCCACGGTAGCTGGCGATAAACTGACAGGTCATCCAGTCCCAGGAAGGGGTACTTCACAATCTCAAAATAGGGGGAATAATCAAAATCACTAGGCTTATAGAGTCGGGTATTGCGCTTATAGAGCCGATACTGGCCATCCTCCTCTTTATGGATCAACGGCAAAATCGGGTAGTGCACATGGTTAAATACCGCCGCAATCATAGTGGAGCAGACGGTCTTAGTCGGTAGCCCGGCATTATGCTCAAACAAGGTAGAGCGCCAGCGTCGGGGCAAAATTCCATAGGGAAAGAGAAAGCGCGCCAAATCCAACATCTGGCGAAAATCGTACTCGATCCCCAGATGTAACACTGCGTGCTTGATCACCTCTTGAATATCTGGCCGTGACAGCCCCTTGGGGCGACAGATACGGAGATGCTCACCCCGGTAGTGACTTAAGGGGGTAACAATGGTGCCTTTGCCCAGAATCGGCTCAATCAGCAGTTGAGTATTGGGATCACCATCAAAGTGGGACTTCACCATCTCCCGCACCGCAAGATCCTCGATATCGTGCAGGCGCCCCACATAGAGTGCCGAATGAGTCCAAACACTTTGCGTAATGGTTTTGATCACCTGACTGACCCGACTGCGCCCCTCCACCAGCAACACATCACAGGGGCGAATCTCAAAGGCAAGACGATCAAAATCGCACAGCGGCATATCATGAGCCTGATACTCATAATTGAGCCACTCCGCCAGTTTTTTACTTAATGTCGCCTTCAGTCCCATTGCCTTACCAAGTCACTATTTCCACTTGTTAATGATGCCTTTGTTCCACTATCAGATAGCGGCGAAGTGCTTCTTTACTGAAGAGTTTTTCTTATCATCGGGATAAGTAAGGGAATCACTCCCAAGATCTTGTATCCATCACACACACTCCCTATAATGGCGCCCAACAAAATGTTGTCTATTTTTTAATCAGGCAATAAAAACAGCCAGGGTAGTCCCATGTATGAAGTACTGGCCCAAATGGCCGGATTGATTGTTTGTGGTGTGTTGTGGCGCATTTTCCAACCCATGGGATTGGCGGCCGATGACATTCGTACCCGGCTCACCAGCCTGGTCTACGTGATTCTGCTACCGGCACTGGTGCTGTTAGCCTTATGGCGCGCACCTCTGGGTATGGACCTTCTTAAGATTGCCCTGGTTGCCGCAAGTGGGGTGATCAGTGCTCTGCTATTGGGAATGATTATCTACCGCTGGTTCAAGGTACCGGGCGCGGTTGCCGGAGCAATGCTGTTGGCCTGCGCCTTTCCCAATGCCACCTATCTGGGGCTACCGGTATTGGAGAGCACCTTGGGTGAGTGGGCGCGGGCGGTAGCCATTCAGTATGATCTGTTTGCCTGTACGCCACTACTGCTTACCGTGGGGATCATGACTGCCGCCAAGTATGGTGAAGGGGGTAAGCAGCTTAATCCGCTTAAGGAGCTGCTCACCATCCCAGCACTCTGGGCAGCCCTGCTGGCAGTCATCCTCAATATTAACGAGGTCCCTATGCCAAGCCTATTCCAAGGCTGGCTGGCAATGATGGCCGGTGCCGTAGTACCGCTGATGTTGATTGCATTGGGCATGGGATTGCGCTGGGAGAGCTTTAAGCTCAAAAGTGTTCCGGTCATGTTACCGGTCCTGATAATACAGCTATTGTTGATGCCCCTGCTGGCACTTTTCCTGGGGCAGGCACTAGCGATGTCACCACAACTTTTAGCCGCCGTGGTACTGGAAGCCGCGATGCCCACCATGGTGTTGGGACTGGTATTTTGTGACCGTTTTAAACTGGATACCGGACTTTATGCTTCTGTGGTTACCCTCAGTACTGGGCTGTCAATGATCTCACTGCCAATCTGGTTCGGGATCCTGATTTAGGAGTCAAAATGAAGGAAAATTCGGGAGTTATGTTAGGATTTATCTCATATCTCGCTTCGGGAATTATGGTGTTTAGCAGCATGGCTGCCGGCAACAACGTAATCCCTTCAACCACGACAGCTGAAGGCCCACTGGTAGTCAATATTGGTGCCCCCCATCAAGCCTCTGTGCTGGATGGCTATATGCGTAGCCATGGACTGGAGTGGCCACTCCAGCAACAGCACATCCCTGCTCTACTGGTGCGTGCCCTGCCTAAGGATATGACGGAAATCGATAGTAGCAGAGAGCGTAAGTCTCTGTTTTTAAGAGCCTTACTCCCCATCGTACTGTTGGAGAATCACTATCTGGAACAGGATCGTCAGCAGCTGCAATCTCTACTCAAACAGCAAAACGCGCTAAATGAAGAGCAGCGTCAATGGGTTGATCAGCTAATCAGCTACTACCGCCTGGAAGGTCAGTTTGAAGACCCTGAAATCCAACGCAAGCTGCTCAGCCGCCTGGATACCCTGCCGCCTTCACTAGTGCTCGCCCAGGGGGCCATCGAATCTGGCTGGGGCACCTCACGTTTTGCTCAGCAAGGCAATAGCCTGTTCGGCCAGTGGTCTTACAAAGCAGACACTGGCTTAGTCCCTGACTCCCGGATAGACGGTGCCAACCATCTGGTTGCATCCTTCGATAGTCTGCAGGAGTCGGTGCGCTCCTATATGCGCAATCTCAATACCCATGCCGCCTACCGTGAACTGCGTATCATGAGGGAGAATATGCGCTCAGCGGGGCACCCTCTCGACCCTAACATCATGGCCCACGGCCTAGTCCGTTACTCCGCCCGTGGCAATGATTACGTGGAAGAGATCCAAGCAATCATCCGCATCAACAAGCTCACTCAGTATGATCAGATTGAGCTGACTCAGGTGGATTTACAATCCACAGCTGGCTAAACCACTGGTAGCGACGCGTCTTATCAGGTGCGGTACAGGTATAGCGATGACGCCCCTCCGACAGGGGTTTAGTCGCCTGTATCACAAAGCGGCGCTGCTTCCTATCTAGCCACTCAATCTCCATCCTACCTTGCCCAGAGGCATAGCACGCCAGCTCGCCAATCCCCTCCACCTTCTCACCTAAGCGCATCTCCAGGCGGGGCGCCTCGATACCAGGCCAAAGCGGGTCGACAGGTGATTGCTCAACCACCCGTAGTGGACGGCTCTTCAGCTTCAGAGCCACATCACTAATGTTGCTATAGTGTTCATTAATAGGGAAACGGGGCAAAGCCAAGCGATCACTATGGGCATCAATTGCACCGGAATATTGCGCCACAGCGATATATCCCAACTCACCGACAACCCCTTTTACCTCTTCTGAAAACTCACCATAGGGATAAGCAAACAGCATTGGCGCATCACCCAACTCCTCCACCAATCGTTGCTGTGCCTGCTGAATCTCACCCTTCAACCGCTGGTGGTAAGCACTATCATTCTCTCCCTGCAGGCGGCGCACCATATAGGGGTGTGAGGTTCCGTGATTGGCAATGGTCACACCTGCCCGTTTCATTTCACGGAGATGATCCCAATTCATATAGCGTCGATAACCCTTATCGACCGCCTCAGTAGAAACAAACACCGTAAAGGGATAGCCTCGCTTCTGCAGGCGGGGAAAAGCCTCGGCGTAGATGGAGTAGTAAGCATCATCCAGGGTAATAGCGACTGTACGGGGTGGAAGTGTCTCCCCCTGCTCCAGGACTTGGAGAATTTTTAGCAGTGGCCAAACAGTAAAATCATTCTGCTGTAGATAGTCCAACTGCTGCTCAAACTGCTCAATACGGACATTGGTAGAAGGTACATCATCTTCACCAATCCGGTGGTAAGTCAGCACCACCGCACTCTGAGAAGCAAACAGTGGAGCGACATAGCCGAATATCAAATAGCAAAAAAGAAGTAACAGGCGTGTTTTCATAGCATTCGTCTGATGTTTCATTATGCAATAAACATAACAAATAAAAAGGGGCGCTTATAGCCACTGCTGTCCCACAGTTAGGGACAAGTGAAAAAGCCTGAGTTCAGTCGTTATAATGAGTGTTCCACCAAACACCATAACTACCGAGGACTCAGGCTTTGTCACATCATAACACTGCATTCCATCAACTGCTAAAACC
>JBNKQQ010000070.1:0-17370 GCA_050295955.1 Thiohalomonadales bacterium
TGTCGAGTATTCGCTACATCGGATACCCGGGCCGCATCAGCCGTACTTACAAACAGAAGAGAACCCATCGCTAATATAGCCATTAGTTCTAACCACAAACCCTGGCATGGCCTCTGTTTGCTTTTACCCTTGTTTCCCCCCCGACAAGTCACTGCTCCCTCCCGTGATACTCAACTCAGTAATCAATTCGATCCCTCATTGTATGATACTTCGTCACCAAGTTATAGACTTGTGTTCAATGAAAAGAATTGGGGCACTCAGCAACTCGCTGTTTTAAACAGAAAAAATGACCTATACCAGCATATATGGAAAGGTTTTAAGACAGGCTTCTATTACCTATTTGCATGAAGGAAATTTCTAGTCCCTTATGGTAAGGCATTACACCCTTCTGTACCCACAGCCCATTGAGTATCTGCACACATCCCAATGGTACCAGTTCCTGGAGAGCCAACAGAACCGCAATCCTGAGCGGTCCAGGCACCACTATCCTTAAAATTGATTATTTTATTGGCCGCGTTCATATAATAAGGTGGGTTATTGTAACCATGACCAAACTTATTCCAGTAATATGGATCGGTGGAACCACCAGGCGATGGTAGCCCTCCCAAACGAACCTGCGTACCAGGAGCCATGGGCTCACCCAAAGTACAGCCAACCTGATCATCAACATCATCCTGGCGACAGGTTGCTTCTGGACCCAAATCATTTAAATTAACCAGCAAGGCTTTATTCTTAAATCCATGGGGAACCGCGGCATGACACCATGTGCAGCGCATTTTATTGAGCCGGTTAGCATGCTCTAAATGCATGTTATACATTTTGTTATAAGTGCCCTGTCCGGAGAAGCCACTCATATACGTCTGTGTCGTCCCCCCCACACCAGTTAGCGCATAAGCATTATAGTCATGACATTTAAAACAGATATCATCAGCATAACCTGTACCCGTTCCCGTTCCATCAGCTGCAGTGCTAAAGCGCCCCTTCAAAATAAAACCATTGGTTGAACCATGTGGCCCCCATGGGCTGCCATCCTCGCCACCATTGGGCTCAACGGTACCCACTGCCGTTGCACTACCATGGCAATCACTACAATACATCGTTTGAGTTCCGACAGCGTTATTCCAAGGCGCTTTAAAGGCGCTGCCACTTGTCCCGGCATTCATATCCTTGGATTCAAACACCCGCACTGACGAGCGCCCTGTTGGCGCCATCACCGGATGCCAGCCACGGCGGTTATTTGTCTGAAAATCCACGCTATACGACGGGTCCCCGCCCGGAATACCCGGGGGTACTCCCGCAAATGCCCCTGAATCCCCTGGTGAGCCAGTAAGCCCCTGATGCCCAGCTGGCCCCTGGAACTCTCGTGCCTGATTGGTATAGTTTGTCAATCCATTAGTGCCATAGGCCGTTGAACCCCCTGACGTCCCAAGTTCTGGAGGCGTGGTTCCTGTACTGTCATCAAAAGCATAATTAGAGTGGCATTTCAGACACACCTGATATTCTCGAGTCACATAGCTATCAGTGACATTCATTGTTCCATTCTGCGGAGGCACTCCGCGTTTGACGGTATAGCTAATATCAGAGTTATTAAAACTACTACTCGTATAAGTGGGCTCAACTCCCCAGGAGCCTCGTAGCACACCCGAAATAATATTTGTATGCGTGGCAGCGCTATGGTCATGGGTACCTGCTGCATCTGGTGTGGCAGGTGGTGTATTTGCCAATCGGTTTTTAGTGACCCGGTGGGGATTATGGCAGTCTGTACACTCTACATGGCGATTGGTGTAATTGGCAGTTCCCAGCGTATTACCATTGATTCCACTATTGGCCCCACGCCCAAGCAAAGACATCGATTCAACGAAATCCTTACCTCCAGTACTGGCCACATCAGGATTGCTGGTACCAATATCATGCACCTCTTGGCTCGCTTGCTGGTCAGTCGTGGTAATTGGCATCCGGTAGGTTAGACTAAAATCCGTACGGATATCGGGTACAGCGGCATTCACACCATCGAGCACATAATATTGATAGGTATCCGAGCTATGACACTGGTAACAAGTTTCTTCGATTGCCGAACCACCATTACCCGGTTTTAACACCTCTCCCACACCGGGAGTACTATCGGTTCCCTCGCGCAGCAGACGTCTGGAGCCCGCGACCGTATGAGTATCATGGCAATTCAGGCAAGCGGCCTCCCAGACTTTCATCCCTGCTGTAAAGTCCCGCGCCGATGCTGCTGTAGCGTTATAACTCTCATCAGCCACCAGCTCATTGGCATGGGCAGAGTCCACCCAGCCCTCCTTGTTATGGCAGGCAAGGCAAATAATATCGTTGTTTTCATTAAAGTTTACTAAATTAGCATTTGAACCTAATGCTGCTGGGTCAGTATTCACCTGGAAGCGGTTCAGACGCAAAAACTTAATATCGGCACCGCCATCATCACGAATATGGGGATCATGACAGCTCACACACTCCAACTTTGGTATATTGCCATCATTGGGGTCGGGAATCAGGGGAATCAACGGCTTTTCGCGTGGTGCCCGAGTGCCAATATGAGGTGAAGTTGTTGGGTCTGCCAACTCACCGTCGGCAGTCGCTAAATCAAGGTTATAAGCAATGGAAATGGGATGATCATTCGTCAAATCCACCCCCAAATTACGGGAGTTACCGCTGGTCGCAACGGTGCCATCCGGCATCTCCCCAAGAGCACCAGCCCCTGTCATATCAATAGTCACATTTGCTTTACCACCTAGAACATTGACCGTCCCGATAGCAATCACACCGTCATGGCAAGATAAACAGAGTTTGGAAGAGTTTGTTGGTGCTGTCGGAGGGCCTCCTGCCAGGGCACTGGCATCCATTGATGAGGAGTCATACATCTGGTAGGTCGCGGTATATCCACTATCCCCAACCAACTTCCGATTCCACAGCGGGGTTCCCATGGCAGTTTTAGCAGCGTGCGGGGTATGACAAAAGACGCAAATGCGCTGTTCAGAGGTAGCTTTTACAACACGGGGATCACTTCCAGTCCCCCCCCAGGTCATACTGAGATTGTGCTTAGTATTTGCCACATCCGAAACACGTGCGGCCTCTACACTGGTGATAGTAAATGAGCAGAATGCCAAAATAGAGCCGATCAGCCCCAGCTTGGAAAAGAAACCATTCTGTCTAAGTTGCCCCATATTCCCCCCTGGCAGTCACACCCATGACAAGCCTGCGAACAAAAACAAGCAAATCAAGAGTCTAGCTATCTTTGCATAGACTCTTGCCATCAATACTGAATTACCGACTTACACGCTCTCCCTTGTATATCGGCATTTCAGTATATTTTTTGACATCAATCAGGGGGATGAAGAACAGAGCCTTATTTTAGTTTTGAGGGCTTAGCCACTTCCTTCCACGCTGTATGGCTTCTCTCACTTGCTGTGGTGCAGTTCCACCCAAATGATTACGTGCAGAAACGGAGCCTTCAAGGGTTAGCACCTCAAATACATCCTGCTCAATCACATCGGAGAATTGCGATAGCTCTTGCAATGCCATTTCACCCAGATCTTTCCCCTGCTCAATACCATAGCGCACGGATTTCCCGACAATTTCATGGGCATCACGGAAAGGCACGCCTTTGCGAACCAAGTAATCTGCCAGATCGGTCGCTGTAGAGAAGCCTCGGATCGCTGATTCACGCATAGAGTCTCGATTCACCTTTATCGCGGGAACCATGTCCGCGAACACCTTCAGCGAGCCACGCAGGTTATCAATCGCATCAAACAGAGGCTCTTTATCCTCTTGATTGTCTTTGTTATATGCCAAAGGTTGGCCCTTCATCAGGGTCAACAGACAAACCAGATGCCCATTGATACGCCCCGTCTTACCTCGGATCAACTCTGGCACATCGGGATTTTTTTTCTGCGGCATAATTGAGGAGCCGGTACAGAAGTTGTCACCCAATTCAATGAAGTTGAATTGTGCTGAACACCACAGAATTAGCTCTTCTGAGGCACGGGAGAGATGGGTCATGATCAAGCTGGCCGCCGCGACAAACTCGATAGCAAAATCACGATCACTCACCGCATCCAGCGAATTCTCACAGATTGACTCAAAACCTAGCTCCTTTGCGGTGAACGCCCGATCAATTGGGTAAGTGGTTCCCGCCAACGCAGCACTACCCAACGGCATAGAGTTTACCCGCTTACGGCAGTCTGCCAAACGACCAGCATCCCGCTTGAGCATCTCAAACCAAGCCAGCATATGGTGACCAAAAGTGATAGGTTGAGCAGTCTGCAGATGGGTAAAACCAGGCATGATGGTGTCCGCTTCCGCTTCCGCCAGATCCAACAACGCCGTTTGCAGGCGACGCAGCTCTGCCGCAATCTCATCAATTTCATCTCGCAAATAGAGACGAATATCCGTTGCAACTTGGTCATTACGTGAGCGCCCAGTGTGAAGTTTTTTGCCAACATCACCAATCAATGCAGTCAATCGGGCTTCCACGTTCATGTGGACATCTTCCAAGGTGACCGACCATTTGAACTCACCTCGATCGATCTCGCCCAATACCTGCTCCAGGCCAGCGATAATCTTCTCAACCTCCTCACCACTCAAAACGCCAACACTGCCCAGCATTCGAGCATGGGCCATTGACCCGGCAATATCGTGCTTATAGAGTCGTTTATCGAAACCCACTGAAGCGGTAAATGCTTCCACAAAGGCATCGGTTGGTTCATTGAAGCGGCCGCCCCAAGGCTTGTCGATTGATTGGTTACTCACGCTGGATACCCTGCTATTCTCTAGAATCTGAAAAAAACGCCAGTATAGGCGATAATAAATAGGCACGCGAATTCTATTCACGCAATGCCTGACCTGAGGAACACATGGCCCCCCAAAGTAAATCTCTTCCCAACTCTCACGGTTTTCTGCCCGATTTCTGTAACTTGCGCGCCGTGCTGACAGTTGTAGTGGTAGGAGAATTACTGGCGATTATTCTAACACTGAGCCATGCACAACCCAACCAACAGGCACTTTGGCAATATCTCGGCCTGCTCTCCCTCTTCATCCAGTGGCTGGGGCTCTCCAGTGCGGCCATTCTCTGCACTCTCCGCCGCCTGTTACGCATAAAAGACAGCCTGGCCGGCATTGCCAGTTACCTGATTCTGCTGATCAACACGCTGATTTTTACCCAGCTAGCCTATACCGCTATCGATTACACCGGTCTATTAAAAATAGGCTACCCACTACTACAACCAACCAATTTCCTTCTACAAACGCTGGGAATCGCTGCCATCATCTATGCCCTATTACTGCGTTATCTCTATATGCAGCACCAGTGGCAACAGCAACTCAAGACCGAGGCAGAGAGCCGTTTTCAACTCCTCCAGGCAAGAATTCGCCCCCATTTCCTGTTCAACACCATGAATACCATCGCCTCACTTATCCATGACGCCCCTCACACTGCCGAACAGGTCGTGCTGGATTTTGCCGAACTGCTTCGTGCCACACTGAACGAAGGGCAGAATGCCATCTCCCTGCAGCAAGAACTTGAACTGTGCCGACGCTACCTAGAGATAGAGCAGCTCCGCCTGGGGGAACGCTTGCATATCGAGTGGAAGCTAGGCGCTGGCGATACGGTGGTTCCTCCTCTGCTCATTCAGCCTTTGATAGAAAATGCCGTCTACCACGGTATCGAGCCCAGCATTAAGGGGGGAACGATTGAAATCACTTGCCATCAAGAGGGCAAACAAATGCTGATTACTATCAGCAACCCTCTGCCTGAAGAATTGAATTCAAGACATGGTCATCATCTCGCACAGCACAATATCCAACAGCGCTTGGCATTAGTCTATGGGGATAGCGCCACCTTACAAGTACAGCTACACCAAAACCGATATAGATTGATTCTGACATTGCCCATTACTCAGGAGCTGCGATGCGCATCGTAATTGCCGATGATGAGCCTCTGGCTCGGCGACGCCTGGCACGCCTATTGGAAGAACTCCCAAATGATCAATTAGTTGGAGAGGCCGCGAATGGAGAAGAGGCAATCCTGCGCTGCAGCGAGCTCCATCCTGATGTACTGTTATTGGATATCCGCATGCCTGGCTTGGATGGTATAGCTACCGCCAAGGAGCTCTCAAAGCTTGAGCATCCCCCCGCAATTATCTTCACCACGGCTTATGACTCCCATGCACTTAGCGCTTTTGAGACCCAAGCCTGTGCCTATCTGTTGAAACCAATTAGGTTGGAACAGTTACAGCATGCGATAGAAAAAGCGCAGCGTCTCAACCTTGCTCAGCTTGCCATACTAGAACAAAGTGATAACACTAAGGGACGCACCCATATTAGTGTGCAGGTTGGAGGTAGCACCCGATTGATTCCCGTCTCCGAAATTGCCTTCTTCCGAGCAGAACAAAAGTATGTCACCTTACAAAAAGGTAACCAGCAATACCTAATTGAAGAACCACTAAAAGAGCTGGAAGAAGAGTTTAAAGGGCAGTTTATTCGCATCCACCGCAATGCCCTGGTAGCACTCAAAGCCATTGCCGCCTTGCATCGTGATGAGGAGGGACATTATTCCCTACAGCTTCACGATCAGCCCGAACGCCTGGACGTAAGCCGACGCTTGGTAAGCCAGGTAAAAGCCATATTGAAACAAAAACAATAAAGCCCGTTACAGCCCTCTATCCATACGACGATAGGAGATCGCTTCAGAAAGATGGGCGGTTGAGATCTGCTCCACACCCTCAATGTCCGCAATGGTACGTGCTACCTTGAGAATACGATGATAGGCCCGAGCGGAGAGCCCCAATTTATCAATCGCCTGACCAAGCAGCTGTTGGTCGGCACTGGAAAGCACGCAATAGCGCTCAATTTCGCGGCTCCCCAGACGGCTGTTAACGCTACCTCTCTCCAACATGCGCTGGCGGGCTGCTACCACCCGCTCACGCACCTGACTGCTTGCTTCACTATTGGGAGAGTGCTGTTGTAACTGAGAATGGGGTAATGCAGGCACCTCAATATGGATATCCAATCGATCCAACAACGGCCCAGATATCTTACTGCGGTACCGCTGCACCTGCTCACTGGTACAGCGACAGCGGCCATTATAGTGGCCGAAATAGCCACAGGGACAAGGGTTCATCGCGGCAACCAATTGAAATTTAGCGGGGTACTCGGCTTGCCGTGCCGCCCGAGAAATAGAAATTTGCCCTGACTCCAAAGGCTCACGTAATACTTCTAATACCTTGCGGTCAAACTCTGGAAGTTCGTCCAGAAAAAGGACGCCATGGTGGGCTAGCGATATCTCTCCCGGGCTAGGGTTACTGCCTCCGCCCACCAATGCCACTGCTGAAGAGGTATGATGAGGGGTGCGGAATGGCCGTTGACGCCAACGGGCCACTTCCAGTTTTTGGCTACAAATGGAACTTATGGCAGCACTCTCCAATGCCTCCGATTCATCCATCAAGGGCAAAATACCGGGTAAACGAGAAGCTAACATACTCTTCCCAGTACCAGGGGGGCCAATCATTAACAAACTGTGAGCACCCGCAGCGGCAATCTCCAGTGCCCGTTTGGCATGCTGCTGACCTTTTACTTCCGCCAAGTCAGCCATCACCTCAGAGGCTTCCCCCATCAGACCAACGCCCTCTTCCACGGCTAAAGGATTAATACCGCTAAAGTGGGCACAGAGCTCCAGTAGATGTTTAGCAACCATTACCCGGCAGCCGCCCACTAACAATGCTTCAGCGGCATTACCGGGAGGAACAACCAAAATTCGTCCGGCATCTCGAGCCACAATCGCTGCAGGTAACACGCCTCTAACCGGGCGTAACTCCCCCGAGAGTGCTAATTCGCCAATAAATTCAAACTGATTGAGTTTATCGGGAGGGATCTGTTCAGAAGCAGCAAGAATACCGACAGCAATAGGAAGGTCAAAACGTCCGCCCTCCTTGGGAAGGTCGGCAGGCGCCAGATTAATCGTGATGCGGCGGGTGGGAAATTCATACTGCCCGTTCAGCAAAGCCCCTCGTACCCGGTCCTTACTCTCCTTTACCGCCGTTTCAGGCAAACCGACAATTGATAAGCTTGGCAGGCCATTGGAGAGGTGTACTTCAACGCTCACCAACGGTGCATCGATACCCACTTGGGCACGGCTATAGATAACAGCTAATGACAAAGGGTTCCCTCCCTAAACTAACGCATTCCCTGCGTTAAGTACTTGATTGATAAATTACTTATCCTTTAGTTTCTCTTCCAACTCAGCAATCTGCTTTTCCAGCTGCTCTAGTTTGCTACGGGTGCGACTTAAAACTTCAGTCTGTACATCAAACTCCTCGCGGGTCACCAGATCCATCTTGGCAAATGCCGCCTGTAAGACTCCTTGTACATTCTTTTCCAGATCCTGTTGTAGCTCTTTAACGCCCGGAGGCACCAAGCTAGAGATCTTCTGTGCCAGCTCGTCTATCGCTTTGCCATCAATCATACATCCTCACCCTTTAAATATAAGTTTTACTCTGAGTAGTTTACGCAAAACCCGCCCTTAACTTCCAGTTGAAGATGCGCACCATCATCGACCAGCCAAACTGTGCACTCGCACCTGGATAGTGCAAAAAATCACCAATGCAATAAAAGGATTTCATATAACACAATGAAATTAATCATTTTTTAAACTTTGGCACAGCCTCTGCAACTGGCACCAGCGAGATGATTTAGAAATGGGAATTTTGTTAGGAGACCCAAATGAAACTGGTAACAGCAATTATCAAACCCTTCAAGTTGGATGATGTGCGTGAAGCACTCTCTGACATCAATATTCAGGGTATCACCGTGACTGAAGTAAAAGGCTTCGGTCGTCAAAAAGGTCATACCGAACTCTATCGCGGTGCAGAGTACGTGGTTGATTTTCTCCCCAAAGTGAAAATCGACGTTGCGGTTGACGACGATGTTGTTGACTCCGTCATTGATGCCATTTCTAAAGCGGCTCAAACCGGCAAAATCGGTGATGGCAAGCTGTTTGTTGTTCCTCTGGAACAGGTTATTCGTATTCGTACCGGCGAAACCGGTTCTGAAGCACTTTAAGATTTTTTGTATTTTTCGGAGGAACTCAACGTGGAAGATTTGTTACAACTGAGTTACGCGCTGGACACTTTTTATTTCCTGATCTCCGGCGTGCTAGTTATGTGGATGGCGGCTGGCTTCGCCATGCTGGAAGCAGGTATGGTTCGCGCCAAAAACACTGCTGAAATTTTAACCAAAAACATCGCCTTGTTTGCCATCGCCTGTATCATGTACATGCTGGTAGGTTACAACATTATGTATCCAGGTGAAGCGGTCAGCTCTATCATCCCTGGCATCAGCTTCCTGATTGATGGCGATCATGCGGTGGCCGACGTCATCGCAGGTGGTGATGACGCACCTTATTATTCTGGTATGTCTGATTTCTTCTTCCAAGTCGTATTCGTTGCTACAGCAATGTCTATCGTATCGGGTGCGGTTGCTGAGCGCATGAAGCTGTGGGCTTTCCTGGCTTTCGCGGTTGTCATGACTGGCTTCATCTACCCAGTACAAGGCTACTGGAAATGGGGCGGTGGTTTCCTGGACGAAATGGGCTTCCTGGATTTCGCAGGTTCTGGTGTGGTTCACATGGCTGGTGCGGCAGCAGCCCTGGCAGGCGTTCTACTATTGGGTGCCCGTAAAGGCAAATACGGTAAAGATGGTTCCGTAAACGCAATTCCTGGTGCCAACATGCCTCTGGCAACACTGGGTACCTTCATCCTGTGGATGGGCTGGTTCGGCTTCAACGGTGGTTCTGAGCTGATGGTATCAAACGTTGATGAAGCCAATGCCGTTGCGGCAGTATTTGTTAACACCAACATGGCGGCTGCCGGTGGTGTAGTTGCGGCACTGATCACCTCTCGCCTACTGTTCGGTAAAGCGGATCTAACCATGGCATTAAATGGCGCACTGGCGGGTCTGGTTGCCATTACTGCAGAACCACTAGCAGGATCTGCCCTGGCTTCTACGCTAGTAGGTGCCGTAGGTGGTGTACTGGTTGTCTTCTCTATCCTGGGTCTGGACAAGCTGAAAATCGACGATCCAGTGGGTGCAATTTCCGTTCACGGTGTTGTCGGTATCTGGGGTCTGATCGCAGTAGCATTCACCAACTCTGACGCAAGCCTGATGACTCAGCTAATCGGTGCTGCAGTAATCTTCGCCTGGGTATTTATCGCCTCGCTGATTGTTTGGGGTGTCATTAAGGCTGTAATGGGTATCCGCGTATCGGAAGAGCAAGAGTACGAAGGAGTGGATATCACCGAGTGTGGCCTGGAAGCCTATCCAGAGTTCACCAACAAATAATCCCTAACCCTCCATACTAGGGATACTTCAGGGGGCGCATCTGCGCCCCCTTTTTTGTTTATTAAAGCCAATCTCTGGCCATAACGCTGTTCAACACCCCTATATCCGCATAGTATAGGTGACATAACACAGCGATAGTGAGCAGAGATATTCATGAATCAGAAAAATCCCCTGACACTCCCGACAGAACTATCCACCCCTGAAGCAAGACTGGTATTTAACTGCTGCCGTGGGATAGCGAATCACGAGAAAGACAACGAGCTCGCTGCCCTCGTTAAAGAAGTCCATAATTGGCAATGGGTGATAAAGTACGCTCAAGAGAACTTTGTTGCACCACTACTCAGCTTCCACCTGACACAAAACCAACTCTTGTCATACCTTCCCACTGAGCACCAAGAAACGCTTGAGCAGATCCGCGTCAACTCAATGAGAAGAAATCTGCTACAGCTGGCTGAGCTTAGAGCACTTGTGAAAATGCTTCCTCCCGCCAGTGAATACCTGATTGTCAAAGGGTTAGCCTTGGGAGGAGAGTTCTATCAAGACTACTCATTACGTCACAGCCGGGATATTGACATTCTTTTAAGTAAAGAGCTAATGCTACAGCTATTAGAAAGATTGTTAGAAAATGGATACCGGCTTAAACAAATGGATCAAAAATTCGAAAACCTCGCCACACTTGTCGAGCTTTCTGCTGAGGTTGGCGTTATCTCGCCTAGGGGAGTATTAATTGAATTACATCAACGCCTCAGCTTAGCAGTAGGACACTTCCCATTAACCCACCATGAACTCATAGCTAACCGTAAAGCTGTCACCCTTGGCAATACTAGTTTCATGACCTTAAACGATGAGCAACATTTCCTTTACTGTTGTTACCATCATTCTCGACACCACTGGTCAAGACTCCATTGGTTGGCAGACATCAACACCATGCTACTCTCCGGAAAACTGAATAATAACCAAATTGGTTTTCTATGCAAAAAGCTAGGACAATCTCATGCTGTAGCAAGTGCGCTGCACCTATGCCAGCAACTATTAAACAATCCGCAAGCAGGTAAAATGCTACAAGAGTTCAAGCTACAAAAACGAGGAGTTATATTGGCTAAGCAGGGAATACACTATCTAGGCTCTAAGCAAGATAAGCCGGAGCATCTTCGTGGACCATTCCAAGGGCTACAGGCACTGCTTTACGGCCTAAGCAGTCAAGACCGGTGGCATTATAAATTAAAGATCCTCAAATCGTTCCTTCACCCATCTATCCTTGACACATCCAACTCTCAAAATAAATGGTATTACTATTTCGCTTACCTCATCAGGCCTGTAAGAATAACCAAGAGCTACACACTGGCCTTATTTAAAAGGCGTGCAGAAAATAAATAATGATACATTACCATCACCAACAATGCCCAATCGCCTTCCCTGTCAATTGATGGGGAGCAACTGCCCAATTAAAATTTCCCTCTATCAGCTTCACCCCCTCCGGCGTAATAGCGATGTCCCAACCGATAGAGGTAACATTTGGAAAATACCCATGGGCTCGAATAACCACTTCCAGGGTTTCAGACCACCACGGCAGCACCTTCCCGTCCAATAGGCTGAATAGCTCTTGCAGCACATTATTCATGTTTTCAGGTATAAGCAGTGGCTTTTCTAGCACGCCATCCGTCGACTCTATATAAACAGGAATAATATTATTAGCAGTATCTGTTTCAGCAACTTCCATCACCGCACTTATCACACCGACATCCATGCCTTTTTTTAAAGTGATAACACGAATTGTCACCAGTGGGAGATCGGGGGCTATTTGTGAAATAAAGTCATGATTCTGCAAAAGCGGCTGACATAGATATGACTGTTGATTGAACTGTCTCTGCAACACCGCAACAATTTCATTTTGCGATGCGGCCTCTTCGTCGCCAACAAGCTGATATTCATCATTATCAGAGTGATAATATAAAGTATAACAGCCACGTTTTTGATTGCCGGTTAAAGGCTTAAAAAAGAGTGAACGCTGTTGAAATAGCCATGCTGAACTTAATAGTTCATCCTGAACAAACACCTGAAAAGTCTCAACAGCGGGCAGATGATATCTCGCCATTGTTTCAGCAAAAATCAGTTTGTCATTGAGTAATCTTGATTCATCATCCGTTATATCGGGAGAAGCGACCAAATGCCACTGAGGCAATTCATGGTTAAAAACAAATTCCAGCCAATCCCGTGAAGAATAACGATATAGCTGATATCGATAATAATTATGGGGAGGAACTCCATAGCCATAAGCTAACCAAAATAGTGACTGTAACTCACGGATGGATGATATCAATGTGGAGGTTCTTGACCTTACTCGCCATACGCTGAAAACTTTTCGCCAAGCAAACCATAGATACCAAAGTAGATAGTTCATCACTACTATCAGCCCCCATACCACTCTAGGCTTACGGAATAAGGTATTCAGAAAGACCTGGCGATGACGTTTCACTGTCGAGGACTGTCCAGGAAAAAAATAACGCCAGCAAAATATGCCATGGGGAATGGGCCTGAAAAGCACTTGCCGGAGGCGCTGCCAGTTACTCACCATTGACTCCAAGCGGTGTCAGATCAATTACCTGATCCGCATGCTCAATAGTCGCCTTACGATGGGCAATGATCAATATAGTGAGTTGGCCATGCAACTGCTGTAATGCCCGTTGAATTTTCCTCTCATTATCATAGTCCAGTGCACTGGTTGCCTCATCCAAAATCAGCAACTGGGGCTTACTTAATAATGCACGGGCCAATGCCAGGCGTTGACGCTCACCACCAGAGAGACGAATGCCGCGATCTCCCACCACGCTGTCCAGCCCCTCTGGTAATGCGACAACAAATTCTTTGGCAGCAGCCAGCTCCAGAGCATCCCAGATCTGCTGATCGGTAATACCTTGGGCAACCCAGTTCAGATTAGCCCGTATAGTATCATGGAAAAGATAAACCTCCTGAGTCACATAAGCGATACTGCGACGCCAGGCAATCCTCCTTGCCCCTTCCAAAGGCACGCCATCACAGCACAGGCTTCCGCTGTCAGGCTCCAGCAGTCCAGCAATCAGGTCTGCCAACGTCGTCTTACCACTTCCTGAGGGACCAATGATGGCAACACTCTGGTTACGCAAGATAGTTAAAGAAAAGCTTTGCAAGATGACTCGATCATGTCCTGGATAGTGGTAACAAATATTACGCAACTGCAGCTGTTCTTGAAGAACCGGCGCAGACTTCGCCAATCCTGCCCCCCCCATCTCCTTCGCATCCTGACACTGTCTCAACAGAACCTCTACATCCTGAAACGATGGAAGCTGATGGAGCAAATGCTGCCAGGTGCGTTGCGACAGAGTAACCACCGGCATTAGGCGGGAAAAAATCACCAATAGTAGAAAAAGTATCGCCAGAGACGTTTCAAGCACCTCAATGGAGTAGTAGAGAAATGAGGTCAAAGCAATTGCCCCACCCACCAGCAGGAACCCCTGAGAAAAGGCACTATATCGACTTAAACGGACAACCTGCCGCTCCAGCTGACCACTCACTTGCTGAACCTGGGCCGCATATTGGTCTTCTCCTCCGTAGCTCTTAACCATCTTTAAACTACCAAGCTGATCACTCATCAGCTGAAATATTATCTTGTAATTTGCCAACTGGGATTTCCCCGATCCATGGATGTAATAGTTAAGGGGAAGTAAAAACAAGATCAATATAAAGGAAAAGCCTACCGCTACGAGACTCATTTGCCAGGAAAGCATAAATGCCAACCCAACCATCACCATCATCAATATCAACTGACTGATAAATTGAACAATCTGTTGAGTGGCAACGCCAATACCTTGCACCTGCACAGAGAGGCTATGGACAAAATCGGACATAGCGCGGTTAATAATGAATTGCCAGCGACTCTCCAATAGTGCGCGATATAGGCGGTTGCGTAGCCAACAGATATATTGCTGAAGCATTTCTGTACTACGTACCGTAAGCTGATAGCGCAAGGCCGCCATTATCCCAATAACTACCACATAGAAAATAAGTACATTTTCCAGATTAAGAGCTATCCCCATCCCCCGAAATAGGGCATTAATACGTTCAGTAATCTCCCCATCAACTGTTGCGCCCACCTCAATGCCCACCAGCTGCAGCAATGGCAAAACTAGCAATAACCCGATCCCTGACGTTACCCCTTGAAGTAGCATCAGTATCAGAATCAGCCAAAAGTTGAGGGGGGAAAAGTGGTAAAAACGGATAAACCCACGCCACAGTACGGATAGTTGCTTAAACTTCAAAAAGATGTACCTGTTTTAGAAAACACCTCTGGTGCCACAAAGGTAGAAACAACCGCAAAAGCCCGATGCCCCTCTCTTCCAGTAACAATCCATGCACCCACACCTACCCAAGCGTGAGCCTTCATTCCCTCAGAATTTGTTGCAGGCTTTACCCCTAAATAGAGTACATAAGGAATGCGGTAAAGCCTCAACACAGTGATGGCCATAATTGCCTGAACCAGGCACTTCGACTCCCAGGGAGTATATCGAGACACCAATTCGCAGATCCTTCCGATACGCCAAGCAGTGTGACGCTGGCGCTCACTCACCAATGCTGAGAGTCGATAGTTGCCATAGTGTTTACCGTAATAGCGATGATTCACCCGCATCGGCAAGCAAAGCATCGATAGACGAATGAAGCCACTCAATGGATAGAGAAAAGTAAACCATAGCTGCTCCCTCAATGGTAATTTCAAGGCACTACGGGTTTTTTGTAACAACACACTCCCCACTCTCACAATAGCAAACTCACTAATAGATAATTATCAATTGACCCCATCAAAACAATATCATGCATTGAAAGTGGACATGCAGGCTAATGCCCCGTGACACACACCATCATGATTTTAGCCCAAAGGACATTCAATAAACCTTATCCAGGTTTGATTTACGATGCAAACACCGTAACGAGCCTGTAGGATAAAGAGATACTTATACTCATAGTGCCACAATGAGACTTGCCGTTAATCAACTTACCACCCACCAAATTGGCCCATTGGATCTGCAATTGGATGCCGGTGAATGTGTTTTTGTCTATGGCCCCTCTGGCGCGGGAAAAAGCCTGTTTTTACGGGCCCTTGCTGATCTCGATCCCCATCAAGGTGAGATTACCCTAGACAATCAACTTCAGCAGAAAATCCCTCCCAGCCAATGGCGTAAAACTGTCGCCTATCTACCCGCAGAATCCCATTGGTGGGAGGAGAGAGTCGATGCACATTTCCTACAGATTGATCTGCCAAGCTGGCAACAACTAGGGTTTGATCAAACCAGCCTTGCTTGGCAGGTCGACCTCTGCTCTAGTGGCGAACGACAGCGCTTAGCGATACTTCGCTTGTTACAGCACCAGCCTCAAATTTTACTATTGGACGAACCCACAGCCAACCTGGATCCACGAAATGTAGATCGGGTTGAAGAGCTAATATTGCGCTATCAACAACAGCACAATGCCGCCGTCCTCTGGGTTAGCCACGATTTTCAACAGATCGAAAGACTGGCTACACAGACACTCCACATGGAAGCCGGCAAGTGGAGTCAAGCTAAATGAACATGATCCTGCTCACCCCTCTCGATCTACTGATAGCCGCCACACTCGTACTACTATTGGCACTACTAAGCTGGCGAAATCAACTCGAGTTATCAAAGCCACTGCTCGTTGGCGCATTACGTACAACAGTCCAACTGCTACTCATTGGTTGGATTCTCAAATTACTGTTCGAGCAAATCAATCTACTTTGGATTAGCCTGATCGCCATCATTATGATTGCCATGGCAGGCTATGAAATCCGCCAACGACAGAAGCATCGCTTTAAAGGCATCTGGGGCTATAGTGTAGGTGCGCTTTCCGTCTTTATCTCCGGCTTCTCACTCACCCTTCTAACGCTATTGGTCATCATCCAGCCAGCACCCTGGTATCAGCCTCAATATGCCATCCCACTACTCGGCATGATATTGGGCAATACCATGACTGGCATCTCTTTAGGGTTGGATCAACTTAACAAAAGTGCCAGAGAACAACGTAAAGCCATTGAAGCCCGGCTGATACTCGGTCACTCTGCCCGCGAAGCAATCCACGCTTGCCGCCGTGAAGCCATCCGCATTGGTATGATCCCGATAATCAATGCAATGGCTGCCGCAGGCATTGTCACCCTCCCCGGTATGATGACTGGTCAGATCTTAGCAGGTGCACCACCCGTTGAGGCCGTCAAATACCAGATTTTGATTATGTTCCTCATCACAGCCGGCACAGGTTTTGGTACACTAATAGCCGTATCTCTGGCTACACGCCGGCTATTTGATGAACGCGAGCGACTGAGACTGGATCGTTTGGTCTAGGTTAGTTAAGTCGATGATCTCACAAGGAGTGAATATGTATCGTTATTCTCTATTACTACTGTTATTTATCAGCCTGCCTCTACAAGCAGGCGTCCACCGCTGGGTGGATGAAAATGGCCATGTCCATTTTTCGGATAAAGCGCCGAGTAACAAAAAAAGTGAAAAGATCGATATCAAAGTGCAAGAACCCAAGCGGAATGCGGACCAGCAAGAACGCCTGCGTAAACAGCAATACTTCCTAGAATCACAGCAAGAAGCCCGGGAAGAGAAGAAGTTTGCCAAAGAGCAGCAAAAGAAACGCGATGACCGTGCCAAGCAGATTTGCCTCCAATCCAAGGCGGCACTGGAAAAACACGAGAATGGGCGTGTCCGTATCTACAATACCCGCCCCGATGGTAGCCGCTACTTCATGACAAACGAAGAAAAACAAGCTTATCTGGTCAGATTGCGTCAGGACATCAAAATGTATTGCAAATAAAAAACGGGGCCTTCACCCTAATGCCAGTCAGTTAAGCTTGACGTAGGCTAAATCCCTGAGAAAATCCGGTGATCAATGATCATCGGATTTTTTTATGCAACTGAGTCAGGCTCTTAACCTCACAAACACCTTTCTCTCCCAGTCTGATTTGCTCCA
>JBNKQQ010000071.1:0-112059 GCA_050295955.1 Thiohalomonadales bacterium
CTAGGTCCTTCTCTGATTTAACATTCTTGGCTAACTCAGCGGCCAAGGCTTTAAGCTTGTCTTGATCCATTGTTGCATCCATTATTATCTCCTTTCAAGGTAAGTAATAATGGGCAGTTACACAATTTAATTTACAGTCTCCTATCCAGCGACTTCTGAGCTTTATGGCGGCTTCCTCAGGCCTATTTAGATTTTACTTCCTTTTTATCAAGAGCTAAGAAAGCACATGGGGCGGAGTGCGTGTGCTTCAGATATACAATATAAAAGTAATCTTTTCCATTTAGCTATGCGGCTATCACATATTAGTAAAAAAGGAGGCTTTATCAGTGGCGGGTGTGAAAAATGTAGATAGGTCTTTGATGTTCTAATGGCTGCATCTGAAATTTATGAGCATCAATAATAAATAAAATATATATAGTATAATTTTTATTTATCGATGATTACCTGTTTATACTGGCAATGTGGTCGTGTATTCATTGTGCGTAGTCTCTGTCTGCCTACGGAAAATATAAAAAATATATTAATTTCAAATAATTAGATTTTTTAAGTTTCTTGTATTTTTGTTCTAAAGCTTTTCTTAGGGATGGACGATAGGTGAATTGGGAGCGGTAAATATTCACAAGATGAGTATATCCGCACAAGATTAACCTTAGCCCAGTGTATATAGGGTAAGGAGAATAGAAAATGGCTTCAGTTATTAATACCAACGTAATGTCACTCAATGCTCAGCGTAACCTGAGCAATACCCAAAGCGACATGGCAACAGCTATGCAGCGCCTTTCAAGTGGTCTGCGTATCAATAGCGCAAAAGATGATGCAGCTGGTTTGGCAATTACAGACCGCATGACCTCACAAATCCGAGGCCTGAATCAAGCAGTACGTAATGCGAACGATGCAATCTCTCTGACACAAACTGCAGAGGGCGCTATGCAGGAATCTACCAATATTCTGCAGCGTATGCGTGAGTTGGCTATCCAATCTGCGAACGACACTAACTCCGATTCTGACCGTGCGAATATTCAGAAAGAGGTGTCACAGTTACAGCAGGAGCTAAACCGAATTTCAGATACCACTACCTTTAATGGTAAAAATATTCTGGATGGTTCATTTACTTCTGGTAAATTCCATGTGGGTGCCTTTGCAGATGAGACTATCAACGTCAGTATCAGTAACACCCATGGTACAGCTATTGGTGCTGAGCAAGTAAATTCTCAAGGAAATATTGGTACTGGATTGGCTGCAGCGGCCAATCTGGGTGCTGCGACTAATGGAGTTGCTGCACAGAATGTTACAATCAACGGCGCAGCTGTTTCTGGTGTTATTCAAGTTGCTGCGAACTCTTCTGCAGCGGCACTTGCCGGTGCAATTAATGGTGAATCTGGAACAACCGGTGTTACTGCAACAGCTTCTAACTCAGTAACTATGCAAAATTTCAATGCGGATGGAACTGTTTCGTTTAGCTTGGCTTCTATGGAAGATACCGGTGTGATCGGTTCTCAAGCAGTTATTACTGCTTCAATAACCACTGGAGATTTAACTAACCTTGCAGACCAGATTAATGCGAAATCAGCGCAAACAGGCATTTCTGCGGTTCTTAGTGATGATAAAGCATCAGTAGTACTGGAAAACAGTACTGGTTATGATATAGCGATTGGAGACTTTACCAACTCAGCGACTGGCAACCAAACTGTTGATATTGCCAACTACTCAGGTGGCACGCTGGTAACTGATACACTGACAGAGCAGGCTAGTGATAGCATTCAAGCTGGTGGTAGTGTGCAATTAAGCTCAAGTGATGCGTTTAGCGTAACTACAACTGGAGCTGATTTGTTTGGTACCGCAGCAGGAAGTACTGCAAGTGCGCTTTCTTCAGTTGCCGATGTTGATGTATCAACGCAAATTGGTTCCAATGATGCACTGGTTGTTATCGATAAGGCTCTCGCGGGGATTGCCGATAGCAGGGCGGGATTGGGTGCGGTACAAAACCGTTTGGAATCTACTATAGCTAACTTGCAAAGTGTTTCTGAGAACGTATCAGCAGCGCGTTCGCGGGTAATGGATGCGGACTTTGCTGCGGAAACTGCTAACATGACACGCTCGCAAATTCTGCAGCAGGCAGGTACTGCTATGCTAGCGCAAGCTAACTCTGCACCAAATAGCGTACTGTCACTACTGCAATAAGCGGGTAGCGACTCAGGGTGACGATTCCGGGGTTTTCCCCGGAATCGCATTAGAGTAAGAGGTGAAGACAGTGAATATTTCAATGAGTAACAGCGTGCCTACACAGCAGCCAACTGAAGCTGCTGAGGTTAAGCGCGATAGCTCGTCTGAGTCTGTCACAAAAGCTTCTTCAGCCGCCTCTGTCAATGATGTAGGTACTGCTGAACAGAAACAGAGTGTATCGGTTATACCGGAACAGAAAGAGGTGGATGGAGATGAGCTTAAGAGTGCAGTGATAGAACTTAATAAGGCTGTCCAAAATCTACAACGTAATTTGGAGTTCTCTGTAGATGATATTACAGGACAGACGGTCGTTCGAGTTGTTGATAAAGAGACAGATGAAGTGATTCGTCAAATGCCATCGGAGGAGGTTTTGAAGTTGGCTCAGCATATGCAGGAGCAGCAATCCGAGAGTGGTTCTGGTTTTAGCATAATGCAGGAACTTAAGGCGTAGAGTGGTGTAACCTGTTTTGAATAATTTAGGTGCGAGATTATGGCAATTTCATCTCCTGGTGTAGGTTCTGGGCTCGATGTACAATCAATTGTACGTCAGCTGGTAGCAGCGGAGAGTGGTCCTACAACTTCGCGTTTAAATAGAATGGAGGCTGTTTATCAGGCTGAAATCTCCGCTTTTGGTGCACTTAAGTCTGCAGTAGCTAATTTCAAGTCTTCTATTTCTGGATTAACTGAGAGTGCAAATTTTCAGCTCCGTAATGCATCTTCCACAAAGTCTAGTATTGTAACCGTATCTGCAGATGAGACAGCGGCAACGGGCGCTTATCAGGTAGAGGTTAATCGACTGGCGCAGGCTCATAAATATGCATCTCAATCTTATCTTTCTACTGATACGATAGGCGGGAATATCGGTGACACTCTTGATGTCACGATAGGTACAGCTTCACTAAGTATCGACCTTTCTACTGCCAAAACTCTTGAAGATATTCAAACCGAAATTGCAACGGCTGCTGAAACTAATAATGTCGATGTCAGTGCTGCGATTGTAAATGGCAACGGAGGAAGCCAGACACTGGTATTAACTTCTGGTACGGAAGGGTTTGATAACAGAGTTCAGATAGGTGGTACTATCGGTGGGGTTGCCACGGCCACTGCAATGGGGTTTTCTCACCTTAATAAATTATCAGATGGCAGCATCATTACGTCAGAAGCAGAGCTTGATGCTGAAATGATTGTGGATGGGGTGACGGTTACACGCTCTGGAAATTCTATTAATGATGTCATTTCAGGAGTTACTTTCTCGCTGGAGTCTGCAGAGCCAGGCACACTTGTCGATATCAATATAACATTAAATACAAGTTCTGTAGAGAATAACATAAAAAAATTAGTAACAAGCTATAATCAGCTTGCCGCTGTCATTAATGATCTGACTCAGGTCAATGATGATAATACTCGAGGTATTTTAGTTGGTGATGCAACATTAAGGAATATGGCATTAGGTATACGGAATCAACTGTCTGGAGAGGTTTCCGGTGTGACAGGGGATTATTCTAACCTCGCATCGTTAGGCATTACCACTACTCGACAGGGTACGCTTGAAATCGATGATGCAAAGCTTTCAGAAGCAGTGACTAATGGCTTTGATGGCATGGCATTACTCTTTGCAGGCGATAATGGGATAGCTACAAGGCTGGACACCTATCTTGATAATTTCTCGAAAGGTGGTGGGTTGTTAGATCAGAAAGTTGAAGGGTTGAATAACAGTGTTGAGCAAATTTCTGAAGAGCGTACAGCACTTGATTTTAGAATGGAAAAACTTGAAGCGCGTTATTTAAAACAGTTTTCGGGTTTAGATACATTAATGTCCTCTATGCAGTTGACAAGTAGTTTTCTGTCA
The DNA here is from genome assembly GCA_050295955.1 of Thiohalomonadales bacterium. Classification (GTDB taxonomy): domain Bacteria; phylum Pseudomonadota; class Gammaproteobacteria; order RBG-16-57-12; family RBG-16-57-12; genus JAFLJP01. The sequence continues at coordinate 4,073 of JBNKQQ010000071.1, forward strand.
CAGCAGTTGGCATTAATTCCAAAATATACGATTAAAAGTAATTAATCCTTAGCTCAATAGATGTGTCGGGGAGTTTAGTATGAATGCACGCATGAATAATGCTCTGAATCAATATGCGAAGGTTGGTACAAATACAAGTGTTGAGGCTGCTAGTCCTCATCGATTGATTCAGATGTTAATGGAGGGGGCGCTTGAGAAAATTGCCACCGCTAAGGGGCATATGCAGCGTGGTGAGATTGAGCCTAAGGGGCGTTATATTAGTTGGGCAATCTCTATTATTAATGGCTTAGCAGCAAGCTTGGACATGGAGAAGGGGGGGGATCTGGCTGAGCGCTTATCTACACTTTACCAATATATGAATGACCAGCTATTTCAAGCTAATCTTAAGAATGATGTTGAGAAACTCGATGAAGTGGCTAATTTAATGCGTGAGGTTAAGGCTGGTTGGGATGGTATTGCTCAGAATATAAATGATAAGCCTGTGTCGTAGAATGAACCAACTAAGCCAGGCAAATCAGTTACTCAGCGAACTTGAACTTGCTACGAAAAATATGCTTGATCATCTTAACGAAGGTGAGTTGGATGCTTTACAGGCATTGGATGAGCAACGGCAGAAGATTATTGACTCATACAGCCAACTTACCTTATCTGAGGAAGAATATTTGGATCTTTCCTCTAAGCTTCATAGGATTTCTGAATTAGATACCTCCCTAAATAATCTTTTAAAAGAGGTTTATGACAAAATTGGAAATCAACTTAAAGAGATCCGGCATGGTAAGCGTGTAAAAAAAGCCTATCAGCAAAACCATCAATAAATTTCCTATCCTTCTTGTCTCTAGTCGCTGTTACGACGCATTTTTCCTATATATTTAATTGGATTACTTCAGAATATATTTTCTTCTTGAGTGTATACTCTTGGAAAAGGAGTAATAAGTTTTATAAGAGTAAGGTATGTGGCTCTGATCTAGTTTGAACAGGGTCAACCAAGGGCGACTTATAGTGGGTAACACTATAAACCGCTTTATGCTATTCACAGATAAGGCCGCCTTGGGAGTTGAAGTCTCTTAATCGGGTGCCGGGATTGCAGTTAATACCAGCTAGATCAAAAGTACCCTCAGCACCCTGATTACCGTCGATACCTGTAATTCCCTGAATACCCACTGGGCCGGTATCGCCAGTTAATATTCTTGCAAAAAAACAATAAAATTTACCGCTAATTGTGGTGGAAACCTTAGTTGAGAGCCTGAATTCTGTGCGAGGTACCGGTTCAGATGAGTGAGAAAACACACTTAAAAATTAGTTAGTGCTTAATGTGAGAAAATGTGGCGGCATTTTTTTGACATTTCCCCAAGTAGGTGTTTTACTTAATTTATTCAAATAATTAGAATATCTACCTGTGGAGCATGTCAGTAGATGGCTGAGCAACTCTCAATTCTTCTTATCTCGCAGGACCCCGCCCATCGCGATCATCTTCGCGGTATTCTTGAATTTATCGATTATCCAGAAGTGGAGCCCGTTGATTTGTCTCATGTAGAAGCCCACTTGAACACGGCGTTGGACGTGGCTGTTGTGGATGCCACCGGCCTGGATGAGCAGCTTGAACCTCTCTTGGAGATGATCAAAAAAGCCACTTGGGATGAGTCGCAAAGTAAGCATACCCTTGTCGTAGTACTGAGTGACCATCAGCATCCGATTAATCTTGGTAAGATCGATTCAGATCTTATTTTTGCCAGCTTGAATTACCCTGTGAAATATCCCCAACTTTCCGATGCCTTGGATCGCGCACAGATGTATCGCGCCAGCCGTGGTGCGATGGGGGGGGAGGCATTGCCATTCCGTGGCATGGTGGGTAATAGCCCAGCCATTATGAAAGTGCGCAAGCTGATGGAGCAGGTGGCGGATTCCGAGGCGACGGTACTGATTCTAGGTGAATCCGGGACAGGTAAAGAGGTGGTGGCACAGAATCTCCATCATCTCTCCAATCGTCGAGAAAAGAATTTTGTACCAGTGAACTGTGGTGCAATTCCGAGTGATCTTTTGGAGAGCGAACTGTTCGGCCATGAGAAGGGAGCATTTACCGGTGCGATTTCTGCGCGGCAGGGGCGCTTTGAGATGGCTGAGGGGGGCACTCTGTTCCTGGATGAGATCGGTGATATGAGTTTGCCGATGCAGGTGAAGCTGCTACGGGTGCTACAGGAGCGAACCTTCGAACGGGTGGGCAGTAATAAGACTATCCATGCTGACGTGCGCATCGTAGCAGCAACCCATCGGGATTTGGAGAATAACATCCGGGAAGGGAAGTTCCGCGAAGATCTGTTTTATCGTCTGAATGTTTTTCCTATTGAGATGCCACCGCTACGGGAGCGTCTTGAAGATATCCCTTTGTTGGTGAATGAGCTGGTGGCCCGTTTGGAGCAGCAGAAACGGGGCTCTGTGCGTTTGACCCCAGCTGCGATCATGTCTCTTTGCCAATATCGTTGGCCGGGTAATGTGCGGGAACTGGCTAATCTGGTGGAAAGGCTGGTGATCATGTATCCCTACGGTGTGGTAGATGTGCAGGACCTGCCAGAGAAGTTTCGTATTACCAAAGGAGACGAGCGCTACGCTGAGCGGCCTAACTTCAGCACCGAGGTGGATGATGAGGTGGTGGAAAATGTCATGGCGGAGCTGGCGGCCTTCGATGCAGAGAAGAGCAACGGTGAGGTGGATGTGCTACCGGAGGAGGGGTTGGATCTAAAAGAGCACCTGGCGGATATCGAATCTTCACTGATTCAGCAGGCACTTGAGCGTACAGATGGGGTGGTAGCCCATGCAGCCAAGCTGCTGCAAATGCGTCGTACTACTCTGGTGGAGAAAATGCGCAAATACAATATCCAGCGTGACGATGAGGTGTCATAAAATCGTCGTCGAAATTTATTTCTCATTTAACTATTTGTAATTTAAAGAGTTATTTTTCATGGCATGTTGATTGCTAGCCCTCGGTTATTAATGAATTAATAGCATGAGGTGAGTGCCATGTTGAATCACAAACGGGTTGAGCCCAACGAACTGATGGAGGCAATGGAGAGTTGCGACCAAATGTTCGAGCAGCTGAGCAGCTCTTATCACGAGCTGGAGGCTAGCTTTAAAACCCTCTCCCATACCGTTGAGCACACCCATGCCAGCAAGCCGTTAGATCCGGCTTTGTATCAGGCAGACCGCCTCAGTGCGATTCTCCATGCGTTGCCCAGCGGCGTGGTAATTCTGGATGGCCGTGGCAAGATAGTACAGTGCAATCCCGCCGCTGAGGATATGTTGGGGATTCCTCTATTAGGCGAGCGCTGGACTCAGATTATTCAACGCGCCTTTGCGCCAAAGGCGGATGATGGCCATGATATCTCCCTCAAGGATGGCCGTATCGTTAATATTTCAACCACTCCATTAGAGGGCCATCCCGGCCAAGTGATTCTGCTTCACGATGTCACCAAAACCCGCGAGCTACAGCGTGCTGAACAGCACCACAAGCGTCTGGCCTCACTAGGGGAGATGGCGGCGGGTTTGGCTCACCAGATTCGTACACCACTCTCTTCATTGATGCTCTATGCCTCCCACTTGAAAAGCGCCAATTTGGATGCTGCACGCCGCAGCAAGATGACGGATCGGGTGATCTCTCAGGTAAAACATTTGGAGACACTGGTGAACGATATGCTGATGTTTGCGAAAGGGGGCATCGTGGCGGATGATGCATTTTCTTTGGATGTGTTGATGGATGAGCTGCAACAGTTGGCCCAGGAGAGTGTGGCGGATAGCCAGGTATCGTTGCAGTTCGAAGCAGCCCCCAGTGAAGCTTGGCTATTAGGGAATAAAAAGATTCTGCTGAGTGCGGTGCAAAATCTGATTGATAACGCTGTGGAGGCGATGTCAGGGGCGGGGATATTGCGTCTGGAAGTTCAGCCAGCTGCCGCGAATAGTGTTGACATAATATTGACGGATAATGGCCCCGGCATTTCCAGTGAACTGCAGGAGCGTATTTTTGAGCCTTTCTATACCTCCAGGGCTGCTGGTACTGGTTTAGGCTTGGCTGTTGTGAAAATGGTGGCTCAGGCCCACCATGGCGACGTTTGGTTGCAATCTGAAGATGGTGAAGGTTGCCGTTTCGGCATCCGTTTGCCGGTGACCGGCAAGTCATTGGCACAGAATTCGCAGAAAGCTATGCAACGAGTGAAATCGACCCAGTAGGAGTCAAAAAATGAACACCGTTGCAAACCAACAGCTGATGAGCAAAGGGGGAAAGATGAGCCAAGCACAGATTCTAGTGGTTGAGGATGACCTGGCACTGAGAGAAGCCATTTGCGATACCTTGGAGCTGGCAGGCTATTCTGTACTGGCTGCTGCCGATGGTTACCAAGCGTTAAATCTGCTGGACGAGCAGGAGGTGGCAATGGTGGTCAGCGATGTGCAGATGGACAAAATGGATGGCCACACTTTGCTGAAACACCTTAAATCCCGTCAGGCAAATTTACCAGTTGTGTTGATGACTGCTCACGGCTCTATACCTAAAGCGGTTGAGGCGATGCGGGATGGTGCCATTGACTATCTTTCCAAGCCTTTTGAGGCAGAGGTGCTGGTTAACATGGTAAGTCGCTTTGTGAGTGCGACGGATAACAGCCCTAGTGAATTCGTTGCAGAAGATGCCAAGTCCAAAGAGGTCAAAGCATTGGCTGAGCGAGTGGCAAAATCGGATGCCACAATCCTGATCACTGGTGAGAGTGGCTCTGGCAAAGAGGTATTGGCTCGCTATCTACACGATCAATCTCCCCGGGCAGGCAAACCATTTGTAGCCATCAACTGTGCGGCGATTCCTGAAAACATGCTGGAGGCAACCTTGTTCGGCTATGAGAAGGGGGCATTTACCGGCGCTTATAAATCTTCTCCTGGAAAGTTTGAGCAGGCTCAGGGCGGCACAATTCTTCTGGATGAGATTACTGAGATGGATCTGGGTCTACAGGCCAAACTCCTACGGGTGCTCCAGGAACGCGAGGTAGAGCGTCTGGGCGGTGGCAAAATGATCGAATTAGATGTACGGGTTTTAGCCACTTCTAATCGCAATATGCGTGAATATGTGGCGGAGGGTAAATTCCGTGAAGACTTGTTCTACCGCCTAAATGTTTTCCCTCTGAATATGGCGCCCCTGCGTGAGCGTCCAGATGACATTGTTCCTATTGCAGAGCGTATGCTAGCCAAAATGGCTCACAAACAGGGGCGCGCTACACCGATTTTGAGTGAGGCGGCAAAGTTAAAACTGAGCAATCACAGTTGGCCAGGTAATGTGCGTGAGTTGGATAATGTAATGCAGCGTGCGCTGATTCTGCAGCCAGAGGAGATGATTACAGCAGAGGACATCCACTACGAAACTGCCACGGCAGCACCGGTCACCACAATGACGTCGGCCAGCTCGATCGCCCCCCAAATCGAGGATGAGAAGAGCCTATGCAGCGACGTGAAACAGCATGAGTACAGCCTGATTCTGGAGGCGTTGCAACGGGGACATGGTAGCCGGAAATTTGCGGCAGAGACCCTGGGAATCAGTCCACGCACCCTGCGCTACAAGATGGCTAAGATGCGTGAAGAGGGAATCGCCATTCCGGCGTAACGTTAGGAGGGTATGAAGATGAACACAATTGGTGGAAACAGTGATATCTCCCGTGTTTTGGCTGAGATGCGTAACCACGCCCTTCAGGCACAAGGCAGTCGTGCTGAGGAAGGCAGCAAGGTTGCTGGAGAGGATTTTGGGGCGCTGCTGAAACAGTCAGTGGACAAGGTTAATGAGTTGCAGCAGATCTCCAAGGCGAATGCGACTGCCTTTGAAATGGGGGATCCTAATGTGAGCTTGGCAGATGCGATGGTCTCCATGCAGAAGGCCAGTATCGCCTTCCAGGCAATGACTCAGGTTCGTAACAAAATGGTTCAGGCATATCAAGAAGTTATGTCGATGCCTGTATAAACAGGTAAAATCGGTGTAATCACAGAGAAGTAAACGATTATGGCAGAGGCAACCAACACACAATTGGCACAAGCGGGCCTGGCTGAATCACCAGCAAGCGCGACAGCGAATCCACTGCAAAAGAGTTTGCAGAGCGATGTGGCGAAAAAACTGGGAATGATGGTAGGACTGGCGGCCAGTATTGCCCTGGGATTCGCCGTGGTGTTATGGTCCATGCAGCCCAACTATAGCCTGTTATACGGCAACCTCTCTGAAAACGATGCGCAATCCATTGTTGATGCACTACAGGCGCAAGGTGTGGAGTATAAGTTGGATAGCGCAACTGGCGCTGTGATGGTGCCAGCGGATACCTTGCATGATATTCGTCTGAAGATGGCTGCTGAAGGATTGCCCAGAGGAACTGGCATTGGTTTTGAGTCGTTACAGCAAGACAGTGGTTTCGGCACCAGCCAGTTTATCGAAACTGCCCGTTACCATCGTTCTTTGGAAGTAGAACTGGCTCGCACTATCTCCAATATCAATACCATAGAGAGTGCTCGGGTACATCTGGCCATGCCAAAAAGCTCGGTGTTTATCCGCGACCGTCAAAAGCCCAGCGCCTCTGTAACGGTTAAGCTCCATCAGGGTCGTATCCTGGAGGAGAATCAGATTAGTGCGATTACCCACCTGGTGGCTTCCGGTGTACCCAATATGGAGGCTTCGAGTGTTACTGTGGTGGATCAAAAAGGTAATCTGTTATCGGGTAAAAAACGTTCCAGCGAGCTAGCGCAAAGTACCGATCAGCTGGAATATGTACAGCGTCTGGAGCAACGTTATGCAGAGCGTATTAATAATATTCTGATGCCAATCGTTGGCCGCAATGGGGTTGAAGCCCAAGTGGTGGCCGATGTGGATTTTACCATCACAGAGCAGACGCAGGAGCTGTTTAATCCCGATGCGCCAGCATTGCGTAGCCAGCAGCAGAGTGAAGAGCGCTCTTCGGGGGTTTTAGGTGGCGGGATTCCTGGCGCACTGGCCAATCAGCCACCTGCGGATGCTGTAGCCCCTGAACAGGTTACGACGACTGATGGGAGTAGTCAGTCACCCTCCAGCAGTAAAAGCCGATCAACGGCTAATTATGAGTTGGATAAAACCATCAGCCATACCCGTATTGCCCCAGGACGCGTGAAACGCCTGTCGGTTGCAGTGGTGGTGGATGATCGTCTGCTAAACAATGGCGAGCGCCGTAGCCACTCACCAGAAGAGGTGGAGAGAATGATTGGCTTGGTGAAGGATGCAGTTGGCTTTGATGTGCAACGGGGTGATAGTGTGAGCTTTACCAATATCGCGTTCAGTGATCCTCAGCCTCTGGAGGCGTTGCCAGATGCCCCGCTATGGGAAGAGCCTTGGGTTTACGATCTGGGTAAATATCTGGTGGCAGCACTTGCTTTGTTGATGATCTATATTGGCCTGCTTCGTCCGGTTATGCGTGGTCTGTTCCCGTCACCAGAGGATATTGAACGTGCTCGCGAGGCGGAGCGTAAGGCTGAGGCACCGACTGCCACGCTGGCCGGCATTGATCTGGAGAACCTGACGCCAGAACAGCGTCAGGCGTTGTTGGAGGCGGGTGGTGAGAAGAGTACCATCCTGTTGCCTCCGAAGCGTAGTCATGAAGATCAGCTGAATGATGTGCGCCGGATTGTTGAGGATGAGCCACAGTTAGTGGCAGAAGTCCTCAAGGGCTGGTTAGAAGCGGACGAAAAGTAATAGATGACCTTAGGGTTTGAAATTAGATTAAATTTGGGTAGACATCATGAATGGTCTCGATAAAGCAGCAATCTTTCTTTTGGCGATCGGTGAGAAGAGTGCATCGAACGTGCTGAAGTATCTGGGGCCCAAAGAAGTGCAGAAGATTGGTATCAAAATATCCCAAATGGGCTCGGTCTCTACTGAGAACATTGAGGAGGTGCTGGACAGCTTCTCCGAAACCGTTTCTTCCCAAACATCCCTGGGCTTGGGGGGCGATGTCTTTATTCGTAATGCGTTGATTACCGCTGTGGGTGAGGAGAAAGCCAAAAACCTGATGGATCGAATCTCCGATAAAAGCTCTACTCAGGGGCTGGAAACCCTGAAGTGGATGGATCCTAAGGCGATTTTCGAGACTATCCGCAACGAGCACCCACAAATTATCTGTATTCTGCTTTCGTATCTGGACCCGGATCAGTCGGCGGAAGTACTCTCAATGTTTCCGGATCGAGACCGCGTAGACTTGGTGCTGCGGATGGCAACCCTGGATTCGGTGCAGCCTAGTGCTCTCGATGAGTTAAACAATATTATGGAGAAACACTTCTCCGGTTCTGCTGGTATTCAAAAATCCTCCATTGGTGGTGTGAAAACCACAGCTAACATGCTCAACTTTGTGGATAGTGCTGTTGAGGGCGACATTATAGACTCGATTAAGGACGTGGATCCTGATTTGGCACAGCAGATTGAGGACCTCATGTTTGTCTTTGAAAATCTGGTGGATATTGATGACCGCAGCATGCAGGTGCTGTTGCGTGAGGTGGGCAGTGATGTGTTGGTGCTGGCGATGAAAGGGGCGGACGAGGCCCTCAAAGAGAAGATCTTTGGCAATATGTCCAAACGTGCTGCTGAGATGTTGCGTGATGATCTTGAGGTGCGTGGTCCCGTCAAACTCAGTGAGGTGGAAGCCGCGCAGAAAGAGATTCTAGCGACAGCACGACGTTTGGCCGACTCTGGCGAAATGATACTGGGTGGCGGTGGCGGAGAGCAGTATGTCTAAGGGACGTGAGATTGTCATTACCCGGGCACTGGATAAGTCTCAGCTAGCGGATGTAAAACCCTTTTCTCTGGAGGAAATGGAGACCAAGGTAGGTGCCTTCAACGCGCTGAAAGAGCAGCCAGAGGAGGGGGCGGTTAAGGTCGAAGAGGTCAGCAACCATAGTCAGCAAGGGATGTTGACCGCTGAGCAATTGGAGACATTGCAACAGCAGGCGTATCAAGAGGCTTATGAAAAGGGTTTGGCGGAGGGGCGTACGGCAGGCCAAGCGCAGGCTCTGGCCGAGGGGCGCAAAAAATTGCTGCAGCAAGGGGCACAGCTTGAGGCAATGATAAAAAGCCTAGCGGAGCCGATGCAGTTATTGGATCTTGAGATCTATGATGAATTGGTGGCGATGGTGATTACCATTGCCAAACACCTGATTAGCCGTGAGTTGAAAACTGATCCCGGTCAGATTATTGCGGCGACCCGTGAGGCGCTGGCTATACTGCCTATGAATTCCCGAAACATCAAAGTCCATCTGCATCCTGAAGATGCGCTTCTGGTGCGTGAGATTCTTTCTGTTTCAGAAGACGAGAGCCCATGGAAAATTGTTGAAGATGCCACGCTGAGTCGTGGTGGCTTGAAAATCATGACCGAAAATTCCCAGGTTGATGCCTCCATTGAGAGTCGTCTGGGTGAAATTGTAACCCGTCTCTTAGGTGATCAGCGGGAGTTGGGCAGTGAATGAAGCAGAGCGTAGTGCAGGACTGTTAAAGCTGCTGCGCCAGGACCATGAAAGACTCAAATCTCCCCTGCCACTGCATGTGGAAGGTCGTTTGACCCGCATTGTGGGTTTGACTTTGGAGGCAGTAGGTTGCCAATCCCCTATTGGTGGACGATGTCTGATCGTCGGTCCCAACAGCTCTGTTGAGGCTGAAGTGGTGGGTTTTTCGGGGGAGAAGTTGTTTCTTATGCCTACAGGTGATATTCGAGGTATTGAACCCAATGCCCGGGTTATCCCGACGGGTAAGGTATATGAGGTACCGGTGAGTGAGAAACTGCTGGGTCGGGTACTTGATGGTGCCGGCAACCCACTGGATGGTAAAGGACCGATCCACTCCCATGAGCGAATGCCACTCACCGGGCGCTCGATCAATCCTTTGGGACGTCACCCTATTGATCAGCCCCTTGATGTAGGTGTGCGCGCTATTAATGCCATGCTGACCGTTGGGCAGGGGCAGCGTATTGGCCTGTTTGCAGGCAGCGGTGTTGGGAAAAGTGTGCTGTTAGGGATGATGACCCGTTATACCACGGCGGATATTATCGTCGTGGGCCTGATCGGTGAGCGGGGCCGTGAGGTAAAAGAGTTCATTGAAAAGAGCTTGGGCCCTGAGGGGATGGCCCGTGCGGTGGTGGTAGCCTCTCCGGCAGATGCCTCACCGGTTATGCGATTACACGGCGCCTCTTTGGCGACGACCATTGCGGAATATTTTCGTGATCAAGGGAAAAAGGTGCTGTTACTCATGGATTCCCTGACCCGTTACGCCCAAGCGCAACGGGAGATCGCCTTGGCAATTGGTGAGCCACCCGCTACCAAGGGTTATCCCCCATCGGTGTTTGCCAAGCTGCCTGCATTGGTTGAACGAGCGGGTAATGGTGATGTGGCTGGCGGTTCTATCACGGCCTTTTATACTGTGTTGGCGGAAGGGGATGATCAACAGGATCCTATCTCCGATGCGGCGCGGGCGATATTGGATGGCCATGTGGTGCTCTCCCGTCAGATTGCTGAATCTGGGCGTTATCCAGCTATCGATATAGAGGCATCCATTAGTCGAGTGATGACTGAGATTGTTCCAGAGCAGCAGATCGCTCAGGCCAGGACCTTTAAGAAAGTTTATTCCCTGTATCAACAAAATCGTGACCTGATTAGTGTCGGGGCCTATAAGCGTGGCTCAGATCCTCGTATTGATGAGGCGATTGCAATGCATCCGCGCTTGGAAGAGTTTCTTTCTCAGGGGATGCACCAGCCTGTGGACTTTGAGCAGAGTCAGCAACAGTTGGCGCAGCTGGTCGGTGGTGAAGCTCAAGCTAATATCCCCCCATCATCGGTAGCTACCTCTGGTGCATTGCCTGGAAATCCATCAACCACTCGTCCCTAGTGTTGCGGTAGATCATGGGCCATCCTACAATGGCCGACACTAGGGTCTGTTTAGGTTTCGTTTTTGTTACTGTTATGCCTAAAAAATCACCAATCAAGGTGCGAGGAGTGTGATTTGGTTATTCCAAATGAGCGACGAGCAACGCAGAGTGGTGCTTTTTTAGGCGCAACCCGAAGGGCTGGACCTCATTTTTCGTCCTACTTCGTTGTCATTCGTTTATTTAGAATCACTAAACTTCACTCACTCCGCCTTGTAGGACAAAAAATGAGGTGCCAGCAGTGACAAAAACGAAACCTAAACAGACCCTAGGTAACCCCCTGACTATAAAATAAGGACTTATGTTGAAATCCCTGCCACTGTTTATTGGCCTGCGTTATACCAAGGCCAAAAGACGCAATCACTTTATCTCCTTTATCTCTCTGACCTCGATGTTGGGCATCGCGCTTGGGGTAACGGCACTCATTACGGTGCTTTCAGTGATGAACGGATTTGAAAAAGAGCTGCGGGAGCGCATTCTGGCCATGGCTTCCCATGCGACAATCACAGGCTATGGCGACTCACTGAATAATTGGCAGGCGTTGGCGGATATTGCCCGTCAACATCCCGGGGTAGTGGGGGCAGCCCCCTATATCGAGGGAGAGGGAATGCTTAGCAATGGCAGCCAAGTAAGTGGGGTTATGTTACGGGGTATCGATACCGCTCACGAGGGAGAGGTCTCTGAAGTCGGGGAGAAGATGATTGCCGGCCGTCTGGATGCGCTACAGCCAGGGGAATACGGTATTGTGTTGGGGGTGGACCTGGCGCGTAGTCTTGGGGTGTTTCCCGGTGACAAGCTTAGCCTGATTGTCTCCAAGGCTAATATTTCGCCAGCAGGGATAATGCCTCGTATGAAACGCTTTACGGTGGTAGGTATCTTTGAGGTGGGGATGTATGAATATGACAGCGCATTGGCCATTCTGAATATTGAGGATGCGGCAAAGCTCTACAAAATGGACGGCTCGGTGAGTGGCTTGCGCCTCAAGTTGGAGGATATGTTCAAAGCGCCACAGATTGCTCGTGAGCTGGTGGAGGGACAGTTGGGTAGTTACTATATGAGCGACTGGACACGCAAACATGCTAATTTCTTCCGCGCTATTCAGATTGAGAAGACCATGATGTTCCTGATTTTGTCACTGATTGTGGCGGTGGCAGCGTTCAACATCGTATCAACGCTAGTGATGGTGGTTACCGATAAGGCGGCCGATATCGCGATACTTCGTACTCTGGGAGCTACACCGGGGACGGTACTATTGATCTTTATGGTTCAAGGGTGTGTGATCGGGCTGATTGGTACCACGCTAGGCTTGGTGGGCGGTGTCTCCCTGGCGTTAAATGTGGATACCATTGTCCCAGCGATTGAATCTTTGCTGGGTACTAAGTTCTTGGATGCCAGTGTCTATTATATTACTGAGTTACCTTCGGATCTTCATTGGGATGATGTGATTAAAATTACAACGGTATCCTTCCTGTTGAGCCTGCTTGCCACTCTCTATCCGGCATGGCGTGCTGCCAAAACTCAACCTGCGGAGGTATTGCGTCATGAGTAATTGGGTGGTTGAGTGTCGTCATCTCAGTAAACAGTTTGATGATGTGGGTGAGACTGTCAGTGTATTGCAAGATGTCTCCATTGGTATTGAGCGGGGAGAGCAAGTCGCCATTCTTGGTAGTTCCGGTTCTGGTAAATCCACACTGTTACACCTGCTGGGTGGTTTAGAGCTACCCAGCCATGGCGAGGTGTTTATCAATGGTGAGGACATTGCTAAGCTGGGGGAGGCGCAGCGTGGCCGGTTGCGTAACCGTAATCTGGGCTTTATCTATCAGTTCCACCACCTGATGAATGAGTTTACGGCGCTGGAAAACGTGATGATGCCGCTACGGATTCGCGGTATCATTCCCCGTGAAGCAGCAGAACAGGCGAGAGAGATGTTGGGCCGAGTTGGTTTGGCAAAGCGGGTTGAGCATAAGCCTGGTGAGCTTTCCGGTGGTGAGCGTCAGCGTACTGCTATTGCCCGAGCACTGGTGAGTCGTCCACTTTGTATTTTAGCTGATGAGCCCACCGGTAATCTGGATCCACGCACTGCTGAAGGGGTTTATGAGTTGATGCTTGAGTTGAATCGGGAGCTGGAGACCAGCTTTGTCGTGGTGACCCATGATCACGACCTAGCTAAGCGCATGGATCGTATTCTCTATTTGGAAGAAGGAACGTTAAAGCCTTACGATGAGGAGGGCTAAGGGCGTTCTTTGCGCCGACGCCAGCTGCGGATAATCATCACTCGCCAGAAGAGTTGTGCTGTAAAGTAGCCCGCAATTGCCAGCCCGGCTCCAGCAAGAAAACAGCCCAGCAGAAAAGGTTCCCAGATACCGTTTAAGCTTTGGGTGAGCCACTCCCAGGTAATCTCAAACTGCAGATCCTGCGGTTCTCTCCCCATGACCCAGGCGCCCAGCTTATAGGCGGCGTAGAACATCGGGGGCATAGTGATTGGATTGGAGATCCACACCAATGCGACAGAGATAGGAAGATTGACCCGTAGCCAGATGGCGACCAGTGCAGCCAGTAGCATCTGGAAGGGAATCGGCACATACATGATAAAAAGGCCGACTGCGACAGCCTTGGAAAAGGCATGCCGATTCAAATGCCACAAGTTCGGGTCGTGCAGGTGCTCACCGAGATGCTTCAGGTACTTATGCTCCTTGATCTCGGAGTGATGAGGCAAAAGCCGTTTAATGAGTCTCCGTGGCATCCTACTTACATTTTAGAAATTTATAATTTGTCTTTCTGGGAGCGATTGCAGGATGCAGTCTCCCATGTTGGGCCCCTATTATCCACATTTTTCCAAGGACCGGAACCATGTTGGCAAGGATTGTCTGTTTCTCTGTCGGGATTTTATGCCTGTTATGGCTGCCTGAGTTACCTGATTGGCGCTATTTATGGTTAATCCCATTATTGTTACTCCTTAGCCGTTACCAACGATTTTTTATTACTCCATTCTGGTTTCTTCTCGGCATGGCATGGGCAGGGCTGCATGCTGGGTGGTGGTTGCATTACGGGATCGATCCCGAGAATGAAAAACAGGATAAGGTGATTCGGGGTGAAATTGTTTCACTACCAGAAGATCGAGGGCGAGGGATGCGTTTCCTATTTTCGGTGGATGAGGCTGAGGGATTATCCCGGCCTTTGGGGAAAATTCAATTGAGCTGGTATGGTCATGTTCCTGATTTACAGATTGGCCAGCGCTGGCAGCTCAAGGTTCGCTTGAAACGTCCTAATGGCTTTGTGAATCCCGCTGGCTTTGACTATGAAGGGTGGCTGTTTCAGCAGCGTATTCGTGCCACTGGCTATGTGCGTAGTGGCGCCGCAGATCGAAAAGCTAACCAACTTCTTTCCCAGGCAGAGGGGCATTGGATTGATCGACAGCGGCAGTGGATAGGGGAAGGGATTAAGAAAGCGCTCGGGCAAAGTCAATTCACTGGTTTGATTCAGGCCCTGGCAATAGGGCAGCGTCAGTTAATCAGTGATCAGCAGTGGCAAATTTTAACGGCTACAGGGACTAACCATCTGATGGCAATCTCTGGGCTGCATATTGGTTTGGCTGCCGGCTTGGGAATGTGGTTGATAATGATGGTGTGGCGCTGTTCCGCTCAGCTTTGCCTCTGGTTACCAGCCCGTAAAGCTGGGGCGGTTGCCGGTCTGACGGCTGCATTGTTCTATGCTGCGTTAGCTGGGTTTGCTATCCCGACCCAAAGAGCCCTGATTATGCTGATGGTGGCTTTGGGGGGCGTGTTGTTGCAGCGACAGCTTAAGCCAGCTCAGATACTTGCCAGTGCGTGGCTGACGGTATTGCTGCTGGATCCCTTTGCCATGTTGTCCATAGGATTCTGGCTTTCATTTGGCGCAGTAGCAATATTGCTCTATACCATGTCAGGGCGCTCTCATACCGGTACATTTGTATGGCGTTGGGGGCGAGTGCATTGGGTGGTAGCGATCGGTTTGATTCCCATATTGCTGTTTGCTTTTCAGCAAGCACCTTTTTATTCATTTTTGGCTAACTTTATTGCCGTGCCAGTGATATCCCTGTTGGTGGTACCCATGGTTTTGCTGGCAGCATTGCTGATGCCAATATCCAGCATGTTATCTGGATGGTTATTGCAGTTAGCTGCATGGTTGTTTCAGTGGCTTTGGCCAGTGTTGGAGGAAGTTGCTTCACTGCCCTTTTCACAATGGTTGCAGCACCAGCCGGTTTGGTGGAGTCTGCCATGTGCCGTGTTGGGGGCAATATTGTTGCTTGCACCAAAGGGATGGCCCGGGAGGTGGTTGGGTGTATTGTGGCTGCTACCTATGTTGTTGATTGCGCCTCCTCGCCCTCTTTATGGGGAGTTGTGGCTGACAGTATTGGATGTCGGTCAGGGGTTATCTGTCGTGGTCCGTACTGTTAACCATACCTTGGTTTATGATACAGGTCCCAGCTTGGGTAGTATGGATGCTGGTAAAATGGTGCTTTTACCCTATCTTCAATCACAGGGGATTAATCGACTGCAGCGTCTGGTTTTAAGTCATGATGACCGGGATCATACAGGTGGCGCAGACGTGTTAATTGATAGTATTGATGTTGATCAGCTGATGTCGCCAGGGATAGATCGCTACATGGGGCAGTCCCATCAAACGTGTCGCAGTGGTAATCGGTGGCAGTGGGATGGGGTGGAATTTATTCTGCTGCATCCGGAATCCTGGCAGGATTGGCGTGAGGACAATAACCGCTCCTGTGTATTGCAAATCCGTGCGGCAGGTGGTTCTGTGCTAATTCCCGGGGACATTGAGAAGAGGGTTGAGGGAAGGTTGGTGAGTGAGTATGCGGAGGCATTGCAAAGCGACATTCTTCTGGCTGGCCATCATGGTAGTAAAAGCTCATCCTCAGCTGCATTCCTCCAGGCAGTCGATCCTGAGTATGTCGTATATGCGAGTGGTTACCTGAATCGTTATGGGTTTCCTCATCCCAAAGTGACTGAGCAAGTGGCTAAATTAGGTGCAAGAGAGCTGAATAGTGCAGAGAGTGGTGCGATTCGGTTTAAGATTTTGCCGCAACAAGGTATCCTTACCCCCCAAGAGTTTAGGGCGGCCCGGGCACGTCTTTGGCGTAGGCGCTAAAAGCGTTTGAAATTGGGTGGTTGCTGTTAAATCTGATCGTATCTTATACAAAATTAGGAGCTCGGAGCGTGCTTGAAATTATCAAATCAGGTGGTTGGTTGATGTGGCCGATTTTGATCTGTTCAGTGATTGCGATGGCAATTATTGGAGAGCGGCTATGGACCCTACGAAGAAGTCGTATTATCCCTGAACATCTGGTGGCACAAATCTGGGGCTGGAAGAAAGCTAAACAGCTGGATGCTGAAAAGGTCAGCCTGTTGCGTAAATCATCAGCATTAGGCGCAATTCTGGCTTCAGGCCTGGTGAATATGAATCACAGCCGTGAAGTGATGAAAGAGAGTATTGAAGAGACAGGCCGTCATGTGGCCCACTCGCTGGAACGCTACCTAAATACCCTGGGAACCATCGCCTCTATCACACCGCTATTGGGCTTGCTGGGTACTGTAATTGGTATGATTAAAGTGTTTAATGCCATTTTACAGGAAGGTGTGGGTGATCCTAATGTGCTGGCCGGCGGTATCTCTGAGGCATTGATCACCACGGCGGCGGGACTGGCGGTAGCTATTCCTACGTTGATTTTTTATCGCCACTTCCGTGCCCGAGTGGATGCGCTAGTCGTCGAGATGGAGCAGGAATCTATCAAATTGGTAGAGATCATCCATGGTGAGCGTGAGGCAGCTAAGTCGTGAATTTTCGTCCACAAAAGAGCGAAGAGGTTGATGTTAATCTGACACCACTGATCGATGTGGTATTTTTGCTGCTGATTTTCTTTATGGTTTCCACCACTTTTAAGGATCAGTCGGAGATCGAGATTCAATTACCCACGGCTTCTGAAGCACCCAAAGAGATTCAGAATGACCACATTGAAATTACGATTGATGTTCAGGGGCAATTCTTCGTAAACAGCCATCCATTGGTAAATAGTCAATTGGTAACATTGAAGCGTGCTCTAAAAGAAGCCGCCGGAGAAAATGATAATCCTATTGTAATTGTCAAGGCAGATGCCATGACACCCCATCAAGCGGTAATCACTGCGATGGATGCAAGTCGTCAGCTTGGCTTCGGCAAGCTTGGTTTCGCTACCGTCCAAAACGAAAAGTAGTACATGACAGAAAATATTGAAAAAAACCAGGCGATACAGCTCTATCGCCGCCTATTACATTATGTGAAACCTTATTGGAAAGGGTTCGCGCTTGCGATACTGACCATGGTTATTATTGCAGCGACTGAAACTGGCTTTGTGGCAATGATGAAGCCGTTGCTGGATGGTAGCTTTGTGGAGAAGGACCCTGAAATTATTAAATGGATGCCGTTTGCGTTGGTAGGGATATTTCTGATGCGTGGGATGGCAGGGTTCATCTCTTCTTATTGTATGACCTGGGTGGGGCGTAATGTGATTCGTGACCTGCGCATGGAAATGTTTAGTCATTTATTGCGTATGCCGATCAGCTATTTTGATAGCCAGTCTACTTCACATGTAACAGTCAAGCTGATTAGTCATGTTGAGCAGATCTATTCGGCATCGACCTCTGTTATTACTGTGCTGGTACGCGATAGTCTCACCGTGCTTGGTCTATTGGCATGGATGTTTTATCTAAATTGGCAGCTCTCCCTAGTTTTCTTCATCGTTGGACCAATCATCGCCTTGGTAGTGTCGGTGATCAGTCGCCGTTTTCGGGAGATTAGTCGCAATATCCAAAACTCAATGGGGGATGTGCTGCATAATGCTAAAGAGTCGGTTGAGGGGCAGCGGGTTGTGAAGATTTTTGGTGGTCATGCCCAGGAGTATCGGAATTTTCACGAGAATGTGGAGTATAACCGCCACCAGCATATGAAAATGGCAATCACCAATGCGGTGAATGCTCCGTTGGTTCAGCTGATTGCCTCATTTGCTCTTGCAGCTATTATCTATATCGCTACTTCAGGCGACATGATGGAAGAGGTGAGTGTGGGAACCTTTATGTCATTAATGGCTGCAATGATGCTGATGATGCCGGCATTAAAACGCCTAACTAATATAAATGGCCCTTTACAAGCTGGAATTGCCGCGAGTGAAAGTGTTTTTGAGGTGATGGATGCCGAGCCAGAAATAGATCAGGGAACGCGTCTTTTGGATAATATTGGTTCAGGTATCGAGTACCGAAATGTTGGATTTCGTTATCCAAGCTATGATGAAGATTTTTTGCAAGATATCTCATTTACTGCCAAACCGGGTGAAACCATTGCCTTTGTTGGTCGCTCGGGGTCTGGCAAATCAACGCTTGTAAGCATATTGCCACGTTTTTATTCTCACTCTACTGGTGAAGTGTTGGTAGATGGGTGCCCGGTTGAGGAATATACCCTAGAGAGCCTGAGAGACCGTATCACTTTGGTAACTCAGCACATTACCCTGTTTAACGACACTATTGCCAATAATATTGCCTATGGCGGCCTGAAAGGGGCGAGTCATGAGGCGATCGTTCAGGCCGCAGAGGCCGCTAATGCCATGGAGTTTATTCGTGAGCTGCCTAATGGTCTGGATACGTTGGTGGGTGAGAACGGGGTGTTGCTCTCTGGTGGACAACGCCAACGAATCGCTATTGCCCGGGCACTATTAAAAAATGCACCTATCCTAATTTTGGATGAGGCGACTTCAGCGTTGGATACCGAATCAGAGCGGTTGGTGCAGCGTGCGCTTGAGCGCTTAATGAAAAACCGTACCACTTTGGTTATTGCCCATCGTCTATCGACTATTGAGAAGGCGGATAAGATTATAGTGATGGATAATGGGCATATTGTTGAGAGTGGTAACCATAAGCAGCTGCTGGAAAAGGGAGGCTATTATGCCAAACTGCATCAGTTGCAATTCCATGATGCTGAATAGCTCCCACCATAATGGGTAAGATAGAACAGATTTGGTACGGCAAATCGCCGTGGCAATACGCACTATTGCCTTTGTCAGGGTTGTTCTGCCTATTGGCGGTGATAAGGCGCTTGATATATCGCACTGGTTTGATTAAGTCTCAGCGAGTCAGTGTCCCGCTTATTGTCATTGGTAATATCTCTGTTGGTGGGACGGGAAAAACCCCTATGGTTGCCTGGATGGTAGATTATCTCCGTGCTCAAGGGTTTAAGCCGGCAATTATTAGCCGGGGGTATGGCGGGAAAGCCAAAAAGTGGCCGCAACAGGTGCGTCCAGATAGTGACCCAGCGATGGTGGGAGATGAGACGGTATTGCTGGCAAGGCGGTGTGGTTGTCCCGTCGCTGCTGCGCCTCAACGTATCTCTGCTGCTCGAGCTTTGTTAGAGCATACTGACTGCAATATCATCATCTCCGACGATGGTATGCAGCATTATGACATGCATCGTGATTTGGAAATTGCGGTGGTGGATGGAGTACGTCGGTTTGGCAATAGCTATTGTTTGCCTGCGGGTCCATTACGTGAGCCTATAAGTCGCCTGAATAGCGTGGATATGGTGGTGGTGAATGGTTTGGCAAGCCGCAGTGAATTTTCGATGACCCTTAAAGGGGAGCGTATTTCCCGCATTGATAAACCTTGTATTGCCCAGCCTCTTAAAGCATTGGCTGGCTGCCAGGTGCATGCTGTTGCGGGAATAGGTAATCCCAAGCGTTTTTTCGATCAACTGCGGGCGAGTGGGCTGGAAGTAATTGAGCATCCCATGCCAGATCACCATCCATATGTTGCAGATGATATTTGCTTTACTGATGATTTGCCGGTGCTGATGACAGAAAAAGATGCGGTAAAGTGCCAGCGCTTTGTTGATGAACGTCACTGGGTTTTGCCGGTCACTGCGGAGTTGGATGAGGTCTTTATTCACCGTTTTAACCTATTGCTAAAGAGGATCATGAATGGATAAGCGATTGTTGGATATCTTGGTGTGTCCCGTTTGTAAGGGACCGTTGGTCTACAAAAAAGAGCATAAGGAGTTGATTTGTAAAGGCGATAGGTTGGCTTACCCTGTTCGTGATGACATCCCTGTGATGCTTGAATCGGAGGCCCGTCAATTACCTGCTGATGAGGAGGTGTAGGTGAAATTTCATGTGGTAATTCCGGCCCGTTATGCCTCAACTCGTTTGCCAGGAAAGCCTTTGGTGGATATCGCTGGCAAGCCGATGATACAGCATGTGTACGAGCGTGCATCGGAGGCTGGCGCTGATTCAGTCATTATTGCAACCGATGATCAGCGAGTAGCCGAGGCCGTAAATGCGTTTGGGGGCGAGGTATGTTTAACGTCGCCGGACCATCAATCTGGCACAGATCGCCTTTCGGAGGTGATTGAGCTTCGTTCTCTTGCTGATGATGAAATAGTTGTTAATGTGCAGGGAGATGAGCCACTTATTCCGCCTGCATTAATTCGTCAGGCAGCAAAAGGTTTGGCTGATCATTCAGAGGCTAGCGTTTCTACACTATGTGAAAGAATTACCACTGCTGGTGAATTGTTTGATCCTCATATTGTTAAAGTGGTGAGGGATAAGGGAGACTTTGCTATCTATTTCAGTCGCGCTGTAATTCCGTGGGATCGAGATGCCTTTGCCTCGACAACTGAAGAGCTTCCCGAGCGCTCTGAGCACTATCGCCACATTGGTCTATATGGGTATCGTTGTGGGTTTCTGCGTCGCTATGTGACTTGGCCAGCTTGTGGTTTGGAGCAAATGGAATCCTTAGAGCAACTCAGAGTGCTTTGGAATGGTGAGCGAATTTATGTTGAGGAAGCTGTTGAGGCGCCTGGGCATGGTGTTGATACAGTGCGTGACCTTGATGTTGTCAGGGCAAAGTTGTCGTAGTAACTAAACTGGCAAGTGAATTGCATTTTCTGGAGAGGTTGTTAGAAATCCGCTAAAGATAGTCACCACTGGGACGATTTTGATGGATATCAGAATAATAATCCGGAAGACGGTTTACTATGGCTAGAATAAAGAATGAGCGCTTAGCAGAAGGAGAGGTTTTGGTCTCTGTGACAGTGATTGCTGCTGAGCTGAGTGAGGTAATGAAAATTGCCAAAGAGATCTCTATAGGTGCTAAAAATGCTAAAGCGATAGCCGCACGTGCTGGAGATAAAGCACGGGGCTTTCAGCCTATCACCAATTTTATCGACGATATGGCTCGCCACACCCTGACCATGGTAAGCCAAATCGATCAGGAAGCATTGGCGGTATCTCGCATCGCTTCTCAAGAGATTCGTATTAACGATGCGAAGCGGCGAATGCATGCCGTGGTTGATCGAGTCGCCCATCCGTCCGCACTAAAATCCTTTAATAATGTTGTTTCTCAGGTGGATGGCCAGCTACAGGAGTTACGTGGCAGCTTCAATAAACGCCTTAATCATCTCGCCGAGCTATTGGATAGTATTAATAGTGACATGCGGGCAGCGACCGCCATTTCGTCGAGTTGCCGGGTTGAGGCGTCGCGGGCTGAAGAGTTTCGTGAAGGGCTTAGTGTAGTGGCGGACAATCTTGAGCAGGCGGTGGAAATAATAAAAAAACATGTTAAAGAGTGTTCGTCACGTTTGCAGCATGCCCAGCAAATTAAGCATGCGCTGAATAAGATGAGTTGAGGAATCATAATGAAAGCCACGACAATTTACGAGGGGCGGCATCAGTGGGTAGTTTTTGGTCGCGATCCTGATAAGCCTGAAAAGATTATTGATACTAACCAATTCCTGGTTGCAACCCCAAGCCGGGCTGTAATACTGGATCCAGGGGGGATTGAGATATTTTCTTCAATGTTGGCTGCGACTCTTCATCATGTATCAGTTGAGCAGATCACTGACCTGTTTGCTTCCCATCAGGATCCAGATATTATTTCCTCATTAGGATTATGGGATCAGGTGTTGCCAAATGCCAAACTTCACGCTCCTTGGTTATGGGAAGGATTTATTCGTCATTTTGGATTGAACAATATTGATTATGTCTCCTTGCAGGATGAAGGGGGGGTTATTGATCTTGGTGAGGTGACATTGCAGTTGATTCCTGCCCATTACTTACACTCTTCTGGTAACTTTCATGTATATGATCCCCATGCAAAAATTCTGTTCTCTGGCGATGTTGGCGCGTGCTTGGAGCCTGAAGGCGCCCCTATGTTTGTTGAAAACTTCGATGAGCAAATCCCTAAAATGAAACTCTTTCATCAGCGCTGGATGCCTTCTAATCGAGCAAAGAATGATTGGATATCTCGAGTGCGTCGTCTGGATGTCGATATTTTGGCGCCGCAACATGGGCGATTATTTAAAGGGCCGGATGTGGGGCGTTTTCTGGATTGGTTTGAGGCGCTTGAGGTGGGGGTTGGGATTAATTAGTTATCTTCCACTTACCGATGAAGAAAGCCTCACAAATATGTGGGGCTTTTTTGTTGGGGCATCTATATTAATATTGAGGTTGACTTGTGGGTTGAGAGGTGAATAGTTGTATGTGGGGGGCGTTATTAAATGCTATTTCCAATAATGTATATTGTTGTGGGGCTAGAGGGTATGCCTTTTATATATTCAATAAATTCAATTTATTAAGTCGGTTTTCTTATTGTTTCTGAGTGGCTGGGAAGTATGTTGGTGGAACTTTCTTATTACTCAATTTTCTTATATTAATTATCTTCCTCGAAGGCTTGGCGGGGGGAATGGTTACCAAAAATGGGAAAATAGTGGTACGATAAAGTAGTCTGTGCAGCTATAAGACTTTTTATCGCTATAAATAAAATTAATTGATGAAGTACCATAAAGTGGCGATATAGTAGATGGTTAACCATAATAAAATTATCGATATGGCTTAAGTATGACTAAAAATTGGGGTAAAAAGGAGTTTTGGTGTTTCGCATTGATGCTGGGGCTGTGGAGCCTTAGTGGATTTGGTTATGCCTCGTACCTGCAGAAGGGCGATGTGGGGTTCGCTCATACTTTAGTCTTGAAGGATGATGGAACGATCAGGGCGTGGGGTAAAAATGATCAAGGGCAGGTCGGTGATGGATCAACTCAACGAACTGAATTTCCTGCTAAATTAAATCTCTCCAATGTGGTTTCTGTTACCGCGGGTAGCGTGCACTCTATTGCGCTCCTGAATGATGGTAGTGTTTGGGCGTGGGGTGATAACTCACGAGGACAGCTTGCACAGCCAGAATCTGTAACCAATTCACTAGTTCCCGTTCAAGTTCCTGGATTGGAAAATGTCATATCTGTGTTGTCTGGTGACGGACATACTCTAGCATTAGATAGTCTTGGTGTGGTCTGGGCCTGGGGCGGAAATGGCTTTGGGCAAGTTGGTAACGGTACGACCTCAACCTCTTTTTCTCCTTTCTCAGTACCTCTACGAGGGCCTGCTGTCGCGATTGCGGTTGGCAGTAATTTTTCCTATGCCTTATTGCAAGATGGCAGTGCCTGGATGTGGGGGATGAATGAACACTTCAATGGGTATACAAATGGCTTAAGCATCAAAGTACCCAAACAGCTCTCTTCGTGGAGCGTCAAAAAAGCAACCAAAGTAGGATCCAGCCAGCCAGAAGATAATCCTGATAGCCCGTCTGTTGTGATGAGCTCCCTGGAGCGAGTTATGGTTATTAATACTGATGGGTCAATAGAGCATGGTGATGTTACAACTTTAAGTGATCCGAATAATTCAATTAAAACAGTTAATTGGAGTGGTGCGCTTCAGGTGATTATTACTCCTGAAGAGGCTGGTGAAGTTGGTGTGCAATGGTCGATTGATGGTGGTGAATGGCATAATTCAGGCGAAACAGTCACTGGACTATTCGAGGGTGAATACACTGTTGATTTTAGGGATACCTATAAATGGGCAGCGCCATCTACGCAACGAATTACGGTTAGGGAGGGGCAGTTGACAAGTCATGCCGTTGAGTCCAGGAGGAAACAGGGCAGCCTTGTTATTAATCTCGTTCCAGAAGAAGCAGTTAGCGCAGGGGTGCAGTGGCGCATTCGTGGTGGGGAGTGGCAGGATAGTGGAGCTATGTTGCTTGATCTTCCTGTGGATAATTATGTGGTGGAATTTTCTAAAGTTGAGGGTTGGGAGTTGCCTGATCCCCAAGCTATTGCGCTAAAGGAAAATGGGGCAGTTGTAGAAGTTAATTTTGATATTAAATATGCCAGTTTGCAGGTAAACATAGTGCCAGAGGAGGCAGCGATCAATGGTGCAAAATGGAGTTTGCTGAATGGTTTTTGGAATGACAGCGGTGATGTAATCAATGACCTAAGGGTAGGGGATTATGTTGTCGAGTTTATGGAAATTGAAGGATATGCAGCGCCAACCGTGCGTCGTGTAAATGTCGGAGAGGGTGGGGTTATAGAGACCGCTGAATATCGACGCTTGACAGGGAGTTTGGGGGTTAATCTGTCCCCAAGTGAGGCACTATCAGGCGGTGCTAAATGGCGTATTAAAGGTGGTGCTTGGCAAAGTAGCGATGCTGTATTGCCAAATATGCCTGTTGGGCAATATACGATTGAATTTTTACCAGTTGATGGCTGGTACACACCACCCACTCAAGATGCCTGGGTCGCAGATGGTCAATTGACGATGGCTGCTGGCAGTTATGTGCGAGTCACTGGCTCGCTGTCCGTCACTTTGAATCCCGTAGATGTTGTAACCGATGGCGCAATGTGGCGTGTGGCTGGCGAAGCATGGCACTCCAGTGGTGATATTGCGTATAACCTTCCTACAGGAAACTATACGGTTGAGTTTAGCGATGTGGTGGGTTGGACAAACCCGGCTCCACTATCGGTAGTGATTGGTGATCAGCTCAGCCAATTCGAAGCGCAGTATGAGGCCCATAAAAATAGCTCAATCACTGTCAATATTGGGCCAAATGCAGCCGTTTATTCCGGCGCTCAATGGAGAATCTATGGTGAAAGCTGGCAATCTCCGGGCAATACCATTTCAGGTCTCTCAGCTGGCTTATATACCGTTGAATTTAGCAGTATTGCTAATTGGGTAGCACCGTCAATGCAAACAATCAATCTCGGTATCGATGATTCTAGATCCATCAATGTTGCTTATGGTGTTGATTCAGCTTCTACGCCAACACCAGTATTTGATACGCCATTGACGAATAGTCAAATGTCTACGGCGATTGTCGTGTCGGCGAGTGGTTCAAATTCTCTGTCGGAGATTAAGGCTGGTGAAGAGTTGTTATATACCTTTGATGCTGTAGCGGGTCGAACTTACCTGATGCTATTGCAGGGAGACCATGCGGGCAGCATTTCGATTTATTCCGAAGATGGTTCAACCTTATTGGCGCAAAGTAATATTTCTGTCGGCAGCCATTTTGGTCGTGTGGAGTGGCAAGCACCGACCACTGGTAAGTTCTATGCCAAGGTTAAGTACTATGATGCAAAAGTAAGTGGTATGAACAACCTTACTATCCTGGTGAAGGGGGTTAAGGCTGATTTCAATAATGATGGTATTTCTGATCTGCTGAGTCGTGATTCGGTTACAGGTGATATCGCAATTGACTACTTAAATGGTAGCTCTGTGATTGGTGGTGGATTGCCGGTCCAGCAGCCTGGAACGTCAGATGTTTGGGCGTTGGCTGGAATGGGTGATTTTGACGGTGATGGAGCCTCCGATATTTTATGGCGCAATCCTGATGGTCTATTGAGCGTGTGGCTAATGAATGGCCTTGAGTTAAAAGAGGGAGGTATGACTTCCGTTAATATGGATGGGGCGGCGAGCAAGTCTGTTGTTGCGGTCAGTGATTTTGATGGTGATGGTCGTGCTGACATCTTATGGCAAGACCAGCAGAATTTAACCATGACATTATGGCTAATGTCAGGTCGTCAGGTATTGTCTGCGAGTGGTGAGCTTTCAATGCAGCCTCGTTTCAACAGCATGTGGGAATTTATTGGGGCGGGCGACTTTAATGGCGACCACAAGTCAGACATACTCTGGCGGAATATGCGCAATGGCCATATTACAGCATGGTTTATGCGTGGCCGTGAAGTTATTGATGGAAATGGCGAGGAATTCTTGAGTAGTGGCTTGATCTCAGTACAAGAACCACTGGGTAGCACATGGCAGATATACTCCATTGCTGATTATAGTGGAGACGGTTTGTCAGATATCCTTTGGTATGATGATGAAAATGGCCTGATACGTATTTGGTATATGCATGGTCGGTCAGTATCTGTCAGCAATAGCTACTGGAACCTGGGTTATGATTGGCACCTACAGGCGGTAGGCGATTACAACGGTGATGGGGTGAATGACCTATTAGCGCGGGATGTCACAGATAATAGTCTTTACATTATGTCCCTTTATGGTGACACGGCACTTCCTTCTACTCAGTTACTGGAAGGTGTGGATGGAGTCCGCAGCACATGGGAAATATATGCTGATTGAATTATCGATGAGTGATCGGTAGAAATGACATTATGAGTAGAGAAAAAGCAGAATCAATAATGAGTAAACATTTTCAAAGTGTTGCCAATGTCGCGTGTGAGAAGGGCGTTGTTATGGATATAGAGGCGAGCTATACACGGCTATTTGTTATTGCGTTATTTCTCATGGTAGCGCTGTTTGCTCGTGGGGCCTATGCTAATACTTATAATGTCACTACTTTGAACGCTACTGGGGGGAGCTGTACTGGTAGCGCTCCAACCTTTACATGTGATTCTGTTAGTGCGGCGATATCTGCAGCTGCTGATGGTGATGTGGTTACGCTGATTAGTGGTACCTATGAGTTAGCGACTTACTTGAATGTTGGAAAGTCCCTTACCTTTGATGGTGCTGGTGCGGGTGCTACCATAATTGATGCAAATAGTGTTAATCGGGCGTTCTATTTTTCCTATTTTGCTGGCAATAAAAACTATGGGTTAAAGAACCTCTCAGTGATTGCTGGCCAAAGTACTAGTTGGGGGGGGTGTGTCTATTTAGGTGGCTCAAACTCAACTCTAACTGTTGAAAATGTAACGTTTGATTCTTGTGTTTCAACCGATACTGGCTATGGTGGTGGTGCCATTGTTGTCTATTCATCTGGGGGAAGCCTAGAATTAAACGGTACTAATACCTTTAGCAATAATGTGTCTGCTAACTATGGCGGTGCGATTGCAGTAATGAATGGAGCGGTGAATTTTAATGGGAATAATACTTTCACTTTAAACCAGTCTGGTGCGGGTGGTGGTGGGGCTGTTGGTATTACGACTCTTAACCCCGCCACTAGTGCATTGAATTTTAATGGAACTACGGTTTTTAATTCAAATAGTGCGGTTGGTGGACATGGTGGAGCGGTAACCACTTATTCCTCATCCGCTTCGATTACGTTTGCAGTCGGATCGAATACATCTGGATCAAATAATGCTGCAGGAAGTGGCAAATATGGTGGTGCGTTTTATATTCCACGCACTGCGGTAACCGTTAGAAATCTAAACTTTAGCGGTGATGGTAGTACTACTAATGCGTATTTTGGTGGTGGGTTATACATATATAGCGATGCTACCATCATCAATTCCTCATTTACAAACCTAGTCTCTTCAAATAATGGTGGTGGTATTTATCAAAGTGGTATAGGTACATTGAATAATGTTACTGCCACTGGAAATACTGCAGGCAGTGATGGTGGTGGGGTCTATTTTTCTACCACTAGTGGCTTGAGTACCATCTCTGATTCGAATATCTCTAATAATAAGGTGACAGCCACTGGAGGGAAAGGTGGCGGTGTGTTCAGTGGTGGTAATGTTACTATTACCAATAGTACCTTCAGTAACAACAATAGCGCCCTTGTATCTCCTCTCACCGCCTTGGGTGGTGGCGTCTATGCCGACTATGTAACCATGACTGGAGTAACGGTATCTGGGAATAAGGCAGTTCGCGGTGGAGGGGTTTATGCCTCTGACTCGGTTGGTACGAGTACGGTAACTGACTCCACTATTTCCGGAAACTTTGCAATCGATGGCTCTTCGGGCGCAACGTTAGGTAGTTCTGGTGGGGGGATCTTTTCCTATGGGCCAATCAATTTAATAAGGACTAGCATATACAGTAATATCGCTCACTCTTATGGAGCAGGTGTGGTTGGCTACTATGGTCTTACAGCAACTAATACCACTATTTCAGGAAATAGTATTGAAAGTAATGGAGATTACGGATCGGGAATCTATGTGGGTGTCAATGGGTGTACAGTAAACGGATCAACTATAGTCAATAACTCTACAGTGAAGACTGGGAGTGGAGGCGGTATTTACTGTTCTCCTTCGGCAAATGTAACGTTGAGCATTTTTGCCAATAATACTTATAGTGGTGGGATTGATAACTGCGATGGTACGGTATCTTCAAGTGGGGGCAATGTTGAGGATAGCACAAGTTGCGGGTTCTCTGACGGTCCAGATAAGCCTAGCGTAGATCCATTACTTGGTGTTCTAGCGAACAACGGAGGAGCAACTCTGACTCATAAGCCGCAGTCGGGTAGTCCTGCTATAGACTTAGGTGGTACCAGCTGTGCATCTGTTTCCCCTGATCAGCGTGGCTATGCGCGTCCAATGGATGGCGATAGTGATGGCACGGCAAAATGCGATGCTGGTTCGGTTGAGTATGATGTTTACAGTGTAGAAGTAATTGTTCATGGAGGCGGTAGTGTACAGGGTTCTAATGGCTCGACAATGAGCTGTGATTCCACCTCTGGTAAATGCCTGGAGGGTCATGAACTCAATGCTACGCCGACATACACGGCAATAGGGGATAGTGGGTATATATTGAGTTCATGGGGGGGAACAGGTGCTGCTGACTGCTCTGTACCTGGGGGCGCATGTAACCCAACTATGACTGGTGATAAGCAATTTATTGCCTATTTTGAGCCGGATACCAATCCTCAGCAGCTCTCAGTTACGTTGAGCAATTCCACCTATGGTCGTGTTACCTCCAACTATGGTGGGATTGATTGTCAAAATGCCGATCCTGAACTCAATTCTTGTTCGGTAAATTATAAGCTAAATGAGTCAGTGACCCTGACTGCCACTCCAGTATCAGGATATCAGTTTGATGGTTGGAGTGGAGTGGGATGCCCTACTACTCCTGATCCATGTGTTCTGACTATGGACTCAGCTAAAAATGTTCAGGCCAATTTTTCAGCGAAAAAATACACACTCACTACCGCAATTAGTCCTGCCGGCATGGGGAGTGTTTCGAGCTCTGGTGCCACAACCGCCATCAATTGCCCGGATGTTAATTGCTCAGTGGATACCTTGCTAATGGATCAGCAAGTTACCCTAACTGTGACACCATATCCAGATACTACCTTCCTTGGGTGGAGTGGAGGAGGTTGTTATGGCTCTTCAACTACCTGTGTGATTACTGTCAAAAATGACTATTTGGTTAAAGCAGTATTTACTCAACCAGTTGGTGTGCTGAATGTTGATGTAATTGGCGATGTTGGCGGTGCTGTTGTTTCCAGTGATGTCCCTCAAACAATTAACTGTAAGGATCTCTGTTCCGAAACGTATGTGCACAATTCAAACGTTACGCTAACGGCGGTTGCAGATACAGGCTATACCTTTGCCGGATGGTCGGGTAGTGCAGGATGTACTGGTACTGCTAGCTGTATCGTTACATTGGATACACTCAATGCGCAAAATGTAGAAGCGACGTTCACTTTGGATTCTTACGCGCTAACGATAAATCGTAGTGGGGATTATTTGGGTAGCTTTGTTACCAGTCATGATGGACTTATAAACTGTGGTAGCGATTGTAGTGAAATTTATGATGCCGGACGTGTTATTACCCTTACTGCTACTCCACCTGATGGCGTGACTTTTGAGGGATGGAGTGGTGCAGGATGCTCTGGTGACTGGATCTGTAATGTCACCATGGATCAGGTTCAGACTGTGACAGCTAATTTTTCAGGTGCAGGCAGCAGTGAAGAACCAGATCCAAGCTATATAAAAACCTATACAGTTACCAGAACTGATGATCCAACTCCTGATGGCTGCTCGCCTACAGACTGCTCGTTGCGTGAAGCTGTTGATGCGGCTAATGCTAGTGCTGGACGTGATTTAGTTCTTCTGGATGTAGGAACATATACCCTTACACTTGCAGGTGTTGAGGACTCCAATGCTGCTGGCGATTTGGATATCGTGCATTCTGAATTTATTAAGGGAGCAGGCTCTGATCAAACTATCATAACGATTGATATTGCCTCAACCGGAAACGATCCCATATTGCATTTTGCTGAAAACCTTGGCGGTTCTAGTTATATCAAGGGTGTCAAGTTAACCAATGGACGCGGTTCTGCCGGTGGCTGTATCACTGCAAGTAGCGGTGATCTAGAGCTAAGAGATGTGATTGTTCAGGGTTGTCAAGCTACCGGCACATGGTCATCTAGTTATTACGGTGGATATGGCGGTGGTCTATTTAAGGATAAGGTAGGATCCGATATATCGGGTAAGTTGACAATTAAAGATAGTCAGTTTATTGGTAACCAGCCTAAATATAGCACTTATAGGGGGGGAGGCGTCTACTCAGAAGCCGAAGAGGTATACATCAGTAATACCCAATTTATTAATAACACTGGCGGTAGTGGTGCAGGCTTTACAAATGGTACCAATAACTCTGTCGTTATAGAAGTTGTTGACTCAACCTTTAGTGGCAATCTTGGGGGTACCGGGGGTGGAATCTATACCTACGGCAGCTCGAATTTACTTAGCATATCTCGTTCTCTTTTCGTAAATAATCAAGCCGGTTCAAATGGAGCGGCAGTGTGGAGTACAGGCAGCTTGCGGGTTGCTAACTCTACGTTTACTCAAAATATCTTAACCAACTCAAGTGCAACGCAGAGTGAACAATATACGTTCGGTTCAGCACTTTATATCGATAATAATTATGGCACAGCCCAGAGGCAAGAGTGTAATGTTGTCAATAATACGATTGTTGATAATCATGCCCCTAATGTTGTTGATAGCTCTGATCCAGCAATACAGAATGTGGCTGCAGCTGTTTATAAAAAATCTAATACATTTTCATGTACATTGACGAACAATATTATCGCTAATAATACCCACCGGGCGGAGCAGCTTGGTGGCAACTGTTTTGACCCAGGTAGTGAAATTCTGTGGGGGGGGCATAATCTGGTTGATGATAGTGACCCCTGTACACTGACTGCAGGGCTCAATGGTGATGTTGTTGTGACGGGTCCCGTCGCACTTAAGCCATTAGGCGATTACGGCGGATCTACTCAGTCGTTTGAGCCATTATCTATTGCTTCGGTAATGGTTGATGCTGGTGATGAGGTAACATGTGGTATATCGCCAGTAAATAGTGTTGATCAACGCGGGTATGGTCGCCCAATTGATGCGAATGGTGTTGCTAATGCGGGTATGGAGTGTGATATCGGAGCGGTAGAAATTAACCCTTACGTACTCACAGTATCCTTTGTGGGTATTGGTAGGGTGACATCGGATTTGGGTGGGATTGACTGTACCGAAGCGAATGCGGGATGTTCAGGGCAGTATCCCCATAATGAAGTGGTTACCTTAACACCTCACGAGACTCTGGGTTCTGGCTATGTCTTTAACGGTTGGAGTGGTGCATGTACTAATGCCTCTGGTAACTGTGTGGTCACTATGGACAGTGCCAAATCTGTCACTGCTAACTTTGTGCTTGATACTACAACCTTTACATTGTCAGTGGTGACATCAGGACCGGGGAGTGTTACCTCGTCACCAGCTGGAGTGAATTGTACTGATACGACTTGTAATGTAGATTTTGCCAATAACACTGAAGTTACATTAACTGCGGCATCGCAAGTCGGTTTTGAATTTAAAGGCTGGGGTGGGGAATGCTCAGGGTTTGGTGATTGCGTTGTCACAATGAATGCTGCGCATAATGTGACAGCAGCCTTTGATGTTGAAGTTAATACCGTTACCTTGACCGTTAAAGGCTACGGTTCTGTTGATGCGAATATTAATGAGTTAGATTGTACTTCGCGCAGCATCTGTACCGCAGTATTAGCAGACAATACTTCCTTAAGCCTAACGGCCACTTCACTTGCTGGTTTCTATTTCAAAGAGTGGGGAGGGGCTTGCAGCGGCTCTGCGGGCTGTGATCTAACGATAACTGGTGATGTTGATATCATTGCTTATTTCCCAACGTACCGTGAAACCGGAGTGTTTATGAATTCGGAACACGGAGGGAAGGAGACTACTTATCCAGACCGGGGCTATTATCCTGCGGGTGATGGAGTTACAGGGGTGAGTCGTGCCCATATCAATGCCGACTTTGAGAAATATCCACGCGGTGAGTGTTATCACTGTCACGATTTTGAGAATCCCAATCCCAATATGGATTGGCCAATGACCTTCGATGTCTATGGTACTAAAGAAGAGAAAGTCGATTTCTGTGCCAATTGCCATACTGATGCCGATCCAGATGCAAATGGTGTTGATGGGGATACTCCGGTGGACTTCAGCTTCCAAGGACCAACTGCGTTCAAAAAATCAGTACACTACACGCGTAATCTATCGTGGCCGGGTACACAGTATAGCGTTGATACAAATTATCCACCGATGCCTGCAGAGGGTGCGGGGACTTGTATCAATTGTCACAGCCCTCATGCCCATAAATACAGTAGCTCATACGCTAGTCTGCCAACTGGGATTGACCCAGGGACTATTCCATTTCCTAAGCAACTGGTTGAGCTGACTGATGTAAATAATCAGGATGTTTCCATGGCAGATTTCCCCGTGGGCTGGCCAAATGTAGATGGACGAGATCCAGATGATGCAGAAGATATTTGTTACACCTGTCATGATGGTGATCCCGTATCTAATTACGACCTATCCACCTACAACTCCTATATGAAGTATGGTGAGACACCAGCATCCAGCGTGACTGGCATTAAGCAGTCTTTTGACGAGATGTATCATCATCCAGTGAAAGATTCTCGTCAGCTTGACATCTTGGATACTGACCTAGTTTCTAGGGGGGATGGTGATGATGACTCTGTTGGATATAGCAGTTATCTCGGTTCTACTCAGATGGAACAGGATGGCGTATTTTTTAACCATAACCCATTAACAGATGGCATAGCTAAATATGCTGCTGCAGCATTTAAGGCAGAGTGTACTACTTGTCATAATCCTCATCTGGTAAGTGGAACATGGGCCGATATTGCTTCTGATCCAGAAAATGACGCTACTCCTATTGTATTACCGGGTATTCCATCTAATTCTGACCCAGTTGCGAAAGGGGGAGGCGATTGGCCTAATCCAACGGTGCCAGGTTATGTGCCAGGTGAGGCATGGGGGGACGATCCTGAAGAGAAGGTAAATGCGCTGTTGCTCAGAATGGCTAAGGAAAACCCGAGCGCCCGGGGGACTGGGGGCTGGGAATTAAATATTGCCCGTGGCTATCCACTGGAGGTTGAGCAGTTTCCAATTTTTAACGTAGCTGGTGAATGGGCTGCTCAGGGTAAGCCTTACTATCCAGTAGATACTACTGTGGGTTTTGATCAGCCGGCAGTTTATCAGCCACCCTATGGGGGAATGGGACCAGATAAGGCGTTTCAACCTGATGGGGATAGGCTGCCTGACTTCATAACATTTTGTCTGGACTGTCATCGTCATCCACTCAAGCATGGACCTGTCTATTGGGGAGCTGGATGGCCCATTGATATGTCTGGGGGCATAGGCTCAATTCCTAAGGAGCCTCATGGATTTGATGCCGCGAATATCCCAACCAGTAGTGATCCTAATTCTCTAACTAATCCGTATCCGGAGCTTTGTGATGCAAGCTGTGCTAATTTGGATTCTGCCATTTGTCTTGACGTAAGAAGTACCGAGTTGGCTGAGTCTGATCCTTGGTATAACAAGCCGAGAGGTGCGGGATTTAATGCCATGATGGAGCCACCCTACATGATGAAGGACCGAGTTGCGGGTATTAACTACGTGCTAGTTTGTACAGACTGCCATGAGCCACATGGTTCAAATAATCGAGGGCTATTGAGAGATCATATCAACGGTAATCGTATTGCAGATAATGGTTTCAAGCAGGTATGTACCTCATGTCATCGTCCTTGGTTTGGCGGCATGGTAGGCAACGAAACATGTGGTAACGGTGCTCCGAATGCTGAAAGCACGTGTGGTGGGTGTCACTATGATAAGGACGAAACTGGAGCTTATCAAAGTCGCCCTCGCTCTCTACATCGTATGAATATCAACGAATTAGAAAGCTCTCCTTCAGATTCCTATGTGATTTTGAAGGATCCAGATGCGGCTCATTTTGATCTTCAGCCAAATGTGGTATCGGCGTGTTTGGATATTGATGGTGGCAGTGGAACCTCCAGTGCGCCGGGATTGATAGGTGTATGGGCTGCTGGCAATATTATGAAGAAAGCTGATGGCTCTGCGTCACAATATGCAACGAATGATATTGATTTCATAGACCCCCAAGGGATGCTGGACTGGAGTAACAACAATGCTCGGGTTAACTTCGCTAAGGGCGATATTTCTAATCGTGTAATAAATACACGAAATGGCGGTTATTTCCGCACTGAGCGTAGGGATTGTCATAGCTTAAGAAAGACTGATCCTGCCTGGAATTCTGGTAGCGTGAATGATGCTAAGGCCTTCTCTTATGAAGGTAAGATCAAGTTTGTGCCAAAATCTGCTACAGAAAATGCGAATGACCCAGAGGATTCTGTTGAGATGTCGTTAATCGATTACACCTTAGGTGGAGCTGGTGCTAACTGGGCCGTGCGCCTATCTAATCGCTGCTGTGTTGCGACAGATGCCAATGGTGATGGTGTTTCTGATGGTGATCCTGCCGGTGATATGTATCTTCAGGTGATGATTAATGTTTGGGATCAGGATCAAGTAAATCCATGGCGTATTGCTTATTCAAAAATACCGGTACCTGAGGGTGCTCTCGATTACAATAATTTGATTCCAGTTGCGGCAACTTTTGATGCTACAGATCTTACCGCACCACTACGTGTCTACATTAATGGTGAGGATGTAACTGATGGTATTGGCGGTGTTTGGACACACGATCCTGCTGTCTACAACCCATCTGTCACCAATCTATATGACCAACCTATAGGTATGCATATCAATACCAGCCGTCATGAAGACGATTGGGTTACGGGGGATGCAGCTGCGCCTGATGGAAATGCAGTGGCTATCTGGGATGGGACGAATCTGAATCCAGGTGTCCATTTCGGTGTAGATGCGACAATCTGTGCATTCTGTGATGCGGCTCAAGGAAACCACAACTTCTGGGGCTATATGGGTCAGCAAAGGCTTTATAATATTGCACTTGATCCAGATACGATCTGCTCCAATGTGAAGGCGACGGCGGCTTATAATGATAGATGGGGTAATTCTCCAACTCAGTTTGATGATATGTATACGGGATACACAGCTGCTGATTGCTCGAATCCGTAATGAGCATGCTGGTCTGTGTGAAATTAACCCGTAGCCATCTCATTATTGAGTATTGATATATTCGTACCTCTTCTTTGGCTAGGTTATAGTTAGCAGTAGTTTTTTACTGCTGCTAACTCATATGTTATCTATGCCAATTGAACTTTATTTGATGCTGGGGTCTATTTCCGTTGATGGACTTGGGAAATATATCAGTCAAACTTCAAATGAAGGTCATATCCTACCTATGCTGAGAATCACTGATGATGTTTTCTAATAAAGTGAGATTGCTTTCTTCTTGTTTGATTGTCATGGTAGGCGGTCTCCTTTTGAATTCTGTATGCTGGAGTGCTACTAAGTCGGCAAATCAACTTGCTGATGAAGGGAAGTCAGCTCTTGATGGAGAGAATTATAAGGAAGCAATTAGATCACTCCATGGTGCCTATCTAATGCGTCCCCGCAATACTGATGTGCTCTATGATTTAGGGCTTGCCTATTATGCTCTAGGGATTAAAGAGCGCTCACCCGAATTTATACAGAGCTCAAGCTATTATTGGCAGCAGGCTATTCCTTTGCTGAGCGATGGGAGCCTACTAAAAACTACGCTCTCTGATCTAGTTACTAGAAATAAAGATATGCATGAATCCCTTCGGCGGTATATTGAAGTTAAAGATCAGTTTGATTCTCTGCCATCGGTAGATAGTGGGCTGACTTATGTCAAAGCGTTGCTAGAGATTTCAGCGTTAGAGGATGCTCATGAGCTATTTGAGCAGCTTGCTACAACCTATAGAGAAGATCCTCGACCCTATAGCCATTGGGCCGACTTTGTTATCTCTCAGGGCCGGATTGGATGGGGGTTGTCATTCTATCGTCGGGCATTAGAGATTGATTCGAACTATGAGCCTGCAAGGGATCGCTACTATTCATTGCTTAGTTCAATGGAGCGGATTCGCATTGAAGGCTATGATAAGGTCGCGAGAGCATCCCATTGATTAGTCATTTTTTATTGAATATGAGCAGGAATTACTTAACTGTATTTATCGTTGCTTTTTTTTCCTCTACCCCTCTCTGGGCGGCTGATTTAAATCCCAAAATAGTTATATCTCAGCCACTACAATATTTGGGATCGGTAGATGAGGGGCTGGAAGCTACCGGTGTTATAGTTGTTAGAAATGTGGGTGAGGCTGATTTAGATATTGTGGGCATTAAGGTGGGGGCTGGTGGGAGTGTGGATGACTTTGAGCCTACGCTTATCGAGCCTGATCGTGAACATCGCTTTCGCTTTAAAGTTAATACTAAAGGGAGGGTGGGAGAAGTTATCACCCAATTTAGGGTGCTAAGTACTGACCCAAAAAATCCAACTTTCATGGTTAATGTCGTTACTCGTGTCATTACTGAATACCATCGAAATGCAAGTATCAGCGAGATATTTAAAGGCGAGTGTAGCGGTTGCCATGCAAAGCCCGCTAGCGGGCAGGTTGATGAGCCGTTATTTGAGTCGGTTTGTTATATGTGTCACGGCCACCATGGTATGGGAGGGGGTGTGAGGCCTATCAATGACATGGATTATCTTACTGGGAAAAATCCAGATTACTTTAAAAAAATTATCAGTGACGGAATACCAGGTGTAATGCCGGGTTTTTCTAGTCGCAATGACGGCCCATTATCTGACTACCAAATTGATTCTCTTGCTGAACTGATGGAGTGGTGGAAGCAGGGATATATGTTTCGTAAGAATCCAAGTATTCTTGCTAGATAACCATTGATTAAGGTTGTTAACCAATGTTTCGTTTGATTAGTTTTCTGTTTTTGTTCTGTTTTCTATCTTTTTCACAGGCTAGTGATCAGAGGGATATGAATCGAGTTGTTTCAGATACAACTTATATTTTTTATTTTCCTACTCAATTGAGCTTTTGGAATAGTACCCAAGGAAAAGAGTTTGAAAGTAAACTTCACCTAAGACAAGGTGATGAGAATTCCTTTTTTGTGAAAAGTGTAGAGACAAGTTCTCAGTTTATTACAGCAGAATTATTAAACGCAGATAGAGGAATATCCCGGGCTTATTCAATTCGAGTGGTTTTGTCTGGTGATATGCCTCCAGGCCCCTTTACTGAGGAGCTGAAAATTATTACTGATCACCCCTATGAGTCGGCTATTACGGTCCCAATACTTGGAAATGTATTAGATGGCTTGGTATTAGACCCGCAGAATTTTGGTATGAGGTTGAACTATTTTAAGCGCCAAGCATCAGGCATGATTAAGATTACTTCCCTTAAAGGAGAGGCCTTTGAGATTAAGCAGGTTGGCTCTTCATTTCCAGGGATGAAGGCGGCTGTTATTCCTAGTGAAGAGTGCTGTAGTCACATTATTGGTGTTGTTGTTAGCGATAAAGAAAAGCTCATTACCAAGCCGACGACTGCTGTATTACATATAGAAACAACTTCAAAGCAGGGTATGGTTATCGTGCCTGTATTGATCGAGGCGCCAGAAAAATAACATAAAACTAAGAAGAGAAAAGATGTAAGTCTTATCTGTCTATTTAATGTGGCACGTTAAACATAGGTCTGAATTAATATTACTTTTTCTTAGGAATGCAGGGTACATTTCGCCCCCGGCGGCAGGCGCGACTCCATGGGGGTCGTGGCAAGAAGCGCATTCGACCCGGTAATCTGTGCCATCGAAGTAGAAGCGTAGCTCGTTCTTATCAACTTTATTGTTGCCGTTATCATCATAGTATTCAAAGCGATTAGCAATAACTTTGGTTGATGCTCTGAAGTCGTATGTCATAAATGAGGGGAGGGCGACACCAATAGGGTGGTCGTTGATAAGGTCTTCTCCAAGGTTAAAGGCTCCAAAGTCTGCAATGCCCCATACATTGCCTTCGGTATGGCAGCGATTACAGTTGTACGGGCCTGAAAAATACCCAGAAGTACCAGACCACATCACACCATGGTCAATGGTTTCAATCCCGGATGGATTTTGCCACTTATCCAAAAAAAGGATGTTTTGCGAGGTTTCCTGAGTTTTGAGATAACGTCCAGGCCCAGGCATATTTATAATGGAATCAATCGCGATCGTGCCATCATGGCAGGAAAGGCAGGCGACGGAAGCACTGCCAGGCTGAGTAGGTGTTTGCTCAGACATTAATGGGAAGTTGTATGTTGTATAACTCCCGGTATTAATTGTACGGTTCCATAGGGGAGCGCCACTTTGGCTATTAGCACCATGAGGGGTATGGCAATATACACAGACTTCGCCATAGTTATTTCTGGCGTAATCCATAAAGCCAGAAAAACCACTTGGAAGATAGGATTGGGTCAAGTTGTGGCGGGTATTGACGATGCTTCCTGTGTTCGAAGCTTTACTGGTTGGGTCCCAGCCTTCTGCAGAATATGCTGAACCAGCGAATAGCAAACTGGTAGCCGCCATGACCGGCAGCAGTGCGGCAATGTTGGATTCATTGCGTTTCAGCATGTCTGTTCTTTCCCTCTATCCATATAGTATAAGGTTAGATTATATGGTGATTTAGCACTTAATGGCTAGGATCAGTTGTAAAAAACATCAGCGATGGATGTGTCTGACTGCCTAACTATTGTGTATTTTATACAACTCCCACACTCTAATTTTTCGGTAACAGCGTGAAAAACTTTAGAAAAATGGTGTTTTTAGCGTCCAGCTATCGCCATGGCTTTGATTTGACAGGGTTATTGTTCAGTTATATGCTTGCATGCAATTTATAATTAACGATGTTTCATGGCAATTGGGCGCTTGATAGCGCTTTTTTTGTTATGAGTGGCTTAACATGTGGCCTTTGGTATGGGTCACCTCTGAAATGTAAGGTAACGATATGCCCATTATTACTCTCCCTGACGGAAATCAACGTCAATTTACTAATCCTCTGACCGTTATGGAAGTTGCTGCCGATATTGGCCCTGGTTTAGCAAAGGCAACGTTGGCTGGGAAAATTGGCGAAAAAATAGTTGATGCTTCATATCTCATTGAAAATGATGTGGAACTTAGCATTATTACGGATAAGTCAGAGGAAGGGGTGGAGATTATTCGCCATTCATGTGCTCACTTATTGGCTCAAGCAGTTAAGTCACTTTATCCCGAGATGCAGGTCACTATCGGCCCTGTCGTTGATAACGGGTTTTATTATGACTTTGCTGGTGAACATCGTTTTTCTCCAGAAGATCTTGAAAAGATTGAGAAAAAGATGGAAGAACTTGCCAAAGAGAATATTCTCGTTGAGCGCAGTGTGATGGTGCGCGAAGAGGCAATCGAATTTTTCAGCAGCATGGGCGAATCCTATAAGGCTGAGATTATTGAGTCTATTCCCCACGGAGAAGAGCTTTCTCTTTACCGCCAAGGCGATTTTATCGACTTGTGCCGTGGTCCGCACGTTCCTGCGACCAGTGCTCTTAAGGCATTTAAGTTGACCAAGCTGGCAGGTGCATACTGGCGTGGTGATTCCAATAATGAGATGTTACAGCGCATTTACGGTACTGCATGGGCTAATAAGAAAGATCTAAAAGCTTACCTGCATCGCCTGGAAGAGGCCGAAAAGCGTGATCACCGTAAAATTGGCAAGCAGTTGGATCTGTTTCACTCTCAGGAAGAGGCTCCGGGTATGGTGTTCTGGCATGATAATGGCTGGAGTATCTATCGCTCGGTTGAGCAATATGTCCGTGATGTGTTGAAAGATAATGGCTATCAAGAAGTTAAAACTCCACAGGTGGTGGACCGTACCTTATGGGAAAAGTCTGGCCACTGGGACAAATTCGGCGACATGATTTTCTCTACACATTCAGAAAATCGTGACTATGCTGTGAAGCCCATGAACTGTCCCTGTCATATTCAGATTTATAATCACAGCCTGAAGAGTTATCGTGACTTGCCGCTTCGCATGGCGGAATTTGGCTCATGTCACCGTAATGAGCCATCAGGCACCTTGCATGGCTTGATGCGTGTACGCGGTTTTACCCAGGATGATGCTCATATTTTTTGTACAGAGGATCAAATTCAGTCCGAAGTTTCTGCGTTTATTGATTTGCTCTATAAGGTTTATGCGGATTTCGGCTTTAACGAGGTTATCATCAAGCTGTCAACTCGCCCTGAGAAGCGCGTAGGTAGTGATGAAATCTGGGATAAGGCTGAGCATGCCTTGGAGCGCGCCCTAAACGATAAGGGTATGGACTGGGATCTGCAGCCGGGTGAGGGGGCATTCTACGGTCCCAAGATCGAGTTCTCGTTAAAGGATTGCCTGGATCGTGTATGGCAGTGTGGCACCATCCAGGTGGATTTCAATATGCCTGAGCGCTTGAGTGCAACCTATGTGGCGGAAGACGGCAGTAAGAAAACTCCGGTTATGTTGCACCGCGCAATCCTGGGTTCGCTGGAGCGTTTTATCGGCATTTTGATTGAACATTATGCTGGCGCATTCCCAACTTGGCTGGCTCCAACCCAGTTGATGGTGATGAATATTACTGATCGCCAGGCTGAATATGTGGAAAATGTGGTGAAAACCTTGCGTGAATGGGGCTTTAGAGCAAAATCAGACTTGAGAAATGAGAAGATTGGCTTTAAAATTCGCGAGCACACTCTACAGAAGGTGCCTTATCTGCTGGTGATCGGCGATAAGGAGGTAGAGAACGGTTTGGTGGCCGTACGCACACGTAGTGGTGAGGACCTTGGCACAATGAGTGTTGAGGAACTGGCTGGAAAGCTAGCTACTGATGTTGAAACGTACGGTCAATAGAAAGTCTATTCGGAGGGTTTGATTATCGCTGCAGAAAAGAAGGCGCGTCTAAATGAAGAAATTACCGCGCGTGAAGTCCGTTTAATTGATGCTGAAGGTGAACAGGTTGGCATTGTCTCGTTAAACGAAGCGAAAACCCGCGCCGAAGAGGCGAATCTGGACTTGGTGGAGATTTCGGGTAACTCGACTCCACCGGTTTGCCGCATAATGGACTACGGCAAATTCTTGTTTGAACAAAACAAGAAGAAACAGGCTGCTAAAAAGAAACAGAAGCAGACTCAGGTCAAGGAAGTGAAATTCCGTCCTACGACGGAAGAAGGGGATTATCAGGTTAAACTTCGCAACCTGACACGTTTCCTTAGTGATGGTGATAAGGCCAAGGTCACTCTGCGCTTCCGCGGTCGTGAAATGCAACACCAGCAGTTAGGCATGCAGCTGATGCAGCGTGTCGAAGCGGATCTGGATGAGCTGGCGAACGTGGAGCAGCGTCCCAAGATGGAGGGACGTCAGATGGTAATGGTTCTTGCACCTAAGAGTAAAAAGTAGGGCTTCTACGGAAGCCAGTTGTATATAACACTTTTAATGCGGAGATTTAGAAATGCCTAAACTCAAATCAAACAGTGGTGCCGCCAAGCGTTTTCGCGTTACTGGTTCCGGTGGAATCAAGCGTGGGTCATCGTTTCGTCGTCACATCCTGACCAAGAAAAGCTCAAAGCGTAAGCGTCAGCTACGTTGCCCAGCAATGATCGCCTCGTGTGATGTACGTTCAGTACGTCGTATGCTGGCTGGTAGTTAATTCAGGATAAGAGGTAGAAACAGATGCCAAGAGTAAAACGTGGTGTAACGGCTCGCGCCCGTCACAAGAAAGTTATTGCACAGGCCAAAGGTTACTATGGCCGTCGTAAGAATGTATTCCGTGTTGCCAAACAGGCGGTAACTAAAGCTGGTCAGTATGCATACCGTGACCGTCGTCAGCGTAAGCGTCAGTTCCGTGCGCTGTGGATCACTCGTATCAATGCTGCCGCTCGTACCTGTGGTCTGTCATACAGCCGTATGATCAATGGTATGAAGAAAGCGGGTATCGAGATCGACCGTAAGGTTCTGGCCGATCTGGCAGTACGCAATAAAGATGCATTTGCTGCAGTTGCAGAACAAGCCAAGGCAGCTCTTTCTGCATAAGCTTGTGTAATGTAGCTCGCTGGCGAAGAGCGTGCTGCATACAGATGCAAATAAAGGGGAAGGGCGAAAGTCCGTCCCCTTTATCGTTTATATGGGACTATTTAAAAGATAGCTCTTATTTTCCTTTGTTATATTTGACGTTGTAGGAGCCTGTCTTGCTGGTGATAGCTTGTAGGGTAGGTTCCTACAATGTTAATAGGAAGTCCTAGTTTAAGTATTTATTTGGGGAGTAATTATCGTGCCGGCATTGGCAGAACTTGTAGATCAGGCAAAGAAAGCCATCGCAGACGCAGCAGACCTCCAGGCGCTGGATCAGCTGCGTGTTAACTATCTGGGCAAAAAAGGTGTCCTTACCGAGCAACTGAAGCAGTTGGGGACACTGCCTCCAGAACAACGTCGTGAAGCCGGCCAGGAGATCAATAAGGCCAAGCAGGCAGTTCAGCAGGAGATTGAGGTACGTAAATCGGCCTTAGAAGAGGCCAAGTTGGCTGCTCAACTGGCCGCTGAGACTATTGACGTCACCTTGCCTGGCCGAGGCCAAACAGCCGGAGGCCTACACCCTGTTACCCGCACAATGCAGCGTATCGAAGAGCTTTTCCATCAACTGGGTTTCAGTGTGGCAACCGGGCCTGAGATCGAGGATGACTTCCATAACTTTGAAGCATTGAATATTCCTGAAACGCATCCAGCTCGTGCTATGCACGACACCTTCTATTTTGACGCACACACATTATTGCGCACCCATACCTCACCGGTGCAGATTCGTGCTATGGAGGACCAGGAACCGCCTTTGCGTCTGATTGCTCCTGGCCGGGTGTACCGTTGTGATTCCGATCTAACCCATACACCGATGTTCCATCAGGTGGAAGGTCTGATGGTTGATCAATCTGCCAGTTTTGCTGATTTAAAAGGTCTGTTGATGGATTTCCTGCAAAACTTTTTTGAGAAGGAGTTAGCAGTGCGTTTCCGTCCATCTTACTTTCCATTCACTGAACCTTCTGCAGAATGTGACATTCAGTGTGTGATGTGTGGAGGTGATGGTTGTCGTGTTTGTAGTCATACCGGCTGGCTGGAGGTATTGGGTTGTGGCATGGTCCATCCCGAGGTATTTGGTCATGTAGGGATCGATAGTGAGAAATACACTGGTTTTGCCTTTGGAATGGGGGTTGAGCGCCTGGCGATGTTGCGCTATGGCGTAAATGATTTGCGTTTATTCTTTGAAAACGATCTACGTTTCCTGCGTCAATTCAACTAATTCTTCCGGGGTAATAAATATGCGATTCAGTGAAAAGTGGTTACGTGAATGGGTAAATCCGGCGGTTAATACAGCAACCTTAGGTCATCAGGTGACGATGGCTGGCCTGGAAGTGGATTCTATTGTACCTGCAGCACTTGAGTTTAGTGGTGTTGTAGTGGCAAAGGTGATCTCCAAAGAGAAACACCCTGACGCAGACAAGCTAAGTGTTTGTATGGTTGATGTGGGGCAGGATGAGCCACTGCAGATTGTTTGTGGGGCGAGTAATGTGGCCGCAGGCTTGAAGGTGCCAGCGGCATTGATTGGTGCCAAACTGCCTGGCGATTTTAAAATCAAGAAAGGGAAGCTTCGTGGCGTACACTCCTTCGGTATGCTCTGTTCCGCTGTAGAAATTGGTATGGCCGATACCTCCGATGGCTTGATGATTCTGCCGGATGACGCGCCGATTGGTCAGGATATCCGTGAATATTTTGATCTGGATGATGCTTGTATCGAAGTGGATTTGACACCGAATCGTAGTGACTGTCTTAGTTTGCGAGGAATTGCCCGCGAAGTGGCTGTGTTGAACAACACATCCGTTACTGAGCTGGAAATCAATGCAATTCCCGCTGCTAGTGATGAGCACTTTCCTGTTGAGGTCGGTGCTTCGGCGGCATGTCCTCGTTATGTCGGACGAGTCATCAAAGGTATTAACAGTAAAGCAGAAACCCCGTTGTGGATGACTGAGCGTCTACGCCGTAGCGATATCCGTACCATTAATCCAGTTGTTGATGTAACAAATTACGTAATGCTTGAACTGGGCCAACCTATGCATGGTTTTGACCTTGCTAAGCTTGAGGGGGGGATCAAGGTACGTATGGCTGCGCAGGGTGAGCTCCTGACTCTGCTAGATGGTAAAGAGGTAAAGCTGAACAATGATACCTTGGTGATTGCGGACCATGGTCGTCCTTTGGCCATCGCAGGCGTAATGGGAGGTGAGGATTCGGGCGTTTCTGATGAGACACAGAATATCCTACTGGAGAGCGCATTCTTTGCGCCAGGCTATATTGCTGGTAAGGCACGCAGCTATGGTCTGCATACTGATTCATCACACCGTTTTGAGCGCGGTGTTGATCCTGAGTTACAGGCTATGGCGATCGAACGTGCGACCCAGTTGATTCTTGAGATTTGTGGTGGCAT
Organism: Thiohalomonadales bacterium; assembly: GCA_050295955.1. Taxonomy (GTDB): domain Bacteria; phylum Pseudomonadota; class Gammaproteobacteria; order RBG-16-57-12; family RBG-16-57-12; genus JAFLJP01. The sequence goes on from JBNKQQ010000071.1 coordinate 48,870, forward strand.
TGCTGGGCCGGTTAATGAAGTGGCCAGTGAGTCTGATTTGCCTAAGCCCCAGGCGATTACTCTGCGTAGTGAACGCATCAAGCGGGTACTGGGTATCGAAGTAGATGGTGCCGAGGTTGAGCGCATATTGAGTACTTTGGGCCTCAATTGTGTGGCAATTGAGAGTGGTTGGCAGGTGACAGCACCCAGCTTCCGTTTTGATATCAATATTGAGGTGGATCTCATTGAAGAGATTGGCCGTATCTTTGGCTATGATAACCTGCCGACTACCCGTCCAACGCCTGCTATGGTGATGCAACCACAAACTGAGTTGCAACTGCCTATCTATCAACTGCGTCGAATATTGGTACAACGAGGCTATCAGGAGGCAATTACCTACAGCTTTGTCGATCCCAAGGTTCAGCAGGTATTGACGCCTGAATTAGCGGGTGTTGAGTTGGCAAACCCAATTTCCAGTGATATGTCGGTGATGCGAACCACATTGTGGTCGGGCTTGTTACAGGCGCTAAGCTATAACGCCAATCGCCAGCAGGATCGCATTCGCTTGTTTGAAACTGGCCGTCGCTTTGTGCCAATGGAAGATGAATTGGCACAAGAGCCAGTGATAGCAGGGGTTGTCTGGGGGGATGTGAATCCTGAGCAATGGTCTGAGCCAGGCCAAAAGGTAGATTTCTTTGATGCAAAAGGGGATGTAGAAGCATTATTGCGTGCTGGAGGGATTGAAGAGGCGTGTTTTGAAGCTGCTGAGCATCCTGCATTGCACCCTGGTCAATCTGCGATGATCAGTCGTGGTGAGCAGCCAATTGGTTGGTTGGGGAAAATTAGCCCAGTGGTTGCCAAGCAATTGGACCTACCTGCCAACATCTATCTTTACGAGTTGTCATTAGAGGCATTAATCGAGGCGAAGCTGCCTCAATTTAAGCCACTTTCGAAATTCCCATCCATCCGCAGAGATATTGCCATCATTGTGGATGAAAAAGTTTCGCTAGAAAGTGTTCAAGAATGCATAGAATCTGCCGCTTCATTAATACTGAAAGAGTTGAAGTTGTTTGATATTTATACTGGCAAAGGTATTGATTCTGGCAAGAAAAGTCTTGCTATCGCATTGAATTTGCAGGATGATTCTAAAACACTGACTGACGAGGATGTGGAAGCCGTAGTCGAAAAAATTCTAAATGCCTTGTCAGGGGAGCTGAACGCTAAACTGAGAGACTAACAACCATGGCATTGACCAAGGCTGATATAGCAGAGGCACTATTCCAGGAGCTTGGCCTGAACAAGCGCGAGGCAAAGGATATAGTGGAGTGCTTCTTCGAAGAGATTCGCGCAGCACTAGAGCGTGGTGAGCAGGTGAAGTTGTCAGGCTTTGGCAATTTTGACCTTCGTGACAAGAACCAGCGGCCTGGCCGCAACCCGAAGACAGGGGAAGAGATTCCTATTACTGCTCGACGGGTGGTGACCTTTAAAGCAGGGCAGAAGTTAAAGGCAAGAGTAGAGGCATATGCTGGAAGCGTCGAACAATAGTGAATTACCGGCTATTCCTGGTAAGCGTTACTTTACTATTGGTGAAGTGAGTGAGCTATGTGGTGTGAAGCCACATGTGTTACGTTACTGGGAGCAAGAGTTTGAACAGCTCAAACCAGTAAAACGCCGTGGAAACCGTCGCTATTATCAGCGCCATGATGTGCTGATGATTCGTCAGATCCGTAGTCTATTGTACGAGCAGGGCTTTACTATCGGTGGAGCCCGTCAGCAGTTGAAAGGGGAAAAAGCGCAGGAAGAGGCTTCCGTTTCCCATCAGCAGATTCAGCATATGATTACTGATCTGGAAGATCTGTTGAGAATCCTCAAAAGCTGAAAAAAGCAGTTTATCTACTTTAGCAAATGGGGTAGAATGCGCGCCAAGTTGTTGATGAGCAACTTAATCTCTCGGGGCGTAGCGCAGCCTGGTAGCGCACTTGTATGGGGTGCAAGTGGTCGGAGGTTCAAATCCTCTCGCCCCGACCAAACTCTGAAAAAGGCCCGCTCTGGAAACAGAGTGGGCCTTTTGTTTATTCAAGTTCACGAACCCTGAGAAATGAGGCGAATCGGGGCAGGTCGTTGGAAGTTCTGCCATAGTATTTATAGGTAACTCTGCTGCCTATTGGTGGTGGGTTTTCTCTTTCCTTGATTGTAAAACCGCTGCCCAGACGAAAACGCCTTCCCTGATCATCCTCTACCTGTAATGCACCCAGCATCCCGCTAAATTTTCCTTTTCCTGGTAGATGTGCAATGACGGTTGCTTCGGCATCTTCATAGTGTTTTACCTTCAAAAGGTGATTGCTGCGGCCTGCTTTATAGAGAGCATCTTCATGGTGAAGCATTAGCCCTTCACCACCTAGATTGGTAATCCGGTCTAGTTCCACCATTAATGTTTGATGGTTTGGGATGCGAGTCTGTTTCACTATCTTGATATAGGGTGATGATGCTGTTAGTAGGCTGTGTAGTTTCTCAATACGTTCAGTGAAGGTCAGTTTAGCTTCAGGAAGATCAAATACCATGTATCTTACTGTCATCCATTCACTATCAATGGGCACCATTTTACTGACAGTACTGACTAACTGTTCGTATTGACCACGTCCAATCCACAGTTCTCCATCCAAGGGATGATGGGGGAAATCGGCAGTAAACCAGTCAGGAGCGTGGTAGGGATTTCCTTGCTTGGAAAGGAGTTGTTCTCCATTCCAATAGGCTCTGACACCATCGAGTTTTTCACTCACCCAGTAATCTGAAACGATGATGCCCTGCTGGTAGGTGTTTGCCAGAGGGAGCGCTGGAGAAGCATAGGCGTGTTGGAGTGAAAGCAAAAAAAGAGATAACCACAAAAAGTGGTAATGGGGGCGATGATCCTTCATCTAAAATTTCCTTGTTTTTGTTGAGACGTTCTTGCTTTAAGCTGGATGGCTTAGAAAACAGTAGGGTGTGAAACTACTCCTTGTTTACTTCATTGATCAGTTGTTGGGCTGCTGCATCATCATATTTCACACTGATATTTAAAACTTGTTCACTGTTACTGGCAATATAGGGCATTGCTCGGCTCATCATGATTGGAAGTAATTGGCGCAGGTCATTTATATCGCTCACAGCTTCTACAGTCACCATCCATTGCTGTGTTGATTGCTCATCATTTTTACGTCCTTCAATGCGCATATAGCTTTGGTAGCGAGTAATGGTCTGTGTGTGGTACTCCCGTCCTACGATGCGGCGTTGATAGGGCACGTAGACCTCGGTTGTACTGGTTTGGTTTTGGGTGTCAGTCTCTCTTATGGTGTAGGTGTCGCCACCGACATAATCATAGATTGGTGTGGAGTATGTGTAACGTTCGCTAATTCCATTGTTGCTGCCATAACTGAAGAAAACCTTAAGGGTGGCGGTTTCTTCACTTTCTGTCGGAATGGCACCAAGCTTTTTCAGCGCATGGTGAGCAAAACGGCTAAACTCTTGAAAGTAGAGGTCGTTGGTTTGTACATTAGGGTCGCCACTAAGTAATAGATAGTGCTCTCCCTGCATTTGATAATCAGGGCTGTTGATGGCATCCAATTGTAGTCGAATGGGGTTACTACAACTTGTCATCACAAGGGTAATAATCAGTAATAGGATGATTCTGAACATCGTTTTAATCCATGGATTGATACAACGAGTTTAGCTGGTGGAGGATAAATTGTCAGGGGAAAAGTGGTGGCAAAACCATACTATCTGGCGATAGATCAAGGTGGTCATGCCTGTCGGGCAATGGTCTTTGATTCCACGAGCGAGGTAAGGGCCAGATCCAGTTGTCGTCTTGTGTTAGAGCAGCCGCAACTAGGCTATGCTGAGTATCAACCGCTTGCTCTGATTTCCGCGCTAAAGCAAGTCATCAATGATGTCATTACTGAGTTGGGTACGGCAGCCCAATCAATTGTGGCAGCTGGCTTAGTGACTCAACGCTCAAATATTGCCTGTTGGGATGGGCAGAGCGGTGAAGCATTGTCGCCAATTATTAGCTGGCAGGATTTGCGAAATACTGCGTGGATTGAAGGCTTTTCTTCACAACGGGACTGGATCCACCACTGCACTGGGCTATTTGCGAATGGCCACTACGGTGTAAGTAAACTGCAATGGTGCTGGCAGCATCTCCCTGCTGTTAAGCAGGCGCAATTCTCAGGGAGGTTAGCCTGGGGCCCGATGGCGAGTTATTTGTTAGCACAGATTTTACGAGAGTCCCGCTATGTCATTGACCCAGCCAATGCATCTCGGACCTTGTTAATGAATATTGAAACACTGGATTGGGATGCTCAATTATCGGCCCTCTTTCAGTTACCTACTGTGGGGTTACCTCAGATTGTACCCTCTGCTTACCCTTACGGTTATCTCGATTTACCCTCTTGGAATATCCCCCTAACGGTGATGAATGGAGATCAGTCAGCCGCACTTTTTGCTCATGGTTGGCCTGAGCAGGATACGCTATACGTCAATCTTGGAACGGGGGCGTTTATTCAACGCTTGATTGATAAGCCGCTTGTTCAGGCAGAGCGCTTACTAAATAGTGTTGTGTGGCGAGATCAACAGAAGACTTACTATGTACTGGAAGGGACTGTTAATGGAGCAGCTTGTGCTGTGGAGGAGGTGCTAGGGCAGGTTGGTTTAACTATGGCGCAATTTGAGCAAGGAATCGAGGAGTGGCTGCAGAGACGTCATGACGTACCACTGTTTATGAATGGGTGTTCGGGAATTGGCTCTCCTTACTGGCGTAGTGACGTTTCCTCTTACTTTATTGGTGAAGGCAGTAAAGAGGAAAAGGTGGTGGCGGTGCTGGAGAGCGTACTTTTTCTGCTGATGGAGAATATTCGCGAGATGGACAAATTCATTTCAGCAGCGAAGCAAATTATTGTGAGTGGTGGATTATCTCAAATCGATGGGTTATGCCAGAGCCTGGCTTCATTAAGTGGCATTCCTGTTATCCGACTTCCAGAGTGTGAAGCGAGCGCCCAAGGGTTGGCATTTTTACTTTCTCAACCCAACGATGCCTGGAGGGGGGAGAATGGTAAACGCTTTATCGTATTGGAAAATAATGCATTGAATTATCGTTATAAATCATGGAGAGAAGCGTTGCAAAACATGCTATTACTGTAATTAGCTTACTGATTTATCTCGAATGTTAACTTGAATATTAGTTTTTTCTAATATAGAATTCTTATAATCAGACTATATTTTAGAGGCATCAGGCATCTAATGAAAAAAATACACAGCACTCTATTTACTCTACTTATATCGGCTGTGGCACCTGCGATAGCCGCTTCAGGATTGGCGTTGCAACCATTGGAGTATCGTAGTTATCCAGAGAGGATTCAGTTTGACGGCGTAGTAGAGGCGGTAAAGCAGGCAACAATTTCAGCGCAAACGTCAGGACGCGTTGTTGAAATTCACTATGACGTTGATGACTTTGTTCCGCAAGGAAGTGTGATTATGCGCTTGAGGGATAAGGAGCAGCGTTCCCAATATACCGCAGCAACGGCAGCATTAAGTGAGGCAGAGGCGATTCTCACTAAGGCAAAAGCAGAACATAAACGTACTGTAGACCTTTATGATAAGAAATTAGTCGCGAAGTCTGCCTTGGATCAGGCTGTTGCAGATCTGAAGTCCAGTGAGCAACGTTATAAAGCTGCTGAGGCAAAGCAGCGTCAGGCTAAAGAGCAATTGGACTATACGGTCATTACTGCCCCATATAGTGGTATTGTCGTGGCTCGCCACATTGAGCCAGGAGAGATGGCTAATGTGGGACAACCACTTATGACCGGTTTTGCAGTGGACGATATGCGGGTGACCGCTTCTGTACCGCAAGATTATATTGAGTTGGTACGTAAGAGCGAGCGTGCTCAGGTGATACAAGAGAAGCCCAGTTATCAGCTGCTGGAGAGTGATGAAATGACCTTCTACCCTTATGCAGATCCTCAAACTCATAGCTTTAAGGTGAGGGTTGGATTACCCAGCGGGCTAGAAGGCGTTTATCCGGGCATGATGGTGAAGGTGGCATTTGCCACGGGTGAACAGCGTCTATTATCTGTTGATCCCAAAGCGATAGTCTACCGTAGCGAAGTAAGTGCGGTTTATGTGGTAGAGGGCAATAAGGTGAGCTATCGGCAGGTCCGTCTGGGTAAACGTTTGGAGGATGGCATGGTTGAGGTGCTGGCCGGCTTGCATGAGGGGGAACAGGTGGCGCTGGACCCAGTCCAGGCGGGGATTTTACTTAAAGGCCATAAGGTCGGGGAGTAGGCTATGGGACTCTCCGGAGGTATAGCACAACGTTTTCTGAAGACAGAGATTACCCCACTTTTGGCACTGGTGGGGTTGCTACTTGGGATATTTGCTGTATTAGTGACGCCTAAGGAGGAAGAGCCTCAAATCAATGTGACCTTCGCCAATGTCTTTATCCCTTTTCCGGGGGCCTCCGCAAAAGAGGTGGAAGAGGTGGTCAGTACGCCTGCTGAGCAGGTACTTTCAGAGTTGGAGGGGGTAGAGCACGTCTACTCTGTTTCTCAGCCTGGAATGTCCGTGCTGACTGTGAGTTTTGAGGTGGGGGAGCCCCGGACAGATGCGATAGTGAGGCTCTACAATGCGGTTCATTCCAATAGTGATTGGTTACCTGCCAATATAGGTACATTGACGCCAATTATTAAACCGATGGGTATTGATGATGTACCCATTGTTTCTCTCACGTTATGGAGTGAAGAGGAGAACATTGGGGCCCATGAACTGGCAAGAGTAGCCCATTCCATTGAGGTAGAGTTGAAGCGGGTTAAGGGAACACGGGATATCTATACCCTAGGTAGCCCAGACCGAGTGGTACATGTGTTACTGGATAGTCGTAAATTAGCAGCCTATAACATTGCTATCAATGAGCTGAGTGGCGCTTTGCAGATGGCAAATATCTCCCGGGATGCCGGGGTGATGGTTAAGGATAATCGCGAGATTTTGGTGCGCGCTGGGGATTTTCTCAGCAGTGCGGAAGAGATTGGCGGTTTAGTGATAAACGTCCTGAATGGACAACCTGTCTACCTGAGAGATGTGGCGGAGGTACATATTGGGCCGGATCAGCCAGAGCAATACGTCTGGATTGGTATGGGGGCCGCAGGGGCTGAAAAAGGGCTAACTCATGGTGGTGAGTTTCCAGCCGTAACGATTGCTATTGCCAAGCAGCCTGGCACTAATGCGGTGGATGTGGCCAATCAGGTAATTGACCGTGTTGAGCAATTGCGGGGGATATTTATCCCTGAGCATGTGGAAGTGACCGTTACCCGAAACTATGGCGAGACAGCTAACGATAAGGCGATGCATCTCATTCAGAAGCTCATTTTTGCCACTTTGTCGGTCGTACTATTGGTACTACTAACCTTGGGCAAACGTGAGGCGTTTATCGTTGGCACAGCAATCGTTGTGACATTGATGATGACCTTATTTGCCTCTTGGGCATGGGGCTTTACCATTAATCGGGTATCCTTGTTTGCACTGATTTTTTCCATTGGCATTTTGGTGGACGATGCCATTGTGGTGGTGGAGAATATTCACCGTCATATGCAGTTAAATAAAGGGAAGCTGCTTTCTGAGATAATCCCTGGTGCGGTTGATGAGGTGGGTGGACCAACAATTCTGGCTACCTTTACCGTCATTGCTGCACTGTTACCGATGGCCTTTGTAACAGGCTTGATGGGGCCTTACATGAGCCCTATTCCAATCAATGCCAGTATGGGCATGTTAATCTCACTGGCTGTCGCTTTTGTGGTGACCCCCTGGCTAACTCTAAAGGCATTTGGGGAACAGCCTAAGGTTCATCATCATGAAGAGGGCACTCCAGGGCTTTACCCACTTTTTAATAAGCTAATGCGTCCCTTTCTAGGGGAACATCAGGGGCGAGGGAAACGCTGGGGGTTGTTTGCCGTCATTTTGGTGTTAATCGGGCTGTCGGTATCCTTGGCAATGGTAAAGCTGGTGGTATTAAAGATGCTGCCATTCGACAATAAGTCAGAGTTTCAAGTGGTGGTTGATATGCCTGAAGGCACGCCGGTTGAGGAGACCGCCAGGGTGTTACGAGAGTTGGGGGGCTACTTGGCTACGATACCAGAGGTGACGGATTACCAAGCCTATGTGGGGACGTCGTCGCCAGTCAATTTCAATGGGTTGGTTCGTCAATATTACCTGCGTAGCGCCTCCAATATGGGAGATATTCAGGTAAATCTGGTGGATAAATCCCTTCGAGAGCGTAAGAGTCATCAGGTGGCCTTGGCTGCTCGTGGGCCACTTCAGGAGATTGGTCTACGCCTTGGGGCTAATGTGAAAGTAGTCGAAGTACCTCCTGGTCCCCCTGTTCAAGCACCTTTGGTGGCGGAGGTGTACGGACTTGACTATGAAGGGCAGATTCAGGTTGCGGGGCAACTTCGTGAAGTATTTAGCAATACCGATGAAGTTGTCGACGTGGATGATTCTGTGGAGATTGCGGCACCCCGTTATCTGATTCAGGTTGACCGATCTAAAGCCGCGCTACATGGTGTGTCTCAGCAAGACATCGTTGATTCTATTGCTACTGTACTGAGGGGGGCTGATGTCAGTTATATGCATCATGGCCACACTAAATATTCAGTACCTATACGCGTGGAGATCCCAGAAGGAGACAAGTCCGATATCAATACTTTACTGGGCATCAAGATTCGCAGTAGTAATGGCCTACTTGTCAGTCTTAGTGATCTGGTAAAGGTGCGTGCTGAGTACCGTGAGTATGCGATCTACCATAAAGACTTGATGCCGGTAGTTTTTGTAACGGCTGATGCAGCAGGTAAGACGGATAGTCCGCTCTATGGCATGTTCGATATTTTTTTCCAATTGAAGGAGAGGGTTTTTGAGCAAGGCCACATTATTGACCAGACTTTATTTTTTCAGCCAGATAACCCATATCGCTATAGTGTGAAATGGGATGGTGAGTGGCAGGTTACTTATGAGACATTTCGGGATATGGGTATAGCTTATGGGGTCGGCTTGATTCTTATTTACCTGCTGGTTGTGGCACAGTTTCGTTCCTATCTGGTGCCATTGATCATTATGATTCCTATTCCATTGACTATCATTGGCGTTATGCCAGGTCATGCCCTTTTGGGAGCTCAGTTTACTGCGACTTCAATGATTGGCATGATTGCCTTGGCGGGGATTATTGTTCGTAATTCCATATTATTAGTTGATTTTATCAATCAGGAATTGGCTGAAGGGCGATCTTTTGATGAGGCGGTAATTCGGTCTGGTGCAGTTCGTGCAAAACCAATTGTTCTTACTGGATTAGCCGCAATGTTAGGAGCGATGTTCATTTTGGATGATCCTATTTTCAATGGTTTGGCTATTTCGCTGATTTTCGGGATTTTGGTTAGTACGCTGCTAACGCTGCTTATTATTCCTGTAATGTACTATGCCCTCATGAGATCGAGATTGAGTCCAAATGAGAATGGCTAGAAAGCCTTATTTCAATATTATGTATCAGAGGATTGGGCTGGACATGAGGTATCCAGCCCTTTTCCTTTTTATTCATCCCTGACAGCTATCTATTATTTAATATAACATTTTAAATAATAATGGTTATTTCCTGTTTAATTTTCTGATCCACATGCCGAGAAGCTTTTGTAAGAGTGCTTTCGTAGTGAAAAGAGTCCTATTGAGAGTATTGCCACTATTCCCTATGTATGAATAATTTGGGGGATTATGCTTTTGGGCATGGTATTTCTTGGCTAGAATTAGCCATATCTCAGTGAGAGATCTATACTTTTTCTACAAATCAATAAGATTAAAAAGTTGTGGAGTAGATTGGAACGACAGTCAATGGAAAGCATTATCTATTTATATTACATGGTTGTGTTGGGCTGATGGGCCAGGGTGACCAGACACTTGTTAGTGATTATATCGATGTCTCCCCTATAGGAGATGTTTCTAGTCTAAATTCATCTACTCAGCTTATTATCTATGTAGCTTGGGTTATTACACTGCTATTAAGTATCAGTCTGGGATTGGCCTCAATTATTTATGAGTGGTCCGGTATCCCTATTCACTTGGGAGGAATGGATCTCAATATAACCATTTATCCACCTCTGATATTTTGTACTTTTTGGGTTTTTTGGCTTGGCTTCTGGTGGGGATTTATCCCTGCATATCTCTCTACATTGGTTCTTGCTCTCTATTCAGGCATGCCATTTTCCTGGTCTCTGATGTTCGCTTTCGCTGACCCCTTAGGTTTGGCTGTTATGGCAATGGTCTATCGCGCAATTCCCGTTGCATTTGATATGAAAACCATTAACTCCGTTGTGGTCTTTTGTGCAGTCGCATTTATTTCTGGCATTATTGGTTCGACAGGTTCGTTTATCTGGTCATATACCAATTCAATCTCTATCAGTGAGGTATATCCTATATGGCAGGGATGGTGGCTAGGGGCCTTTTTGCAAAATGTTGTGATAGTTGCACCTGTATTAGCATTATTCACCTCAGCGGTATTGAAATGGCGTGGAAAGGCTCTGCAGCGGGAGCATTTATGCTCCCAGGTGAATCAGACAAAAATTTTGAGAATGAGTGCGGTTATTCTCGTCGGTCTGCTGATATATGTATATTCCTCTATTAAATTAGGTGTTATACAGCTGGAAGCCGCTTTAGAGCAGGGTAATTTACAGGGTATTAGTGATGCAGCTGCTACATTTTCCGAATCAACAACGCTACTCTTTTTTGTTATTGCAGCAATTATTTTTACGGCATCATTTTTTGCTCTGAAAGTTTTTTCATACTGGATTCAGTCGCTCAATGAATCTGCAGAAAAATTGCGTATTTCAAATAGAGAACTTGAAAAGCTAAGCAAATATGACAGTTTAACAGGCTTGTACAATAGGCGGGCTTGGGAAGTATTGATTGATAATGAATTCAAGCGCTGTATCCGTGAGAAGTGTACAAGTACGTTACTTTTACTCGATATTGATTTTTTTAAGCGCGTGAATGATACCTATGGTCATCAGGTAGGCGATGATGTTATTCGAATGGTGTCAAAATCATTACAGGATATTAAAAGAGAATCAGATATTGCAGGGCGTTATGGCGGAGAGGAGATTCTCGTTGTCTTACCTCATACGGATATACCCGGTGCACTTTACCTTGCTGAGAGGATTCGACATAAAATCTCATCAACACCTATTACCTATAAAGGTGAAAAAATTTTTGTTACGGTGAGCTTAGGGCTTGCTGCATTGAGAACGGGATTTTCTGGATACCACCAATGGATTACGGAAGCCGATAGAGCGCTATATCAAGCAAAACTTTCAGGAAGAAATCAAACCGTGGTGTATCGACCAGCAGATGAAGAAAAAAATGCAGTGGCTAGCTTGTGATTAAGATTACCTTATTGATCTAATTGATTTTGAAATGCCAGTAGTATTCCGCTGTATGCTGATAACCAGCACTTCTATATATGTCTTCTGATATATTTATTATGAATACACATCATAAACCTAGCGTATTTTTTCATATTTTTTATTTAATTATGGCAAGTCGCTAAGGTCGTATTAAAAATAGCCGAGAAATTCAAGAGAGTGATACATTCTTCTATGCATTTGATATTTTTGATGGAAATAGCAAGACCATATGGCAATGTTCTATTTCTAATATTGAACGGTGAAAAGTGATATGTGACTGTACCCGTCTTCAGTTAATCGAATATAACTTTTACCGATTTTTGATATAGCATGTATATTCTAAATAAAAGAAAATATTCATGAAAATTCAATTGGATACGTCTGGTTCACCTGAAGCGCTTGAGCAGTTGCTGCTGGCTTTTGATGGGGATGATGAGGTTAAATCGATACTAATATTGGCTTGTGATAACAATGGCTTTACATGTGGTAATATTAATCCCGTGCTAAATCGCATTACTAAGCCAATATTTGGTGGGATATTTCCAGAATTGATGCATCAATCTGGGAAGCTGGAAAAGGGATCAATTGTTGTTGGTATGAAACAAGAAACGGATGTCTATACGATTTCAGAGCTAAGCAATCCGGCCATAGATTATGAAGATATTCTTGATGAAAAGACACCTGAGTCTTGTGACCATAAAACAATGTTTGTCTTTGTTGATGGGTTTGCAAAAAGAATTAGCGCATTAATAGATAGTTTATTTAATGTTTTTGGCTTGGAGATAAATTATATTGGGGGAGGGGCTGGATCGCTGAGTTTTATTCAAAAGCCAGTTTTATTTTCCAATGAAGGGTTAATTCAGGATGCGGCGGTGATCGCGCTTTCGGATATGAAAAGTGGTGTCGGCGTGAGTCATGGCTGGGAAGATATTGCAGGGCCATTTAAGGTTACTGATTCAGATAGAAATATTATAAAAAGCATCGAATATAGGCCTGCTTTTCAGGTATATCGGGAGATCATAGAGTCCCATTCAAAAATGATATTCAGTGATGATAATTTTTTTGAAATTGCTAAGGCATATCCATTTGGCATAAGTAAGATGGGGGCAGAAAAAGTGGTAAGAGACCCTATTGCCAAGGGGGATGATGACTCCTTGATTTGCGTAGGTGAAGTGCCTCAGGATGTATTTGTTCATATTCTAAGCGGTACTAATAAATCGCTAATTAATGCAGCTCAGCAAGCACTGTATTACGCTAAAGAAGATTTTGGTGAGTTTTCGCAGCATAGTGCGACGCTATTTATCGACTGTATATCAAGAGTACTTTTTCTTGGTGATGAGTTTAATAAGGAAATTCAAGTGGTCTCTGAAAAAACCAGTCCACTTATTGGCGCACTTACATTAGGTGAGATTGCTAATAATGGTAAGGATTATCTCGAGTTTTACAATAAAACAGCAGTTGTTAGTGTGTTAGGTAAGTAATGCATTCATCCGCTGAACAGATTCAAATACTTTATGAAATCTCAATGTCAATTGGCAATAGCCTTGATTTGAGGAAAATGGTTAAAGAGGTCTTATCTGTCTATGTGAAGAAGCTGAATTGCATGGCAGGTATGGTTTTGCAATTGGATGAATCTTCCTGTTTTGAGAAGATTTATTCAATACCTCGTAACTTTGATAGGTTGGATAAATATCGCTCTATTCTCGATACATTTCTTCCCATGCCTGATGCTGGTGAGGCTAGTCAGTTACATTTTCTAAATTCGTTGCCTATTCGCTTTACGAGCGAAGAAAAGCAGCATTTTCTCGTCTTGGAATTGCCAAACTTTGGCGCGATGATTCTCGTCAGTGCTAAAGAGTATTTTGACGATTACGCACTGCATTCAATTCAGCAGTTGAATAAAAAACTAGCGGATGCCTGTATTGCTTGTGTGCAAAATGAATACCTTATTCATCATCGGCAAATACTCGAAAAAAAGGTAGAAGAGAGAACTTATGACTTACTAATTGCGAAAAATGAAGCGGAAGAGGCGAATAAAAGTAAGTCAGAATTTCTGGCAAATATGAGCCATGAAATACGTACACCTATGAATGCTATTATAGGGTTGTCTTATTTGGCATTGAAAAGTGGGCTTAATCCAAAGCAATATAATTATATTAAAAAGGTGCATCGCTCTGCAGAGTCCCTTCTAGGCATTATTAATGATATTTTGGATTTTTCCAAAATAGAGGCAGGAAAGTTAGATCTGGAGAAGGCTGACTTTTATGTGCAAGATTTGGTGGAGAGCTTTTCCAGTATTATTGGATTTAAAGCTGAAGAGAAGGGTATAGAGCTTCTGTTTTCTTTCGATGGAAATATACCTAGCAAACTCATTGGTGATCCGCTGCGTTTGGGGCAGATTCTGTTGAATTTAGGTAATAATGCTGTCAAGTTCACAGAGGCTGGTGGAGAGGTCTCTCTGGATATACATGTTGTTGAGAACCGTGACCAGGATATCACTCTCCAATTTTCTATTAAAGATACCGGCATTGGCATATCAAAAGATCAGATGGATACGCTGTTCCAGTCGTTTACCCAAGCTGATAATTCGATTACCCGACGATTTGGTGGAACTGGATTGGGATTGGTTATTTCTCAAAATCTCACTCATATGATGGGTGGTGATATATGGGTTGAAAGTGCTCTGGGTGAGGGAAGTATCTTTCATTTTACCGCTCGTTTGGGAAAAGCTTCTGCTGTTCCATCAATTTTTCCTCATACTCTTCCTGATAGCATTACTGATTTAAAAATTCTACTTGTTGATCATAATTCTTCTTTGCTTCGCTCTATGAGCAGTCTTATGGCTTGCTGGGGTTTTTTAGTGACAACGTGTGAATGTACTGAAGAGGCGATTGATAAGGTTCTATCATCTGATTATGAAGACCCGTATCAGCTAATTATCATTAATTGGAAAATGCCGGAAATAGACGGGACTGAGATGATAAAAGTTTTGAGGTCTAAGTATGAGCTAAGTCATTTCCCTAAAGTGATTTTTATGACAAGCCATGGCTGTGAAGATTTGACAGCGGAGAGTTTTGGTATTGCTATTGATGCTGTTATTAGTAAACCTATTACACCATTCTCACTAATGGGGAATATTTTCTCTATTTTTGATTATCACATAATGTCCAGGTATCAAGCTGTAGAACAACCATTGGACAGTATGCCGGAAGCTATTGATAGATTGTGTGGTGCTCATCTATTGGTAGTTGAGGATAATGAGATTAACCAGGAATTGATTCTGGAGTTATTAACGGAAAATGGTATTTCTGTAGAAGTGGCAAATAATGGTGTCGAAGCATTGCGGATGTTGGCGGATCATACCTTTGACGGTGTATTGATGGATTGCCATATGCCCGTTATGGATGGCTATACAGCAAGTAGAAAAATTCGCCAACAGGAGTGTTTTGAGGCCCTACCGATTATTGCTATATCGGCCAATACTATCGAAGGTGATAGAGAGCGGGCAATTCAAGCTGGGATGAATGACTATGTCGCGAAGCCAATTAATGTGCATGATATGTATCAGACATTGGCTAAGTGGATTACACCTAGTAAGCATCGTGATGCGAGTAATGGCAATAAATCACTTGATGATGTGCCTGATGTGATAGGCATACCACCTCTTACTGGAATCGATGTTGAGGCAGGCTTACGGCGCTTTCAGGGAAGGGTTGACTTTTATCACCGTATTCTGCTCAAGGCACAAGAATACTTTTGTCAGTTTGAGGTGCAGTTTCTGTTGGCTCAAGAGGATCAAGAGGATCCTGATGCAGCGATTCGTGCTGCTCATTCTCTAAAAGGCATTGCAGGAAATATTGGCGCTGTAGAGTTGGAGAAAATCGCAGAGGATTTAGAGCTTGCCTGTCGCGAAGATTTGGAAAGTATTGAGAGACTATTTAATCGAACACGGCAGGTTTTACTGCCAATTATCGATGGGCTGGAATCGCTAAAGGAATTGTAGCATATCAGCCTTACAGAATATGCACTTCACCTGTAAGGCCATTTATCTTTCCTATTTTTTAGGCTTCGATAGGCGTTGCTTCACAGTTTCCCCACTCAGACCATGAGCCATGATATCCCCTGACTTTCGAATAACCCAGAGATTTCAGTACAGCGAACAGAAGTGCCGAGCGGTGATGGCTCTGACAGTGGACGATAATCTCTTTATCGTGGGAAGCATGGCGTTCAGCCAGTAAGCTTTCCAGTATTGCCGCTGATTTTATACGAAAGTTATCCTGAGGGTTAAAGGTAAGAGTCCAGTCAAGGTTGTGAGCACCGGGTATATGGCCACCCCTGGCAGCACGAAGGTCGCTACCATTAAATTCTGCTGGGCTACGCGCATCTAGTACCATGACACGGGGATCATCTAAATGATCCAGAATATATTGTTTATCAGCGATAACTTCAGGCGTTGGGATGACGGTGAAGTTGCTAGCAGAAAAAATAGTGGTTTCCTGCGTCATAGGCTGATTCTCGGCATGCCAGGCATGGCGCCCTCCATTGAGTATGGAGACTTGGTCGAATCCACATGCAGCTAAAGTCCAGAATAGACGGGCAGATTTCCCACTGCCGTCGGCATCATAAACCACAATATGGGCATCGTTGCGTAGCCCTATGTGACTAAATAAGGTCTGCAGTTCGTCGTATTCTGGTAGTAATCCCATAATGGGGGGGTGCTGCTGGATAATGGTACTATATTCCAAATGAGTAGCGCCGGGAATATGTCCAGTCTCATATAGCTCTAGCGCGCTCATATCAATAATTTGCAGCTCAGTTGAGCTCAGCAGGGTTGCTAGTTGATCGACTTCAATAAAAACCGGTAGGTTCTGTGCCATGGTTTAGTTCTCAAAAGGTTTAGACGGGACTGGATTAGCGCCGGAAGGTTGGCGTGCTAAGCGAATCTTTAGTTTCATATTGCCGCTGGAAGGTGCGTAGCGTACAGCAGTATCCTCCGAAATACGTCCAGCCTGATAAAGTTTGAACAGACTCTCATCCAGTGTTTGGCTCATCTCTGAAGTATCTTTTTGTATGAACTCATGGATTTTATCGGTTTCACCACGGCGAATGAGGTCCGCAGTATGGGCGGTGAAGGTGTGTAGTTCAAAAGCTAGGGCCTGCTTGCCATCTACGGAGGGTACGAGCCGTTGGGAAATTATGGCGCGGAGATTACCTGCTAGTGTAATTTGAGCACTCTCTTTTTTCTCCTCAGGAAACATTGCCAGCATACGGTCAATTGCCTGAGTAACGTTATTGGCGTGCAGAGTGGACATACAAAGATGGCCGGTATCACTGAACTCTAACAGTTTTTCCAAAACCGAAATTTCACGTACCTCACCGATCATCATTACATCGGGTGATTGACGAAGTACATTCACGAGGCCTTGATGATAGCTAGTGGTATCCACACCCACTTCGCGCTGATTGATGACACTGTCTTTTTGCTCATAACAATATTCAATAGGGTCTTCAAGTGTCATCACATGACAGAGCTCATGTTCACTACGATACTTGATGATCGATGCTAGTGAGGAGGATTTACCGGTACCAGCAGGGCCAACGACTAATATTAATCCGGTAGGAAGCATGGATATTTTTTCCATTACTTTGGGCAGCCCCAATTCCTCAATACTCGGCACTTTGGGCGGGATGGCGCGAACCACCATGGAGATGGTGTGGCGTTGTTTGAATATGTTAATACGAAAACGTCCTACCTGGGGAAGGGAGATACCAATATTGATGTCAGGATTTTTTTGAAACTCGTCATAATGTTCATCTAGCATTAAGAGTCTCGCCATCTGTTCTATTTTCTCGGCGCTGATGACAGAGCCTTTGGGAGGATGAAGTTTGCCAAGAATACGAAAAGTGGCGGGGCGGTCTGCTGAAATAAACAGGTCAGAGGCCCTCAGAGAGACCATTTGCTGGAGAAGCTGTGAGAGTTGATCCATGCTTATACTCGCTACGTGTTTTATTGGATATTTTGATTATAACGAAAGCCGCCGCATGTCGCAGGTTTGATTACATGATTGTTGGACAAATCAGAAAGAGAGAGGGGATGCCCACCCCTTTAGCTATTGCTAGAGAGGTGGTGGCATGGGCTGCGGTATTGCTTAGCGCTTGAGGCTTTCTGGAAGCAGTGGCTGGATAGTTGTCAGCATGGCGTGGAAAACCTTGGGATTGGCAGCAATGACATTGCCAGAGGATAGATAGTTGTCGGCACCAGCGAAATCCGTCACGATACCGCCTGCCTCTTGTACCATCAGTGTGCCGGCAGCAATGTCCCAGGCATTTAGATTAAATTCCCAGAACCCATCAATGCGGCCTGCTGCCACGTAGGCCAGATCCAGAGCGGCAGAGCCTGGGCGACGGATGCCGGCCGTTTTGGGCATTAAGGCTTTCAGGGTTTCCATGTAGGTATCCATGTAGCTGAAATCGGTATAAGGAAATCCAGTGCCAAGTAGCGCACCATCCAAGCCCCGGCGTTTGCTGACGCGGATTTTACGATCATTGAGAGTGGCTCCACCACCACGTACCGCGGTGAATAGTTCACGACGCATGGGATCGTAAATGACGCCCACTTCTGGGCGACCTTTGTGAAGGAGAGCGATGGAGACTGCAAATTGCGGGAAACCATGCAAGAAATTGGTGGTACCGTCCAGTGGGTCGATGACCCATTGATATTCGTTGCCATCTTGTTCGCCGCTCTCTTCAGCAAGAATCCCGTGATCAGGGTAAGCCTTTTTCAGAATGGCGATAATCTCCTTTTCAGCTTTCTTGTCAACATCGCTGACAAAATCATTATGGGATTTGGAAGTAATATCCAGATTGCCACTCATATCAACGGAGCGTTCAATAAAATCGCCAGCACGACGTGCGGCCCGGATAGCAATGTTCAGCATGGGATTCATAATGCGCGGATTCTCTTAGTTTGACCGACCCAAAAGGGGCGCTATTCTAACAGTCTTTGTAATGTCATGAAACGTTGACCGCATATTTTTGTTATTATGGCGACCCATTTTTTGAAAGCTGGAGACTATGAAGCTAGCAAATATCCGCATCGTAATGATTGAGACGACTCATCCCGGTAATATTGGCGCCTGCGCTCGGGCCATGAAAAATATGGGTTTGTCCCAGCTCTATCTGGTGAAACCGCGGCTTTTTCCCCATGACGAGGCCTCAGCTCGGGCATCTGGTGCGGATGATATCTTGCGGGCTGTAACGCTTTGCGACTCTCTCGGAGAAGCGTTGAATGGATGCCGCGTCGTGGTGGGTGCCAGTGCCCGTCGTCGTGCAATCGCCTGGCCGGAGTTAAATCCTCGTGAATGTGCAGAGATGGTGGCACCTTACAGCGAGCAGGGGGAGGTGGCGATTGTTTTTGGTCGCGAAAGTAGCGGTCTTACCAATGAGGAGTTAGATAGCTGCAGCCACTTAGTACATATTCCCTGCAATCCTGATTTTGCCTCATTAAATGTTGCTGCAGCAATCCAAGTTGTTGCTTATGAACTACGTATGTCTGCGAATGTAAGTACAAGCGAGCTGATTGAATTGGAGGAGATGGATCTACCGGCAACTAGTGAGGAGCTGGAAGGGCTCTATGAGCATATGGAGCAAGCACTCATTGAGATTGACTTTCTGGATCCGGAGAAACCTCGTAAACTGATGAGAAGGCTGCGCCGCCTTTATAATCGTGCTTCACTTGAGAAGAGAGAGGTGAATATCCTCCGGGGTATTCTTACGACTGCACAGCGCCAAGCACAGAAGGCATCGGCTCAAAAATAACAATAACCATTGGGTTGGGAAAAGATGTTTGCACGACTGAAAGAAGACATTTTATGCGTTTTTGAACGAGATCCTGCAGCGCGTAATATTTTTGAAGTTTTGACTGCATATCCAGGGCTCCATGCTTTGATTTTTCACCGCTTCTCACACTCCCTTTGGGGGATGGGGTTGAAATGGCTGGCGAGGATGACCTCTCATCTGGGACGTTGGCTGACCGGGATTGAGATTCATCCAGGCGCTAAGATTGGGCGGCGTTTCTTCATTGATCATGGAATGGGTGTTGTGATTGGGGAGACGGCAGAGATCGGTGATGATTGTACACTTTACCACGGAGTCACTTTGGGGGGGACAAGCTGGGAAAAGGGCAAGCGGCATCCTACGCTCATGAATAATGTCGTTGTGGGAGCAGGTGCTAAAGTCCTTGGTCCAATTGTTATTGGTGAAGAGGCGCGTATTGGTTCTAATGCTGTGGTAGTTAAGCCTGTCGAGGCAGGCGCTACAGTGGTAGGTATACCTGGACGTGTAGTAACTAAAAAAACTCTATTGAGTGAAGAGCAGGCACGTAACCGTCAGAAAATTGCTGAGAAAATGGGTTTCGATGCTTATGGTACTACGCGAGACATGCCAGACCCCGTTGCTCATGCTATCCACCTCATGTTGGATCACATTCATGTCATGGATCAAAATATGGAGGCGCTTAGAAAAGCGCTTGAAAAAGGGGGGATCAGCGTTGATCAAATAGACCTTCCCAACCTTGATGAATGTGAGCTAGAGCCCGATGGCCAGGATAAAAACACCTAGTTTTTTGTGTTAAATAGGCCTAGAATTAATGGGGTTGTATAGTTGATTGAAATGCTGGGTTAATAAACTTGACAAAAACAGTAAGGTATGGATAATACTTTACCAATGGCTTAAGTTTATTGTTTTGCGGGGTTATATGCAATCTTGTAAGGCAGATGAAGTAAGTATTAATGAATAGGGTGTCCGAATGAGATTAACCACGAAAGGCCGTTATGCGGTCACTGCCATGTTAGATCTGGCTATTCATAGCAATAGCGGTCCCATTACTCTGTCCGATATCTCACACCGTCAGGGTATTTCTCTCTCTTACCTAGAGCAGCTGTTTGCTCGTTTGCGCAAAAATGGCCTTGTATTGAGTACGCGTGGCCCCGGTGGTGGCTACCGCTTAAGTCGTGATGCTGAAGAGATTGCGATAGTCGATGTGATTACCGCAGTGGATGAGTATGTTGATGTTATGAAGTGCGGTGGTAAGAGTGACTGTGCCGGCGATGGGCCATGCTTGACACATGAATTGTGGGAAGAGCTAAGCCATAAGATTCACGAATTTTTGGCTGGTATCAGCCTAGGTGAGCTAGTTAACCGTAAAGAAAATAACGGTATTGCACCTATCCGCCATGTTGATGAGATGGGTACAAAGGTAGAGTCTGTCGCATAGCATGACGATCTACCTGGATCATAATGCTACCACACCGCTGGATGGGCGTGTGCTGGAGGCTATGATGCCTTATTTATCAGGTGATTATGGAAATCCATCCAGTGTGCATACCTTTGGACGACAGGTGAGGGCTGCAATCGATCAGGCTCGTGAGCAGGTAGCAGCTCTGGTCAATGCACATCCATCGCAGGTAGTGTTGACTTGTGGTGGGACTGAAGCCAATAACATGGTGTTCGCTGGAATTGCTAGGAGCCAAGATCCTGCGTGTGTGCTGATAAGCGCTATTGAACACCCATCGGTGATGCGCTCGGTGAGGCATATGGTGGATCGAGGATGGCAAGTGGCTACCATACCCGTTGATGGGCAAGGGCGAGTCTCTCCCCTTGAGTTGGCTCAGCGGCTAGAGCCGCAGACGCGACTGGTTTCGATTATGAGTGCCAACAATGAGGTAGGCGTCATTCAGGATGTGCCAACACTGGCAGAGGTGGTGCGAAGCCATGGTGCGATTTTCCATACCGATGCTGTACAGGCCTTGGGTAAGATAGAAGTGGACTTTGTAGCGAGTGGGGCCCAATTGATGAGTCTCTCTAGCCATAAGATCTATGGACCCCAAGGGTGCGGTGCTTTGGTCGTAGACAAGGCAGTGGATATGGCTCCCCTGATGTATGGTGGTGGTCAAGAAAAGAAGCGTCGTGCAGGGACAGAAAATGTTGCTGCAATTATTGGCTTTGGTAAAGCGGCAGAGTTGGCAAAGACAGAATTAACTCAAAACCGGAAGCATGTTTTGCAGCTGCGGGAGAAGTTGGAGAGCGATCTAGCGAACATTGAGGGTATCGTTTTGTTTTCTACAGAGACAGAGCGTCTGCCCAATACGGTGATGTTTGCTGTTGAGGGTATTGCCGGCGAGACTTTGTTGATGGCGTTGGATTCTCTAGGGTATGCAGTTTCCAGCGGCTCGGCTTGTGAAAGTGGTAGTGCCAATCCTAGCCATGTGTTGTTAGCGATGGGAGTGGATAGGGACACTGCCGAGGCTTCAATTCGTGTGAGCTTGGGTAAACAGAATAGCACCCAGGATATAGAAGGGTTGGTAACAGCCCTACAACAAATTCAGATGATGCGCTCAATGGCGTGTTATTAAAATAGATGCAGGAAGGTAATAGCAGAAAATGAAGCGACCAATCTATCTTGATTATTCAGCAACAACACCCGTGGACCCTCGTGTTGCAGCGAAGATGATGAACTACCTGACCACAGAGGGAGAGTTTGGCAACCCTGCTTCGCGTTCCCATGTTTATGGTTGGCAGGCGGAGGAGGCTGTTGAATGGTCTCGTCGGCAAGTTGCAAATCTGATTGGTGCTGATGCCAAAGAGATTGTCTGGACCTCCGGTGCCACTGAGGCTGATAACTTGGCAATTAAAGGTGCTGCTCACTTCTATAGTAAGAAGGGTAAGCACATTATCACCTGCAAAACAGAGCATAAAGCGGTGTTGGATAGCTGTCGCCAACTAGAGCGTGAAGGCTATGAGGTGACTTATTTGGAGCCAGAAAGCAATGGCCTGATCGATCTGGATAAATTGCAAGCGGCAATGCGTGATGACACTGTGCTGGTTTCCATCATGCATGTGAATAATGAAATTGGTGTGATTCAGGATATCGCAACAATTGGTGAAATCTGCCGTGATCGTGGCATCGTTTTTCACGTAGATGCTGCACAAAGTGCGGGTAAAGTATCTATTGACATGAAAAACTTGAAAGTTGATCTGATGTCGCTATCAGCTCACAAAATTTATGGCCCCAAAGGTATTGGCGCATTGTATGTTCGCCGTAAGCCCCGCATCCGTATCGAAGCGCAGATGCACGGTGGTGGGCATGAGCGGGGCATGCGTTCCGGTACATTGCCAGTACATCAAATTGTTGGGATGGGTGAGGCGTTTCGTATTGCCCGTGAAGAGATGGCAACAGAGAATGCGCGCATCACCATGCTTCGCGATCGCTTCCTGAAGGGCCTTGAAGGCATGGAGGAGATCTATATCAATGGTGATATGGAACACCGCATTCCTCAAAACCTGAATATCAGTTTCAACTTTGTGGAAGGTGAATCACTGATTATGGCTCTCAAAGATTTAGCTGTATCCAGTGGCTCTGCTTGTACCTCTGCGAGTCTGGAGCCATCATACGTGTTGCGTGCGATTGGTCGTAGTGATGAGTTGGCCCATAGCTCGATTCGTTTTTCATTTGGTCGTTTTACCACGGAAGAAGATGTGGACTACACCATTAATTTGATCCATCAAAAATTGGACAAGCTGCGTGAGTTGTCTCCTCTGTGGGAGATGTATAAAGAGGGCATTGACCTGAATACTGTTCAATGGGCGGCTCACTAAAAACAGCTTTGGTCTAGAGAGGTAATTGTCATGGCATATACAGATAAAGTAATGGATCACTACGAGAACCCTCGTAACGTGGGCTCGTTCGATAAAGAAGAGAAGAATGTTGGGACCGGTATGGTAGGTGCGCCAGCATGTGGTGACGTAATGAAGCTACAGATTAAGGTAAATGAGCGGGGCGTGATTGAAGATGCTTGCTTTAAAACCTATGGCTGTGGGTCGGCTATTGCTTCCAGTTCACTGGTGACTGAGTGGGTAAAAGGCAAAACCATTGATGAAGCGCTGCAGATTAAAAACTCACAGATTGCTGAAGAGCTGGAGTTGCCGCCTGTAAAAATTCATTGCTCGGTGCTGGCAGAAGATGCTATTAAAGCCGCTGTTGAAGACCTAAAAAAGAAGCAGTAAGGGGTACCGACAATGGCACTGACAATGACCGAGGCGGCAGCCGGGCACGTTAAGGCGTTTCTGGAAAATCGGGGCAAGGGCGTTGGTTTGCGCCTCGGAGTGAAAACCAGTGGCTGTTCTGGTATGGCCTATATATTGGAATTTGCTGACCAGATTGAAGCGTGTGATCAGGTATTTGAGGATAAAGGCGTTAAAATCATCGTGGATGAGAAGAGTCTACTCTACATCGATGGTACAGAGCTGGATTTTGTGAAAGAGGGGCTGAATGAAGGCTTTAAATTCAATAATCCCAACGTGAAAGACAGCTGTGGCTGCGGCGAAAGCTTCAATGTCTAATGATGGACATTTCAAGTACTGATAACTATTTCGAGCTGTTTCAGCTGCCGGTCCAATATTCGCTTGATAAGACGCTACTAAGTGAGCATTATCGCGAATTGCAGCGGGTGGTCCATCCCGATCGCTATGCTAGTGCTTCTGCGCAGGAGAGTCGTTTAGCTCAGCAAAAGGCGACGCTTATCAATGATGCTTATCATGTATTGCGTGATGATTTACGTCGTGCTCAATATCTCTTACATCTGAACGGTATTGAATATCAATTGCATACGATTAATGATCCGATGTTCCTAATGGAGCAGATGGAGCTGCGTGAAGAGCTTGAGATGATTGCTGCTAGCAAGGATCTGGATCGCCTAAGTTCCCTTTTTTCGCGAGCTCAATCACTTCAAAGTGGGTGTAAAGTCCAGCTGGAACAACATTTTTCAGAGTCGGGCAATATGCTGGCAGCATGTGATGATGTGATTAAGCTACAATTCCTCAATAAATTATGTGAAGAGGCAGAGCGGTTAGAAGAGTCTCTCTACTGATCTATCTTGTCGCAGCAAGAAAACAACATAAAGAATCGTCATGGCACTATTACAAATTAGTGAACCCGGCCTAAGTGCCTCCCCTCATCAGCATAGATTGGCTGCTGGTATTGACTTGGGTACCACCAACTCATTGGTAGCCACGGTGCGTAGTGGTGTTGCAGAGACTCTGCCTAATGAAGAGGGGGAGCATATTCTTCCGTCGGTAGTGCGGTACAGTGCAGATGCTGAGCCAGTGGTTGGTCAAGTCGCTTTGATTGCTGCCAGTGATGACCCGCTGAATACTATCGCCTCTGTGAAGCGGCTGATGGGCCGCGGAACTGATGATATCAAGCATTTAGGAACACAGTTGCCCTATCAGTTTGTTGAAGGGGATAGTCAGATGCCCCGGATTCATACCTGTGGTGGTGATGTGAGTCCGGTTGAGGTATCTGCAGAGATTCTTAAGTGTCTGAAGCGGCGTGCGGAGCAAACCTTGGGTGGGGAGCTGACTGGGGTAGTTATTACTGTACCGGCCTACTTTGATGAAGCTCAACGCCAAGCGACTAAGGATGCGGCGACCGTAGCAGGTCTTAAGGTGCTCCGCTTGTTAAATGAGCCGACTGCTGCTGCACTGGCCTATGGCCTGGATCAGGGAGTGGAGGGGATTCACGCGATTTATGACCTAGGTGGCGGGACTTTTGACATCTCTATTTTACGGATGCAAAAAGGGGTGTTTGAGGTGCTCTCAACCGGCGGTGATTCTGCGCTTGGTGGTGATGACCTGGACCGCGTCTTAGCACAGTGGATTATGGAGAAGGCGGGCATTGAGGGTGATGCTGCACACAGTCAGCTGCGCCATGTGATGACTATTGCCCGGCGTGCCAAAGAGGCACTGACTGAGTGTGATAGTGTTGAGCTTAGCCTTGATGAGAGCTTTGGGGTGGCGTGGTCTGGAAGCATTCAGCGTGAGACGTTCAATCAGCTGGTTGAGCCTTTGGTCTCTCGTACTTTGATTGCTTGCCGTCGAGCGTTACGGGATGCAGGAATCTCCCCAGATGAGATTAAGGAAGTCGTGATGGTTGGTGGCTCAACCCGTGTTCCCTTGGTGCGTCATAAAGTGGGTGAGTTCTTTGAATTGGAACCGCTGACCACCATTGATCCTGATAAAGTCGTTGCCATTGGTGCCGCACAGCAGGCAGATATTTTGGTGGGTAATAAATCCGGTGATGATGCCTTGCTACTGGATGTCATTCCACTCTCATTAGGATTGGAGACCATGGGTGGTTTGGTGGAGAAGGTGATTCCCCGTAATACCACCATTCCAGTTGCCCGTGCTCAGGAATTTACGACGTTTAAAGATGGGCAGACTGCTATGAGCATTCATGTGGTGCAAGGGGAGAGGGAGCTGGTTACTGACTGTCGTTCTCTGGCTCGCTTTACCCTGCGAGGTATTCCACCGAAGGCGGCAGGTGGTGCTAAGATTCGCGTTACTTTTCAGGTGGATGCAGATGGCTTGTTGACCGTCTCTGCTAAGGAGCTAACAACAGGCGTTGAAAGTCATGTGGAGGTAAAGCCCTCTTATGGCCTGGAAGAGTCAGAAATTGAAACCATGTTGCGAGACTCCATGAGCCATGCCAAAGAAGATTTGGAAGCAAGGCGCTTGAGGGAGGCTCAGGTGGAAGGTGACCGCTTGGCTGAATCGGTAGAGGTGGCATTGAATGTGGATGCTCGGCTATTGAGTGAACAAGAGCAGAATGAGATTCAACAGGCGCTTTCCCAGTTGCGTATGCTGGTTCAGGGGAGTGATGTGCTGGCGATTCAACAGGCCAGTAGTGTGCTGCAGCGGGTGACTGCAGAGTTTGCGGCGAGACGAATGGATGCCAGTATTAAACAGGCCTTGACCGGCCAACAAGTGGATGAGATTTAAATGCCAAAGATTATTTTTCTGCCCCATGAAACCCTTTGTCCGGAAGGGGCGGTTATCGAGGTGGAGGCTGGTATTACAATTTGTGATGCGGCACTAGCTAATGATATTGATATCGAGCATGCTTGTGAGAAATCCTGCGCTTGTACCACTTGTCATGTCATTGTGAGGGAAGGTTTCGATTCCCTGAATGATGCCACCGAACAGGAAGATGATATGCTGGATAAGGCGTGGGGATTGGAGCCAGAATCACGCTTAAGTTGCCAAGCAGTTGTTGCGGATGAAGATCTGGTGGTGGAAATTCCTAAATATACCATTAACTTGGTGAGTGAGCGTTAGGCATCCGGACTGTCTCCTGCTCATAGCTTGATAATGGCACGATGGGCTTATAGCGCTGTTGTGCTATAACCGGCTATTTTTCCTCCTCTGCTCCATCTTTACGGAAAGAGGAGTGCTCCATAGGTTGTGGGATAGGGGTGTGCTCAATGGGTTTTTCCTCTTTGAGTTCGATTCCCAGATCTTTAAGGACTTTGGTGGCCTCTACCACTTTCAATTGATGAGCGCTTTTAAGTAGGTGAATGGCTTTTTCTTTATCTTTTTCGACACCTAAGCCCTCAAGGTAGAGCCTGCCAAGATTGTAGAGGGAGTTACCATAAGCTTTTTCCGCACCCAGTTTGTACCATTTAGCCGCTTCCTTGTAGTCTTGTTTTACGCCCCAGCCATTTTCATAGAGAATGCCCATATTGTGCTGGGCCAGAACATAATCCTGTTCTGCGGATTTGCTATACCACTGATAGGCCGTTTCGTAGCTTTGCTTAACCCCTAGGCCCTGTTGGTATAGCCACCCCAGAGTGGCTTGGGACTCTGGATGCCCTTCCTCGGCTAAGGGCTGCCATAGCTCGAATGCGGCTTTGTAGTCCTTGAACCAGTAAGCAAGTTGCCCGCGCATATATTTAAGCCTGGTCGGATCCATGCGCTCTTCGAGGACGTTCTTCTCCCCTTCATCTTCGCCCTTTTTCTCTTTTTCAGTATCTTTGCCATCGCTTTGTTTTTCTTGCTGAGGCTTGGAGAGCTCACTGGGCGGCTGTTGGCTTTCGCCATCGTCAGCATAGCTCTGGCTAAATGTCAGTAATCCTAGGCAAAGTGGAATCAGTGCAAGAGAAATAAAGGGATTGGGTATATTGGGCATGGTTGGTTAGGGCTTATCTTATTACGATGGTTAACGCATCTCTGAGTGAATGGTAAGAAGTTACAACGTTATCAATGGTTTGGCAGTTAAGCAATATAAATACTTCGACTCAGGTAAATGGAGATTGTTCATTTTATTAAATAAATTAGGGTTCTAATTAAAATCACTTTTAACTGAGTATACCAACTTGCTGTTTTTTTTGTCATATCTTGCTATGGTAAAAGGGAGTGAGCCAACTTTTTAGTAAGATCATCATTGCTGAGTCGGTAATGATTAATTTGAAGGCGAATGAATATTAAGAAGCCGGGTTTAGGACGATTTGATAAGAGGTATAAGACAAGCAGAGTGCGCTCAGGAGAGTTGAATGGGTGGAGAGCAGCAGCAACTATATATTGCACTTTTTAGTATCCATGGCTTGATACGGGGGTATGACCTTGAATTAGGGAGAGATGCCGATACCGGGGGACAGACTTTGTATGTCGTTGAGCTGTTACAAGCGTTAGCCAATCACCCAATGGTATCTCAGGTTGATCTGATTACCCGTAGAGTGATTGATGACAAGGTTTCTGCAGATTATAGCGAGCCTATTGAAAAGATAGCGAAAAATGCCAGGATTGTTCGCTTGGATGCTGGTCCAGAAGAGTATTTGCCCAAAGAACAATTGTGGGATTGCCTTGATTGTTTTGCTGATAGTGCTGCCAGTTTTTTCCGTCAGCAGAAGAGGGTGCCGGATATTATCCACAGTCATTATGCCGATGCCGGTTATGTTGGGGCGACGCTGGCTAATCTATTGGGTGTTCCCTTGGTGCATACCGGCCACTCTCTGGGGCGAGTAAAGCGCCATCGATTACTCGCCAGTGGTTTGAGTAGTGATGAAATCGAGACGATCTATAATATGCACCGTCGTATTGAGGCAGAAGAGACAGTGCTTGCAACGGCAGAGAGGGTGATAACTAGCACTCATCAGGAGATCAAAGAGCAGTATGAGCTATACGATCATTACATGCCGGAGCAGATGCGTGTGGTGCCACCTGGGACCAACTTGACACAGTTTATGCCACCTACCGGTGATGAGCTGGAATCTGATACCTATCACAAATTAGTTCAACATCTACAAGCTCCGGAAAAGCCAATTATTCTCGCGCTCTCTCGTCCTGATAAGCGTAAAAATATTGTTGCTTTGGTGGAAGCTTATGGCCGTAATGAGAAACTTCAGAAGCTGGCAAACTTGGTCATTGTGGCTGGAAACCGGGACGATATTGATGATTTGGGCGAGGGGGCACAACAGGTTTTCCATGAGTTGTTGGTGGCGATTGATCGTTATGATCTTTACGGTAAAGTTGCTCTGCCTAAACACCATCAACGTAATGAGGTGCCGCTAATATATCGGATTACGGCAGCTTCCGGTGGTGTCTTCGTCAATCCTGCATTGACCGAGCCATTTGGTCTGACGTTGATTGAAGCTGCTGCTTCGGGTTTACCTGTGGTCGCCACTGAGGATGGTGGTCCCTGCGATATTGTCGGCAACTGCCAAAACGGCTTGTTAATCGATCCGTTGGAGTGTGACTCCATTTCAGAAGCGTTGCTGAATATCCTGACAAATAAAAAACAATATAAAAATTATGTGAAAAGGGGGTTGGATGGGGTTCGCAAACACTACTCCTGGGAGGCTCATGCGGAACGTTATCTGGCAGTGATCAAACCCATTATTGAGCGGTCAGAAGTTTTGATACGCAAGCCAATGGTGCGCCGTTCCAACCTCTATCGGGAGCGAGCTATTGTCAGTGACCTGGATCAAAACCTGTTGGGTGATGAGGCATCATTGCAGGAATTACTCGATATTCTCTCTGGACATCGTAGGACGACAAAATTCGCAATTGCAACGGGGCGTAGCTTTGATTCTACTCTAAGAACTCTGCGTCAACACCATATTCCTGAGCCTGATATTTTGATTACCAGTGGTGGTACCGAGATCTACTATGCGCCGAAATTGACGGCAGATATTGCTTGGCGAAAACACATCGATTATCACTGGTCTCCACATAAAATTAAGCCATTGTTAATGGCACTTCCTGGGCTGAAATTACAGGAAAAATCGGAGCAGAGCCTCTTTAAAATCAGCTTTTATATTGATCGGGATCTGGCTCCGGATCTAGAAGAGATCAATAGTTTGCTACATAAGGAAGAGCAGTCAGTGCACTTGCATTTGGCGTTTGGCCAGTATCTGGATGTGATGCCGATTCGTGCTTCAAAAGGGTTGGCGCTGCGTTACGTGGCTGATCGATGGCAGATTCCACTGGAGCGCATCTTTGTTGCGGGTGGATCCGGGGCAGATGAGGATATGATGCGTGGTAATACGCTGGCTGCAGTGGTGGCAAACCGCCACTACGAAGAGTTGTCTCAGCTAGTGGACATAGAGCGTATTTATTTTGCCGAGAAACCGTTTTCGGCCGGGATTTTGGAAGCTTTGGAGTACTACGACTTTTTCAATGCGTGCTGCGATCCGAAACGAGAGGGGTCGTATCATGGCTAGCCCTCGATTATTGCTTTGTACCGACATGGATAGGACGATTATCCCTAACGGTGTACAACCAGAGCATCCCCTGGCTCGGAAATGCTTCAGTCAATTTTGCGCAAATCCTGAGGTGTCATTGGTCTATGTTACCGGACGCCACCAAAAACTGGTTAAGGAAGCGATAAAGCACTATGCCTTGCCGATACCTGATTATGCGATTACGGATGTGGGTTCGCGAATTTATCATATCGATGATGAGGGCGCTTGGTTGCCGTTCTTGGCTTGGGATGATGAGATCGATCGTGATTGGCATCAAGTCAATCATGGCCAATTGAAAGCCATGTTTGCAGATATTATTGAACTGAAGCTTCAGGAGATCAGTAAACAGAATACTCATAAATTAAGCTATTACGTCTCACTTTACGTGGATAAGCAATGCCTGCTGAATGAGATGCAGGTGCGACTGAAAGAGAGGGGGGTATTGGCAAGTTTGATATGGAGTATTGATGAAGCCAAAGGCATTGGACTGCTTGATGTACTGCCTCAAAATGCGACTAAGCTGCACGCTATTGAATTTTTACGTGATCATCTGGGTTATCGAATGGATGAAATGGTATTTGCGGGTGATAGTGGTAATGACCTAGCAGTAATGGAGAGCGCGATTCCCTCCGTTTTAGTCGCTAATGCTACGGATGAAATTAAGGAGGAGGCTTGGATGTTGGCAAACAAATATGGCCACCTCGATCAGCTCTATCTAGCCAATGGCCAGGATTACAATATGAATGGTAACTATACCGCGGGCGTGATGGAAGGGGTTTTCCACTTTGCCAAGCATTTCCAGCAGCAACTAATGGCAGGAGGCTTTCACCGTGAGTCTTGATAAGCATGTTATGGTATTTGGTGAAGTGCTTTATGACTGTTTTCCCGATGGCTCAGTTGTATTGGGTGGTGCCCCCTTTAATGTTGCTTGGCATCTGCAGGCCTTAGGTGACCAGCCACAGTTTATCTCACGTATTGGTCATGACACACTGGGGGATGGAATAGCTCAGGCTATGGTGGAGTGGGGCATGGATCTGCAATCACTACAGCGTGATGTGGAACATGAAACGGGAAAAGTGGACATTACCTTGGTTGACGGTGACCCGGAATATCGCATTAAGCCGGATTGTGCTTACGACTTTATTGACTGGGAGAGTCTCTCACTGCCTGATCAATCTACGGTGCTTTATCATGGTTCATTGGCACTACGTAACCCGGTTTCCAGGTCCGCACTGGATTATTTGGCCAGTGCAAAGAATATCTCTATTTTTCTCGATGTTAATCTACGTAGCCCATGGTGGCATGCAGAGGAGGTTTCAGCATGGTTACAACGATCCCGCTGGGCAAAGTTGAACGAACACGAGTTACAGCAGCTAGGAGAAAGGAGTGGCAATCTGCATCAGGATATGGCTGTATTCCAACAGCATTACGGCTTGGAGTTGTTGGTGGTAACTCAGGGTGAGAAGGGGGCTTTGGTGAGGGAGAGTAGCGGTAAAATTGTCTCGGTTATACCCGATAAGACAGAGAAGGTAGTGGATACCGTCGGGGCGGGTGATGCCTTTACTGCGGTATTTTTACACGGTCTTTTGCATCAATGGCCTCACCAGCAAACCTTAAATCAGGCTCAGCAATTTGCGTCACAAATTGTGGCCAGAAGAGGGGCAATTCCAAAAGAGCGCGATCTCTATCAAGTGGTTAGTATCTCGTAGTGTGATCGTTGATGACTAGATCTTTTGAAGGTACTCGGAACAACTCCTGAGGGGCGGTATGTACGAACAGGTTTCACATTCTCTGCTGAATAAAATTCTCAATAATCTTGAGTCTTCCATTTCTCGGGAAGATCTCAGGCACTTTTACACCCGGCTGGGTGCCAATTTTTACGCCATTCACTCCCTTTTTGAGAAGTTGTATGGTTCAAGACGTGATTTTGAGGAGCAGGCTTTGCGCTTGGTGGAGACCATGGCAAGGAAGTATATCAATCGCTCCCCTGAGTTACGTCAGTTGGATATTGAGCGGGAACAGGATCACAACTGGTTCCTGAGCCAAAAATGGGTAGGAATGGCCCTCTATAGCAATGGCTTTGCTGGTAATCTAAAAGGGATGCAGGAGCACCTCGGTTACTTTCAGGAGCTGGGCGTTAACCTAGTACATATCATGCCCATCATGCGTTGTCCTGAAGGGCATAGTGATGGTGGCTATGCTGTCAGTAGTTTTCGTGAAGTGGATCCGCGGGCGGGCAGTATGAAGGATCTGACATCGCTTGCAGAAGAGATGCGTTCCCGTGAGCAGCTTCTGGTGCTGGATGTGGTGGTGAATCATACCTCCAATGAGCATGCATGGGCAGAGAAGGCGCGCCAGGGTGATCCTAAATATCAGGATTACTACTACACCTTTGAATCCCGCACTATTCCGGATAAGTTTGAACAGAGTATGCCGGAAATATTCCCAGAAACCTCCCCAGGAAACTTCACCTGGGATGAGGCGATGGGGCGTTGGGTGATGACTGTCTTCAATAACTATCAGTGGGATCTGAACTATAGCAATCCATCTGTCTTTATTGAAATGTTGGATATCATCCTCTATTGGGCCAATCTGGGGGCTGATATTTTGCGCCTGGATGCGGTGGCTTTTTTGTGGAAGAAAATCGGCAGTACTTGT
This sequence comes from Thiohalomonadales bacterium, assembly GCA_050295955.1. Lineage (GTDB taxonomy): Bacteria > Pseudomonadota > Gammaproteobacteria > RBG-16-57-12 > RBG-16-57-12 > JAFLJP01. The sequence goes on from JBNKQQ010000071.1 coordinate 81,544, forward strand.
CAAAATGAGCGTGAAGCACATCTGATTTTACAGTTAATGAAGGATTGCTGTCAGGTGACGGCACCAGGGGTACTGTTTATTGCGGAAGCAATTGTCGCACCGGTTGAGGTGATTAAATATTTTGGCGAGGATGCGGTCATCGCTAAAGAGTGTGAGGTGGCCTATAACGCTACCTTTATGGCACTACTATGGGATGCTGTGGCGACCAAAAATGCCAAGCTACTCAATCAAGGTATAAAAAGCCTGCCAGTGAAATTGGATCGGGCCACTTGGCTTAACTATGTACGTTGTCATGATGACATTGGGCTTGGTTTTGATGATCAGGATATTCGTCTGGCGGGTTACGAGCCATACGATCACCGTAAATTTCTTATCGATTATTATACGGGAGCCTATAGCGACTCACATGCCAGGGGCTTACCGTTTGGCAAAAATGAGAAGACCGGTGATTCGCGCATCTCAGGTTCACTGGCATCACTGGTTGGGTTGCAGTATGCGCTACAGATTGGTGATCCGGATGCGATTGATGACGCAATAAAAGTTATTTTATTGCTGCACAATATGATTATGTCATTTGGCGGTATACCACTGATTTATTATGGCGACGAGATTGGTACCCTCAATGATTGTTCTTATGAGAGTGATCCAAACAAAGCTGGGGATTCCCGTTGGCTGCATCGCCCTGTTATTGATTGGCTAAAGGCTGAACAGCGAAATATTACTGGCACAGTTGAATTCAAAATTTTCAGTGCACTAAAACGCATGATTGCTGTGCGCAAAGAGATTGAGGTTTTTGCTGATTTTAACAACCGTGAATTGATAGAGGTGGAAAACCCTCATTTGTTTGTGTTTCGTCGCTTTAATCTCGCTCGTTCTAATGAAAGTGTTTTAGTAGTAGCTAATTTTGATGGTAAACCACAACATTTAAACCTGGAAGATCTGGCTGAACCTAATACTCACCCTCGTCAAATGTTGGTGGATTTAGTGAGTGGTCGTACCCCAGATCAATTTAATCATGATCTAGTGGTGCCGGGTTTTGGTTTTTATTGGTTAAGTGAAATTGGTTAGAGCCAATTTTGAAATTTTCATAAAACTTGGAGTATTTAGTGCAACGAATCACTTTAAAAGTCGGTAGTGGCGTATTGACAGAAAATAATGAAATTGCAAAGCAGCGCATGCTGAATTTAGTCTCGTTTATCGTTAAGCTGAGAGAGCGCTATAACGTGATTTTGGTGACTTCTGGTGCGGTGGCTGCGGGCTATACTGCGCTGAAGCTGGATCGGAAAAAACATATCAGTAAAAAGGTACTGGCTGCAGTGGGTCAGCCTATTTTAATGAGCAGTTATAAACAGCTGTTTGATATCTACGATGTGGAGATCAGCCAGATTCTTATGACTGAAGAGGATTTTGATTCAGTTGCTCATATTGATATATTCCGTCAGATTGTTGAGGCTCAGATTGATAATAATATCCTGCCTATTGTCAATGAGAATGACATTACAACTATCTCTGATCAGGTATTTGGTGATAATGACCAGTTATCCGCTCATGTAGCACATTATAGTAACTCTGAGTTGTTGGTTATTTTGAGCGATATTGATGGTTACTATGATAAAAATCCCTCAGAGCATGATGATGCTGAGATAATTAGCCATATATCGGAGATTCCCAAGAGTGCACTTAATGAGGATTTTACACCTAACAATGAGTTTGCTACCGGTGGGATTGTGACTAAGTTGATGGCAGCGAAGTTTATGATGAATAATGGACGCAAGATGTTTCTTTGTAATGGTTATGATCTGACCACGGCGGAGGAGTATTTGTTAAAAGGTGAGCATAATAAAGGGACGCTGTTTTATAGTGATGAGAAATAGTTTTTCTCAATTTATCTTTTGAGGTTAAACCGTGCAGCAAGAGCAGTTTGATGAGGTATTGGTAGCGATTCGCCGGATTACCCGGGCAATCGATTTACAATCAAGAAAGTTGGTACAAAGTCACGGTTTGACTGGCCCCCAGGCGTTAATTATGAAAGAGGTCTCCCGTGTTGATGGAATCACCGCAGGAGAATTGGCGCGTAATGTCAGTCTGAGCCAGGCAACCATTACGGATATTGTTAAGCGATTAGAGTCTCGAGGGCTATTGCAAAGGGAGCGTTGTGGCGAGGATAAGCGACGTATTAATGTGAAGCTGACTGAGCAGGGTAGGGTGTTGATGGAAGAGTCTCCACTACTGCTTCAGGAGCAGTTTGCCAAGCGTTTTAGCGAGTTGAAGGATTGGGAGCAGAGCCAATTACTTTACGCAGTACAACGCTTGGCCAATCTGATGGATGCCGATGAATTGGATGCCTCACCTTTACTGACCAGTGGTTCGGTACATGCTACCGCTGAAGCGGTTGAAGAGGTATTGGTGCCTTAATCAGCGGTTCCATTCGGTTTCAAGAGAGCTGCGGCTTACGAATCAGTTTGAACACTTCAAACCAAACCATGCTGATAATACCAGCCATAACGGCAATGAAAAGATTGCCGGGATCAGGCTGGGCAAAGTGGAAAAGCGCATTTATGAATGGGACATAAAGCGCCAGTGTCAACAATAGCACTGCAGCAGTGACAATCCACCATAGGGCAGGGTTGGGGGAGTGTAGGGAGGTGAGAATGGTGCGCTCCCATGAACGGCTAGCAAAGATCAACGCAATATTTCCTACTACCAAGGTGGTAAAGGCGAGTGCCCGTGCTTCGCCTTCAGTGACACCTCTCTCCAGTGCAGTACCGAAAATGATCATGGCTAATAGCAGAATTCCCAGGCCCTGTAATAGGGTTAAACCAAGGTTCCATCCACTGAATATGGGCTCTCCAGGTGAGCGGGGTGGACGGCGCATGGTGTTGGTCTCCTCTTTTTCCGCTTCGAAAACCACGGAACAGGTTGGATCGATGATGAATTCCAGAAAAGCGATATGTACCGGGAAGAAAATCAATGGCCAACCAAACAGTACCGGTAATAGGGCCATTCCTGCGACCGAGACATGGATTGCCATGACATAGGCCATCGCCTTACGTAGGTTGTCATAGATACGGCGCCCCAGGCGCACTGCTTCAACGATAGAGGCAAAGTCATCATCCAGTAGTACCAGGGAGGCGGCTTCACGAGCGACATCGGTTCCGCGTCCCCCCATGGCAATGCCGATGTGGGCGGCTTTGAGAGCTGGTGCATCATTGACACCATCGCCCGTCATACCAACAATTTCCCCATTGGCTTTGAAGGCGTTAACTAGCTTAAGTTTCTGATCCGGCACTACCCGGGCGAATACATTGACTGTCTGAATACGGGAGGATAGTTCTGTTTCACTCAAGCTATCGATTTCATCACCAGTGATGACCGTTTGCCCCTCAAGTCCTGCAGCCTGAGCAATAGCGAGGGCGGTGCCAGGGTAGTCACCTGTAATCATAACAACCCGGATACCAGCCTCTTTACACTCTGCAATCGCTTTCGGCACAGTGTCTCTTAGGGGATCTACAAGGGCAATGAGGCCGAGAAGACGGAAATCAAAGTGGTGTTGTACAGTTGGCCATGTCTCACCGTTGTAGCGGGCATCTGCGACACCTAACACTCGTAGCCCCTGTTCAGACAATTGCTCTACCTGTTCTGCCAGCTGCGCTTTTTCTTCATTGTTGAGGTGACATAGATCGGCAATAGCTTCTGGGGCGCCTTTTGCAGCGACCACGTACTCTTCGCCATCGGTTGAACGCCAGACGTGGGTGACGGCTCGGGTTTCCCGGGTTAGGGGATACGCTTGTAGTAACTCCCAGTCATGATGTAGATGCTCTGTATCGCTGAGATAGCGTTGACCAAGATCTTGCATGGCCTTTTCCATGGGATCGAACGGATCAACCTGACTGGCCAGAATGCTGAATTCCAGTAGTTCATGAAAATTTTCAGGTAGGGGGTGTTGGTCGTTGTTATCTGGGATACGGAAGGTATTGCCATTGGTCATCATCGTATGGATAGTCATACGGTTTTGTGTCAGGGTGCCGGTTTTGTCAACACAGAGTACAGTTGTTGAGCCCAGTGTCTCAATGGCGGGCACCCGCCGGGTGAGGACTCGTCGTCGAGAGATGCGCCAAGCTCCCAAGGCAAGGAAGACGGTGAGTATGACGGGAAATTCCTCGGGGAGTATAGACATGGCCAGTGTAATGCCTGCCAGGGTGCCAGCAATCCAATCACCCCGGGAGAGGCCATAAACGATAATAAGGAATAGGCAGAAAATAATACCAACAGCAGCTAGGATGCGTACCAATTGCGCTGTTTGATGCTGGAGCGGTGTGGTTTCGCTTTCAAGGGATTGTAGTGCTTTACCAATGCGGCCGATTTCACTCTGTATACCTGTGGCGATTACCTCGGCAATAGCCGTTCCTTGTACTACGAGAGTACCGGAGTAGACATAGGGCTGCTCTTCGCCACCAGGGCGGGGGGCTTTCTCCTCTCCCTGCCAATGGATTTTGCTAACCGGTACCGATTCCCCTGTTAGTAGTGATTCGTCTACTTGTAGATTTCGTAGTGATCGTACCTTGGCATCGGCAGGCACCCGGTCACCTTCGGCGAGTATCAGTATGTCGCCGGGTACCACTTCACGACCAGGAATGCGTCGCTGTTCTCCATTGCGAATAACCAGAGCTCTCGGACTGGTCATATCACGTAGTGCTTCAAGCACACGCTCGGTGCGCTGCTCCTGATAGATGGTGATGGCCATTACCACAATAACTGAGCAGAGGAGAATCGAGGCTTCTCCAAAATCGCCTAAAAGAAAGTAGATTGTTGCGGCGGCCACTAAGAGTAGGAACATCGGCTCACGCATGACATCCAATGCGATGGCGATCATTGAGCGATGACGATTGCTGGGTAGCTCATTATACCCTGCACTGGCTAATCGTTTTGCTACCTCATCATCGGAGAGGCCTTGTACCTCATGCCAATCAGGTTGGTCCGGTTGTATCATCTCTCATCATTCCTTAAAGCTATGACTCAGTCTTGCTATAAGCATAGTCATCGATTCCCTTGCCTTACAGATTGAGCCTATTTGGATGGCGTTTAGGCAGTGGCATCTTTTTAAGGGAAGAGAGATGGGAGCGATTTCTTGATTATTTCTCGACACCCCGGGCTGGATCGGTAATCCAGTGACTCCATGAGCCAGCGTAGAGTCGTGAACCTGTTAGCCCCGCGATTTCCATCGCTAATAGGTTATGGGCAGCGGTTACACCTGAGCCACAGTAATGGATTGTCTGGTGGGGTTGGTATTGACCCAACAGTTTTTGAAAGCGTTGCCTAAGCCTCTCGGCGGAGTGGAAGCCACCGTTGTCATCCAGATTGTCCATAAAGGGAGCGGATAGGGCGCCAGGAATATGGCCTGCCACTGGATCGATAGTTTCGTTTTCACCACGGAATCGGTCAGCGGCACGAGCATCTAATAATAGCGCTTGACCGTTTGCCACTTCATCCACTGAAGCTTGTAGGGTGTTGATAAGTTTTGCTGTGAATTTGCCTGTTTTGGGAGCTGGATTTTTACTGTTGGCAGGGTATCTATGGGCTTGCCACTGCTGCCAGCCACCATTGAGCACCGCTACCTTTTCATGGCCTAACCAGCGCAGCATCCACCATAACCGGGCGGCAAACATACCTGGACCATTGTCATAGACGATTACTTGGCTTGTATTGGAGATACCCCATTTAGCTAGGGTGCTGCAGAATGCCTGGCTATCGGGTAAGGGGTGACGGCCTGTTTTTCCAGGGGTGATCGGGGAGGAGAGGTCGCGATCCAAGTGGCCGTATACGGCGCCTGGAATATGACTCTCTTGATGTAACGCCTCTCCCTCATCAGGAGCTGCTAGATTAAAGCGGGTATCCACGATAATCCAATTGGGTGTATTCAGATTTTCGGAAAGCTGCTGAGCATCGATAATAGTGGTGTACATGAAGGGTGTCCTTTTTGCTCATCTTCTCCGGTTGAGGGGTGGGTTGCAAGGGGATTCATGCTGAGTAAAAGGGGGGGAAGATGAGCGTTAACAGGCCCTAGTCAAAGATATTGATAATCTTACGGGTTCTCTCTTCCAGTTTAAAAACCGTTCCTTCGATTTCAATGGAGAGCGTACCGTCTTTGCCGAGAGGCACGACGATCTTCCCTCTTGCATAGATATCATCATCCAGAATGTCGCCCTTCGAGAGTTTCTTTTGCCAGCCTGGTGGGAGAGGTTGGCCTCTATCTGCTTTTTTATGCAGTCCGGGAGGGAGTGGATGCTCTTTGTCCGGTTTGGCGATGACGGGGCCGGCCAAAAGGCTACCAAGGATTGTTGCGAGGACGAGTTTTCCGATAGAGGTCATGTTTCACTCCAGATGATGATTGACTGTTGTGAGTTATCGGCGGGTTTGGATTATCTGAATGGCTAAAGGATGATTTTGGGAAATGGGCCCCAATATTGGCTTAGGGCCCATGGAAGAGGTGTTTAGCCCTTATGCAGTTCGTCTGCTGCTTGGAGGGTATTCTCCAGTAGCGTGCAGATGGTCATGGGGCCAACGCCACCGGGAACTGGAGTGATCCAGGCGGCTTTTTCAGCAGCGGTAGCGAACTCGATATCACCACACAGTTTGCCATCTTCCATACGATTGATACCGACATCGATGACCAGGGCACCCTCTTTTACCCACTCACCAGGGATGAAGTTAGGCTTACCAACAGCGACTACCAGAATATCCGCCTGACGTACAAAGCTCTCCAGATCTTTGGTAAAACGGTGGGTGGTAGTGACGGTTGCGCCAGCCAGCAGCAGCTCTAGTCCCATAGGACGTCCGACGATGTTGGAAGCGCCTACGATTATCGCATGCTTACCTTTCATGTTTTCGCCGGTGTGTTCCAGTAGGGTCATGATGCCTTTGGGTGTACAGGGTTGTAGCACAGGTTGGCGCAGGGCTAGACGACCGATGTTATAGGGATGAAAACCATCAACATCCTTGTCAGGATGGATCGCTTCAATAATGGCATCTGCAGAAATTTGTTCGGGGAGGGGGAGTTGCACCAGAATACCGTCGATAGTGTCGTCGTTATTCAGTTCATCGATCATTGCCAGTAGCCGCTCTTGGGTGGTGTCATCCGAGAGATTGTGGGAGATGGATTTAAAGCCTACCTCTTCGCATGCCTTACGCTTGGCACCCACATAAACTTCAGAAGCGGGGTTGTTACCTACCAGAATCACCGCTAGCCCTGGGGCACGTTTGCCTTCAGTGATGCGTTGCTCAACACGACTTTTGATGTTTTGGCGAATTTGTGCGGAGATCGCTTTACCGTCGATGATCTGTCCCATAATTCCTGCTTCTGTAAGTTAGTCAAAATGTGGGGGTATTTTCTCACGAAGAGGCGGATATTCCAAGGCGTGGTAATGGGTAGGTCCCCTTTTTACCTACTAGGCGATAACTGGTCCACAAGGAAGTCAATAAGCTGGCGTAGCGCAGGGTTCATAAATCGATCCTCTTTAAACAGGGCGTAAATATGCGGCTGTTCATAACCATAACGACCTGCTTGCCAATCCGCCAATATCGGGATGAGTTTGCCTTGGCTAAGTTCATTCTCAATGGACCACTGGGAGATCATGCAGATGCCCAGCCCTTGGCAGACTGCATCCATCATGCCCGAGCCCCCATTTGTGCTGAAATTTCCAGAGACAGTTATCGTCTGTTGGCGTTTCTCCTGCTGAAAATACCATTGCTCAGCTTGGTGAGTGGATTGCAAGGTGAGGCAGTTGTGCTGACTGAGCTCCGAGGGTGTTTGTGGTGTGCCATGCTGCGCAAGATAGTCAGGTGCAGCGCACACTAGCAAATTGGTGCGAAACAGCAGGCGGCTACGCAGTGATGAGTCGGGGCTGGGACCGATACGGATTGCTAGATCTATCTCGTCCCGATAGAGATCCACCAGCGTATTATCCAATAACAAGCTGATACTGACCTGGGGGAAATGTTTGAGAAATTGGGGGAGGAGTGGGGCCAGCTTGATTCGCCCAAAAGACTCAAAGACTGAGATCTTTAACAGCCCTTGAGGCTCACTCTGTTGCTGCTGAAGTGTATTTAATAAGGATTGCTGCAGGGCTAACTGTTGTTGTGCATAGACCAGTACCTGTTGGCCGTTGACGGTCAAAGCCAGTTGGCGGGTAGTGCGGTTAAACAGTTTACACTGAAGTTGCTGTTCCAATGCATCGATCTTTCTGGATACGGCAGAGGGGGAGAGTGTAAGTTGTTGTGCCGCCTGACTAAAGCTGCCCAGTTCAACCACTTTGACGAAGATTCGATAGAGATCCAGCATGAGCGACTCCTTTGCAATATTTGCAAAAGTGTTATGCATTATGAAGGGATTATCAAGATAATTGCATTAATCCATACTTTCTGAAAATCATTCAGGAGGAGCACAATGGAGACACGAGACGCTATTTCACAACGCCGTTCTATCAAACAGTTTGATCCCAATCACGTAATGGAGAAATCACTACAGCAGCAGCTATTATCGCTGGCAATGCTGGCACCTACCTCATTCAATATTCAACATTGGCGATTTGTAGTGATTAGTGATGTGGAACAGCGCCAACGGTTGTGCGAGGCCGCTTGGGGGCAGACTCAGATTACAGAAGCTTCTTTGCTAGTGGTGATCTGCGCCGATGTGCAGGCGTGGCAAAAGCAGCCAGCGCGATACTGGCGTGAGGCTGAGGCGCCAAACCGTGAGCGGATTTTATCGACAATGGAGGCTTTCTATGCGGGTCGAACCCAGCTGCAACATGATGAGGCACTACGCAGCGTTGGAATAGCAGCTCAGACCTTGATGTTAGCCGCCAAGGAGATGGGCTATGACTCCAGCCCGATGGTGGGCTTTGATTTTGATAAGGTAGCTGAGTTGATTAATCTGCCGCAAGACCATTTGGTGGGGATGATGGTTGCTATCGGCAAAGCAGCAGTGGCACCTTGGCCCCGCAGTGGACAGCTGCCCTATGAACAGGTGGTGATTGAGAATCGCTTTGCATAAAGGCATCAGCGCAGTAGACTCGCCACTCTCTTTATAAAATCGGAGTTTCCGTGCTTAGTTATCGTCACGCTTTTCACGCCGGCAATCATGCTGATGTGATTAAACATCTGGTACTGGTCAATATTCTGCGTTATCTGAAGCGCAAGGAGAAACCGCTCAGTTATGTAGAGAGCCATGCAGCTGCTGGTGGCTACTCTCTGGAGGGTGAGGAGGCGCAGAAGCGCTGTGAATATCAGGAGGGAATTGCTCGCTTGTGGCAACGGGATGATCTGCCGGAATCCCTACAGATGTATTGTGACTTGGTGAGCCAGTTTAATGGTAAGGGTGAGCTGAGTCGTTACCCCGGCTCGCCCTGGTTCGCAGCGCAGATTCTCGATGAGCAGGATCAGCTTTGGCTACATGAGCTGCATAATACCGAGGTGGAGAATCTGCGTGCCACCTTTAAGGGGGACCATCGCGCCAAAGTAGTTCATGGGGATGGTTACCAGGGCGTTGTCTCCCTTTCACCTCCCAAACAGCGTCGCGGGCTGGTGCTGATTGATCCTTCCTATGAAATCAAATCTGAGTATCAGCAGGCAGTGGACATCTTAATCAAGGCTCACAAGCGCTTTGCGACGGGTGTCTATGCCCTGTGGTATCCCGTGGTCGATCGTCAGCGCATCAATCGAATCGAGAAGTCGCTTGTTCAAAGTGGAATCCGCCGTATTCAACTGTTCGAACTGAATGTGATAAAAGAGAGTGGTGAGTACGGAATGACCGGTAGTGGGATGATTGTCATCAATCCTCCCTGGGGATTGATGGAGGCAATGCAACAGGCTTTACCCTATCTGGTTGAGTTATTGGGAGAGGCGGGACAGAGTGGTTATCGTGCCGAGGAGCTGGTGGGTGAATAACTGCAGAAATGAATATTAACGGGCCTTAAAAACATGCAAACAAAAGCCACCTCCAATGCTCATCTAATGATGCTACTCCATATTATCTTGGTGGCAGGCTCTTTTCCTGTGGCGCATGCCATCACCGATGCCTTGCCGCCTGTGGTGATGATGTGGCTGCGCTTCCTTTTTGCTGCCATGCTATTTATCCCGTTGTTGTGGTGGCATAAGCAATTTTTCCTTCCTACATCACGCGCATTGTTACGCTACGCACTACTTAGCATACCGTTGGTGGCATTTTTCTGGTGCATGTTTGAAGCGCTCCGTTATACCAGCGCACTAAATACTGGTGCCATTTATACCATTGTGCCTGCTATGACGGCGGGGATGGCCTTTTTGATTAATGGTGAGCGTACTACCTATTCACGGGCCTTTTGGTTAACACTGGGTACCTTGGGGGCAATCTGGATTATCTTCCGAGGCAGTCCCCAGGCGATATGGCAGTTGGAGTTAAATTATGGTGATTGGCTGTTTCTGCTTGGCTGTCTCTTTATGAGTATCAATGGCCCGATGATTAAGTATTTCCATCGTGGTGAGCCCATGGCGCTAGTGACATTCTGGATGCTGTTATTAGGAAGTGTCTGGTTGTTGTTGGCGATGCTAGGCAGCGGAGCTGAAGCGGATTGGCATCAGCTAGATGGTGAGGTGTTGCTGGGGCTTCTCTATCTCACGCTATTTACCACACTGGTCACATTTCTATTATTTAATCTCTCTATCTTGAAAATTGGTGTTACCCGGGCCATGGCCTATAGTCTGCTTACACCATTGTTGGTTTTACTACTAGGTTTACTTGTTGGTGGTGATGCCTTTGAGCCTGTCATTTTGCCAGGGGCATTGTTGCTGCTGATGGCTATGGTGATGATACAGCTGGATGATAAGCGACGAAATGAATAACTGTCGTTTCACTATATCAATCCTAAGGAATCTCTGACTAGCCTGAAAGCCAAAGTGGCGATTGGGCTTTTTCAGAGATTCCCTAAATATATTCTCTATCCTGACGCTATATATTAGTATATCCTAATGAATGGTGGTTGAATGGAGAGCAATATGATTTTCAGACAGCTATTTGATTATGAAACATGGACATATACGTATCTGCTGGCAGATGAAAAGAGTCGTGAGGCAGTTCTGATTGATACCGTCGATACTCAGGTTAGCCGGGATAGCCAGTTACTGGAGGAGTTGGGCCTTACGTTAACCACTTGCCTTGAGACCCATATCCATGCAGATCATATTACGGGAGCAGGACTGTTGCGGGAGAAACTGGGGTGTAAAACTGCGGTATCTCAGCATGCAGATATTGGTTGTGCTGACACTAAACTCAGTGATGGTGAGCTGATCTTCGTGGGTGACATGCAAATAAAGGTGTTAGAGACGCCGGGGCATACCAATACCTGTCTGAGCTTTTACACTGATGGCCGGGTATTCACCGGGGATGCGTTGTTGATCCGGGGATGCGGCAGAACCGATTTTCAGAGCGGTAATCCCGCGCAGCTTTACGATTCAATCAACCAAAAGCTTTTTACTTTGCCTGATGAGACGCGGGTTTATCCGGGGCATGATTACCGGGGGATGATTATGAGTACTATTGGTGAAGAGAAGAAATTTAGTCCCCGACTCCAGCTGGATAGACAGCAATTTATCAATCATATGAATGGGCTTGACCTCTCTGACCCTAAAAAAATGGATGTGGCAGTACCGGCAAATCTTTCTTGTGGAAACCCTGAGTAGATGACGCTCTGGCTATGGATAGCGGCACCGATTATCGGCATTATCCTCGGGTTGTTTGGTGCTGGGGGCGGAATGCTGACAGTACCGTTACTGGTCTACGGAGGAGGGGTACCGCTTAAAGAGGCGATTGCCTTAAGTGTCTGGATCGTCGCCTTTGTCAGCCTGGTTGCCGCGCTGAACCAGCGTGCCTGGAAAGTGGTCCAGTGGCGACTACTTGTCTTTTTCGGTTTTGGCGGCGCGTGTGGTGGTGTACTAGGTGCTTTGCTGGGTGGCTGGGTATCCGAATGGCTACAGCATCTACTGTTTTCGCTGCTGGTATTAGTGGTGGCTTGGTGGATGGTTAAGGTAAAGCTTTCAAGTGTTAAGCAGCCTGATATTCCTTGCAACTGTCCCAAAACCTTTGTTGTTGGCATTTTGTTGGGTATCGCGACTGGACTGCTGGGCGTGGGGGGCGGTTTCCTAATGGTGCCAGTGTTGATTATGATGGGGGTCTCCCATCTTCCTACCGCCGTTGCTCACTCATTGATTCTTATTTCTGTGAATGCCATTGCAGCGGGAATTACCTATCTTGGTGTCGTGCCTATCTCTACGAATATCCTTCTTAGCGTTGCTGTGTTGGCTGGCGTTGGGAGTATTATCGGTGGCATCATGTTGAAACGCTTGCCTGTTGGTCATTTGCAAAAGGGATTCAGTGCTGTATTGCTGGGGGTGGGGGGGATGATGCTGGGTGATCTTTTTCTCTTTTAGCCTCGCTTGTTCACAATCTCCATACGGGGGGGGCTCTGTTACAATCTTCCTAAATTAGAATTAGTGATTGATAGCGATGAAGAACAAATTCAAAGCCATTCTATTGGATATGGATGGTGTACTTTATCATGGAGAGAAAGCAATTCCAGAGGCGGTGGCATTTATGAATGCAACAGCTTCACTGCCACATGCATTTATTACCAATAATCCTATATTGCCAGCCTACGCTGTAGCGGATCGCTTATCTCGCTTGGGTTTTCAGCGACCAGAGACTTCTCAAATCATTACTTCAGCTGAAGCAACAGCTTTATGGTTAGCACAACAGTGCCCTAATTTCCGCTATTACGCTATTGGTGCTGAGGGCTTACATATTGCGCTGCAACAGGTGGGTATAGAGGATCATCAGGCGGCTGATTTTGTCGTGATTGGTGAAGGGGCAGGCATTGATTATGAGTCGATTTCCACGGGGGTGAATCTGATAATCCAGCAGGGAGCCCGCTTGATTTGTACTAATCCAGATCATAGCGTAGATGCGCATATTGATGGTCAACACCGTGTGTTACCCGGTGGTGGTGCGCTGGTTGCTCCATTTGCTATTGCCGCAGATGTAGAGCCAGTCTTTATTGGTAAACCTCATGGACTGTTATATCAAATTGCTATGCAAAGGCTGGATGTGAGGGCAGACCAGTGCTTGATGATTGGGGATAGGCCGGATACCGATATCGCAGGCGCTGCCGCACTGGGGATGAAGACGGCCTTAGTGAGAACCGGGCGCTTTCTTCCAGGAGAGCGATTGCCTAAAAATTTACCCAAACCTGATTGGGATGTGGAGAGTCTGAGTGAGCTTTTATTGTTGATGACTAGCTCTTGACATGAAAATTCCGCCGGCGTAGAGTTGCGCAAAATTTCTTCAACTAGTAACCAAATCAAAAGGAGGTAATGAATGATTCAGCTACACACACTCATGAGCCTCCCTTCTAATACCTTCCGGGCGTTCTGATACCTTTCAGTTTTCGGTCGGCTATGGACCGGCTCCAAAATACATTTTTGATGATTCCGTAGTGGATAGTTATATCTATTGCTGCCACTGCATGAGGAAATTTCTATAGCAAAATCTGTATGTCGTTATTCTGTGGGAAGTGTTGCAAGAGGAGGCGTAAATGTTTGTATAGTTTTGAATTAATAAAGGCATTAAATAAGTGAAGTGAAATGGCAAAAGCAAGTGATAGAGGAGTTATACAATGCCAACACGACAAAATGTACGAAACCCTGTGGCTCGTTCTCCTTTGCTTCGCAAAGGTGGGCCTCACATCAAATCAACAACTGGTCAGCGTCAGCAAACCCGACAATCTACGCAAAATATGGTAGATGAATGGTTAGATGAGTTGGATGAGCTACAGCAAGAAGAGAACGGGGAGCCTAAGCTCCCCGATTTTTTTAGTTACAGTCCCAATGGATTATTGGGATCAACTTCATCTTCAAAGGGTTTTCGCCTATCTACATTAGTCAGCTGATAAACTTTTCCAATCCAATTATTTAGCACTGCTTCGGCTGTATCATGCCAAGTGTTATCCAGCTGGTTGATAACCAGATCTTCTGGAAATTCAGGAATTTCATCACCATTATCTAGTGCAGCGACCACACGCTCTTGGTACTCCTCCAGAATGGCGGAGGATTGCCGGTTAAAGTAATTTGTTACCAGCGGAGGGTAGTTATCACGGTTGCCCGCAATATAACGATTAACTTCACGTTTGTACTCTTTCAATAGGCTAATCACATCATACTCGGGATGGCCTTGAAAAAAGATGATACGGAAGCCATCTTCACTAACCGCTAGATGCACGCCAGCCTCTTCGCTCTCTACCAGTACTTTTAGGCCAGCTGATTCATATTGCTCACGGCTAATGTCATTAAAGCGCGAGTGGGGGACGTCGAAGCGAGTATTGATCCCGGTTACCAAAGGATGTTGGCGGTCTACCAGATAGTGAGGGAACACGCCCCAGCGTTTGAAGCCCATGTGTTGGCGCTTTTTGCCATAGCGGATCTGCATGACTGCATGGGTGGCCAGACAGGAGCAGAGGGTGGAGGTGACGTTGTTATATGCCCACTCAACTACCTCTTGGAGTGGTTCCCAGAAGGGCTCCATGGCCAAGTCAGGTTGGGTGACATTGGCGCCAGTGATGATCAGCGCATCCAGCCCAGCCTTTTTGATATCGTCAAAGGTTTCGTAAAAATTTTCTACATGGGCTTTGCCTTTTTCTCCACGGGGGAGTTCGGGCAGGCTAAAGGGGTGCATGTAGAACTGAGCGATCTGGTTGCTTTCCCCTACCAGGCGAAAGAACTGGCGCTCAGTCGCCGCCAGGGCGGCATCGGGCATCATATTAAGTAGCCCGATGTGTAACTCGCGAATGTCCTGATGCAAGGCATCTTCACTGGAGAGCACCGTCTCTCCTTCACCCATAAGGCGAAGGAAGGCGGGGAGTTCAGAGTTGGCAACCAGCGGCATTAAGTTCTCCCAATGGCAGTTTTTACCAGCGCAATGAAGTCATTTTCATTCTCCACTTGGGCCAGTTCGGTGGTGGTGATGGTGTATCCATGTTCTTTAGCGATTGCCTCATAACGGGGGATACGGGAGTAAAACAGGCGAGGGAAGACCCAGCGCACATAATCATCCGGGTCAATCTGTGCCACGTATTCCAGATTGTTCTCTTCCATATAGATGGCCAGATGTTCATCCAGAAATGCCTCGCGATAATAGAGCGGCTTAGGTGACTGTTCGGCGCGTTGGATCAGGTTTTTTTCATCATCCTTGGTGGCCTGGATATAGAGAATCAACGTATTGTCAGTTAACACTTTCAAGGTTTCTGGCGAGTCCAATTCGCAGACACTGCCTCCGGCATCATTGATGAAGTTGTTGTAGCCGTAGATCTCCTGGGATTTGCGAATAAAGTCTGGTACATCACACATGGCGGCGATCTCTGCCTGGTGATGCAGTGCCTGGCGTCGTTTGAACTCCGTTAGTGATAGTCCCCCCAGTTCTGGGTTGCCTAGTTTCCCTAGGAAGCTGGAGACTGGTTGTAGGTTGTCAAAAGTTAGGTTATTGGCGATATAGATGGAGTCTGAGCGCAGCAGATCGCGCAGGAAGGGAACCTGCATCGCTTGTTGCTTGATGTTGTCGAGTATGGGTTCATCTAGATAGCGGCTGCCAATACGGTAGTCACCAGAGTAGTGGAACCAGCTTCCTTTACGCAGGATGTTGGAGAGGCGGGTTTTACCAACGCCAGACATGCCCAGCAGGGTAATATTCTTATGCTCCCAGTTGTGGAACTGCTCGATACTCAACTTCACGTAATCAATCCTATTTTGATGATTTGTTAATTGTATTGAAAATGAGTGAAATTTTCACTTCCCTGAAGGCCATCTCAAGCCATATATTTATAGAGGAAGAATATAAATGGGCTGGAAGTATGTTGTTAAGTTACCGGGAGGCTGTTTCCGATGATGTATCCACCATTGTGGAGTTGGTGAACCTTGCTTATCGGGCTGAATGTGGCGTCGGAGGCTGGACCCATGAGAGGGAGTTGCTAAGGGGTAATAGAATCCACCCCGAGCATGTTACGTCCTTGATGGCTAATCCAGACAATGTCATGGTATTGGCTGAGTTGGATGGTAAGGTGGCCTCCTGTATGTTACTCAGTCGTGAACGGCAGGTGATGCAGCTTGGTACTTTTGCGGTGCTACCGAATTTGCAAGGGCAGGGCATTGGCAAGCAGATGCTGGCCTATGCGGAGAGATATGCTCGTCAGTCTAATGGTGTGGATCAACTTGAAATGGTGGTTGTTTCCCAACGTGAAGAGTTAATTGCTTATTATGAGCGACGTGGCTATCAGCGCACGGGTAAAGTCATGGAGTTTCCTTTCCATTTGAATGTGGGCGAGGCCAAAGTTGAGGGGCTTACCGTCAGCTATTTAACTAAAGCCCTTTGAAATGCCTCTTCCTGGTAAAAAAAAATAGGATGATGTCGATAAGCCAGGGAGTAAAATAATTTAAGATGACACAGAGAGACTAACAGTTATGTCAGCACAGGCGAGTGAAAAGTGGGTAATTGAGGGCGTGAATCAAGATGGGCAGCGTTTTCGTCCCAGTGACTGGATCGAGCGTCTATCCACCATGTTGGCGACATTTGGGCCAGACCACCGTATTCACTACTCAGATAAAGTACAACCCGTTGTCGTTGGGGGGATTAAGTGCTTGATTGTGGATGAATCCCTTAAGGAGGAGAATCCTGCTGCCTACGAGCATATTATGGGGTTTGCTAAATCCAATAAGTTGCGGATACACGTCGAAGGTGAATAGCAAAAAAGGGGGGAGCTGGTATCCCCCCTTTTTTATGCACCAGCATAATCTTCCTTAACGGTTGATATGCTTTTCGCGGATCTCATCCAGCGTCTTACAGTCAATACAGAGTTCAGCTGTAGGACGTGCCTCAAGACGGCGGATACCGATCTCTTCACCACAGTTGTTACAAAAACCGTAGTCACCATCATCCAGGTGCTTGATGGAGGACTCGATCTTCTTGATCAGCTTACGCTCACGGTCGCGGGTACGCAGCTCCATGGTGAAGTCAGACTCTTGGCTGGCCCGGTCATTGGGATCAGGAATATTGCCCGACTCATCCTGCATGTGATGGACCGTTTCGTCTACCTTGGTCATCAGCTCCTGCTTCCAGGCTACCAGCAAGCCACGGAAGTGAGCCAGCTGATTGTCGTTCATATACTCTTCGCCTTCAGCAGGCTGGTACGGTTTGAAGTCGCTGAAAGACTCTGTTGCGGTGGGTGCTGCTGCTTCAGCAGTATTCTTCGCAGTTTTTTTCTTGGATTTCGCTTGAGCCATGTGCTGGCCTCCTCACTTCCATACTCAAAAATAGTAAGCTGGCATCTATATCAGAAAACTATTGGTAAAGGCAATCAATAACCGTCCCACAGGGGATGAATTGCACAAACAATGTTCATTTATCGGCCTAGGTGTTGGAATTGTGAACAATAACCGTGGTCTGGATGTGCATTTGCAAAAAATCTCAGGTAAGATTCGATTTATTAATTTCATAGAAAAATAGGTGGTTATTATTATGTCTAAATTAAAGGCGCTGATATTCGATGTAGATGGCACCTTGGCGGATACTGAGCGTGATGGACACCGTGTTGCTTTTAATCTGGCTTTCCAAGAGGCCGGTTTGGATTGGGATTGGACTCCTGAACTGTATGGCGAACTACTGGCAGTGACCGGTGGTAAGGAGCGTATCCGCTTCTATCTGGAGAAATTCAACACTGATTTTGAAAAGCCCAGTAACTTTGATGACTTTGTAGCGGGTCTACATGCGGCTAAAACCCGTTTCTACACCAAGTTGATGTCCGAGGGGGCCGTTCCGCTACGTCCTGGGGTTGAGCGTCTGATGCGTGAGGCTCGTGAAGCTGGGTATCGCTTGGCCATTGCAACGACCACAACCCCTGAGAATGTTACCGCACTGGTGACTTATACTCTGGGTGCAGAGGCGCTTGATTGGTTTGAAGTCATCGGTGCGGGAGACATTGTACCGGCGAAGAAGCCAGCACCTGATATTTATCATTATGTTATGGATGAAATGAATATCGCACCTGAAGAGGCCATTGCTTTTGAAGATTCCCGTAATGGCGTTTTGTCATCGCTTGATGCGCGCTTGACGACGGTGATTACTATCAACGATTACACCGCTGAGGATGATTTCACTGGGGCTGCAATTGTGCTGGACCAAATGGGTGAGCCAAATGCACCATTTAAGGTGATCTCCGGCGATGCTCATGGAGAGGACCATCTCAATATGGCGCTGATTAAGGCGCTGCACCACGCGGCTCATGGTGCCTGATTCTCCACAATTGGCCCAACGGCTGGCAGATATTCAGCCGTTTTATGCCATGTCTCTGATGGCGCGTGCCCGAGAGTTACAGGCTCAAGGGCGCGATATCATCAATATGGGGGTGGGGCAGCCTGACTTTACGACACCTGAACCGATTGTGGCTGCTGGGATTTCAGCTCTGCAGCAAGGTCATCATCACTATACCCCGGCGAGGGGCTTACTCGCGTTACGGGAAGCACTCAGTGGTTATTATCGTGACCGTTTCTCTGTTGACGTCTCTCCTGAGCGAATCCTGATTACGCCAGGCTCTTCTGGTGCATTGCAGCTGTTGATGCAGTGCCTGATCAATCCGGGTGAACAGGTGTTGATGACTGATCCAGGTTATCCCTGTAACCGTAACTTCGTCCGTTTGGTGGAGGGGGAGGCAGTGGCACTCCCAGTGGAGAGTGGGGCAAATTACCAGTTGACGCTTTCCCAATTGCAGCAGCATTGGGGGGAGCGTAGCCGGGCGGTGATGATTGCCTCGCCTGCTAATCCGACTGGCACCCTGATGGGGAACGATGAGCTGACTCGGATTGCCCACTTTGTTGCAGAGCAGGGTGGGCATCTGCTGGTGGATGAGATCTATCAGGGCTTGAATTACGGTGAGCCGCCTCAGACGGCACTGGCGATTAGCGATCAACTGTTTGTGATTAACAGCTTCTCCAAATACTTTGGTATGACTGGCTGGCGCTTGGGTTGGCTGGTGGCCCCTGAGGCCTATGTAGAGCCTCTGGATCGCCTGGCCCAGAATGTTTACTTGTCTGCGCCAACCCCGGCTCAATATGCAGCGCTGGCCGCATTTTCATCAGAGACCATGGTGATTATGGAGCAGCGGCGTCAGGCGTTTTCCCAACGGCGGGATTACCTGATACCTGCACTTCAGCAGTTGGGTTTTGAGATTAAGGGAAATCCGCAAGGCGCCTTTTATCTTTACGCTGATTGCCAGTCGTTGACTGATGATAGCTTTGACTTTTCTCTGAGGCTGTTGGAGGAGGTGGGTGTGGCTGTGACACCGGGCAAGGATTTTGGCCGTTATGCACCCAAACAGCACATCCGTTTTGCCTATACCACATCACTGTCCAGGCTCAAGGAGGCAGTGGGGCGCATTCGGCAGTTTCTTAATACTCCGTAAAGCCTATCTCATATAAGCCGTTACATTGATAACGGCTTTTTATTTTCAATTAAAAAAATAGTGGAAAATAAAAAGATGGATTGATTGCCAGCTGTAGTTGTTTTGGCGCCCTGAGGATTGGGAGTGGCTGAATGATGAGGAAGGTGTTTGGGATATTGGTAATGATTACCTCAATGGCGTTGAGTGGATGCGCCAGTTGGAAGGTAAGTGATGAATACAAGGAGACATTAAAAGCGCTGTTTGTCTCCGACTTTGCCTGCAATACGGTGAGTCGAAAGCTTCATAAAGAGCTGACTACTGTCCCCATCTATTATAAAGAGGGCGAAGCTTGTGGATTAATTAATCTACACGACGCCCATACTGGCGAATTTTATACTGATGATCAGTGTAGTGGTGACTCATTTCCCTATCAAAAAACCGATTACCGGGATTTTTGTAAAGAGCTGATCACTCCTTACCATGACCGGCTTGGTAATCCTAACTCCTGGGTGGGTGACCCATCTCAATACTGGACACTTCCGCCATCCGCAGGACTCTCTCTGAGTACCTTAAAAATTCGTCATAACCACTATCCACTGATGACTCGGGCGAGTTATAAGTCAGTACCCGTGCGTCAACATCATCAGCAGGTGGATGATCCTGAAAAGGAAGTCATTACCCTACAGGGGATGGGTCAGTGTGATTTGGAGATGCGTATCTATAAACGCACACCAACCGAGACGACATTAAAACCACTGATGGTGATACACGGTGGTGCGTGGCGTTTCCGTGGCAGTGCTTTTGCGGCGTTTGAAAGCGAACTCTCCCATTTGACGGAGAGAGGCTTTGTGGTGTTTGCCCCCTTCTATCGACTCGTCTCCCAGGCTGATGCTAACTATGAGTGCAATCAGGCCTCATGGCAGAGCATTGTCAGCGATATTGAGGATGCTATGAGCTGGGTGATGGCGAATGGTGAACGATACGGTGCTCGTCCCGGTAAGTTGTACCTATTGGGAGGATCAGCAGGTGGGCATTTGGCCAGCTGGTTAACCGTGAAACGCCCTGAAGATATTGCACGTACTCTATTGTTCTACCCACCTACCGATTTCCGCCACTATGTACAGCAGGCCCAGAAAAGTACTTCCCGCCTGAAGGGGGAAGGTTATATGAAAGGTTATTTGGGGGTGGAGGATCTGGATACGCTTTCATTGGATGATGAGGCAGTAGTGGCGAATAGCTTTACCTCGGCAGTGGAAGCTAACCCTCAGGCCTATCCACCTATTGCCATGATACATGGACTCAGTGATGGCTTAGTGCCCTCAGACCAATCGGTGAGACTCTGTAACGCTAAGAATGGCGATATTGAAGGTGGCCCAGCCCGTAATGAAGGCGGTGATACGTCTCAAGGTGAGTACAGCAAGCGTTATCAATGTGGGGAGCAGGGGATGCTCTATATCATCAATGAAGGTGATCACGGTTTGGATGTCTGTGTCGAGGAGGTGGAGTGTCCTGCCGGCGGAGAGCAGAGCCAACAGGCAGTAAAGCAGGCCATGCGATCTGTGTTTGACTGGCTGGCAGAATAGGGAGATAACCATGAGCAGACTACACAAACTACTGACACTCATGATACTGAGTGTATCCATGACCGGTTGTGGCTGGCTGATTGATGATATTGATGAGCTGGAAGCCCCATTAATGCTAGAGGTATTTCCCCCTATATACACAGATAGTGGACCACTGGCTAAAGCCAATATCAAATATCGCTTGGTTACGCAGGGGGAGACGCTTCACTTTGATGCCTCTGGAAGCGAAGGGAGTCACTATCAGTGGCAGGTGGTGCAGCGCCCAGAAGGGAGCCTGGCGACTTTTAGTTCCCCAGGAAGTATCTCATCTGACTTTGCGGTTGATCAGGTTGGTACCTATCAATTGCAGTTGAGGGTGATGGATCAGGAAGGACGTCAGGATCAGTTTGATATCTTGTTATCCAGTGATGAGTCAGTGCTGCCGCGTGCACGCTTTGTGGTGGTGGGGGATTTCGGTAGTGGCAATGCGAGTCAGAAGAGAGTCGGTGATGCCATGGCGCAGGTGTGTGCCGAACAGGGTTGTGATTTCATGATTAGCGTGGGTGATAACATCTATGATACCGGCATCAATAGTGTGCGGGATAAGATGATTAAGAGTAAATTTTTTAATCCCTTTTCATCAGTGGTACAACCCTTCTACATGGTATTGGGCAATCACGATGATGGCGGTATTGGTGGCGATGGCGGTTTGAAGGTAAGGGGGGAAATTCAGATTGAGTACTCCCGTTGGAAGGAGAAAAAGGATTACCGCTGGCAGCTTCCTGCTCGTTACTACCGTATTCCTGTACCGATAGAAAAGCCAGAGCAGCAACCGTTGTTGGATCTGTTTGCTCTGGATACCAATCTATTGGTGAGCCCTTATTCTCTGTCAGGTCGTTATGATCACAAATCGATGTATGATCGGATGAGCCGCTGGTTGAAGAGCGAGCAGCGTCGTTCCAAAGCGCAGTGGCAGCTGGCGTTTGGTCATCATCCCTATCTCTCCAACGGCCGACATGGCAATGCGGGAAATTACGATAACCTAGATGGTAAGGTCGATAATGGTGTTGTAGAGCGGGCCAAAGGCGAGTTCCTTAAGCGCTTTCTGGAAGAGCATGTTTGTGGTCAGATGCCGTTATGGATTGCCGGTCATGAGCATAATTTGCAGGATCTTAAACCAACCTCCCACTGTGGAGAAACCAGTTTTATCATCTCTGGCGGGGGACATGAGGCTAACAAACTGGAAGGTGCTAATCGTAATCCTAATTATTGGCAGAGTGATCTTGCCCCAGGGTTTTTCTATATTGATATCGTTGGCCAGTATTTGACCCTGAGTGCTTATCAGGTGGATGTTTCCAATGGAGAGGTTAGCCGTCAACATCAGCGCCGAATCGTGCAATAATTCCTCTTATCCTGGCCCCAGGTTGGCTGGGGCCAGGTGAGGGGAATATAGGTAAGGTGATGCGGTTACTGCGGTTACTGTGGTTGATATGCGGCTTGTTGAGCAGCTTGATTGTACTTGCAGAAGAGGGAGATGAGGCGTCCACATCGCAAGAGCGTGTCAGCTTGGAGTATGAGTTGGATGCTTACTATTCCAATGTGGGTCTCTATATTAACCTCACTGATGAGCCTATCCGAGATGCAGGGGAAGCCTCGGAAGGACAGATCTATAGTCAACTGCTGCGTAGCTCTCTTCTTCCTCGTATCCTGGTGTTAGAGGCCGGTTATTTTCCGATGCCCAATTTGGGTGTCTATATCAAAGAGCATCACCAGGGCTTCTACGAAGATGCGCAGTTCTCTCAACAGTTAAACTTGGTTAAGGCGGTAACGGCCGGATTTGAAGAGCCCTATGCACTTTCTTTATTTTTAGGGAACGTAATCCGTTTTACCAAGCCGGGTGAAAAGGCGAAAAATGGTAATTTTGGTTACATGGGCTATCTGCTGAGTTGTAGCGATTACCATATTAAGGATAATGAGCTGATTCAGGATGATAACTGCGAGGTGGAGTGGAAGGTCAAAGGAGATAGGGAGTTTTCCAATCACCAGCTTAACTGGAGTTTTCGGGTCGGTGCAAAGCTACATAGCCACACGGAGATTCAAGATACCATCTATCTATCGTTACGGCGCAGTAGGGTTGATTTCGAAGGTTCTGTCTCCTCGTTTCTGGAAAACAGTGGTTTCGAGTATACCGTTAACCTGGATAAGGAGAGCATGGAGCCTATTCGTCACTATTTTATGCTGGATAAAAAGCTGCCGTGGGCAGAGCGGCGCTTGGGTGCATCACTGGGCGTGGGCTTTGTCTGGGACAGTGCCAGGAAATATTCAGGCTCTTTGAAAAAGGAGAGTGATGGTAATGAGTTGCAGTTTCTAATCCGCCCCAACATCATTTTTTGATCAGGAGCTGTAATAAAGGAGTGCATAAACCGTACTATTATTCAGCTTTGTCGCAAATGCAACAAAATGAAATAATAAAAAATCTATAATTTTCAATATTTAATAGAAGTTATATAAGGTTGGTCCCTATCTTGCTCTCTCTTACTTCAAGTGAAGTAATTTGAGGAGTACCCCCCCATGAGATACCTATCTTTTGTCCTGCTATTCTCACTTTGTAGTCTGCCAGTAATGGCAGCGGACGCCATCTATAACCTCTCACCGAGAAGCTTTACCACAACCTGGCAGATGATGGGAGTGAGTGGTTATCAACTATCGACCCGTTACCAAAAAGATGAAAAAGCGTTTTCACAAATTACCACCGCTTCGCCAATGAGAGATGATATCCAGGCACAGAGTGTGCGCCCTCGTAATATGTCTCACCTTGGCAAGCTGCGAGTGAAGGGTGATACGCAAGCTTTTGTGGCGGTGAAAAGTTATTCAGCAGTTAAACTTGCTTCCTTCCATTTAAAGGATAACCAATCACGAATAATCTCTTTCTATGCAAATAGGGTGATAATGAATAATCACTCTATTTTAATGCGAAAGGCATAGGGTCTGTTGAAGTTCCTGTAACTTTAATTGGCCCGAATGCATGCCGAATTTTCATGAGATAAAACCGTTCAAATCATGATGTTTTGATTGGTATTAGTGCGCCAATCTGTGTGTTAGTGTTGTTTTGGTGCAAGCGCTTTGGAAAATAGCGCTAAAAAAGCTGTTTTAGGCATGGCACAGCGCTTGCTCTCTACAGAGTTAAAAACAGGAAAGCGTACTTTTGGACACTTTAACCTTAATCACCCTCGCTTTTGGTTTGGGGATACTCCATGCTCTGGATGCTGATCATGTGATGGCAGTAACCAGCTTGGCAGCTACCCAGTCAAAAACTGAGCAGTGTCTTCGTTTTTGTGGTGAGTGGGCCATTGGTCATGGAGTGGCATTGCTATTGATTGGTGGTGCTGTCATTCTGTTGGGGATGGCGATACCTGAAAGTCTCTCTGCTCATGCAGAAGCTCTGGTAGGTGTGGTGCTAATCGGTTTAGCACTATGGGTTATTTGGGACTTGACCCGTCGTCGTATACACCTCCACCTTCACCAACATGATAATTTACCTAAACACGCCCATTGGCATAGCCATGATAAGAATGCCCAACACAATCCCAGTGCCCATCGACACAACCATAGTGCGCTGCTAGTTGGGTTGCTGCATGGCACGGCGGGTGCCGCACCCTTTTTGTTACTGCTTCCTCTCTCCAGCCAACTCCCCCCGTTAATTAGCTTTAGCTATATTTTGGTGTTCTGCATTGGTGTTTTATTTGCCATGCTGTTGTTTGGGGGAATGTTGGGGCGTATTTATGATTGGCTGGGGCGTTATGGGAATCGTGCCATTATCGCTCTGCGAAGTTTGGTTGCACTTTCCTCATGTCTTTTGGGACTACATCTGCTGGGTGCGTTTTGATGTTGGCTCCAGTGGTAAATCAGTCATCCTGGCATGGACGCATTGAGCTGGGGTTCGCGCTACGTACCGGGCGGACAGTACCCGCAAGGCGGAAATTTTTCGGGCCTCTGAGTATTCAAAAGCCCTTTTATCCCGAAGGCGAGCCTTGCCATGTCTATTTGCTGCATCCACCCGGTGGAGTGGTAGGGGGAGATCACCTGGAGGTGATTGCCGAAGTGGAGAGCGGTGCCCACGCCCTGATTACCACCCCTGCTTCTGGAAAGTTCTACCGCTGTGATGAACGCCTTGCCAGACAGACTCAACAGTTAATGATTGCCAAGGGAGGTGTACTGGAGTGGTTACCGCAGGACACGATTCTGTTTGATGGCTGCAATGTCGCATTGAGTAGTCGTGTGGATCTTGAAGCGGGAGCGAAGTTTATCGGTTGGGAGATGCTTTGTTTAGGGCGCCCCGCAAGTGGTGAAGGCTTCGACTATGGTCATTGTCGCCAGCGTTTTGAACTCTATCGGGAAGGTAAACCACTATTGATCGAGCGGGCTACTTTGCGCGGAGGAAGCCCACTGCTTAGTGCAAAGTGGGGGCTGGCAGGTTATAGCGTGAGTGGCACGCTGGTTGCCACCGATGTCACCCCTGAGATTGTAGATGCCATTCGTGATGCAGTGAAGCCATTACAGGATGAATATCTCAGCGCCACGTTGTTAGATGAGATATTGGTTTGTCGTTATCTGGGACGTGAAGGTGAACAGGTCCGAGAACGTTTTAAACAGATCTGGCAGACGATACGACCATTACTTTTAAATAGAGAGGCATCTCCTCCACGTATTTGGAAGACTTGATATATAACACCTAACGCAGAGGCGCAGAGGCGCAGAGAGATAAACAAATATTAATTACTTTTACAGTATTGAAAGCTGAATTTTCTTTATAAAACAAAACACCTAATGCAGAGTCGCAAAGGCGCAGAGAAAAATTAACAATATTCTTTAATTACTTTGCGTCTCAGCGCCTCTGCGTTAGAAGTTGATAAAGTCATGGAGCAATTATGGAATTAACCCCCAGAGAGAAAGATAAGCTATTGATCTTTACCGCGGCCTTATTGGCTGAACGGCGTAAGGAGCGTGGCTTGAAGTTGAACTATCCAGAGGCAATCGCCTTTATCTCTGCGGCGATTATGGAAGGTGCTCGGGATGGGAAGAGTGTTGCGGAGTTGATGAGCTACGGTACCACGCTACTTAGTGTCGATGATGTGATGGAGGGTGTTGCGGAAATGATTCATGAGGTGCAGGTTGAAGCCACATTTCCTGATGGTACCAAGCTGGTAACCGTTCATAGTCCTATTGTTTAGGGAGTTGATATGAAACCCGGTGAATACTTTATTGATGAGGGTGAGATTATCCTCAATGAAGGACGAGAAACGGTAACCATAAGCGTGGCTAATAGCGCAGATCGTCCTATACAGGTAGGTTCCCACTATCACTTTTATGAAACCAATAATGCTCTGAAATTTGATCGTGAAAAGGCACGCGGCTTTCGTCTCAATATTCCAGCGGGAACTGCAGTACGTTTTGAGCCGGGGCAGCGTCGCGAAGTTGAGCTGGTGGCTTATGCGGGCGAGCGTAAGGTATTTGGTTTTCAAGGCAAGGTGATGGGGGATTTATAGTGGCAACGATTTCAAAACAGGCCTATGCCGAGATGTTTGGCCCCACTGTTGGGAATAGAGTAAGACTGGCAGATACCGAGCTACTGATAGAGGTAGAGAAAGACTTTACTTTATATGGTGATGAAGTGAAGTTTGGTGGTGGCAAGGTGATTCGTGACGGCATGGGGCAATCCCAGCGCATGAGTGTAGAGGTGGTGGATCTAGTCATTACCAATGCATTGATTCTCGACTACTGGGGAATCGTTAAAGCGGATATCGGGATTAAAGCCGGACGTATTGTCGCTATTGGTAAAGCGGGAAATCCTGACGTACAACCTGGTGTGGATATTATCGTCGGACCTGGCACGGAGGCGATTGCTGGTGAAGGACATATTCTGACGGCAGGCGGTATCGATTCCCACATTCACTTCATCTGTCCTCAACAGGTAGAAGAGGCGTTAATGTCTGGTGTCACCACGATGATTGGGGGTGGTACTGGCCCTGCTACTGGCACTAATGCCACTACCTGTACACCCGGCCCTTGGAATCTACATCGCATGTTACAGGCAGCCGATGAGTTACCAATGAATATTGGTTTTCTCGGCAAAGGGAATGCCAGTTTGCAAGGCGCGCTGGATGAACAGATCGAAGCCGGTGCTATTGGATTAAAACTCCATGAGGATTGGGGAACCACACCAGCGGCTATCGACTGCTGTTTGAGTGCTGCAGATAAGTATGATGTGCAAGTGGCAATTCATACCGATACGCTAAATGAATCAGGTTTTGTAGAAGATACATTCGCTGCTTTTAAAGGGCGGGTGATACATACCTATCATACTGAAGGGGCGGGTGGCGGGCATGCGCCTGATATCATTAAAGCGTGTGGTGAAGCGAATGTCTTGCCATCCAGTACCAATCCGACCCGTCCCTACACCATTAATACCGTCGATGAACATCTGGATATGTTGATGGTGTGTCATCACCTTGATCCTAATATTGCAGAGGATATCGCCTTTGCAGAGTCCCGTATTCGTCGTGAGACCATTGCGGCTGAAGATATTTTCCACGATTTAGGGGCTTTTAGCATGATCGCCTCAGACTCTCAGGCAATGGGGCGGGTAGGGGAAGTGGTTATTCGGACATGGCAAACTGCCCATAAGATGAAAGTGCAGCGAGGCCCTTTAGCGGAGGATAGTGAACGTAATGATAATCATCGTGCTAAACGTTATATCGCTAAATACACCATTAATCCGGCCATTACTCATGGCATTGCCGCAGAGGTGGGGTCCGTAGAGGTGGGTAAGCTGGCCGACCTTGTGTTATGGAAACCCGCCTTTTTTGGCGTAAAGCCGGCAATGATTATCAAAGGTGGCATGATTGCCGCAGCGCCGATGGGTGATCCCAATGCTTCCATTCCAACACCTCAGCCAGTTCATTATCGCCCCATGTTTGGTGCCATGGGAGGAGCTCGCCACGCTACTTCGCTGACTTTTTTATCCAAAGCGGCTTTGGATTCAGGGTTAAAGGAAACGTTGGGAATTCAAAAACAAGTTGCTGCGGTGGGTAATACCCGCAATATCAGCAAAGCGGATATGAAACTAAACCACTACATGCCAACGGTAGAGGTGGATTCCCAAACTTACCAAGTGCGTTGTGATGGTGAATTATTGATATGTGAACCGGCAACCGAATTGCCCATGGCACAGCGTTATTTTCTATTTTGATATGAACACCTAATGCAGGGATGCGAAGGGATTGTTTTATATAACATCTAACGCAAAGGCGCTGAGGCGCAAAGGGATTTAATTAATATTGATATTTTTCTCTGCGTCCCTGCGTCCCTGCGTCCCTGCGTCTCTGCGTTGGAAGTTGGGTTGTTTTTAGAATATCTAACAAAAAGGCGCTGAGGCGCAAAGGAGTTTAATTAATATTGATTTTTCTCTGCGCCTTTGCGTCTCTGCGTTGGAAGTTAGAAGTTGGAGTCTATGATGATTAAATTTACTGAAGTGCTTGACCAGGTGCATCAATCTCAAGGAGTGTTGAGTCTACCTTTTGAAAAGCGTCAAAAGTCCCGTTTGCTGTGTGAGCTTGAAGATGGTACAGAGGTTGGGTTGATGCTGCCTCGAGGAACGGTGTTACGTGGTGGTTATGGCTTGAAATCGGAAGAGGGGATGGTGATAGAGGTCAAGGCGGCCTTTGAAAAGACCTCTTATGTGACGAGTCGAAGTACACTGTTACTACAGCGTGCAGCCTATCATCTGGGTAATCGCCATGTACCGCTGGAGATCTCTGAAAAGGGGCTGCGTTACCTACATGATCACGTACTGGATGAGATGGTCAAGTTACTTGGCCTTAAGGTGGTAACACAGTACGCACCTTTTGAGCCAGAAGCGGGCGCTTACGGTGGTGGATATCATCACCATGAACACTAATTCATTTGCACAACTTAGACTCTGGCAGCTGATCAGTCCAGCACTACCTATTGGTGCGTTTGCTTATTCTCAAGGCTTGGAGTATGCCGTGGAGTGTGGCTGGGTCAGTAATGAAGAGCAGGCCTATGAATGGATTAGTGGTGTGGCTGAAAATTCATTGGCAACACTGGATTTGCCTGTGATGGTTCGATTCTATGAGGCATGGAAAGCTATGGATGTCTTAACCGTGGAGCAATGGAGCGAGTTCTTGATTGCTAGCCGGGAGTCAAAAGAGATCTTGGCAGAGGATCGCAATATCGGTAAGGCGCTGGCAACACTCTTATATGAACTGAATATAGAAGTTGCAGGTGAATGGCGCTTTAGTTCTATCAGTAATTTCCCCGCTATTTTCTCACTAGCGGCAAGTCAATGGCAGGTATCAATACAAGATACATTGATGGGATATTTATGGACGTGGTGTGAAAACCAAGTTGCTGCAGCGATTAAGATCGTGCCATTAGGCCAAACAGCTGGACAGCGGTTGTTATCTCAATTAATTGAAAAGATACCCAACTGGTGTGAACAAGCAATAGAAGTGGAAGATGATGAGATGGGTACCTTATGCCCAGGGCTGAGTATTGCCAGCGTATTGCATGAAACACAGTATTCAAGATTGTTCCGATCATAAATGAAAAATAAGTAGGAGCTTGCTTTGCAAGCGAAGTTATCTTCTAAATTAAAATCAGGAAAAAGTAATGACACAAGATAGAACGCTACGGGTAGGCATCGGTGGACCCGTTGGATCAGGAAAAACTGCATTAACGCTGGCACTCTGTCAGGCATTACGGAATAAATACAATATTGCTGTAGTGACTAATGATATTTACACACAAGAGGATTCACAGTTTCTACAGCGTAATGGTGCATTGGAAGAGGATCGTATCATTGGTGTTGAAACGGGTGGCTGTCCCCATACTGCAATTCGTGAAGATGCTTCAATGAATTTGGCTGCAATTGCGGAATTACAAAACCGCCATGCCAATTTGGATGTAGTATTTGTGGAGAGTGGGGGGGATAACTTAAGTGCAACGTTTAGTCCAGAGCTTTCAGATTTAACAATCTATGTGATTGATGTGAGTGCGGGCGATAAAATTCCCCGTAAAGGTGGTCCGGGTATTACTAAATCGGATTTGTTGGTGATTAATAAAATTGACTTGGCGCCGTACGTAGGTGCATCGCTTGAGATAATGGATCGGGATGCTAAAAAAATGCGTGGTGATCGTCCATTTGTGTTCAGCAACCTGAAAGAGAAAAGAGGCCTTGATGATATTATTCGTTTTATTGAAAGGCAGGGGATATTATAAATTATCTGCTAGGGCCTGTTAACACTAATTTTGATAAGATTGGTGAATGGAAATTACACGCACCGAATTCAAGAAGATAGAAAAACTTCTTCCATTACAACGAGGTAACGTTAAGTTATCTAACATACAGGTCCTAAACGCGATTTTGT
>JBNKQQ010000072.1:0-47373 GCA_050295955.1 Thiohalomonadales bacterium
ATTGCACTCCATGACAATAGGAATGTACCACTTAAGAATCTTGGAACAGGCTCATCCAGACTACTTGTGACTGGCCTCCAGAAGCATACAGGACCCTCATCAATAACCATTATTGATGAAGTTGAGCATGGCTTGGAACCCTACCGAATTTTGAGGCTGCTTGATGAGCTGGGTGCTAAATCTGATATACCGGTGACTCAAGTATTCATGACAACCCATTCTCCAATTGTCCTAAGAGAACTAAAAGCCGGACAGCTATCAGTTGTTAGAACTAATTTTCTTCCTGTTCCTCCCCAGCAAACAGGTGTTGCAAATGACGTTGAGCAACAATATGTCGCCGTTAATAATGTCATTCCACTCCCTTGTGATCAGGAGGACTTGCAGAAGCTCTTGCGCACTAACGCAGAAGCATTTTTAGCCCCTAATATTATTGTTTGCGAAGGAAAAACAGAAATAGGCCTAATGCGTGGGTTAGATTTTTATCACTCCGCACAGGGATGGCGCAGCTTAACAGCGCACGGTTGTTTCTGGGCTAATGGAGGAGGGGACCCCTCGCTTTTTAATAGAGCAAGATTATTTGCCTCTTTAGGTTATCAAATAGCAATTCTTATGGATTCTGATGTAATAACCTCACAGCCTCTACTAAATGAAATGGCCTTACTGAACATATCCATTCATAGGTGGCCAAATACCTATTCAACTGAAAACACCATATTTATGTCAGCTCCGAGCCATTGTATCCAACAGCTACTGACTATAGCTTGTGAGTGGAAGTCTGATGACTCAGTTGATAGCCAGATTAAGAATGCATCCAATAACACATACAATTTAGCTCTGTGTCGAGATCACTTTCAGGAGGATATGCGGCCCTGTTTAGCCCAAGCAGCCGGAAGGGGGAGTTGGTATAAAGATATTGAGCCATCAGAAAAGGTAATGCGCGAAATTATCGCTCCGAATTGGCAACAATTCCAGGGATCATTAACACTGCCACTAAACAACCTAATCCAATGGATACGACAGACACCTTCTGCTCAGCCTGAGCAACAGAGTCAGGGTTAAAGAATGTCGGATATAGAGACAGTTATAGCGGCTCAAAAAGGTTTGGTAGAAGCGCCTGCTGGATGTGGTAAAACACAGCTCATTGTGAATGTGCTGGCAGAGCCCTCAGAGTTACCAACATTAGTCTTGACCCATACATCAGCTGGAGTAGCTGCGCTACGCAATAGGCTGCTTGAACGAGGCATACCGAAAAATCGTTACAGAGTAGCTACTATAGACAGCTGGGCTATTCATGCTATTGGGTGCTACCCCCAATGCTCTGGATATACTGCTGATCCAGAGCATGTTGACTATATCGCCAACCGGCAGGCTGCAACAAGGCTCTGCACCAACGGAACCATCCGCTCTATTATCGCTGCTAATTATGGCCGACTGCTTGTTGATGAATATCAAGATTGCTCGGTTAGTCAGCATGCATTAATTTCAGCCTTATCGAACATTTTGCCAACAGTCGTTTTTGGTGACCCCCTACAAGCTATTTTTGGGTTTGGGGCAGATACATTACCCCATTGGGAAAACGAAGTATTGGCGTTTTATCCTCACCTTGGAACATTGAATATCCCATGGAGGTGGAATAATTTAGGAGCAGATGATTTAGGGAATTGGTTACTCCAGGCGCGCCATGCTCTTCTCTCAGGACAGCCCATTGATTTGCGAACATGCCCAAACTTCATTCAGTGGATACCCATTCCAAGCAACCCTGCAAACCTTATCCCAACTCAAATAAGCATCCAATTCAATATTAATAGAGACTTCCCTGCGGACAATATCCTCATCATTGGTGACTCGATCAACCCAGATACTCGCCACGCATATGCGAGTAGAGCAAGGGGAGTGCAGGTTGTAGAAACTGTTGATCTGAACGATACACTTAACCACGTTAGAAATATCGTGGACAAGGTTGGGCCTGCACTCCTTGAAGCGATATTAGACTTTCTTCGAGGTGTAATGGTAAATGTCCAAGGCCCCCAGCTACATACACGTGTGCAGTCAATAGCGAATGGTCGGAACCGGACGCCGCCGACTCCACAGGAAAATGCTGCTGTTTGCGTATATCAAGATGGAGGATATCCAGAAGCATTGATGTTCTTGGAGGCTATGAATCAGGATCAGAACCGTCGAGTCTATCGCGGAACTCCATTTCGATTACTCGTTGAAGCAATACAAAGGGTGTCTTCTGATCCAACCTTAAATTTGGTTGATGTTTTTATTAGTATGCGTGAGCGGCAAAGGCATGCAGGTAGGATAGTAGCTGGTAGATCAGTCGGATCAACTTTACTGCTAAAGGGGCTTGAAGCCGATCATGTAATCATCCTTGATGCTGATCATCCTGATCCTCGAAGAAGAATGGATGCAAAGCACTTATACGTTGCTCTGACTAGGGGGGCTAAAAGTGTAACGGTTTTTTCACGTAACCCAATTCTACCAGCTAACTAGCCCCGTCAAATCCATCATGTTGAAATGTAGGTATTACCTCCTAATATGGGACACTGTATTTATTTACTTACACGCTCAACCTTTACAGGATTCCATCCTCGGGCTTTAAGCTCGTTAGTTACTCCCTCCACGCTATCTGCGGGGCTAAGGCAAGTCCCTGCCGTGATAACACCTGGCTGATTCTCCAGCTTGTAGGAGTAGACATAGCGTCGTGTTATCTCTTCCATGGGAGCGGAAGGCAGTTGAGGTTCAGCCGTGTGGACGGGGGTAGATGGCTCTTCCTCAACATATAAAGGCACACTCTCTCTACGCATCCGATCAAAGATTGTATCTAGATAGTGGCCCCAGCCTGAGCTATTCATCTTCCAATATCCCGGCTCGAATGGCGTATACCCGAGGACGCGTCCCATCGTCTGGGGTGGCCGACATTCTGAAGGTTAATCGATTGCGTTCATTGATACAGAGATAGCCGTTGTCATTTAGTACCTTGGCGGCCATTTTGAAATCAAACCCTTTGATGACCTCACCGACAAAGACCTCTCCCAGGATAAAGAAGACATGCTCCCCTTGGGAATCACCACGGTACCCGGCCCGATATTGGGTCCTAAAGTTGTTGCTGTCACCCTCAAGGCGGACGAAGCGGGCGTCCCCGTGCTCCTGTAGAAAGCGCTTAACTTGCCGTATGACTTCACTATCTTCTTTCTTTCCGGTTCCACCTCGGTTCTTAACCCAGCTGCCAAAGCAGACTTGAGCCGCTTTAAGCGCTTCTCCTGGTTCCCAGCCTGTAATGCCCCAAAGGGTAGCTAGTTCACCTGCAGCCGCAACAATGGCGAATCGATCTGCTACACGGAATACCTGACCATCAGCATTAAGGGGTACAAGCTCTGCAGCAAAACGGCGGCGCATTTCTTGTACTTGAACAGCAATGCTTTCGCGCTCACCCACTACCTGCTCAATAAAAGCCAAGCTGGGGTGCCCATAATTGCGCTTGGTGGCTTGGGCCAGATGCTGGCTGAGGTGAACCCCTGACTCCATATCGTGCAGTGTCTCAAAGACTCCCAAGCCACACCCTGCATTAGCTTCTAGGTCTGCGGCGCGCACCTCTTGCCCTGCATGGGGGCGGTCGCCCCCATCTCGGATATGATCCGCTATGGATAATTCACCCGTGGAGATAAATAGTAGTCGCCACTTTGCCGTGGGCCGCTGCTCTCCCACTCGCCCGGCTCTTTGCTTGCCCTGTCCATTGGCGAGCATGTAAATCACATTTCCGGCTATCTTGGGGTCTAGCTCTTTGAGTTCATCTAGACAAAGTAAGCTATCGTTGTGCATTTGGGCCAAACTCTCTAGCCCATTATCGGTAGCACGAAAGCGCCTAACTCGATCATGTCCACCCCATACTGAGGAGGCCACATATAGCATGGTGGACTTACCAATACTTGAATTCCCCCGGTAGTGGAACCCTCCTGACTCGACAACTCCCACCAGGTCAAGAAGCACCGGGGCGAAGGCAGCGGATACAGCTAGAGCAAGACGGCTATTACCTACACACTTTGAGGCGATTTCATCTCGCCAGCCTTCAAGGCTCCCCTTGCTTCCATAGCCCAATATATCCCCGCTGGTGGTTTGGAGTAGTACGCTCTCTCCTTCACGCTCCCCAATGACCTGCTCGGGTAGTACGTAAACATTTTCATACCATCCAGTACAACTCACACTACGCGCCCGAATATCAGGGTTACAGTTTTGAATATACTGGGTGAGTAGGTTCTTGGCTCTTGAGCTTGCCCCAATCCTTAAGCCGTTATCCAAAAGCACGCGCCTACATTCGTTGCCATCGCCTGCAAGCATGGACATCGGCATAGACCAGCGGTGTACTTTGCCATCCATATCTGGAAACTCAAGGAGTCGCCCCCACTCCTTGCCCTTATCATCACGGGTGGCAGCGGTAACGGATAGCGGGGAGCACACCCAGCAAGCACCTTGTGGGTTTTCGGGGTCATCGTAGTATAGGCCGCCATCACTGAGGGAGAATCCTCGGGGAAGGGTAAGCTCTCGGCCTTGAGTGGCGGCAGTTAGTTGCTTCTTCGCCTCTTCTGGGCCACAGGTAAGAAATAGGTCATTAAAATCAGTTGGTCCCTTTTCCCCTTCCTTTACGCTATTCACGATATCTTTAGGAAACATCGGGACTACTACCCGACCGCCGACTAGCTTAGCTGCCTCTCTCGCTTTCTTTACACCGGGGTTGCCCTTGGTGAATTGGTCATTATCAGCGGCTATTAGAATCTTTCTCTCTGGCTCTTTGGACCTCACAGCGCGGGCAATATGCTTGAGGTTGCCGCTATCAAAAGCAATATACACCTCTTGACCGGTTAGCTCGTGAACCGTTGCCCCTGTCGCATAGCCTTCAGCGATAACCGCGGGGGATTCAAAATCCCCCGGGATGTGATGACAAAGCCCGCTCTTCTTTCCCCTAGGTAGAAAGTCTTTGTCCCTTGGCTCTGAACTGCCTCGAATTAGTCTCGGCGCTGGATAAATGCTTTGGAGATTCCACACATCTCCACTCACCGGATCAGTCATAGGCACAAGCAGCGCCTCCCCCTCGATCCGCAGGCCATGAGCACCAACCCTCTTTTTCTCCAGGTAGGGATGGACAGAAGCCGGGGCGGCCATGCTCCATTGCTGAACGGCACTTTCTCTAGTCCGCGCTTGGCTAGCAGCTCGCTTATCTTCTTCCTTGGCTGCTTTCTCTCTACGCTGTCTCTGCTGCTCTTCCCGCTTTTGCAATTCCTCTTGTCCAGGTGGCTTTTGCTCATTGGCACTCCAACCACCTTCCTTAGCCATATACAGCAAAGTACCAATGGACACCCCGCCGCCTCCATTTACTGAGCGCCAGGTATCCAAGGTATCTTGTTTGTTATAGCCTTGCCCTTGCTGACTCCAAGTGTTGAACAGTTCAAAGCCATCACTATCTAGCTCTGACTTCAGCGCCATCGCCACCCGAGCCCACTCTTGGCGATCACAGTCTGGGGAGATGTAGGAAAGGGCTTCTTGGATTGTTTCTACAGAGACAGGCCCGCTCATTTTTTCACCTTTCGACCAGTAATTAGGTTCATCTCTCCAATATGGACTTGATAGTTAACAACGGTTGCAGCCCTCCTAATAATGCGAATGAGGCAACTTAAATTGTTATATATGTACACAAGCTTGGTAGTAAGCTCTCCCCATGCCTCCTGATCACCATCCCTCATAGCGTCATCCATGCAAGAGCACATATAGGACACAGCCTGATAGGCAATCTCGTAAGACTCTATATCTGGGTAGGAGACATCCATTTCATCAAGCTGGCTCCGCACCCACTCTTCAAACCAAGGCAGGTATCTATAGTCGCGAAAGAGGTTTAATGCTCCCAAGCGGAATTCCACTCTAGGCGGGTTGCTTGCGAGGTTATCGACAGAGGCTGGGCTTATAGCTGCAGCATAACTCTCTAACGAGGGCAATATCTCAAGCCTATCAGCCAGCGCAGTGAGTCCATCATAAATTGGGTTTCCCATTGCTACCCCCTCCTTACTCATGATTCACCTGTGTGACTACGCATGCGATCAGCAAGAAAGGTGGCTAGATCATCAATTCTGTATCTGATCAACCGTCCAACTTTAACGTATCTGAGGTTATACCGGCCTACGCTACGCCAGTGGCCTAGAGTGCTAGCCTTCACGCCTAGTGCTTCTGCTGCTTGCTTATCGTTAACGCTGATGGGAGGATTATTCGGGTCAAGCCCGAGTGAAATACATATCTCTTGCTTGATTGAGTCTTTGTTTATCTCTGTTTCTGTCATTGCCTTTTCCTTTACGGTTATTACGTAAAGGCAAAGGTAGCGGGAGGGTTAAATTATTACATCTGATACAAAAGGCGGGAAGGAGCGCCTATTAAATATATACTTATTTTTCAACCAGTTGATTTTCAAGCTCGTCAAACTTAAGTCTTAAATCTTTTAACTTTTCAAAGTATGGGAGTGTTTCATCTTCATCCCCACTTGCAAGTAGCTCTTCTATTTTTTCAAGGCAATAGGCCTGCTCTTGCTGTATCTTTCGATACGGCAGTAGCTTCTTATTTAGCTCTTCTTCCTGCGCAAGTCTTGCTACTTCTTTATCATGATTAATCCTACCTCTGATTAAGCTCTCGATATTTCTTAAATTATCAGGTGATACTCCATCTAATATATGACACAGGATTGATGCCAATCTATAAGATCCGATATTCTCAACGAAGCGATAAGGGAGCTTATCCTTTAGGTCCGATCTGCTTTCTCGGCATAGATCATCAAGTAGGCCCTGAATCACATGGTTCCATCGAGTTTTAGGATTCTGTCGGGTCTTCCCACTCCCAGGTTGTAGCCCGGTTAGGTCGGATACTTCTTTGTAGCAGGGAGCCACTGTGAGAGATTGTACTGACTCAAGAAGGGCTAGCAGTAAAAACCTACTATTGGGAAAATACTCCCTACCACTATTCATATTATTGATTGCTTGAATGGCTTTACTAACTGGCCTATCAAGCCAGCCTTCTATTTGCAGAGGCGAAGAGTTGTAATATTGTGGGGATTGACCAGAATCACCAGCAATCCTATTTGCACTATCAACAAGCTCTATAAGCTCAGGGAAGCCTTCTACCAGACATGAAGCCTTAGACTCTAGCTCAGATAGGCTAGGTATATCTTCAATCGTTTCTTCTCCGTCATACCTTACTGAGCCAGCAATTAATTTATGTAGCTGAGAAGCCGTATCAATAATTTCCTGGATCCTACCTTTCTTCCCATTTTTTTTACTTTCACCAACTAGGTTTTTTACGTTTTCTCTTACTCTATCAACATTATCAGCAGACCCATGATGAGCGTTCTCGATGATGATGTGAATAAACACAAACCACCCTCTCGGATGGTATCGAAGCTCTTTATCGACAAATTCAAGGATGGGTTCTAGCTCGTCTACATGCTTAAGTAAACGATCAATATAGAAGTGTTTAGATGGCTCAAGGCAAGGCCTTATATCATTCTCAATAAGAGCCATAACCTTGGCTTTACAAGATTCCATTTTTACAACCACCTCTCCAAGCGGTCAAAGTCTCCAGGTAAATAAATTGCTAACCCAGGCGGTGGAGAACCGCTTTTCAGGAGCTACCCTAGGGCTAGCAAGAACTCAATAATTGCCACAATCCGCAATGGTCCCGGCGGGGCCGGGGAGGGGTTTCCAGTGGGGAGGAAGTGGCTTAGTAACTTATTCTATCTCCTTTTCCATCCATGTTGGTGAAGAAAGGTAAATCAACGTAAAGTGAATTGTCCCGCCGTGGGGACAAACCGGGGACAGGCTAAGCATCTGATTTTAAAGGCTGGTCCCGCTGTCCCATTTGTCCCACCCCTACAACGCACTCATGCTGGAAGCCTAAGCACTTTTAGCGTTAACCGATAGGGCTACTACATTACCGGGCTTGGTGGCCAAAAGTAGTAATCTATCCTCTATCATTTGCATGGGTTCCCGGAGTCTCTCCACATCGGTAACGATGTAGCCGTCTGTAACATCCCCACTGCTTCGGTGGTTAAGCAGTCTCTTTAAGGTGTAATCTCGAATCCCCAGACTCTCGGCAACGGTAATGAAGGTGCGGCGCAGATCGTGAAGGGTGAAATAGATCCCGCTTTTATCCCTAACCTTGGCAATCCCCTTTTTAGGCTCTGCTAAACACCCTTTACCACTGCTGCTAGGAAATACGTAGGGCTGACCTTTGGTGATAGCTCGTCGTCTCTTGAGCATGTCGAGCAGCGAAGAGGGGAGGGGTAAGGTGTGAGGGTGGCCGTTCTTAGTATCTATTATATTAAGAGTAGCGTGCTCAATATCGATACTATCCCAGGTGAGCGAAGAGGCTTCCCTACGTCTAAGTCCGGTAAACAGTACCAATAACAGATAATCTCGTAGACCTTCAGGATCACGGCTAGCTAACCACTCTGGGGTAGTAGATACGGCCTCATACCATGGCTTAAGGTCACCAGCCTTGATAAAGGTAGAGCGTCTGGACTCTTTAAACCATACCTTGGCCTGGCTTAGTCGCTTAACGGGGTTATGAAGAATGAGCGGCTCCCCTCTCTCATCCTCGTACTTACCATGGGCGTATTCGAATAGCGCCCTTAAAATCCTCATCACCTTGTTTGCACTTGTAGGAGACTTAGAGCCTATCTCCTTATGCTTGGCTTCTATCCGATCCCGGGTAACCCAAAGTAGTGGTTTATTCATCCAACTGGGTACGTGCTGATTAAGTGCGTTCCGGTAGGTGGTGGCTGTCGACTCTTTGAGGTTGGAACGAGTAGATAGATAATCTTCCAGGCACTGGCCAACGGTGATCTTTTTAGCTCGGTCGGCCTTCTTCAATGCATTGGGATCTATTCCATCAAAGATATGGGCTAGCTCTTGTCGTGCTTTGGCTCTGGCTTGTTCTATTGTCATGGCGGGATATTGCCCAAGTGAAACCCGCTTAGCTTTACCATCCAATTTACACCTAACTGTGAATACCTTTTTACCACTGGCCCACACTCTTAGCTGGAGCCCAGGCAGCGCCTCATCATGGAAAACAACGTCATTCTTCCCAGAAGGGCAAGAGAGCTTGTCTAGGGCGGTCTTGGTGAACTTGATCTTTGTTGGCATGATATCCCTCTCAGGTCACTATAGGTCACCCGTAGGTCACCAAATAGGTAAAATTTGATAAAACTAGATCATGCCATATTAGAGGGGGATTACCTTTAAGGCAAGGCTGCATAAGGGGTTGTTGGGTTTGGTAGGATTTTATAAATCAGGGAGTCCAAGAACTCATAATGATGGGGTCACTAGTTCGAATCTAGTCATAGCCACCATATTCCATAAAAAAGCCCGCTTAAAGCGGGCTTTTTTGTTGCTTGCGATACCGAATTATTACTGTGGCGTGTTATGACACTTCTCACAGACAAACAACGAGAATGCAACACGGTCATGGCAGCGGCCACAGTATTCACCTTTTAGAATCTTGCCCATGGTGATGGGGTTGCCATTCTTCACGGGTTCGAAGATTTGAGTATGGCAGTTATCGCAGGAGAGCCATTTAGTATGGGATAAGTGTGGAAACTTGACGTAAGGCATACCCGCAGTTTGCTCCATGATGACATCCATATCCATTGGTTGCATCTCTTCACTGCCATCGATATTTGCCCTAGGGTTGATGAGTCCATCATCCAAAGCTTTGATCCAGTCAACTTCATGGCGACGGTTGGTAGGAAAGTCTGCCATGGCTTCCGTTGGATTTTGTAGGATTGCCAGGGATTCGTTATCAGCAGAGTAGATACCGCTTTGGGTGAGTTCCTTAAGCTTTTCTGGTTTGACAATGCGCAGCTCTTTGATGGGCTGGATGGTTGAGGTGCGTGGGCTGTTGTCTTTATTTGGCATCTCTTCAACAACATCAACGACGACATCTACCACGACATCATGAGTCGGATCGAGTGGTATTTCTGCTTCAGCGATGGCGATGAGTCCAAATAAAATAAAGATGGGCACCCCTGCCCACCAGGTTAATACCTTACCGTGATTCATATATATTCCCCCTAATACCCACAATTATCGGCAATGGCGCTTTTTAATCAAGCGTAATGACCATTAATTGCCGGCTTGCGTGGTATAATTGCGGCAAAATCACACAATATCACTGAAGTTATGGCCCGAGTACTAGGGGTGGGTATCGCCACTCTGGATATCATCAATTATCTTGATAAATACCCTGCAGAGGATAGCGAGGTACGCGCTGATGCACAGCAGGTAAGCCGGGGCGGCAATGCAACTAATACGCTGGTAGTACTAAGCCAGCTGGGTGAGCAGTGTGATTGGTGCGGGGTGCTGGCAGATGATCCGGGAAGCCTTGTTATTCGCCAGGACCTGGAGGCAAATGGGGTGAATTACCATACCTGCCAAACTTTTCAGGGCGGCACGACGCCGACTTCATACATTATTTTAAGTCGGGAGAGAGGTAGCCGCAGTATTGTGCATTACCGGGATCTCCCTGAGCTGGATGTAGAGACATTTCGGCGTTGTGAACTCAGCCAATATGCGTGGGTACACTTTGAAGGGCGTGCTGTTGAAGAGACATTGACCATGCTCCGGTACGTTAAGCAACAGTATCCTCACTTGAGATGCTCGCTAGAGGTAGAGAAACCCCGTGAGGGCATTGAACAGCTTTTTGGGGAGCCCGATTTGCTACTGTTTTCCCGTCACTATGCTGAGGAGAAAGGCTTTGCCAGCGCGCAGCAGTTGTTGACGTCAGTTGGCCCACGAGCTCCGCAGGCTATGTTAGTCTGCGCCTGGGGTAGTGAGGGAGCCTATGCGCTGGATAATAATAATATTCTTCATATCCCTGCCTTTATACAACCACAGGTCATCGACAGCCTGGGAGCCGGTGATACGTTTAATGCCGGCATGATACATAACCTGTTGCAAAATCAGCCACTTGGCCAAGCGTTACAAAACAGCTGCCGCTTGGCAGGGCTGAAGTGCAGCCAACAGGGCTTTGCTGGTTTAGCAGAGCGCTACCAGCAGATAAGAGATTAAAGTAATGACAAGCGCACAGAATAGATTTGATTGCATTGTAGTAGGTGGTGGGCTGATTGGTTTGCTGAGTGCCTACCTGATTACTCGTCAGGGAAAGTCGGTGTTGTTGTTGGAGCAACAACAATTGGGGCGGGAGTCCTCTTGGGCAGGAGGGGGAATCCTTTCTCCTTTATACCCTTGGCGTTACCCAGATGGTGTGAGTGAGCTGGTCAATTGGAGTCGTCAAAACTGGCAAGAGTTATTGGCGGATCTGAAGCAGCAGAGTGATATTGATCCTCAGTCTCTACCTTGTGGCATGTTAATTCTGGACCAAGAGGAGCAGTCACAGGCGCTAGCCTGGGCAGAGCGCTTTGATGTTGCCATGGAGGTGATTGATGCAGGTAAATTGCGGGAGCTTGAGCCAGAGCTAACCCATGAAGCCAGGCAGGCATTATGGATGCCGGATGTGGGACAGGTACGTAATCCCCGTCTGCTGCA
Source organism: Thiohalomonadales bacterium (assembly GCA_050295955.1). Lineage (GTDB taxonomy): Bacteria > Pseudomonadota > Gammaproteobacteria > RBG-16-57-12 > RBG-16-57-12 > JAFLJP01. The sequence goes on from JBNKQQ010000072.1 coordinate 11,580, forward strand.
GGCTGTACATCAGGCTGCACTGAATAACGGCTTGACAGTGATGAAGCAGCAGCCGGTTGATCAGCTATTGCTGGAGCAGGGGGCTATTTGTGGTGTTCAGAGCCAGGGACAGTCGTTTTTCGCGCCAAAAGTGGTAGTGGCTGCAGGCGCATGGTCTGCCAAACTATTGGAGCAAGTGGGCTATTCGTTACCTGTTGAGCCGGTGCGTGGGCAGATGATTCAATTTCAGACCGAGCCTGGATTGATCAAGCGCATTACCCTTTCTGAAGGGCGCTACATTATTCCTCGTAAGGATGGTCGTGTACTGGCAGGAAGTACCCTTGAATATACCGGGTTTACTAAACAGACCACTCAGCAGGCCCGTGATGAGTTGGCAGCAGCAGCCTATAAGATTGCGCCTAAATTGGCAGAGTATGAGGTTGTTGAGCATTGGGCGGGGTTGCGCCCAGGTAGTCCCGATGGTGTGCCGATGATTGGTGAATTGGAAAATACACCTGGTCTCTACCTGAATTGTGGTCATTTTAGAAATGGTGTGGCAATGAGTTGGGCCTCCTGCCGCTTGCTTTCGGATCTGGTAACGGGCGCTGCCCCCAGTCTTAACCCTAATTCCTTTGCGCCAAAGTAGTCCAATTATTAACCATCTTGCTCTGCGGACATACATGTCCTATTATATTTAGTCTTCTTTCTTATAATTAAGTAGGGTTATAGGCTATGGGAATGGTGAAAACAGTTAATGAAACCTGCGAACTGCTGACTCAGTACGGTATCAGTCCGACTCAGCAGCGCATTCGAATTGCTCAGGTAATGTGCAGTGAACCACGCCACCTCTCCGCAGAGCAGATTCTTGAAGAGGTTAATCAGGAGAAAACCCAGGTTTCTAAAGCAACCATATACAACACGCTGAATCTGTTCGTGAGTAAAGGGCTGGTTCGTGAAGTGATTGTTGATCCCAGTAAGGTGTTTTACGATTCTACTACCCATCCTCATTTCCATTTTTACAATGAAAACAATGGCCAGCTGACGGATATTGAAGAGGGTGCTATCTCGCTTGATGCATTGCCCACTATTCCTGCCGGTACTGAATTGACTGGCGTGGATATCGTCGTGAGAATTCGCGATATTGCTTAATCTATGAATCTGCCGGTATAGCCCCTTGAATGCAGGGGCTTAGCCTTTGAGCAGTAACTCTTCTGCTCGATACAGGCTTTTAGTTGGTCCAACTAATACGACGACATCTCCCGCCACGAGTATCGTTTCCCCACTGGGCTCACTGCCTTTGATACCACCACGGCGGATGGCACTGATTTGTACATCCAACGCTTGTAGTGGCAGCTCATTGATGCATTTATTAACAGCATAAGCTTGCTCAGGTAGCTGAACGGTGTGTAGCTGACGGCGAGTATAGTCACTGGTGTCTTCAATGGAGATGGGCTCTTCTCCGTGAAAATAGGCACGCAATATTTTGTAGCGATCGGAGCGGGCTTCCTGAATGACTTTCAAGATACGAGAGACAGGCAGCTCCAGCAGCGTTAACATTTGTGCGCCTAGCATCAGGCTGGTTTCTACGGTTTCTGGCACAACCTCGGTCGCACCAGCTTGTTGTAATTCTTCCAGATTCGAATCATCTTTTGCTCTTACCAGTACGGGTAAGTCTGGATAATGTTTCTTGCAGTTGGCAAGGATTTTCATGGCAGAGCTACTGTCATCGATACTGATGATCAACAGGCGAGCATTTTGGATTCCAGTTGCTTCTAGGATAGAGTGGTGAGTGGAGTCACCATAATGTACTTGTTCACCTGCCCGAACAGCCTCCTGGACTCGAAGTGGGTCAAGGTCCAATGCGACAAATTGCAAATTCTGTTGTTCCAGGATATGGGCAAGGCTTTGCCCGATGCGGCCGAAGCCACAGATCACCACATGACCACTTAATTTATCTGTCTCTTGGCGAATGGCATCAATTCTCTGCTGCCGGTTACGATTGTAACCGGCGCTGTAGAAGGACTTGGCAAACTGTCCGTTGTAGCGGATTAGCATGGGTGAGAACACCATGCTGAAGAGGATAACCAATAGCAGCACCTGACCCGCCTCATGTTCTATCATCAGGGTGCCGAGGGCGAGGGAGACCAGGGCAAAGCCAAATTCTCCTCCCTGGGCCAGAGAGACGCCGGTTCGCAATGAAACGCCGCACTCTGCACCGCTGAGCTGGGCGAGGGCGGTAATTAGCAGACTTTTCAATAGCATGAACAGTAGGGTCAGGCCAATGACCCAGTACCAAATCTCTGCGACGAGTTGTAGGTCAATTAGCATGCCAATAGTAATGAAGAAAAAACCTAATAGCACATCTTGGAAGGGGCGTATATCCGCTTCAATTTGGTGACGGTATTCGGTTTCGCCCAGCATCATACCCGCAAGAAACCCACCGAGTGCTAACGAGAGGCCCGCAGCATCAGTTGCCCAAGCTGCAGAAATGGAAATGAGTAGTACCGTGAGAGTAAAGAGTTCAGCAGAGCGGGCTCTCGCCACCTCATTAAGAAATGGCCGAAGTAGCCAGTGCCCTATTGCCAGTAATATCAAAAAGATAGCAATAGCTTTAACGAGTGCCCAGGAGAGGGCAATTGCAATGCTGTTATCGGACTCGCCAGCTAATACCGGAATGATAACCAGTAGAGGGATCACCGCAAGGTCTTGAAACAGCAGGATACCGACAGACATACGCCCATGTCGGGAATTGATCTCCAGTTGTTCAACCAATTGCTTGATAACAATGGCTGTGGATGAGAGTGCCAGAATGCCGCCGATCACCACCGCAGAGAGAAAGGGTTGGCCCATAAACCAGGCAATTGCCCCAAACAGTACTGTGCTAAAAAACATCTGCATCATACCAAGGCCAAATACGGTACGGCGCATAGCGAGCAATTTGGCCAGGGAGAACTCAAGGCCAATGGTGAATAGCAGGAATACCACGCCAAACTCGGCGATAAAGTGGGTGCCGTCGGTAGAGTGGACCAAGCCCAGACCAGAGGGGCCTATACAGACCCCTACCAGTAGGTAGGCAAGAATGGGGGGAAGCTGAAATCGGCGGAATAGGGCAACCGCCACCACAGAAAAGGTGAGCAGAAGAATTATTTCATGCAGAAATGAGTGGTCCACACACTACTCCATTTTCATCAGCCCTCCTTCAGTTATAGCTCACGAGGGATTAGCTGGCCTGTTGGGCATCCTCTATAGCCTTGCCAACCTCGTGTTGCAGGCGCGTGAGCAAGCGCTCAACATCATCGCGCTTGTCTGATTCCAGAGCTGCCATTCGGTAATGCGGAGTATCGCCCTCTTCTAAAGTAATTCGTTGCAGGTGGCGCTGGAGTTTCTCTAAAAGTGCACCGCAGGCATCTTGATCCGTTTCTGGCAGAATAATGACAAAGCTGTCATCGTTAAGGCGGCCCAACATATCGGACCAGCGTAATGCCTCTTTCAATTGCTGGCAGGTGGCGATGAGTGCCTCATCATGGGGGATTTGGGCTAGATTATCGATGCGAATAATCGCTGCTGAGAGTGGCTTTTCGTAGCGGCGGGCCACCGATAACAGAGTTTGTAGGGCAATGGTGAAGGCGTGATTGCCTGCGACACCGGTTAAGGGGTCGTTGTCTGCCCCTTGATCTGCACAGGGTTCAAACAGGAAGGCAAAGCCTCCACCTTGTAGCTCGATGCAACTTTTATTGAGCTTTTGACCATCAGAGGTTTCAGCCACTTGGCGGGTCAGCCATTCGGTAAGTTGCTCACTTTGCTCATCATTGAGTTGATCCAGTGTTTTATCTTCTGCCCCCAGTAGTGTTAACAGGCTACGGTTAGCCCAGGTGATTCGTTCATTTGCATCAACTACCACAACTCCTTGGGGAAGTTTTTCAATAATCTGTTGAGTAATCGCTGCCGCAAGGGAAACGCTCATAAATCCACATCCTCTCTCATAATACTTATTTGGTGCTTTAGCACATTGTGAGTCTTAGAGGCGTCGACGCCAATGACTAAAACTTTACCATACCATTTTTGTACTTAATCCCCGAATAAATTCACTTTTTGGTGTTATTCAGTGGGGGGCGTTTTTCCTGTTCAGCTATCAAGTTATTGCTGATCTGCCGAAAACATTTGTAGGGAATCTTATGTAAAAATCATCTCCGTCCCACGGGGTAAAATAATCCGGGATTCCTGCAAATAATAACCGATTACTGAGCTATCTACGAAAGACGTGGTTTTCCCATGGATGTTAGAGATATTTTAAAACGCTTCTTAAAGCTCAATCAGGAGCGCCTCAGTCGTGCTCGTGCAGCGCTACGCCCAGCTCAGCAGGATGTCATCGATATACTTCCGCTATTGTTTCATGTGAATCACCCTGATATGCCAGGTTATGTCTCTGATGAAACCCCGTCTGGCATTGCTAATTACCTAAAAGAGGGACCGGCGATTATGGCGGCCCAGCGTCTATTCAAAGGCTTCCAATATCGCCGCAGTATCTATCGTAGCTACGATATCCAGGCGCTGTTCCTGATTGGGAGCAGCGGTACTATCGCCCAATCCAATAAAAGTGACTTTGATGTCTGGCTTTGTCACTCCTCCGACCTTACCGATCATCAGCTGGAAGAGCTGCGAGAGAAGGGAGAGGCCATCGAGAAATGGGCTGACAGCTACAATATGGAGGTGCACTTCTTCCTGATGGATGCCGAGCGCTTTCGTAGTGGCGAAGTATTGGATCTTAGTTCGGAGAGCAGTGGTACTGCCCAGCACGACTTGTTGTTGGATGAGTTTTACCGTACTGCTCTATGGTTAGCGGGATGCTATCCGGTTTGGTGGCTGGTGCCACCGGCAGAGGAAAAGAATTATGATCAGTATGTGGCAAATCTGCTGAAAAAGCGCTTTGTCGAACCCCATGATGTGATCGATTTTGGTGGTTTGGGAAATATGCCGGCGGAGGAGTTTTTTGGTGCTGCCGTGTGGCAGATCTATAAAGGTGTGGATTCTCCCTATAAATCGTTGCTCAAGATCATTGTGATGGAGATCTATGCCAACGAGTATCCTGATATTAATTTCCTAAGCCTGATGTTTAAACAGGCTATTTATGAGGAGTTTGATGAAGAGTACGACCTGAATGAGGTCGATCCCTACATCATGCTGATTAACAAGCTGACGGATTATCTTTCTCAGAAGGATGATCCTGCCAAACTGGAGTTGGTTAGACGCTGTCTCTATTTCAAGATTAATATGCCACTTTCCAAAATGCGTTATATCCGTGGCGCCAATTGGCAGCAGGATCTGTTGATGCAGATGACGCGGGATTGGGGCTGGAAGCTGGAGTATCTGCGAGATCTGGACAGCCGAAATACCTGGAAGATTGATACGATTAGTGAAGAGCGTAAGGTTCTGGTGAAAGAGCTAACTCAAAGCTATTTTGAGCTTTCAGAATTTGCCCGTGCCAATAAAGGTTTGATGATCAGCCAGCAGGATCTCAATGTACTGGGTCGCAAGCTGTATGCGGCGTTTGAGCGTAAAACGGGTAAGTTGGATATTATTGCCAGGGGATTTACTGCGGACCTGCATGAGTCGTTAGTGGGGTTGGTTCAGCGCAAACTGAGTGATAATCGCGAGTCGTGGTTTATGTTCCGTGGCAATGGCCTGCATAGTGATCGCAGCGATAATCCGCCACTGAAGCGTGCCTCATCAGCACTGGAACTGCTCTGCTGGGGCTATTTCAATAAGCTCATTAATAAGCGCTCCTCTTTTGCCATTAAGAGTCAAAATAGCGAGTTGAGTGATCGTGAGATCAGTTCGATTATCGCTACGCTTGAGCGTAACTTCCCGGGGGGAAGTATCCCTCACGCAGATATCGAGGATTTCATTGAGAAGCCCAAATTGCTATCGGTGTTGCTGTTTGTGAATGTGGGCAAAGGCAATCCGGAAAAAATGGAGCGTATGGGGCATTTGATAACGGATCGTGATGATGCATTGAGTTTCAGCTCTCTGGCAGAGAATCTGGTGCGTTCTATTGATGTGGTTTTTGTTACCTCATGGCAGGAGGCCTTGGTCTTCCATTATGAGGGAGATGACGGTTTTTTGGAGTGTCTGGCCCAATACCTACAGTGGTCACCATTGGCAGAAGATAATCCGCCGCCACCGCCCAAAGTGTATAGTTTCTCATCCAGTTATAACGATAAAGTGGCTGGACGGGTGAAGGATCTCTTCAATGCAACTACCCAGGCTTTTTATGGAGACCCCAACAGTAAGGAACATCTGCGTTATCTATTCGCGATTCGTAACGGCTTTGGCATGTTATTCGAGGATGATGGTGTCGTTCGGAATCAGTTGTTTGATTCGTCGCTGGCATTGTACAGTGAGCTAGGGGCACCGCGTCCCCACTACAGTCGTGTGATTATCGATGCTTCCAATCAGCATCCACTACTGAAGCTGATCTATGAATACGGCAAGCAGGATGTCATCCAGTTCTATTTTTGCTCCAGAGGAAAGCAGCTTGAGATTTATGTACTGGATGAGAAAGGCTCGCTGTTTTATCAAACCCTTCCACTGGTGGAACCCAAGTTTCTGCTGCAGCACTACAATACCTTCTTAAACTCCATTGTGAAACGGCAGACCTCGACGTTGGATAATACGATTGGTGATCAAAACAGGGTAGAGTGTTACCAGATTATTGAGTCCAAGAGCGGTACGTTAAGTATCGAAAGCCGGGAGATACGTTTCTCCTTGCCTAATCAGTACTACAACGTTCAGGTGATCGGTGAGAGTGTAGGCGGTAGTGACCATATTACGGTGTATTGCAACGATGTGGAGTTCTCCTCCTTTGAGCATGGCGACGAGATTTTCGAGGAGGTGGCCAAGCATATCTTGTCACAGCGAAAGAGTGGGGCCGATTATCCTATCTACATCACTGACATTGATCTACCAGAGAGTATTCTCGAAGTGGAATCCAGCGGTGCTGTACAGACATTGCACTATCTTAACTACAAAAAGCGTATCGAAGAGCGGCTTAATCAAGTGGTGAAGAATAAAGCTGGGAAAGCCAGCGCCTAAGACTGTTTTCTATCTTATCTGGATGGAAAACAGGCGTTAATGCGTTATCTCGTTTATAATACCCGCCATGAAACGTTTAATTTTACTGCTGTTTGTGATGCTGGCTCTTTCCGCTTGTGGCCTGAAAGGTGACCTGGAGCTGCCAGAACCACAACCGCAGCCCGCACAACAGTCTTAGAGAAGCATCATGGACCATTTTGAATATCGCGGTGAACAATTGTTTGCCGAAAATGTGCCACTGCGCGAGATTGCGCAGCAATTGGGCACGCCAACCTATGTTTATTCCCGCGCCACTCTGGAGCGTCACTGGAATGCCTTTGATCAGGCATTGGGTGAATGGCCCCATTTGATCTGCTATGCGGTCAAGGCTAATTCCAATTTAGCGATCCTCAATCTGTTTGCCCGCCTAGGCTCTGGCTTTGATATTGTCTCGGTGGGTGAGTTGGAGCGGGTGCTGGCGGCAGGTGGTGAGGCAGGTAAAGTGGTCTTTTCTGGCGTGGGTAAGACCGCCTCGGAGATGCGACGTGCCTTAGAAGTGGGGATTCGCTGTTTCAATGTGGAGTCGGTTGCCGAGTTGGAATTGCTCAATCAGGTGGCAGGTGAATGTGGCAAGATTGCACCTATCTCCTTGCGAGTAAATCCCGACGTAGATGCGGGTACCCACCCTTATATTTCTACTGGACTGAAGGAGAACAAGTTTGGTGTGGATATCCAGCAGGCACCGGAGATCTACGCTCAGGCAGCCGCAATGGGCAATATCGAGATCCATGGGGTGGATTGTCATATCGGCTCACAATTGACCAGTATTGCCCCATTTATTGATGCTCTGGAGCGGGTATTGTTACTGGTGGAGCAGCTGAAGTCTCGAGGCATTGAGCTTAAGCATCTTGATCTAGGCGGTGGACTGGGTATCCGCTATGGCGAGGAAGCTCCCCCTGAGCCCCGCGATTATGCCAGTGCAGTGAAAGCTAAGTTGCAGGAGCGTGGCATACAAATCGAATTGATTCTGGAGCCTGGCCGAGCTATCGCCGGTAATGCCGGAGTGATGTTAACCCAGGTACAGTATCTCAAGCACACCGATGAGAAGAACTTCGCCATCGTTGATGGTGCCATGAATGACCTGTTGCGCCCTTCCCTTTATCAGGCGTGGCAAGAGATTGTGCCATTGGACAATAGCCGTAATGGAGATGCCCAAAATTACGACATCGTGGGCCCGGTATGTGAAACCGGTGACTTCCTTGGTAAAGATCGTCAATTGAATTTACAGGCTGGTGATCTGTTGGCGATACGCTCTGCGGGCGCCTATGGCTTCTCCATGAGCTCCAATTACAATACCCGTCCCCGTGCGGCAGAGGTGATGGTCGATGGTGAGCAGTATCATGTGGTTCGCCAGCGTGAAACCATCGCCGAACTGTTTGCCAGTGAATCAGTACTACCGGCCTAACCGTTAGGAATGAAGATGTATACAACCATAATCCATGCGGCAAAACTCAATGATGCCGCACGCATTAATATTGAAGAGCTGTTTGGCGCTGCCCCTGAAAGCCGTGATGGTTACCACCGGGTGAAGCATGAGGATGTTATTGCGCGGGAGATGGTGCAGGCGTTAAGTGAGCAGCTGCGTATTGATATTAATACGCTTCCTGCTGATTTTGATCCTAGCACTGCCAAGCTACTGGTGAGCGATATGGACTCTACGCTGATCAGCATTGAATGTATCGATGAGATTGCTGATTACCTCAATGTAAAGCCTCAGGTTTCAGCAATTACTGAAGCTGCGATGCGGGGTGAGATCGATTTCATTACCTCACTGACCAAGCGTGTTGCCCTACTTAAAGGGGTAAGAGCCAGTGCATTGGAACTGGTGTACGACGAGCGTTTAACATTGAATCCAGGTGCAGAAGAGTTGATTAGCAGTCTGAAGCGGGACGGCATCAAGTTCTGTTTAGTGTCCGGTGGTTTTACCTTCTTTACGGATCGACTCAAGGAACGTCTCAAGCTGGATTATGCACATGCCAATGTGTTGGGCATTGAGGATGGCGCACTCACCGGAGAGGTTTTAGGTGATATCGTTGGTGCCCAGGCTAAGGCAGATCTGCTGTTATCCCATAGCGAGTCACTTGCCATCTCTCCCAAGCAGGTGATCTCGGTAGGGGATGGGGCTAATGACCTGTTAATGATGAAAGAGGCAGGGCTGAGTGTTGCCTATCATGCTAAGCCTGCAGTGCAGGCTCAAGCTGCAACCGCTATCAATTATGGTGGGTTGGATAGTATCTTGCACATGCTTAAGGGCTGATTTTTAGCCCTTAGGCGTGGTGCTAAAAGTCAGCGATAGGCAGGTCAAAATAAAAAGTGGTTCCCTCACCCGGAATACTGTGGAAATCCACTGCACCGTGGTGATGTTCGACAATCTGGCGGACGATATTAAGCCCTAGGCCTGTTCCCCCCACTTTACGTATGGCACTCCCTTCTGCCTGGCTGAATTTTTCAAAAATTTTGTCGCGGAACTCTTCAGGGATGCCTTCACCATAGTCGCGGACGTTGACTCGAACACGGTCACCATGCTTTTCAGTGGAAACCTCTACCCTACCCCCTTTAGCAGAGAATTTGGCCGCGTTGGAGAGGAGGTTGCTCATCACCTGCATCATGCGGTGACCATCCACACATACTGTGACATCGTTACAGTTTAGTAGTGTGAACTCCACATTGTACTGTCGACCATACCCCAAGCTGGATTCTACCGATTGCTCTAATAGTTTGCAGAGAGGTTGCTTTCTCATCTGGAAGTCCATTTTTCCTGCTTCGATTTTCTCTACATCTAGAATATCGTTGATCAACATTAACAAGCGCTCAGAGTTACGGTGGGCATTGTCCAGCAGAGGTTTGCTTTTTTCCGGTGAGTGCTCAAGTACACCTGAGCGTAGAATGCCCAATGAACCAATAATGGCTGTCAGTGGGGTGCGTAGCTCATGACTGACCGTCGCGATAAAGTCATCCTTGATGCGTTCCAGGTGCTTTTCATTGCTGATATCTTCCACCACCATGACGCCACCGACAATATTCCCATCAAGGCTAATGATTCCCCGCATATGGATACGCACTTCAGTATTGCTCTTGGGGTAGATGGCGGCAATGCTGCCACGGTAGTGGGCATCCTGCCCTTCCAAGGAGTGCTGAATACACACTTTGAGTTCATCATCTACCATGGCCATCAGGGGCATGCCGATTAACGTGTCATTATCAATCATTAGCATACTGAGTATGGCGTCATTGCTGGCTTCAACAACACCCTCTTTGTCGTAGTGGAGAATACCCAATGGTGCAGATTCAAAGATCATATGGATACGCTCTTCACTTTCTCTGAGTGCCTTTTCTCGAATGGTGGCTTCCAAGCGAAGTGTAATGTTGGTTAGCGTATTTTGATGAATCCGTAGTGCGCTGGTGGTTAGGATAGCGAGAAAAGCGACCCCCATGACACCCATCGAGATACCTATCTGGCCCCCAATTGCAAAGAGTTGAAAAATGATCGGTAAAAGGCAGAGGTAAAGAAAGACTAAAATAGGCAGGCGCTGGTAAGAGAGAGTACTGACGGCACCCGCACACATACCGGCAATGACGAATGCATGGAAGGCTTGCAATGCAGTATCTTGTGGGAAGATAACGATACCACTGATCCCCCAGGTTAATGCCGATGAGCCGACTCCAATATTAAACAGTTGATTCCATCTTGGATGTTCTTTTTCTGCTGGAGATGTGTGGTGGTAGCGAAAAGCAATATATCCACGCCACAAAGTAACCAGAATAAGTGCAGTGAGCCAGGAGAGTAGTAAATTATGTTTTACCTCATTCCACTGGACGCTGATAAGGAGAATGCCATTGAGCAGAGTGACTGCTAAGGAGAGGTAAATAGAGGAATAGAGCAGTCTTACTTGTTCATAAGTAACGGCACTCTTTTCGTCCATAGTGGGAGATGGTTGTCTGTTCATGAAATGATGAATAAGGTGATGGTGGACCCTCGGCCTTTTCTCTTACCTCCAGTTATACAGGTGTGTGTCGGCTGTAAAAACATTTACTTAACAATCATAGGCTTTAAGCCATAAAAAAGCCGGGAGCAATGTCCCGGCTTTTCTGTTTAGCGCTTCATGGAGTCGAAGAACTCATCATTGTTTTTGGTTGCCTTCATCTTATCAATCAGGAACTCCATTGCCGCAATCTCTTCCATTGGGTGCAGCAGCTTGCGCAGAATCCACATCTTTTGCAGCTCTTCCGGATCTGTCAGTTTCTCTTCACGGCGAGTACCAGAGCGGTTGATGTTGATGGCAGGATAGATGCGTTTTTCTGCAATAGCACGAGCAAGATGGATCTCCATATTACCGGTACCTTTAAATTCTTCGTAGATGACATCATCCATACGCGAACCGGTTTCAACCAGAGCGGTCGCAATGATGGTCAGAGAGCCACCCTCTTCAATGTTACGGGCTGCACCAAAGAAGCGCTTGGGACGATGCAGGGCGTTGGCATCTACACCACCGGTCAGAACCTTACCGGAAGAAGGAATTACGGTGTTGTAAGCACGAGCTAGACGGGTAATGGAATCCAGTAGGATCACGACGTCTTTCTTGTGTTCAACTAGGCGCTTGGCTTTCTCGATAACCATTTCAGCAACCTGGACGTGGCGGGTTGCGGGTTCGTCGAAAGTGGAGGAGATCACTTCACCGCGAACGGAGCGCTCCATCTCGGTTACCTCTTCAGGGCGCTCATCGATCAGCAAGACGATTAGGTAACATTCGGGATGGTTGTAGGCGATGGATTGGGCGATGTTCTGCAACATCATGGTTTTACCGGACTTGGGAGGTGAAACGATCAGACCACGTTGTCCTTTACCGATAGGGGCTGCCAGATCAATTACCCTCGCGGTAATATCTTCGGTGCTGCCGTTGCCCACTTCCATCTTCAGACGCTCTTCAGCATGCAGTGGGGTTAGGTTTTCAAACACCACCTTGCGCTTGGCCATCTCTGGTGACTCAAAGTTGATTTCATTAACTTTGAGCAGAGCAAAATAGCGTTCACCCTCTTTCGGTGGGCGAATCTTACCAGAAACGGTGTCACCGGTACGCAGATTGAAACGGCGAATCTGGCTGGGTGAAACATAGATGTCATCAGGTCCAGCTAGGTATGAGCCGTTGGCTGAACGTAGAAAACCAAATCCATCCTGGAGAATCTCTAATACCCCATCGCCGTGAATATCTTCACCGTTTTTAGCGTGGGCTTTGAGGATGGAGAAAACCAGGTCTTGTTTGCGGGCCCGTGCGGTCCCTTCGATACCCATAGACTGGGCTATTTCAACCAGCTCGGTTACTGGCGTTTGCTTAAGTTCAGTTAGATTCATATTTTATCTGCGGATTTTGCTTTATTGCGTATTATTTGGAAGGCGGAAAAACCAATTGGGAACGGCCGAAAGGCCATTTCGGTGCTTCAGTGATTAAAGCTAGCACGATACACTCCACACGTCCAGTCAGTTTCGGCGCTGGACGTGTGGTTTTTCATCAATTAGACGTTGCTATCAATGAAAGCGGTCAGTTGTGACTTCGATAGAGCGCCCACTTTGGTTGCTTCAACGTTACCACCTTTGAAGATCATCAGGGTAGGAATACCGCGGATGCCGAATTTAGGTGGAGTGTTTGGGTTCTCGTCAATATTCAGTTTGGCGATTTTGATCTTGCCGGTGTAGTCACCTGCGATCTCATCCAGAATTGGTGCAATCATTTTACAAGGGCCACACCAGTCTGCCCAATAATCGACCAGTACAGGTCCGTCGCTATTCAGTACTTCTGCTTCGAAGTTGTCATCAGTTACATGAACGATGTGTTCACTACTCACTTTTCGAGTTCTCCCATCATTGTTGATTCACTGGGCTGGATTATCAGCACCTCTTAATAGATCATTTGAGCCCATTATAGCGACGATTTCAAGCCCATTTTTAGTGATTGAGATAATGGTGAGAAAATTTTGTTCAAATTCAGGGCTGTAAAACCTTAATAATTCTATATTAACAACGGTTTGTAGGGATCGACATAAATGATGTGATATTGATGAATTCTGTTATTCTAACGCTATGAGTAATGACCACTTAAGTAGTCTATCTTTATCCTCTCTTCCCATGGCAGAGCCACTGTTACGTGCGGCCAATGAGCAGGGTTTCGATTACTGCACACCGATTCAGGCTGCCGCTTTGCCGCTAACATTGGCGGGGAAAGATGTGTTGGGCCAAGCCCAGACTGGCACCGGCAAAACAGCTACCTTTCTACTCTCCATTATGAATTGGCTGCTGACTAATCCTGCGGGAGAAAAGCGTAAAGCCAATCAACCACGTTGTTTGATTCTGGCCCCCACCCGAGAGTTGGCGATCCAAATTCAAAAAGATGCTGAGGCATTAGGTAAGCATGCTGAATTGAGCAGCTGTGCCATCTATGGTGGCACTGGTTATAAGGTGCAGCAGCAGCGTCTGCAGGAAGGCGTCGATATTTTGATCGGTACGCCTGGACGTACCATTGACTATTTTAAGCAGCATATCTTTGACTTACGGGCGATACAGGCAGTGGTATTGGATGAGGCGGATCGCATGTTTGATCTGGGTTTTATCAAAGATATCCGTTTCCTGCTGCGTCGGTGTCCTCCACCAGAGCGGCGTCTTAGCATGCTGTTTTCGGCAACACTGCCACTACGGGTGACAGAGCTAGCTTATGAGCATATGAATAACCCGCAGCAAGTGGCAATTGAGGTGGAGCAGGTGACGGCCAAGCAGGTGGAGGAGCTAATCTTCTTTCCTGCCAATGAGGAGAAGATCCCTCTGTTGTTGGGAATCATAAAGAGATATCAGCCCTCCCAGTGCATCATCTTCAGCAACACCAAGCGCAGCGCTGAGAGGATCTATGCCTATCTGATGGGAAATGATTATAAAGTGGCAATTCTCTCTGGGGATGTGCCCCAGAAGAAGCGTCAGCATCTGTTGGAGCAGTTTACCCGGGGTGAACTCCCCTATTTGGTGGCAACAGATGTAGCGGCTCGCGGTCTGCATATTCCCAATGTTAGCCATGTCATCAACTTTGATCTCCCCCAGGACTGTGAGGACTATGTACACCGGATTGGTCGTACGGCCCGAGCGGGCGCCTCCGGCATGGCTATTAGTATGGCTTGTGAAGAGTACTCCTTTCACCAGCCGGAGATTGAGGATTATATTGGCCACAAGATTCCCTATGCACCGATCGAGACTGAGCTGCTGATAACGCCTAAATCTGCCATCAAGATTGAGCGTCCACCCCGACAGGGTGGTCACCGCAGTAAATCGGGAGGACAACGCCGGGAAACTCAGGGCGATAACGGGAGTCGGCCAGATGGCGCTCCCCGACGTCGGCGCCGTGGCCCACGTAGGCCAAATAAATCTTCATCTTCTTCTGAATAAATCCTCTTCTTAACGGAGATACTCCATGGCTGTTTTGTTTGATCAGTTGCCAATCTGTGAGGCGTTGGCTCAGATGGCGAAGGATTTTCATCGTCGCGGTTGGATGGCGGGTACCGCTGGTAACCTTAGTGCCCGGGATCCCCAGCATGCGGGGAGCTTTTGGGTGACTGCCAGTGGAAACCCTAAGGGACAGCTGCAGGGCGGTGATTTTCTGCGTGTTAATATTGGTGATGGTGAGGTGCTGGAGACCCCGCTGGAGCAGAACAAACCCTCGGCGGAGGCCTCGATTCATCAGGTGATTTACAGATTGTTTCCCGAGGCACGTTGCTGTCTGCATGTACATACTGTGGATGCCTGTATTGCGACAGAAACTTGTGATGAGACGCAGTTGCCGCTCCCGGCGCTGGAGATGATTAAGGGAATGGGTATTTGGGAGCAGTCTCCCCGGGTGGGACTACCGTTGTTTGAAAATTGGTTAGATGTGCCGAAAATCGCTGCCGAGATCGAGGCACGTTTTTCTCAGCAGCCACCGGATATTACCGCATTGATGATTCGTCACCATGGCCTGACGGTATGGGGCGAGTCATTGCAGCAGGCGTATAATCGCCTGGAGATTATGGAATACATTATGAGTTACGTGGCACGCAAGGTTACTCGATAGGGCAGAAGCCGTTGCATACCACTTGGTTGCGCCCCTCATTCTTTGCCCGGTAGAGTGCCTGATCCGCCTGCTCTACCAGGGTACTGCCCATCTCTTCTGCGCTACGGGTGTTGTCCCGATTATCAATCAGTGCCACACCGATGGAGACGGTTACATAAAGGGTGTCACCGTTCTCCAGATGGATGGTGTGTCGCTCCAGTTCACTACGGATACGTTCAGCAATTTCGACGGATACGGTGCTGGGCGTGTTTACCAGTAGTACCACAAACTCTTCTCCACCGTAGCGTGCCAGGATATCACTAACCCGTAGCTGTTTGCGGATCAGGGCGGCAAACTCCTTAAGCACTTGGTCTCCAGCGCGATGGCCGTATTGATCGTTAATCTTTTTGAAGAAGTCGATATCCAGCAACAGGCAGGAGGCCGAGTTGCCCTGACGTTTACAGTTGGTCATCTCCTCCATCAGACGCTGGTCGAAGAAGCGGCGGTTATTTACGGCAGTGAGAAAGTCGGTTAATCCTACCCGCTTGAGCCGTTCATGGTTACTGGCATTCTCCAGGCAGATGGCGACGACGGCAGCGAGACGCTGCAGGAAATCGGTACCGGATCCCTTAACAAAACGCTCTTCGCGTAGGCTGCCAAGATTGAGACAGCCGATCATTTCACCGTAACGAATGAGTGGGAGTAGTGCGATACTGGCAGGGGGCTGGTGGCTATTGGGAAATAGTTTCTGGTGCTCTTCAGCGTTGTAAGACTCCAGGATCGGAGTACCACCAAAGCCGAATAGACTATCTAGCTTGTCAGCAGATTCGCAAAATACTAATTGTGGGTGTTTATGGAGCCCTCCTTCATCTTCTAGAATATGGCGGATCTCGTAAGTGGGGTCTACCAATGCTAGGGTGACCATGTCCAGTTCGAAGGAGGCGCGGTATTCGTAGACAATGGTCTCCACCAGCTTGGCCAGGGAGTTAAGGCTGATGAGCCGTAACTCTTGCTCCTGGAAGCGGTGCATTTTTTGCTCATTGGCTCTGGCCTGGGAAAGATAGGCCTTGAGCTGGCGCCTTAGGGATTGGTTCTCACTATAGAGGTCATCATCATTCATTGGCGCAACAGGCAATTCTCATCCCTCATGATTATTCGCCCCATATGGAGCCTCGGGTTTAGGGAGTAGTCGGCAGCTGTTGCTGTTCCTTGATGAGCCGTTTCAGATCTTCCATAGTGAAATTGACCTTTTTACCCTTGGGCATCCGTACCTGGATGGCGTTGGATTGATTATCTTCGACTCCTGCTGCGTTATGTAACAGCAGGTCATAGCTGCCCATGGGTAGGCCTTCGTCAATCTCCAGAGCTACGCCTTCATCGGTAGATTTCTGCTGCAATGCGGGTAGTTGTGGCGCTGTGGAGAGCCAGCGGTCGCCTGCGGAGAAGATAGCGTCTTTACCGATGGCGATAGCACCAGGCAGGTTAGTTCGGGGGTAGCGATAGCGCAGAGCAGGTTGTTCGGGTTGGCTGACATCCAGAGCTAGCACCTCCTGTTCACCACTCAGGTAGAGCATCTCCGCTTTTAGCTGCATGTCCATCACACTCTCATCCAAAACCCAGCGGCTGAGGGGCTGGATATGGCTGTCGTGTAAGATTGCAATCAGCAGCTGGTCATTACCGATGGCGTAAAGGGTATCGTTACGGAGCAGGACTTGTTGGAAGTCTCCGGGTAGTGCACTGATGGGCAGTAGGGATTGGCTGTCCAACAGCTCAATGGCCCCCTCTTCATTGATCACCACTGGCCAACTGTCTGATTCACCTAGAGCGGTTAATTGATGAGAGTCGATGGCGGTCTCTACAGGTTGCAGATGACCTTGGGTATCCACTTGCCAGGCGTGTAGATGGTCTTGCTCGTCCAGGGCTAATAACAGCTGATCCAGTAGGCTCAGCTGCTTGAGTGACTGGGAGAGTGGGATATGTTGCAGTGCCTTGGCGTAGAAGGGATTGCTGATATCCACCACTGTGATGCCACCTGGGTGATGGGCAACATAGGCACGATCAGCGCCAATCATCAGTTGTTGACTACTACCAGAGAGATCCAGAGCCGTGGTCCAGATAGGGCCTTGGCTATTATTGACATCAAATACCTGCAGTCCACCTGAGCCAGCTGCCAGATAGGCGAATCCACCATTGAGAGCGATATCCTGTAGATTTTGCTGGGCATGGAAGCTGTGCCGCAGGACTGGGTGGCGGGGATCTGCGACATCCACTGTCTGGATGCCTCCCCACCAATCCATTACATAGGCAGTGTCATTTTGAACCACTACACCCCAGGCGGCTCCTTGGGTATCCAATCCACCCAGCCATTGAGGGAGATGGGGATCTTGAATATCGATCACCTGTAGGCCGGCATACCAGTCCGCCAGGTAAAGCAGGTTATCTACCAGATAGATGCCTCGGGCATTGCCAGGTGTGGGCAGATAGCCTAGAGGCTTGGGGGCCAGCGGGTTACTGATATCCAGAATGTGCAGACCATCGTCAAAGAAGGCCACATAGGCGATATCACCACGTACTACGATATCCTCCGCAAAGCCTCCAGGCTGATATTGGGCCACCTGACGGGGTTGGCTGGGATCGCTGACATCAAATACCAAAACTCCAGTTTGATCATCGGTGACCAGGGCATAGTGCTTATAGGCCTGGATTGACCATACCTTCTGAGGGGTGTCGTGGAGGCCGACGCTATAGGCCTTCTCTGGCTCACTGATATCGATCAGCTGAAATCCACCGCGATGATCCGCCAGATAGAGCAGGTTATCCACTCGATCCATGGTGTAGGCGAGTCCATGAGTGGGAACCTCGTGGACGACCTGCATAGTGTTGAGGTTTACCACTTGTAGGCCGTGGTCGTCATCCCCCACATAAGCGTAGTCACCATCCAGCCAAACCCCTTTGGCAGAGCCTGGCGTATGTACGTTTCCGATATGGCGGGGTGCTTGAGCATCACTGATATCGTATAGGTGTAGACCAGAGAACCAATCGGCCACATAGAGGGTGTTGTCCCGCAATTGTACCCGGCGGCTGCCTCCCAGGTTGATACCAGAATGGTTGCTGATGGGGAGTTCCGCATCAGCAATGTTTGCCTGCTGCAGGATGAGGCCATCTGTTAACCAGGCTTCAGTTTGGTGTACAGCAAAGGGGCCATCGATAGGGCCGTTGAAGCTGGCTTGCCATACCGGCTGCTTGGCCATTGAGGTATCGATCACATGATAGCGTCCCAGGTTATCCCTGAGCAGGGTAAAGAATTCACCTACCTTCAATTCGGTGGCTGGGCCAAATTTATTGTTGCTGGCCAACCAGCGAGGCTGATCCGGCAGGCTAATATCCACGATGGTAAAGCCCATTTTGCCGGCTAGGTAGAGTCGTTGTGACTGAAGAACCAAATCACTGACGGCACCCGCTACGGTGAACCGCGTGAGCGGTTGACTGGTACCATCATTATTGAGAGCGGTAACCTGCACGCCTTTCTCAGTTGCCAGATAGCAATAGTGATCCAAGCAATCGATAGCAGAGAAACGCTTTTCGAGCGTGTAGGTGCGAGGTTGAATCCCTTGTAACAGGCTAATCTCGCCATCACGGGAGGCGGCTACGCTTGCGCTGAGAAAATCCACTGGGTGACTGAGTGGCCACTGTTGGTCAATATCCATCTGATTATGCAGGATCGTGATGCGGTATAGCTGTTTGGCCGTATCACTGGCTAGGATCACATTATCACCCAATGCAATGTGGTTGATGAGGTTGGGTAGAGTCAGTTGAGCAACAACGCCTTGCTCCCCTTGCAGTAGGAGTGTCTGACCCTGAGCTAACAGTTGCAGACCATTATTAAGCACCAGCAGATCACTGACCGGTTGTATTAGCGGGTAGTCGCGGCGGGTGATGTTATCAGGGCGCAATGCCAGCTGGGCATCTTTTATCTCACCATCCAATTTCAGCTGCAGTGTCGCTGGCTTGCCATAGTCTAACTGCTGAGGCGTGATGGATTGAATGGTGGGAAGGGTATTACAGGCGGTAAGTGATAACAGGGACAAGCCTGCCACGGCGAGGGAATTTGATAGCTTTATCATAGAGTCTCTTTCGATGGGTGGCGTCTCCCTACGCCACACTTTGGAACAATTTACAGGTCAGAAATAAGGTGGCCACTCTCGACATCGTAGGGCCTGAGGCGTTTACTTATCTCTCGGGCGGTATTAAATTCGATACGCTCCGGCACAAAATAGGCACCGCGGAATTCGCCATCGATAAATTTTACCCGGATAAAGTTGGTTTGCCCGGCTGCCAGGTTAAACGTCTCTTCACCTGACAGCTCTCTTGGGTCAGGAACTGGCCCGTAAATATCCAAAGAGGTGAAGCGAATGGTTCCTTCCGTTGGTTTTATCTTCAACATGATGTATTCACCGTAGGAGAGACTTCCTACATCATGGCCATTGATGTCGATCTTAATCGGTTGTTCGGGAAAACCTGTGCGATATTTGGGATGTTCACGCAGGATGTAGACGGTTGAATAGGGTTGCTCTGGATTGAGCTGCATTACCGGACTATCCTCGATAATCTGTGTGCCAGAGCAGCCACTTACCATCACGGCAATAACGCCGAGCATAAGGGCTAGCAAAAGTCGCTGGTGCATCCTACTTACTCCTAAGTTGGGAAGATCATGGACAGGGGTTGGGATTATCATTATGTACCCTGTCGATCTCCTCGATCAGTGATTCGGGCAGCGTCAGCTGCATACTACCGATATTTTCCGTTAATTGTGCCATGGATGTGGCACCAATGATATTAGCGGTGACAAATGGGCGTTGGTTTACATAGGCCAGGGACATCTGGGCTGGGCTCATATCATACTGTTTTGCCAGCTCTACATAGGCGCGAGTGGCTTGTTCTGCCCGCTCACTGGTATAGCGGGTGAAGCGGTCAAACAGTGTTAAGCGTGCACCTTCAGGGCGTACCCCACCAAGGTATTTTCCGCTTAATACACCAAATGCCATGGGTGAGTAGGCCAGCAGGCCAATCTCTTCACGATGACTCACCTCTGCCAAGCCGATTTCATAGCTGCGGTTAAGGAGGTTATAGGGGTTTTGAATGGATACCGCACGGGGGAGGCGATGCTGTTCGGCAATCTGGAGAAACTTCATTGCACCCCACGGGGTTTCGTTGGAGAGACCGTAATGGCGGATTTTGCCTGCTTTCACAAACTCATCAAGTACCTCCAGCGTTTCCATAAAAGAGGTTAATCCTTGCTCCTGATGGTGTACGTAATCCAGTTGTCCAAAGTAGTTTGTGTTACGCTCTGGCCAGTGTAGCTGGTAGAGATCCAGATAATCGGTCTGTAACCGTTTCAGACTGGCATTAAGGGCATCGGTTAAGTGTTTACGGGTAAAGCGTAGTTCGCCATCACGAATATAGTCGGTCCAGATAGCCGGGCCGGCAATCTTGGAGGCTAGTACCACCTTATCCCGATTACCACGGGCCTTTAGCCAGTTACCGATATAGGACTCGGTACGGGTATAGGTCTCAGCCTTTGGTGGGACGGGATACATCTCTGCGGTATCAATAAAGTTCACCTGATGATCCAGTGCATAATCCAACTGCTGGTGCGCTTCAGCCTCACTATTCTGCTCACCCCAAGTCATGGTGCCGAGACAGATAACACTTACTTCAATATCAGTACGTCCTAAACGACGAAACTCCATATAACCCCCTATTCTGTGACCCAGTTCAAACCGAGTTTGCGATTAACCACACAGTAAAAACTCGATACAGACACCATACTAAACAGCAGGTAAAAGAGAAAGGGAGGAGGCGAAGATGTTTTATAAAGCCACACTATTACTACTATTTATTACACTATGGAAGCCAGAGATGCTACCTATGTTTCTACAAACCAATTTGGACGTGGTGATGGCGGGAGCTATTGCTATCGCACTGACACCTTGGATAGAGCACCATTTCGAATGATATTGGTTCTATTTGCTGCTTATCGCATTCGCATCACTAAGAAGAAAAAACGATGTGACAGAGACGACATTGTGTAAAACAGAGATGTCGTTATTCAAACAAATTGGATTAACAGTGGGTCCTCCTCAAAGTGCTGTCTCCATGGATTAAGGAGACAGCGCTTTTATTGTTACAACAAAAGGCGATGCCTTTGAGCTCCAGCGACAGCGTTGCCTTAGGCAATGATTTATATCAGATATTTCTCTCCCTCTAGTAGATTGCTGTTATGAAATAGTCATTAGGAAATCAAGAAGGGTCTAGTGACGATATCCCCATTAACAGAGAGCACTTTTTTACTGGCATAGCCTTTGCTGCGTTGAATAAAAGCGTATGTTTCGCATTCAACCTAAGACAGCTAAAGGAGCCCTTCTATGGCGAGTCGTTTTGTCCTTAAACAAACTGAAGATGGCGAAATCTTTTTTAACTTCCTCAACACTTCTGATGAAGTGGTGCTCATCAGCGGCAACTACGATGACAAAGTGTCAGCAGAAGCCGCGATTAAAGAAGTCAGAATGAATAGCCTTATGTCACAGCAGTTGGCAGCGGGTAAGACGGGTGAAGGTGAGCAGTTCTTTGTTATCAAAGGCAATGATGGCAATGTACTGGTGAAAAGTGCGCTGTACACATCACAGATGGTGATGGACAACGCCCTGCACTGTGTCAAAGATAATGCCTGCATCGCTGAAATTGCTGATATGACGGCTTGATTTCCAGATCCGGCACACTGTTTAGAAGGTTTAGCAGATGAGCATATTTAAAATGGATCAACAGTTGGCGGTGATTACGGTGACAGCCACTGAACTGTTATCTGTGACTCAAACAATTACCCGTTTCATCAAAGCGTCTGAATTTGCAAAAGCGTTTAGCGAAATTATTGCAGAAATCAATAAATCTTACAGTGTGCTAACAGACTCCTTTGCGCCATTTTACGAGTTGGATAGCGAAGAGAAATTTTTGCAATGGTTTGATGAAAAATATAGCGCCTTCAAAGTCAGTTATCCCAGAGACATCAGCAAGCCGCGAAAGTATTGTGATAGTGTTTACGATGCTTACATCGCTATGAAGCAGATGAAAGAGGCAAAGACAAGTTTCCCTCTGATAAAAGAGAACTTCACAAGATTGGATGTGCTCTATGATAAATGGATTACCAATGATGCTTGTCTGGCGATGGAAATTGATGGGGTATTGAAATCAAAAAGTCGTCTGCTCAGTGACATCGCCGAGATGAAAGAAAAGGATCCAGAGGATGCTTACATCATCTTTTCATCTGCCTTCGATGACTTTCATGATTACATCACGTTCATCGAGAATAAAAGCCAGCGTATTGCTGGGCTAGTAAAGGGCGAGTCGTAACATGGCAAAAATTCAGATCATCGTTGGATCCGTCAATGGTAGAGCATGGCAAACAGCACAAGCAGTTGCCCATGTACTTAATCACCAAGGCCATCAGACGCGAGTCAACGATGAGCCCAGCATCAAAGATCTGCAAGAGGATCAGGATGAAGTGTTACTGATCTGCTGCTCAACGGCAGGTGATGGTGAACTGCCACGTAACATCTATCCACTCTATCTCGCGCTGGATGATCAAATTGCCGATCTCAATGGCCGCTATTATGGCGTTATCGCCTTAGGTGATAGTGGTTACCGCCAATTTGCTCAGGCTGGCTACATGATGGAGAATGCTCTCTATGTATCGGGTGCAAAGCGCGTTGGTGATATGTTTATCATCGATGCCAAAAAAGAGAGCAATCATCCTCTGGCCGCAGTGCAGTGGGCCAATCAGTGGGTGACCATGCTGCCTGCTTAAAAAATAGTATTAGCTTTCAACACTGATCAATGCGGGTGCAGAAGAGATCTGCATGGCTGTCAGTGAACCACCTAAGCCGCAGCCAGTGTCGAGGGGAAAGATACCCGGCATCCCATTTTCTCCAGGAGGCATCCAATGACCAAAGATAATATTTTGGTTGGCAGTCCCTCGTTTGGGTAGTCGATACCAGGGAAGTAAATTCTCTGGTACTGCACCGAGAGAACCATCTGTTGTGAAATCAAGATAGCCATCTTCATCACAATAGCGCATGCGGGTAAAGCCATTTACGAGAAAACGAAGACGATTCCATCCTCGGTGTTTAGCACTCCATCGAGCAGGTGTATCCGCAAAGATGTTTTCAAGAAAAGCCTTTCGATTTCCCATGGAGAGTGCCGATTCCACCTCGATTGCAAAGGTTCTCGCCTGGCTGGGACTCCATTCGGCAGGAATCCCTGCATGAACCAGTGTGAAGATAGGATCCTTATATAAAAAAGGGCGTTGACGTAACCATTTCAACAGATCTTCTTTATCGGGAGCAGCCAGTAACTCATCAAACTGATCCCCAGCTTGTGGTGACTGCACCCCCTCGGCAATGGCAAGCAGACGCAGATCCTGATCCCCTAACACAGAAACTGCACCCTTCCCTAGCCCCTTAACAAAGCGTAAAACGGCTAAAGAATCACTGCCACCCACCAGATTTCCCGTAAACCACAATGTATCTTGAGCAGGATCAAAAGCGACTTTTTCTAATAGCCGAAAAAGTGCCTCAAAGTTACCCCTTACATCACCAATGGCGTAGGTTGTCATGAATAATACCTGTCTCATTACGAATCAATTTTATTATCCAAGCAAGCTATGGGCCATTATGGCTCACATCATATTTTCAACATTCTTTACTTTTTATTTTTTGATAATAGCCATTGCGTGACAAAGTCACTGATTTTATTTTTTGTAATGTATTATATAGAGGGAAGGTCGCTAGTGGATGTGTGAAATTTGAGTCACTGTAGTACTACGCTGTTATTTGCGCTGTACCGCATCCTGAATAAGGATTGGTTTCTAGTGGATTTTTGATTTGTCGATTTAGAGCCCACCATCGTTTCCGTCATTTCACATATCATTATTTTATGATTCTAATTACTTGGCTTCCTTTTCTTGGCTAATTCTTGAATTAGCCAATATTTTTGGCATGAATAATAAAAATTTTTGAGAGGATTAAAATGATAAAAAAAATGCTGAGTGTTCCATTGCTGGGGGTTTGTTTACTAACAAATGCAATGGCAGCAGAATTACCACGTACTGTACTTCCTTATACTATTCCAGCTAACCAAGAGGGGGTTTACCAACTGAGTGAGAGTAGTCATGTTTATTGGGTTGGTGTATCAAATAGTAATGCCAGTAATTTAGGTGTGTATGAGTATGATGGTAGCAATTCTATCGTATTGACAGAAAGTGCTTCTGAAAAGGAAGACTTACTGATAAATAATGCAGGCCATGCGGTATGGCGAGAGTGGACAGATACCAATCAAACGGGTAATCATCTGCAAAATGGTCGCGTCTATTTTTATGACGGCAATGTTGTGACAGCGGTTTCACCAGAGGGAAAAACCTACGTTCTTCACGCTTTGGGTGAGAATGGAGAGGTGGTGATGAGTGGTTATAACGAATTGGATGATACATGGACACTGTATCTCTATAACGGTACAACCACGATTGATATTGGTTTAGGTTCTTCTTACTTGGATGGCATGGTTCAAATAAATAGTCAGGGACAAGTGGCATGGCTGGCACCACAAGGTGCAAACCTACTCAGTAATGCACTATTTTATTTCGATGGGCAGACTACCCATAAATTGGCGGATATTGAGGGTATCAATCAGTTCAAACTTAATGACTTAGGACAGGTAGCCTGGAGTTTCAATGATTTTACGGCCAAAAGCTTCCAATTTAATGTCTATATGAATGGACAGATTATCAATGTGGTGAGTTCATCAACACAAAACGTGGATAGCTTTGATCTCAACAATAACGGCGAGGCCTTCTGGGTATTAGAAGCGCCTTGGGGAGGAGATGTAAATCAACTCTTTGTTTATGCAAACAACCAAATTATTGCCCTAAGTGAAGGCACCAGTCGATACGAGGCGAGCCTATCTGAAGGTGGTCATATACTTTACTCCCAGGACAACAGTAAACTGGTTTTTGCTTCTGCAGAATTAGGGATAAAGACGATCCTTGATGGCCAGTATAATATCAATGGCACAACACTACTGGATGATGGTTCATTTTTTGTCGATCTCCAAAGTACGCAAGGTAATCTGCTTGGCCACTATACACCCGCTACTAGTGTCTTCCTTCCTATCAATTTTCCTGAGTTAGGCATATGGGAATTTTTTATGACTAATACGGCTGTAACACAGAATCACCTATATGCGCGTTTCTCAACAGAACAGCTGAATCTCTTCAATGGTAATAGTGTATTTAATGTTAGCCCAGAATTTGGGACAGCATTTGTCCCTCGCAATGTGATGCTTAATGAAGCTGGGGATGTTCTGGTACAGGAGATGGGAAGTAACAACCAACTCGTCTTATACAAATTACCCCTTCAGTAAGGGAGATGAATTAGGTGGGTTGTCAGTGAAGCTATGATCTATTTACTTTTTATCAACTTAGTAAAAGTCTACAGCTACCTCAAACAACCCACTATATTTTAGTGGTTTTTTCTTCAATGTTTTGGGGTTTCTAAAGCTATTAGAACGCGACGCCATATCAAAGAAACTTTAAGGACACTAAAAATTAGGATTCTATTTAATTTGCACTTTTAATACCGAGAACAGTAATGGGCCTCACATTTGCCGTACCACACCACGTGATAGGATCGCCAGGGAAAAAATTGCCCGTCGGGTTCTGAGTTGCTAGTAACGACAATGCAATAGAGAGTAGTCGATTTGAGTTATTTACACCCACTTCACTTTCTCGAACAACTACCCAACCAGCATTTTCCATAAGAATAGCAAAATCGTTTTGACAGTAATAAACCTGTTTAACTTTGTCATTGCTATCTGCAGACGCGTATGAGATGAACAATAAATTTAATAATAAAACTATAACTAGCTTTTTCATAATGACTTCCTTTCAGTTAAATATTTACCTGTGGTAGCAGCACTTTCTAAGGATCGAATGTCTTTCTCATTTGATGATTCATAACGATCAAATAATCGGTTAAAAGAAATATTCCAACGTATTAGTGCTATTAAAAAATCAAAATGGTGATTAATTGAAGAGTTATCGTTCACCTCTTTCCTTGGCCAATATTTATCGCTTTAGTCTGTTGTTACAACCAAGGCTTTAATATAATTCCCGAAGATACCAAAAAAGTAAAGATAGGAAGTAATTTTGCCTTTTTAGTCTTTTCTAAAAATATTGCAATAAATGAATAGACACATGATATCAGCATAGCTAAGTAGCCAAAAATAAGGAGCATCCACCAAGCCTGACTTTCAATAGCTGCATCTAGCATTCCTACGAGGGTTAATAAAATACCACCCAACAACACAAAAAAACTCCATATTGAGTGTGTATTCCAATCAAAAATTCTAGTCATGTTTTCTGCTTAATTGTCCCACTGTTTTATTCACAGACTGTATCCAATTGTTTATGAGAAAGATGTAGGCAGTACTTACACTCCATAGCTCTTAGACGATCATCAGTAATAAGACTAATATTTATATTACACTGGAAATGATGATTTCCTTCATTTACTGATGATTAATCACTACCTTGCTTAATTTCCAATTTTGTCACAGCTGTTGGAATCAATGGGGTAGGAGTAACTGAAACAGGTCGTTTAATCAAATTACTCTTACCTCGTTGATTTGTTTTTTCGATAGGTGGATTTATTGCTCTGTGTTGCCAAAAACTCTCCAGTTCACCGAGGCATTCGCCTCGGACCCATCGCTAAACGTGACACGGGCGGAGATTTTATTGTTGCCAATAGCCAGAATCCCACCCACCGTTAGATCTGCACAACGCCATGTGGTGCCTGCGGGTGTGATTAATCCTTGTGTCGCGCATCCCTTGAAGGCTTCACTGATATCCTCATCGTTCCAGGTCAACTGTGCCGACTCTATGGCCTTTTCCCCGGGGTTTTCCAGTACCAGTACCAGGTCAATCTGTTGATTGGTTACGTATGTGCCGCTCCCGGGAGAGATGTGTAGTACCGACTCATAGAGGTCGAATTCATGGACGAAAACACTATAGCCATTTATACCACTTGCCTCAAACACCATGTGGCGACCATCTCGACTAATGGAAGTATTACTGACTTGGCCAATTACCTGCTCCTCACTGGTTTTCACACTGGCCAATTTTAATGACTGAGTAGCTATTTCATAACGGTAGGCATCAGGATAATAATCCACATCTTCAGCGACTAATCTTTCGCTTGAGGTAAAGCTTACATAGCGGCCATCACCGCTTATGGATAGGCTTTTACCACGGATAACCGTTCCCTCCACATCGGTAAGCATTGAAGTGATGCCTGTTTGGTTATCATACAGATAGAATTCACTGTCCATAACTGAAAAAGGTGCTGATGCGCTACATAAGATGTATCGCCCATCATCACTGGCATTCCAGAGGGAGATGTTTTTATCAAACTGTTCACCATTAGGCCCAACAGAGATCCGCTTGGTAATCCCTAACTCCCGATCACGGAGATAAGCGTCATAAAATCCATTGGTATCACCCTCTACCAGATCAGAGTCTTTCGATGAAAACAAAACATAGCGGCCACCTTCACTAATTGCTCTAACAGAAATATCTGCATCTAACATTGATTGATGGCCATCACTAGAAACATTAATCCTCTCGGTAATCCCTAGCTCTCTGTCGTAAACAAAAAGATCAGTTAGATTATTGGTGTCGTCGGGAACGATGTTTCCATCACTTGACAGGTAGGCAACAAAACGCCCATCCCCACTGATTTGCATATTATAGTTGTCTACCGTTACCGGGTTGCCATCCTGATCAATAGAGGCTATTTCGGTAGATCGATTATTATAATTTCGTACAAATAGATGACGCCCGCCCCCGCTTTTCCAGCCGATAAATCCGACAGATCTAGCGTCGTGGCTCATGCCATAAGTCAATACTGTACTTATTGAGTTTCCCTCATCATCTATGGTTATCTTATCTGTCTCTTTCGTCACACGGTCATACATAACGCGATAGTAACCAAACATATTGCTACCTGTATAAAGAATCACGTAGCGGCCATCTTCACTAATAGAACGCATTTCCCCAAAGGAACTATTCGATGTTATGTTGTTAGAGATAAGTTCGGTGACGCCTGCCCAGCCTAAATTTGGAAGCAGCACCATTCCTGCAGCGAATAATTTTAGTTTGCTGATTTTTATGCTTTTCAGTTCCTTGATGATTTTCATGTAGCTCTCTCTATTATCCTAATGTTGTTGAGATTTCACTTATTTCCATGGTTGAGCATCTGGAATCTGTCCCAGATAAGGGATCATACCAGAGGACTATTTTCATGGCCGCTAACAGGCAGTTAAAGAGGATAATGAGATGCTCTACAATCGCACCCAACGCTGTCGCATCCACTGACTAAATCCATCCACCACCAATACCAGCAGTATCATGGCAAGAATAACCGTCGCTGCTTGGGCTTGTTGGAAAAGGCTAAGGTGTACGTAGAGCATCTGTCCTAGCCCACCAGCACCTACAAAGCCGAGGATGGTGGAGATGCGGATGTTGTTTTCCCAGCGATAGAGGGTATAGGCCAGTAGTTGTGGCCAGAGGTTGGGTAGGGTGCCGTAGCAGAAGGCGGTGATGCGGGTGCTGCCGCTTAGACGTAGCGCTTCGCTGGGTTCTGTGGAGGTGTTTTCCAGGGCTTCGGCGAAGAGTCGGCCAAGTACGCCGGTGGTGTGAAGCGCCAGCGCCAGGGTGCCGGCATTGGGGCCGAGCCCTGCGGCTAATACCATGAGTGCCGCCCAAACCAGTTCGGGGACTGAGCGCAGTGCATTGAGTATCAGCCTGGAAAGTTTTTGTGGTAGCCAGCCTAAATGACCTGCTGCAGGGAGGGCAAGGAATATGGCTAAGAGTGCTGCCAGCAAGGTACCAATGGCAGACATGGCCAGTGTCTCCAGTGTGGCAGTGCCAATTGTTTGTAGATGAGAGGATGACAGGTCGGGTTGTAAAAATTCGGCCGTATAGTCACGCATCTGTTGCAGTGAATCGCCCCTGAATAGGGTCAATAGATCCATGCTTAGATAGCCAAAGGCGGCCACGACTATTCCTAATAGCATGACTAGCAACAGTAGATGTTTCCACTTACTCAGCGGCTTCATGTGAACCACTTTCTTAACAGTTGGCTAACTTGGTCTGCCAGCATCACCAGTAGTAGGAACACCAGTAGGATGCTTACTACCTCATCGCCGGAGAACATCCGCAGTGATAGTTCCATCTGCTGTCCCAGTCCCCCAGCACCGACAAAGCCCATCACCACTGAGGCACGCACAGCGCACTCCCAGCGGTAGACCGTGTAGGAGATCATCTCGCTGGCGGCGTTGGGCATGATGCCATAGAGAAAAATCTGGATGCGGGGTACACCTGCGGCCACCAGTGCGCGTGCGGGGCGATTATCGATGGATTCAAAAATCTCGGCGTAGACCTTACCCAGCATTCCACTATAAGTGATGGCAATGGCTAACACTCCAGCGGTAGGCCCCAGGCCGACAGCGCGCACCAATAGCAGTGCCCAGACAATTTCCGGCACGCTACGCAACAGGATGAGCATTGCCCGTATTGGCCAGCGGATCAGGCGGCCCAATAGGGAGGGTTGCCCCGCGCGGTGTAGTGCGGAGTGTGAGAGTGCCCGCGTGGCCAGCAGTGAAGCGGGGAAGGCAATTAGCAGTGCCAGTGCAATACCGGCAATGGCGATAGCCACGGTATCCAGCACCGCTTTCCCAATCAGCGTGAGAAACTCCCCCTCATGGGCGGGTGGCCAAGCATCTCCCAGTAGTGAACTCATGGCCTGGGTACTGTCGCTATCCAACATTACCAGCAGATCCAGTTCGCTGTAGTGGATGCCTGGCCACAGCAAGATCAGCGCCGCTATGGTCAGTAGCAGTCGGGGAGTCGCTGCGGGGTCTCGATGATGAGATAGGCGTGGGTGATCAGGTGACATGAGCTTGTATTATTGTTTTCTTGCTAACTGCTCATTGGCGTAGAGGGCGTTAAGCTCTTCCTGGCTAACATCCTCAGCGGCCTTATCAAACAGAATACGCCCTTCCCTCAAACCGATGATCCGTGGGAAATGATGCAACGCCAGTTCAACTGTATGCAGACTGGCTACCAGTGTGATGTCATCTGCTTTGGCATAATCATTTAACAGTGTCAGTGTGTGATCTGCCAACACCGGATCCATGGCAGAAACCGGCTCGTCGGCCAGCATCATGTCAGGATGTTGGTAGAGTACCCGGGCAATGCCGACGCGCTGAAGTTGACCACCCGAGAGCTGATCACAGCGCTCAAACAGCTTATCTTCCAGATCGAGCTGGGCCAGAATGGCTGCGATATTCTCTGCATCCAGGGGATAGAGCAAATTCAGCAGGCTTTTGGCGAGTGACCACTCTCCTAGCCGTCCTGCTCCCACTGCTGTCACCACCCTCTGTCGTGGCGGCAGAGGTGGCGACTGATGGATCATCCCTATACGGCGGCGGAGCTGCTGACGACCACCACTACCTAGTTGCCACGGCTGCTGATTAAATAGATTCAGCTCACCGCTGCTGGGTTTGGCTGCTGTCGCCAGCAGGCGCAACAAGGTGCTCTTACCGGCGCCAGAGGGGCCAATAATGGCAACACGTTCACCTGGGGCAATGGTCAGGCTGAGGTTATCCAACGCATGGCTACGACTGCCGCGAGCGCTGTCCTGATGGACAACGCTTGCAGCACAAAGTGATATCACTTCAGCAGTCCTACCGTGCGAGCGGCAGCTTCAATAGAGGAATAGTTCTCAGGAGAGGTTTCGATAAAGCGCTGCGCACCCTGCAGATCCAAAATCGCTTTATGCTTTGGATTGGTAGGATCAAGGTTCAAGAAAGCGGTTTTGATCTTCTCTGTCAGCGCTTTATCCAGCTTGCCTCTAACGGTCCAGTTGTAATCGAAGTAGGTAGGGGTGGTGGCGAAAGCGTGTACCTTGTTGGTATCTACCTTACCGGCAGCAACTAACTTGTCCCACACGGCGGCGTTTAATACACCGGCAGAAGCTTTGCCCGCCTGTACCCAGGCTGCAGTGGCATCATGTGCGCCGGAGAAAGCGATACGACTGAAGAATTTGTCTGCATCAATGCCCTCTTGCTGCATAAAGTAGCGGGGCATCAAACTTCCAGAGGTGGAAGAGATAGAGCCGAAGACAAAGGTTTTCCCCTTCAAATCCTGCAGGGACTTCACACTCTTATCCGCGGTGATGAATTTGCTGGTGAATTGAGCATCTCTCTTACGTTGTACCAGAGGAATGGCATCACCACTCTTCAGCTTGGCTTGTACATAGGTAAAGCCACCCAGCCAGGCAAGATCAACACGATCAGAGGCTAGGGCTTCTACTACTGCAGCGTAGTCAGTAACTGGCACAAATTTTACCGGCATGCCCAATTGCTCTTCCAGGTAGGCACCAAGGGGCTCAAACTTACGGAGTAGCTCAGTGGGGGCCTCGTCAGGAATGGCCGAGACGCGAAGCTCTGTTTGTGCATTAGCGGCCTGAAAGGCGCTAAACAAAGAAACAATAAATAACAGACAAATGGCAACGAACGCCGATGAGCGCTTAAACATGGTGCGAGTTCTCCAGTTCAATAGTGGAAAAAACAAAATTGGGGGGTTAACCCCAGTCTTAGTAAATTAAGTTATACCTGCGGTGGGTATTTCTCCTGAAGGTATTCAACAACTGCTTGCTGATTGCCTTTAAATACAATACGACTCTCTTTTTTGGCGCATTGATAGGTGTACATCGGGTCATAGTAATTGGTAAGTAGCGATGCAATCCAATCTCGGTGGCGGTCAATAGTGCCACTACTTGCCTGCTGAGCCAAGGCTTCTGCCATGATGGCATCTAACTCAACGTAACGTTCCTGGCCCAGTCGCTTGGTGATGTTGGCCAGACTTTGACGTAATCGCTCAGCAAATACCCGCATACCTTCATCATCCCCGTGGATAGCGCGATATTCGGCACAAAGATCGATGACGTAGTCCCCTAAAATGCGCTCTACACGCCCCTCAAGGGTGTCTTCCAACCAGACTACTGGATAGCTGCTCATGCCTTCAAACAGTGGCAGAGGCAGGGTGCAGCTACCGATCATGCGCCCCTCGTCCTCCAACACAAACTGTTGCTGACCTGCTGCGCGACGCTTTAGTAAATCGATCGCCAGGGCGTTTTCAAATTCGATCTGAGTCGGCTGTGGGGTAGCGTGTTTACCAAAGCTTGAACCGCGATGATTGGCATGGGCTTCAAGGTCAACAGCATTATCCAGTTGATCCAGCACTTCGGTTTTACCGCAACCGGTCATACCGCCAACCAGTACAAAACGGCAATCACGCACGGCGGCTTCTTGCTCTTCAATCAGGAAGGTGCGCATCGCTTTGTAACCACCGGTAATGCGTGGATAGTCGATACCCGCTTCCGATAGCCACTGCTGGCTGATCTTTGAGCGCAGACCGCCACGAAAACAGAAGATATACCCTTCAGGATGGGCACGGGCAAATTCCACCCAGGCATTTACCCTCTCTTCTTTGACTTTGCCGCTCACCAACTCATGGCCCAGTTTTATGGCAGCCTCTTGCCCATTCTGCTTATAGCAAGTGCCAACGCGCTGGCGCTCGATATCACTCATCAATGGCAGATTCACTGCATGGGGAAATGAGCCCTTGTTAAATTCCACAGGGGCGCGGGTATCAATGAGTGGCGTGTCGTTGAGGAAAATCTCTCGGTAATCGGCACTGTCTGGGCGGGAGCCGGTGTAGACAAAATCACTCATCAGCGAACTTCCACCGCAAACTCACTCTGGGACATCAACTCACCAATAGGTGATAGCTGGAGACCTAACTCAGCAGAAGTCGCAAGAAATGCCTCTTCAGCCTCGGGGGCTACCGCTACCAGCAGGCCACCGCTGGTTTGGGGATCGGCCAGCAGCAGCTTCTGCGACTCCGCCATCTCAGCAATACGGTGGCCATAACTGGCAAAGTTACGGTGGGTACCGCCGGGTACGCACCCCTGCTCAAGGTAATAATCAACATCATTAATACGGGGAACGGCAGCAAAATCGATACGTGCAGTAAGACCACTACCGTCTGCCATCTCTACCAGATGGCCCAGCAGCCCAAAGCCGGTTACATCAGTCATCGCCTTCACCCCATCAATACGGGCGAAGCGGCTACCGGCACGGTTAAGAGTACACATCAAATCCCGGGCAACACCAATATCATCTTCACGTAACTTGCCCTGCTTCTCTGCGGTAGTGAGTATGCCGATACCCAGCGGCTTGGTGAGATAGAGACGACAACCCGCTTCAGCCCCGTCGTTACGCTTCAGCAGACGCTTCTCCACCACACCAGTGACCGCTAGTCCGAAAATGGGCTCAGGCGCATCAATGGAGTGACCGCCGGCTAGAGGAATACCCGCCTCATCACACACCGAACGACCGCCACGAATCACCTCGCGAGCCACCTCAGGGGCTAACACATCGATTGGCCAGCCGAGGATCGCGATCGCCATCAGCGGATCGCCGCCCATGGCGTAAATATCACTAATAGCATTGGTAGCCGCAATGCGGCCAAAATCGAAGGGATCATCAACGATAGGCATAAAGAAGTCAGTTGTCGACACCACGCCCCGCTCATCATCCAGCGCATACACCGCCGCATCATCACGGGACGCATTTCCCACCCACAACTTGGGGTCCAGCAACTGGTCACCACTGCCAGCGAGAATCTTATCCAGTACGGAGGGGGAAATCTTACAACCACAGCCAGCACCGTGGCTGTACTGGGTAAGACGAATCGTCTCACCTGAAAAATCTGTATCGGTCATTACTGTTCTGCTTGCCTTAAGAAGTCCTGAAGTTTAGCAAATTGAATAAAGACTAACCAGTAATACGCATGGGTGGGTGGTACTGAGGGAGGAGGAGTAGGCTGCTCCTGGCTGGATGTCAGGAGCATTCCCTTGCAATAATTTTAAGAATTTATACAACCAGACTATTTATTGTTTAATCTCAAGCTCTTCAGATATCAGTCTATATTCTTGGGCAAAACCATGTCTATCCATTTCTCTCAGAGATCGATACCCTTGAGCATAATGATCATAGTAATTGCGTGAGTCTATTTCTCTCTTTGAGTAGAAAGTTAATCTGGAAGCGAGAAACTCTAATTCGGGCTTGCGAAATTTATATCCGATTTCTTGAATTAATACTTCTGCATTGCAATACTCTAAATATGCATTATGGATCAGGGCATTGTGGTCTAACTGCCTTAAATTTTCTATCTGATCTGGCATCAGTTTGTTATACATGGGGCCATATTTAGCTTGGGCTAATGTTGAACTGTATATCTCTTGTGCTAAAACGACCATTTTATCCGATGGCATAGCCTTTTCTGAATGTGTAATTCTATGTGCATCTAAAAATAAATTCCCTAACAGAAGATGACATTCAGCAATATACAACTTCATATTGCTTCTTATTGATATTTTCATCGCTTCATCAACAGTCCGCTTGGAATCATTAATCTTATTTAGCCTTCTATAGATACCAGATAATTTAATTAATATTCTTGGTAAGTAATCAACTCGTCCAGACTGTCTCATAAGGCTCAATGAGTGACTAAGGACATTAATTGCTTCATTATATTTACCATAGTATTCACAGATTCTACCTTTGATTAGCAGATACAGGCTTTTTTCCACTTTTTCAATTGATTTTTCTTCTAGAGCAGAATCGATAAGAGATTCTATCTTTGATATTTCTTCTACACTCCCGTAATCCAATAAAAATGCCCAAAAACGCACTCCTTGGGAATGTGTTAATTCTTCTGTTTTTGCGGCATCCTGATCACTTTCATACCACTCTTTCTGTTTTTTGACGGCTTTTTCAAATTTAGATTTACTTTCTTTTAGCAGGCCTAATCGCCTTAAAACGGTAGCATGTTGAATGTAATTAATTATTTGCAGATGTGCATGTCCAGATTTTTCTGCAAACTCTAATCCTTTCTCTGAAACGGTAAATGCTTCTTGAAGTTTTCCGCAAACTATCAGTAATGACACATAATTTTCTGATATTTTCGCTAGCTCATGTAAATATGGTCCATCACCACTATTTCCTTGTGCTAATCGAAGATTTACAAATTGACTTTCGAGTGCCTCCTCCGTTTTTCCAGATACTCTGAGGTAATATGAAACGGAAGATAACAAATCAATACGTTGCAATGTAGACAAGCCATTTGTTGCAGGCTCAAGATAACTATCTTTAGAATCAACAAAGAAATTCTTAATGGCATCTAGATCTTCTGATAGATAAGAAAGTGATTTTGAATAATATCCTGGATCATTATGTATAGTTTTAAAAGAGCCTGTAAATAATTCTGTGTAACCACCCTTTGGGTTAAATGTGATCTTTAAGGCGGTCATCGAACTCGATCATAAATCGATTCATGGCCGCTTTCCAGTTTCTAATTGGCATAGTCCACTTTTTAGAGGCCTGTT
>JBNKQQ010000073.1:0-8088 GCA_050295955.1 Thiohalomonadales bacterium
TATTAATGAAGGGGTGTATATTCTTCACTCTTTAGCTCCTATTATTCATGATATAACAAAGCAACAAAAGAAGGTGGATGAATGTAGATTAAGTGATAGAGAGATTGAAATCTTAAAATGGATTAAGGAGGGTAAGTCGAACTGGGAGATTGGCGTAATCCTAAATCTATCTGAGAATACGATAAAATATCATGTTAAAAATATTCTTAAAAAATTAAATGTATCAAATCGAGTGCAGGCTGTTTCTAGAGCTTTAATGGTGGAATTGATTTAACTCTGATTAAAATAGAAAAGTACGCACCTTATGATAGTTTATAAGGTGCGGATTTTTTATTATTGGATATACAGACTATCGTATTCTGTATTCCAAGGTGAAACGATAGAGGTGCTTTGGAAACTAAATGTTCCAGATTGATGGCCAGAAATATTATAGTATCTTTCGTAGCCTGCCAATGTCATACCTGATGTGCAGTTATATGTTAGGTTTCCTGAGAAATCCCAGCAAATATCGTCATTATAGTAATTGGCACTTGATGAGAGTGTGCTGCCAGCCATTTGGACAAACCTTGAGCCACCGTAACCTAGTTCTAATACAGTAGCAACCATTTGACTTCCACCATGATTTAACGATGTTGAGAAGGCTGAGGCGGGAATGCTTTCCCATCCTTGATTGCTTGAGTAAACGTAAGCTATCTCAACATACCATAGTGGGTCTGCAGGGGCTGCCGTTTCGATACCGTTGTCGCCTTTCTTTTGTAGTTGATGAAGATTGATTTTTGGAAGTCGATTATCATTTGCTGAGTGAGCATCAGCAGGAATTACAACTGCTTGTGTATTACCTTGATCTGCATGTGATGTAATGGATAGTAGTGAAGTAATAAGAGCTAGAAAAATAAGTTTTGTCACTTTCATTTTTATTATCCTTGATTAGCTTGATGGTGTGATGTGTACAGCGCTGTTATGGTAGGTTATGAAATAAAAAAAAGACAACTACCCAAGTGGGTGATGTTTAAGTGATACATTACGTGTTTTTTATTTTTGTATAAAAATACTTAAATTTTGGTTTAAAAATTTACTATTTATCTTAATGGAAATTTATTAGGGTAATCCAGAGTTCTGAAGAATTGCTATTTTATCAATTTTTTATGATAAAAATATTTTTCAGATTAAGGGTGTTAGATAATGGAATTGTTTTTTAAAGATCAACAATGCGACGAGTTTGTCGGTAGCTGTCAGACCAATAGGGATTGTTGATTGAGGAGGTCATGACACCTTTTGAGCTGGAGGCGTGGATGAATTTTCCATTGCCGATATAGATACCGACATGTCGTTTTGAAAATCCGGTTTTAAAGACCAATAAATCACCCAGTTTAGCCTCTTTCAAGGCAATCTCTTCACCCGCATCGGATAGCTTTTCTGTTGTGCGGGGAACCTGTTTATTGAATACTTTTCTGTAGGTGAGTTGAACAAAACCAGAGCAGTCGATGCCGGATTTGCTTAACCCTCCCAATTGATAGGGTGTACCTTTCCACTCTTGATAATGAGTGTTGAGCTTTGAGCTAATAGCCTTAGGCACATCCGACTGAGTAATAAGGGTGTTGTCACTAGAAGTTGCGAATTGATGGTTGGGCGTTGATGAGCAGCCTGTGGCAAAGAGTATACAGAATGGTAGTAGTATCTTGTAGTGCTGCAGAATGTTCATCATCATGGCTCAAAATGCTAATAGGTCAGTTATCGGGTAAGATTTGTGGAATGATAA
Organism: Thiohalomonadales bacterium; assembly: GCA_050295955.1. Classification (GTDB taxonomy): domain Bacteria; phylum Pseudomonadota; class Gammaproteobacteria; order RBG-16-57-12; family RBG-16-57-12; genus JAFLJP01. Next base: position 1,760 of record JBNKQQ010000073.1, read on the forward strand.
GGGCAAGTTTACCGGTTTGAGAAGTGTTTCACGACTTTTCTGATGACTCTTTTCTCAGTGGTTGAAACAGGCCGTAGTCCCACCGCCGGGTCGCAATCACCAGGGTTGTGCCATGGCGCTCACTGACTGGTAGACCAGCATCCTCTTCATTCAACTGCTCAAACTCTTGGGCAAGTCGTTCCATTTTACGTTGGAATACCTGATGGGCATTGCTGCTGAGCATGCCACTGAGAGTGATGAGTTTCTCGTTAGCGTGGTTGAAGGTGGAGTGGAAAAACTCATTTTCAATGTGTTGCTTAAAGAAACGGCGGATAGGACCATTGGGTTGCCAGGCAAAGTTGGGGGCGATCCGCAGCTTGATACGGTTGTTGGGTAGCAGTTCAATGAGCTTGAGCCGGTCTAGTCGCCCCAGATGTGCCAAACATTCGCTCTCATCAATATGGTAGTGCGCCAGAATTTCTTCCATGGTCCAGCGTTGTAAAACACAGACAGCAACCAGCAACAGCTTCAGATTACTGACGATCTCTCTCTCCTGTTCAAGGGTGAGGGCAGTGATGGCACTGTTGCCAGCTTCACGCATCTGCTGAACCAAGTCACTTAGTTCTATCTCCATCAATGCGCAGATTTCATCCAGCCGCTGTAGAGTGAAGCTTTTTTCAGAAAAGAGCCGTTTGACGCTGGCTTCTGAGAGCCCCAGATGTTCAGCCACATGGCGGTAGGTTTTGCCATGTAGTTTCAATGCGCGTTTCAAGGAGGCGATGAGTTGTGTGGTCTGGGCCATAGATAGTCCTCTTTTAGTATCGAATAATAATACCTTTTGTCGATTATTTTGTAACTATCTCTAATTTGGTTGTATGGGGTGCTCCTTGAGCCTAACTTTACGCAAAACAACAAGGGGTAGTGTTCCATGCAATCGATACTTTCCATACGCGGCTTCATGCCGTTTCTCCTGATGATTTTTCTCAATGCCTTCGTGGATCTGGGTCATAAAATTGTTATCCAGAATACGGTCTTTAAGCTCTACGATGGTGATCTACAGATTATGTTGATGGCCCTGGTGAATGGGCTGATTCTATTACCCTTTATCCTACTGTTTACCCCTGCTGGCTATTTGGCCGATCGCTACGCTAAGCCCCGTGTGATGCAGGCATCTGCGGCTCTGGCGGTGCTGCTGACCTTGTCGATTACTCTCTGTTATTACCAGGGATGGTTTATGGCTGCTTTTGCCATGACCCTCGCACTAGCAGTGCAGAGTGCCTTCTATTCTCCGGCCAAGTACGGCTATATCCAGCAGCTTTCCGGTAAGGAGAAGCTTGCTTGGGCCAATGGTGTGGTGCAGGCAATTACCATTGTGGCGATCCTTTCTGGCGTGTTTCTCTTCTCCTGGGGCTTTGAATCTTTACTGGTATCCTCACCATCCAGTAATGAGGCACAGGTGATGCAGGCAATTGCCCCTTTGGGATGGGGGTTGGTGGGACTCTCCCTGATGGAGTTGTGGTTGGCATTTCGCCTGCCACTGGTTAAGTCTCAAGGGGCTTCATCGGGCTTTGATGGTCAGGCTTATCTTCGGGGCCACTATCTCCGTGAGAACCTACAAGGTATTCAGCAAAACCGGGTAATTTGGCGCTCTATCATTGGACTCGCCATGTTCTGGGGTGTAGCCCAGGTAGCGATGGCTGCCTTTCCGGCCTTTGCCAAGCAGGTGTTGAATGAAGATAACACTATGGTGATTCAAGGCATTATTGCCTGTTCTGGGATTGGCATTGTACTGGGCTCTCTCTATGCGGGTTACGCTTCCAAGCGCCGTATTGAGACGGGCTTGATTCCCTTAGGGGCTATGGGATTGGTTATTGGGTTATTCATGATGCCAGGGTTGCAAAGTGCTGGTTGGTTAGCGTTGGCCTTTTTCATCATGGGGTTGTTCGGCGGTATCTTTATTGTGCCGTTGAATGCTTTGATCCAGTTTCATGGAGGTGAACGTAGCGGTGTGGTATTGGCGGGGAACAATTGGCTGCAGAATCTGACCATGCTGGCCTTTTTGGGAATCACCATGCTGTTCGCCATGTTGGGGCTGGATAGTCGTGGGCTGTTCCTATTTATCGCATTGATAGCGCTAATCGGTGCACTTTATACCGTGGTTAAGCTACCCCAATCTCTGATTATCTATCTACTGGGTTTGTCGATGCGACGTGCCTATCGGGTGGATGTGAGTGGCTTAAACCACTTACCGGCTGAAGGTGGTGTATTGTTGCTGGGTAACCATATCTCCTGGCTGGATTGGGCGTTGGTGCAGTTGGCTTCCCCCCGCCCTGTACGTTTTGTGATGCACCGTCATTATTATGAGAAGTGGTATCTGAAGTGGTTTTTGGATCTGTTTGGTGTGATTCCTATCGCCCGGGGTAAGAGCCGTGAAGCGCTGCAACAGGTGAATCAACTGCTGAAGCAAGGGGAAGTGGTGTGTCTGTTTCCTGAGGGGCAGATCAGTCATACCGGTCAATTATCAGAATTTAAGCGGGGCTTTGAGCGTACTATTGAAGGGGTGAATGGTGTGATCGTTCCTTTCTATCTTGGCGGAATGTGGGGAAGTCGTTTCTCTCGCTGTAGTGGGAATCTACGTGAGCTGCGTAAAACCAGCAGTCGTCGGGATGTACAGATTAGCTTCGGCAAGCCGATGGCCATATGCAGTTCAGCTAGCGAGGTTAAGCAGCAGGTGTTTGAACTCTCCATGCAGAGCTGGCAACGCTATTGTGATCAACTGGATCCGATTCCTAAAGCCTGGATTCATAGTGTGAAGCGTATGGGTCGTCGGGAGGCATTAATCGATAGTCACGGTGGAGCATTCACCGGTTACCGGGCATTGAGTGCTGCAATCCTGTTTTCCCGATACATAAAAAGGGACAATCCTCAGGCAAGGGTCGGGGTGTTATTGCCTACATCCAGTGCCGGTTTGATTAGCAATATGGCCGCTATGCTGGCGGGTAAAACGGTTGTGAATCTTAACTACACGGCCTCTATCGAAAATCAGTTGGCTGCAATTGAGCAGGCAGGATTGGAGACTATTTTCACCTCCCTTAAGTTTGTGGAAAAGTTACGCCAGCGTGGTATTGCTATCGATGAGCTGTTGAGTCCAGTGAAGGTGGTCTATCTTGAGACTCTGAAGCAAGAGATTCCCACTTGGCATGGGGTGATGATGTATGGCTTGCTCCATCTGTTACCCGCAAATTGTATTCATCAGTTATTTGCTAAGCCGCTGAAGGGAGAAGATTGTGCCGCTATTCTTTTTTCCAGTGGTAGTGAGTCTGCACCAAAAGGGGTAATGCTGAGTCATCGCGCATTGATGAGTAACATCAAGCAGGTTTCCGATATTTTGGATGTTCGCCATGACGATGTGATGATGGGCTCTTTGCCTATCTTCCATGCTTTTGGTTTGACCGTTACTGGGCTGTTACCGCTGATTGAAGGTATTCCTGTGGTATTCCACGCCGATCCTACCGATGCGTTTGGGACGGCTCGTGCCATTGAGCGCCATCAGGCTACGCTTTATTTGGGTACTTCTACCTTCCTGCGTTTCATATTGCGCAGTCGTAAAGTGAAGCCAGAGATGTTGAACTCTCTTCGTGTGATTGTTGCCGGCGCTGAGCGTCTACGTAATGAGATACGCGAAGGCTTTCAACAGCGTTTTGGTAAAGAGATTATTGAAGGTTATGGGGCGACAGAAACCGGTCCAGTGGCCAGTGTAAACCTGCCGGATTTAAAGCGAGAAAATGGTGGCGTATTCCAACATAACAACCGTCATGGCAGTGTCGGTTTACCACTGCCGGGTAGCAGTTTTCGCGTTGTCGACCCAGACACTATGCAGCCGTTGCCATTGGGTGAGTCCGGGATGATTCTGGTGGCTGGTCCCCAGCTGTTTAGTGGCTATTTGAATGACCCGCAAAAGAGTGCCCAATCCCGGTTGGAGATGGAGGGTGAGATATGGTACGTGACGGGGGATAAAGGTTATCTTGATCACGATGGTTATCTCACCATTGTGGATCGTTATTCGCGCTTTGCCAAAGTGGGGGGCGAGATGATCAGCCTGGGGGCCGTTGAGCAGTGTGTACAAGCGTATCTGCCCGAAGAGGTTGAGATCGCAGCGATTAATCTTCCTGATGCCCGTAAAGGTGAGCAGGTGGTGCTTCTGGTGAGTGGCGAGATCTGCACGGAGCAGCTCGGCCAGCAGCTCAGGCAAGGGATTGATAATCCATTGATGTTGCCAGCAAAGATTAAGCAGGTAGCGGCTATCCCTAAGCTGGGAAGTGGTAAATGTGATTTTAGCGCATTAAAGGCGCTGGCAATGGCGCAATAAGGAGTGGAGTTATGCAAACCATCGATACCCACACTCACTTGCTGAGTCGTACTGTTAAGTTTAAGCGCCTTTACGACCGTATCGCCGTCAAGCTGTTTGCACGCAACTTGGGGATGGATCCCGAGGCACTACTGGCAGATCCCTATCAAGCCTATGTGGCGGGGTTGGCAGATAATGTGAAGGGTTCCCACTATGTACAAAAGAGCTGCCTATTTGGCGTGGATATTCGTTATGACGCAAAGGGGAGGGTGGTACATAGTGATCCCACTATCTGCAGTGACAGTGATGAGGTGGTAAGGGTCGCACAACGCTACCCGGAGCAGTTTATCCCCTTCTGCTCTGTTAATCCAAGGAGGTATGATGCAGTGGATGAACTGCATCGGCTGCATGAAGCTGGATGTCGCGGCGCTAAGTTTTTACAGAACTATTGGTATGTGGATACGAATGATGAAAAATTTATTCCCTATTATGAAGCGCTAAGAGATTTGGGCTTGCCACTGATTATTCATCTGGGCAGTGAGTTCTCAGTGAGTGCTAAGCGGGAGTATGAGGGGGTGGATATGTTGCGCTTGCCTCTGTCATGTGGCGTGACGGTTATTGCCGCTCATATGGCGTTGGGACAGATTCAGTACTACTGGCGACCATGGCGAAATCTTTCTCGGGATCCCGCCACTCTGGATAAAGACTATTTTACACTGTTGGAGATGCTAGAGACCCATGACAACCTGTATGGGGATATCGCTGCGATCTTGGTGCCGTTGCGGGCAAGAGCGTTGCCTCATCTTGCGCAACAGAGGCAGATTCACCATAAGCTGCTGTTTGCTACCGACTACCCGGTACCCTATACCGTAGCTTGGAATAGCCATGGATTGCCAAGAGAGCGGATTGCACGCATTCGCCAGCAAGAGAACCCTTTTGATCGCTATGCCGAGGTGATTCTGCAGTTTTTCCCAAAAGATCATCTTATTTATCAAAACTATCTAAAGCTGGGATTGATGTAGTGGATAGAAGTCGTTGATTTAGTATGTGCTTATATATTCTTCTGTATAGAAATATTTGATTTTATTGGGTTTAGAAGTATTGCTTTGAATAGTATTTGGTTGAAAAATGATCAAATATGGCCTATTTTTATGGTAGAGTTTGTGTGGTTTTATCATTGAGGGACAGCGGCATGCCGTCAAAACTATCACCCTATCAATTGGATATCGCTAATCTCATTGACTTGGCTGAGAATGACCCAGAGGCCTTCGAAAACGAGCGTGAAGCGGCACTGGAGGCATTCTTTACTACAGTAAAGGATGAAGATGAGCCACGATTACGTAGTATGCAATGGCGCATCGATCAGGAGCGCCAGCATACTCACAATCCTATGGAGATGTGCATCAAAATGAATGAGATGATGTGGAACGCTTTCTCTGGTGAGAAGGGGTTGGTCGAAGTGCTCAATGAACCAAGCCGCTTCTATCATGATAAAGCAAAGCATCCAGATAATCTGTTGCAGTTTCGTAAACCCAGGCCTCACTAGACTCAATAAAAGCTCTAAGTCGCTCTCATGTTAGCGGTACTATTTTTATGGCTGCAGCATCTCCATAGCCACCATTTCTAAGTGGCTTGCTTGTAAATGGCTACTTGCTAAGACATGCTCTAAAAAATATCCCCCTTAATTCTGCATACTTTTTTATCTCTTGTGTAACTTAGTCACAGAAGCCCTTCTTGAAATAAGTTTTAATGGCCCCCGATTCCTAACAATAAGCTACGTAGCTGGAGAACGAATTAAAATAATTCCAGTTATTAGTGTGCCAAAAAATATTTAAACTAATGTTTCTTGTGAATAGGATTAATGCTTTGCGCAATGAAGAGAGGATGATGTAATGAAACAGTCTAAAAGATTGTTCCTCCACTCCCTGGTGGTGGGCGGAATGTTATCAGCGGCGCCGCTGCTGAGTATGGCGGCAGATATTTCTGTCTGTCCATCAGGATG
>JBNKQQ010000074.1:0-93067 GCA_050295955.1 Thiohalomonadales bacterium
TGAATTCCCCTTTCTCTACCTGTTGAACAACAGATAATTTAAAGGATAAGGTATAATCTCTTCGCGTACGTCTCTTTCTTGTTTGTAGGCTCTTTTCCATCATAAGTCTCCAATGTGTCAACTTATTTCAGGACGGGACAAGCTCAAAACAAAGGGGCCTTGATTGGCCCCTTAAAATTTAATAGTTCTCCAGTTCTTCATTAAGATCTGCCAACAACTGCTCTACCGTTGGCGTCACACCATTGTCCGTAGGTGTGTAAAAAATCCCCGGTAATACGCCATCATCTTTTAAGTTTGGTAATAGCTCCTCCATCAAATCCTCTAGAGAAAAAGATGTTGGTTCGTAGCCAGCCCACTCTTTATCTGCACACAGCTGCGCATATTCTTTTGCAGGCCATAATGGAAAAACTGGTTGTTGATCATCAGTTGCAGCTAAAGCCCATCCCTCTTGGAATAATCCCCAAACCTCCTCCCAATCAGCAACTATTTTTATAAACGTTTCATAGCGCTTCTGACCAGGCAAAGCTATAACAGCATCAATTTGTTTTTGATTAATTTTCATATGAACTAATCCTAACTAAAACTCTTCGCCTCATTATTGAGGTGGCCTTTCTTTATTAAGACGGCCAAAGTTGTCATATTTATGTTGCAACCGATGCAACCTGCGATCTTGTAAGTTTGAATACTTATAGCTGTAACCTTTTGCAGCTTCACGACCACGCTCATGGGCAAGATCTTTACCAGGGGGATTTCGAATAGTCTTTCTACTCCCCCGAGCAATTGAGTTTTGCTCTTGCTTAATCCAACCCCGATCAGCTTTACCCAATTTAGGGTCGTTAGCCAACTCCTTCAATCGGGCCTGTTTACCAGCCCGGCCAAAGTATTTGGGAGCCTGTTTTGCAAGATAACTTGCTCCTGCATAAACAAGGCGAGCACCGACTATAACTAGTGGTCCAGCAGCAACGTCAACTCCCCTATCAGCAGGATAGTACTCAACAGTGCCATCAGCATAAGTAACTTCTAGTGCTTCTATTTGCTGCTCTTCTGGGGTCTCAACATTCGACATCAGACTTGAGAACGCCGCAGTCACCGCTCCATTTGCGAAAGACCCACCGCTCATCTCAGAGACAGTCCCACCGACCATCCCGGCAACCATGGCATCCCCTAGCTGATCTCCAGTAGTACCAATTTCTCCCCCTGCCGCAGAAGCCGCCCCAGCCAAGAAGCCAGAGCCAAATTCACCACCCTGAACCTCAGCAACCAAACCACCTGCTAGCCCTTGGACTACCATCTTACCGCCAATATCTAAACCACTCGAACCTTCTCCCACCCCGGCAGTAAAGGCAGCAATAGCCGCACCTTTCACCGCACCGTGCAATGTTCCGGTCTGTGCATAACCACCAACAAAACCTGCTGAGACACTCCCCCAGAATGCAGCATGCTGGACATTCAAGCCGGCATACATCTGGCCACCAGCCCACGCCATCATGATCATCCCAACTGAAGATATAACGGGATTATCACTTTGCGCCATCATCGCCCCCATTACAAAGATAATGGCATAAACAACGGGAAAGTGTCCGCTCGGATCAGCATATTTCAGAGGACTGTTATAGACGTAACTATAGCGATTATAGGCCTGACTATTGTTAGCATCAGGGATAATGCTATCTGCACTAATAAACCGCCCGATCTCTGGGTCATAAACCCGGCCGTTCATATGAATCAGTCCCACCTCTTCAATATGCTCGTGGCCGGTATAGCCCAGGTTATTATTAAAGGGCATTGTCAATGGTGAGATACTGGTTAAGTCCACCCCGTTTGGATCGCAGTAGCGACGCTTCCCGAAAGCGTCGTAGCTCATACATGCAACAATCTCACCATTGTTATCCGTAATTGTATCCACTGAGCCCAACGCATCATAATGGAGATAGTGAGTCTCATAGGGCTGCACCTCTGCTGCAATGGTTGTTTCAATATGTGTCGCTACTACGCGCCCTTCAGCGTAGATGAAGTGCTTGTGCTTGATGACCTCATTGGGTTCACTCACTCGTTCGTAGATCTTCCCAACATAGTCTGTAGTAAAGCTACCGGAGTTTGATACGCTAACTTTTTTGACACGATTGCGATCAACACCGTAAGTAAACTGTACAACCTGTCCCCCTTTTGTAATTTGGGTCGGTTTGTTGAAGCTACTCCACTGGTAGTTACGATCACCGCCACTCAACAAATTACCGTTATTATCATATTGATAATCAAGATGGTTATCACCGGCACTGCGTAAAGCATGAGGCCCCGCATTTCCGGACATGCGACTTGAAGAACCATAGCTGTAATAGCCTACGTCTGACTTGTAAGTAATATTTCCCATTGCATCGTATTGATAGGAAGCGGTTGCTCCATAACTATTCCCACCAAAGGTGGCTGTCGTCAATGCGCCGGTTAGGCGATCTAAGCTGTCATAGGTAAAGAGTTCATTGATACCTTGAGTGTAGTTATTGCGCGTCTTAACATTGTTTAGATCATCGTATTCATACTCAATATGACGGGTATCACCTAGATATCCAAAGCCACTTCGCACAGAGTGTAACTGGCCTGTATAGGAATCATAGTCATATTGTGTTGTTAATCCGTTACCTGCGACTTCATCTGTCAATCTACCACCAGAATCACGATCTATTGCTTGCCAGTGATAAATATACTCACTGCTGTTATCACGCATGGTTTCATAGGCTTCTTTATCTTGTAGGAGCTTTTCGATTTCCTCTTTGTGATCCAAGCTCTCAGCTTGAACCAACAGTGCGTCTGCCTGTTCAATTTTTTCCATTGCAAAGTACATTGCACCTTGCGCATTTGCGAGCGCTTGCATTGCTAAACTACCTTGACTATTTACTCCTTCAGCACGTCGCAACGCGGCTTCTGCAAGGTACTGCTCAGCTAGCTCAATTTGCGCATTAGCTTGGCTTCGATATTCGCTCTCTTTCGTTCCGAAATATGCATCATGCGCGGTATAAAAATAGCTTGTAAGTGGCGCATCTAATGCTGCAACACCTTCATCTGAAAGCGGAACGAAGATCTGTATATCTCCCACCATAATAGGTACAAGCACGGGTTCTGGATCGGCAAAAACTGCACTGTAGCCCAATGCTCCGACTGCCTCGACAACAACAGCGACTCTCAGTTTTTCGTAGTAGCGGGCTTTATCCCAATATTCCTCAGCTCGCAGCTCTAAATCATCTGCAAGATTGAGCAGCTGATCTCCATCTTGAACATAACGTACAAACTCATCACGGCCAATCGAGGCACTAGCGAAATACACTTCTGCTTGGGCCTGTAGATCCCAGGCTTGAGATCTTAATGCTGCCGCCTGCTCTTCATAATCCCGAGCCTGATAGGTTAAATCACTAATTTGCCTGTTTGTTTCAAGAATCAGTGGCATTAGGTGGGTATAGTCATAATCCGCAACTTTATTTTTCGGGCTACGAATGCCAACTAAATACCCTTGTTCGTTATAAACATTTTCTACCTCAAAGCCACCCGGACGTATCTCTTTGCTAACTTGGCCAAAACCTGCATCGTCATAAATTACCTGAGTAATATACTCGTCGTAATTTTGCTCACTGATGTAATTTAGCTTATTAATTGTCGTTGAGAGACGGCCCAACATATCATACTGATACTCGGTTCTTTCAACACCCATCATTGCAACGTGTTCTAGCTTTCCGATACCGTTAAGGGCAGTATCGTATTGCCATACAGTAGTACCTTCATTCTCAACCCGCTGAACCATTCGACCCAGCTTATCGTATGTCATGAAGACTTCATTACCATTGGCATCTCTCTGCCAAACAAGCTCTCCAAATGCATTGTATTTATATTGCCAATAGCGCTCTTGTGTATCATCCAATGAATAACCCATATCTGGATCACCCATCGCAATCTTATTGCCAAATACGTCATAGGCAACTTCAGTGATAACACCACTTGCATTGGTACGAACTAGATTGCCTACAGGATCATAGCCGTATTCAACCCAAGCGCCTTCTTCCTCTTCTACACGAATAACTTGCCCTTTAGCGTTACTATAGGTTGTCTTACGATATCCCTTAACATTTATATGTGTCTTTTCTAAACCGTTGTAAATATAACCTTCTGAAACGTTCGCACCAAAAGTGCTAGGCCGGCTAACCCGGATAAGACGTCCAATCTCATCATATTTAGATTCTACCCATCTTCCAGTACTGGTTTCATAGCTAGAATAGGGCAATGAAACTGCTGCTGCTTTGCCTTTCTGATTATAGATAGTATCTTTGTAGATATTTTTTGTACCATCGAAGCTCATGCTAATTTGTCGGATCTCCCGACCAAGTGAGTCATAAATGGTTATAACTGCAGGTAGTACTTTCAATACGTTATCAGTACGTCTCACTTGCTCTGTAACAGTAAAGACTGGATATGCTGGTTCAAATTTAGCGTTATAGCTGTATGGCAAATCTTCGTAATAATAGGCTCCCATCACAGAGTAAAAGGAGGACCCTGTATAATTATCGTAATTCCACACAGTTTCCGTACCGTCATCACGCACTTCTTTGGTCTTACGACAAAATGCATCATATTCCCATCTTGTTTCCACTCCATTAGGGCCAATGAGATAATCGATTTCACCACAGAATTGATTGTATTCAACAGTCTCAGTATGGCCTTTCGCATTAATACGCTGATACGGGAATTTATTATTGTTATCAAAGACAGTTGTCTGGACCCTAGGTACTACATGATATATAGAGGACTGATCATAAGTTTGAATTGATGTTGTGGTTACGCTGGTTACATTACCGTAGCCATCACGCTCATATAGAGTCTTTCTCCCTTGAGGGTCTGTAGGCTCTACCTTCTCTTCGGCTAATAATCCGGTATATGGATCATACACAAATTCACTGATCCGTAATTGGGACTCAATACTATCACTACTGGTATGAACTGCCTCACTGCGATATAGGCGCCCCAGGTGCCACTTATATTCATCGTTGTCATAGTAGCTTGTGGTTTTAGTGGTAAAATTTTTCCCACCACCACTGCTTGTAGTCACTGACAATTCAAGATTTCCATAAGCATCATAACGCTGGTTATCAACAGATTTGGTGCTTACTACAGCATTGACACTATTCAATTTAAAGTTTTGATCAATACGTTTCTTCAGTTGGGGAGAAAAAATGCGATCTGTCGTGGAAATATCCGTATATGTGCTTGAAGATCGATTTATAAGTATCCCTTTTTGGCCATTTTCAGCGAGATACTCTTCCACTATGACCGGTGAACCGATATAGGGAAAAGTTTGTGAAAATTCCGTATGGGTAATTTTGTTTGCAGTATAATCATGGACTTCCTCCCATGCAAAGCCAAGTCCACCACGGCCATCAACATCTACACGAAAATCACCATAGTGGTAATCGACACGATCTTTGCTGCTTATGCCAAACCCTTTAGTGGTATGAGTAGCGAATACCAAATAGCGAGGATATCGTACCGATACGCCAGGACCACCGCCATCTTCATCTTGAGTGTACACATCACTATCCATCATCGATTTATAATCAATCTCGATGCGGTTATTCATAGCATCTTGGATAGCACTAATTAGTTGAGGAGGCCCAATATGTTTATTTTCTGAACCAGTAGAAATTTTAATCTGTTTATATAATGAACTAGTAGAAACTCTAATTAATGGGTGTACACCGTCACCAAAGAGTCCCAAAACATCAGCAAATCCATCCCCATTAAGGTCCAATACCGTACGTAAAATCTGGGGATTATCTCCACTTACTGCAAAACCAGTTGCAATATTACCAGAATATTCATGTGCCCCTGAAAAGCGAAACTCTGCATTTCCGTCTCCATTTTCGTCAAATACTTCTGAAAAGTGTACAACAATCCCCCCTTTTCCCATGGCGACAAGATCGGCTTTACCATCACCATTTACGTCAGCAAGCGTACGTAGATGATCCTTAGTATTCCAACCATTAATATCGTCATAATCATCCAGCACCTTTGTTTTCGGGGTGAAACCAGTGTATGTACCATACACTCCTGTGGAAAGGGAGACGTAAACGCCCTCCATACCAAAACCCACGATATCAGGAAAACCATCGCCATTAACATCAGCTAGATTCCTTTGAATTTTTTCAGTTCCCCAATCCCAGCGGCCAAGTGAATTATCCGTATAATCCACATAACACAGATTGCAATAATCAAGAGAAACGCTTGGTATGTGATTAAATGTGGTACCTGTAGACAAATTCACATCAATACCCCGGTTCAAGAACACCACAAGGTCGGTCATTCCATCACCGTTCATGTCCTGAAGAACACGCAAATTGTATTGATTAATTCCATGATTATCCGTGTAATGATCTATCCACTTTTTAGGTTCTTCAAAGCCATTGCCGGTTGATAGAGCAACCCAGGTACCATCGTCACAATTGACATCACCAAACCCGATAATGTCAGCTTTGCCATCACCATTCATATCAGCAAGATAGCGAGGGTTCACACCTCGAATCCATTCATCACCGAAGTTTAAACCTGAATCGTTTTTACATGCCCCATTAAAAATTTCGGAATTATATCCAAAATACTTTGATACTCGCCCATCTCCATTGTTACCTTGGAGTACAAATTTCTCTCCATCAGAAAGTGCCAAAATAACACCGGAAGAATCAAAGGCAACTACATCCGAGCGACCATCGCCATTCACATCTGCTACCGTTCTAACATGGTAGTCAGTACGCCAGCCATAGGAATACCCAAATGCATATATCCATATATTAGGCTGAGCAAATGAACCATCTCCATTTCCTAACGATACATGCACGCCATCATTGCCAAAACCCACCAAATCTGCAACACCATCACCATCCACATCGGCTATTGTTTTAATCTGCTCTTTATCGTTAAAGTTATTTGCAGTGAGATTCATGATCTGCCCACCATTATATGAGGCACTTCTCATGCTATGTACGCCTAGCGTAGGGGCGGTGGCATTCCATTCAAAAGTAGTAGGCTCATGGCACTGCTGTACACCATCATGCTCTTGGTAACCACACTCTTGAATGAAGGTAAGTTGGGAAAATGGAGAATAGGTATTGGCATTTTCAGGTGTGTATTGGTAGCCGAAAATATATTCTCTAAAAGTGTTATCTATGCCATTTACAGTCAAACCGGTTGAAATTTTCTCAATCCTTTTGCTTAACTGCATCTCCACACCTGCGAGATATGCCTTGGTAATGTCTTTTCTCGGCTGATACTTAAATTCGATATAGACATCACCACTGGTGACGCGGCTCATTCGATATTCGTAATGAGTAGATTCTTTTTCATAGGCGTACTCGATAGTATTATTTCCTGTGCTATCGGCTACACTACTAATAGCCCATACGTTAGTCCCTTTATTTCCCACATCAATTCTAGAATCACTTGTAGCCCCGTACTCTTTAGTTAGCCCTGACTTGGTCCAAACAGCAAAAAACACGGGTTCCCATGTGGATTCATCTGCTGAGCTTCCGTAAAAGTAACCAATAATCCTAGTATAGGAATCCAACTCAGTCCGAAACTCTTTCTTGTACGTTGTCCCCATAGTGCCTGAACGTGGCTGAGGCGACGAAGGGTTAGCGCTAGTTTCAATTAACCGTTGTCCATCAACACAAAAGCGATCATTCTCATCAAAATTAATCGTCCCTTGAACCCCATCATGCATCTTGGTTCTCGCACATCGATGGATAGTAGATGCGCCACCCACAGACCATCCCAGGCCAAGTGGACCATTACTTGCTGCACTGGAATAGTTGAGGGATATCTCGGGACTCATACCTCCACGCATTGGGGGAGTTACGATGGGAACACTATAGTTTGCATTCCCCCCATTAACACCAAAGGAGCCAGCCAAACTACCCGGCGTGTTAGTAACATTTGCATAGACTCCACTAACTAATAACTGGAGTAACAAAAATGTTGAGATTGTGACTACATTCCTGGTCAACTGCTTAAGTGAGGACATACTCTTCCCTCGCCTTTATCTAGGCTTACTTTTAGTTTTACTATTCTTAATTTTCTGAGGATTTAGCTTGATCTATTTTTTTCTGTAACTGCTCTAACTTGGCTTTTAACTCATCCATAGTAGGGGGTTCAGTTTGTGGTACCACTTTGATTTCAATCCCTTCTTCTTTATATTTAACAAGAAGTTGATTGGCCTGCTCTATACGAGCATCCAATTCGGCATCATTATTTTTTAGCTCCGCAATTACCTCATTCAGCCTTGTTAACTCATTAACTTGTTCGCGAATTTCAGGAGGAAGTTTGTCAACATTAATCTCAGAGGTATCCTCTTGCTGTTGGATTGCGCTATCAACAGGTGAAGTGGCAGTATCTCTTGATTTGACTATCTTATGTGACTGATCGCTAGAGGTGATGTAAATATAACTAGTTATGACCAGTGCCAATATCCCTATAGCGAGTAAGAGGTTTTGTGTTAGCGCCTTAAGCACGTTGGATTCCTTGAGGGGGACCGTGTAAAATTTGCGGTAATATTCTCATAAAAAATAAAGCAAATCCATCCACACCCAAGCTATCAGACTTTTCCCACAAAGATTTCAGATTTTTCCCTCAAAAGTTACAGCTAAGTTTTTTCTGACCAATAATCCTGAACACATTAACTAGCTGCGAATCACAGAACGTCATCTATTTGCATCAAAGCGCACACTAAAAGACATTTTAAATAGTTACCTGCTATTTCTTTCTTAGAAAAGAAATTTAGACCTTTCCTACAACAGGAAGAGATTTTCCCAAAGCTTATGAAGACTTAAGGTAGCTTCTGAAGCAGACTCAGAATAATGAGGTAAAGGCAAAAGTTATTCCTGAATTGTCTGAAATTTGATAGATATTAATTCTGCATAAACAACAAAGCGGCCATAAGGCCGCTTTGTTGTTTTCCTATCTAACGATTTATTCAATCGTTAAATGGATGGCGTAAAATGATGGTCTCTGCCCGGTCAGGACCGGTGGAGATAATGTCGATTGGGGTTTCGCACACTTCTTCTAAACGCTTAAGGTAGTTGCGTGCATTTTCAGGAAGTTCATCGTAACTGGTCACACCAAAGGTGTTTTCATTCCAGCCAGGCATTTCTTCATAGACGGGGGTGCATTTTTCAATGGCATCAGCACCGGCAGGTGGGGTGTTGCGCACTTCACCATTAAATTCATAGCCTGTACATAACTTGATAGTTTCCAAGCCATCCAGTACATCCAATTTAGTAATACACAGGCCAGTCATGCCATTGATTTGAATGGCACGGCGCAGTGCTACACCATCGAACCAACCACAACGACGCTTACGACCTGTGGTAGCACCAAACTCATGGCCTTTTGTTCCCAGGTGGTTACCCACTTCACAATCCAATTCAGTTGGGAAAGGGCCTTCACCAACGCGGGTGGTATAAGCCTTAGTGATACCCAGCACATAGTTGATGTTAACTGGGCCGACACCAGTACCGGTACATGCACCGCCAGAAGTGGTGTTTGATGAGGTTACATAGGGATAGGTGCCGTGGTCGATATCCAGCAATGTGCCTTGTGCGCCTTCAAACAGTACGCTCTCATCACGCTTACCCATTTGATAAAGCGCTTCAGTGACATCAGATACCATCGGCTTGATCTCTTCTGCCATTGCCATGACATCATTCAGCGTCTTTTGGTAATCCACCTCTTCTGCATCAAAGAAGTTCTTCAGTACAAAGTTGTAGTACTCCATCACCTCTTTCAACTTGGCAGCAAATGCTTCTGGTTGGAACAAGTCGCCAATACGCAGAGCACGACGGGCAACTTTATCTTCGTAGGCAGGACCAATACCGCGACCTGTGGTACCAATTTTCTTATCGCCCTTCGCCGCTTCACGAGCAAGATCCATAGCAATGTGATATGGCATAATCAGTGGACAGGAGTCACTGATTTTTAGGCGTTCACGTGCTGGTACACCACGTTCTTCCAGCATGCGAATCTCTTGAAACAGTGCATCAAGCGCAACCACAACACCGTTGCCAATGAAACACTGTACGTTTTCGCGCAAGATACCTGACGGAATCAGATGCAGTACAGTCTTTTCACCGCCAATAACCAGAGTGTGCCCTGCGTTATGGCCGCCTTGGAAGCGTGCGACTGCATTAGCCTGGTCGGTAAGCAAATCAACAATCTTACCCTTGCCTTCGTCCCCCCACTGGGAACCAATTACAACAACGTTCTTACCCATGTTAGCTGTTCTCTGCCTCTGTTACCGTCCAACTGCCATTTTGATTTACTAAAATTCGATCACACCCCATCGCCGCTGCTCCTGCCTGTTGCCCTGGCAGCGCTTCGATCACTCTTTCACCTTCTTCACGTAGTGATTTAATCGCTTCACGGAGGGTTGCGTCTTCACCTGCATAAGGGGCAAAGATAGCGCTGATATTGTGAAGCTGGGTATTGAGCTGTGCCACCATCAACTTGAGGTCAGCACTAAAGCCTGTCGCCGGACGCGCATTGCCAAAGGCAATACCGATGTTGTCATAGCGCCCCCCCTGTGCCACGGCTTGAGCGTAGTTGGGCAAGTATGCCGCAAACACGACGCCGGTGTGATAGTTAAAGCCGCGCAACTCAGCCAAGTCAAAGTGTAATATTGCCCCTGGGTTACGCTGTTGTACCTTTTGTGCAATCGCTTCTACATTATCGATTGCCTCGTGAACCGATTTACTGGCCTTTGCCAGTACCTGACGAGCCGTATCGATCACCCCTACACCACCATTCAGATCTGCCAGGGCAAGCATCATCGCTACCATATCTGCGTTAATATCACTATTGGCCAGATATTCACTAATCTCAGGTTTGGACTTACGCTGCAATGCATCAAACAGGGTTCGCTCCTGTTCTGCGTTCAGGCCCGCTTGTTGGGAGAGGCCACGGAAGATACCCACGTGCCCCAAATCCACTGATACGCCTTGCAATCCCACCTCGGCAATCAGATCAAGCATTAAACAGAGAATCTCCACATCGCTCTCTGCACCACCATGACCATATAGCTCAGCGCCAACCTGTAGTGGAGTACGGGATGCACCCTGCTCTGCACGGGCATGCAGTACCGTTCCCATATAACAGAGACGATTTGGCATTTCACGACGCAATTGGTGGGCATCAATTCTGGCGACCTGAGGAGTCATATCAGCACGCACACCCATCAGACGACCGGTGTATTGGTCAATTATTTTGAAGGTTTGCAGGTCCAGATCAGAACCGGTCCCCACCTGTAGCGAATCGAGATACTCGATCAGCGGTGGCATTACCAGTTCATAGCCATAGGTATGAAAGAGGTCCAGCAACTGACGGCGCAGCTGCTCCAGATATTCGGCTTGTTGTGGAAGCAGGCCCTCTACCCCTTCCGGCAACAGCCAGCGATCGGTCATAGGTTGTTGAGTCATGGTTCGTCTAAAATTTCTTAAGGGGCATATGATAGCCTGTAGTGTCCCGGACTTACAGGTTTATCTCACCAAATAGAGCAATAAAACACCAATTGCCATACTAAGTAAGCCAGTAATTCGCAACGAGCGGTTATCCATAGCGGCCATAGAGAGCCAAGCGCGGCGCATCCCGTTGGGGCTAAGAAATGGCAGTATCCCCTCTATAACCAATACCAGCGCGATTGCTACGAGCAGCTCTTGCCACATTTTACCGTCTCCCAGACACGAAAGCGCCAGGGCACCATTCAGCACCCTGGCGACACACACATCCGTTTACTTACCGGTTGAACTCATCAAGTAGCGGAAAAATTCGCTATTTGGATCAATCACCATCACATCATCCTTGCCGGAAAAAGTCTTGGTGTAGGCATCCAGGCTACGGTAAAGCGAGTAGAACTCTGGGTTCTTACTGTACGCCTTGGCATAGATCTCGGATGCCTTCGCATCCCCTTCACCTCGGATGTTTTCAGCGTCACGGAATGCCTCTGCCAGGATAACAGTACGCTCACGATCGGCTTCAGCACGGATGCGCTCCCCAGCCTCGGCCCCTTGAGAACGTAGCTCTTTAGCTACCCGCTCACGCTCTGCCTCCATGCGACGATAGACCGAGTCAGAGATGTCAGCTGAAAGATCGATACGCTTGATGCGAACCTGAACCACCTCCAGACCAATCTCCTCCGCCTGTTTAGCCGCTTTCGCACTAATGATATCCATCACCTGGCTACGCTCACCGGAGATAACCTCCTGGATGGTGCGTTTACCAAACTCATCACGCAGGCCATCTTTAATAATCTGTGAGAGCAGCAGGTTGGCACGACTCACATTACCGCCACCCGTTGCGGTGTAGAAGCGGGCAACATCCGCGATACGCCATTTGACGAAGGAGTCTACCTCGACATTCTTTTTCTCACTGGTCAAATAACGCTCAGGCTCTGCGTCCAGCGTCTGAACACGTGCATCGAAATTACGCACGTTATTAATCAAAGGAATCTTAAAGTGTAGGCCTGGCTCAATGTTGGCCTCCTTAATTTCACCCAGTTGTAATAGGATGGCACGCTGATACTCCGCCACGGTGTAAGTGAAAGAGATCCAGCCAATCACTGCTGCGGCAATCACCACAATAGATAATGTACTCTTTTGCATTAGCGCTCTCCTCTACCACGAACAACTTCACGAACGCGATTATCTACCTGCTTGGCACTATCGCTACTCATACCACTTGAAAAACCCTGTGGCATGGTGAAGTTACTGACACTAGAGGTTTGCGACATCAGGCGATCCAGCGGCAGATACATCAGGCTATTGCCAGATTCCACACTCACCATCACCTTGCTGGTATTACTCAATACGCTCTGTACTGCATCAATGTAGAGACGCTCACGAGTTACCTTCGGTGCACGCTCATACTCTTTCAGTACCTGACTAAAGCGATTTGCCGCACCTTCCGCTTCTGCAGTCACCTTGGATTTATAGGCATTCGCCTCTTCCAACTGACGGGCTGCCGCACCACGAGCCTTAGGAATGATGTCGTTAGCGTAAGCTTCCGCCTCATTCTTATAGCGTTGCTCATCCTCACGCGCCTTCACCGCATCAGCAAAGGCATGCTGTACCTGCTCTGGTGGCTGCGCATCCTGTAGATTGACTGACGTGACAATCAAACCGGTCTGATAGAAATCCAAAACAGCTTGCATCTGCTCATGCACCTGTTCAGCAATTTCTCGACGACCTTCCGTCAGTACGAAGTCCATCTTCGATTTACCCACGGTTTCACGCAACACACTCTCGGTCACTTCATGAAGCGTCAGATCTGGATTGGCAACATTGAAGACATAATCGCTAGCACTCTTCACTTGGTATTGGACGGCCAATTGAATATCAACAATATTCTCATCCTGAGTCAGCATGAGGGATTCACGATTGTTAGTACTGTCTCCGCGGCCTCCTGAACGATAGCCAATCTCGGCTATACGCTTTTGCTCCACATCAACACGAATAACCTGACCAAATGGACGAGGTGGAGCAAACTGCAGACCAGGATTCATGGTTTTGCTGTACTTACCAAACACCATTACCACGCCCCGCTCAGCAGGCTGAATAACGTGGACGGAATCGTAAAGAGACCAGCCGATGATCGCTACCAACAATAGAACCAATAAACCACCGGCACCATTACCTTCGCTACGGCTGGTGGAACTACCGCCTTTGCCACCTCCGAAGATACCACCCAGTTTTTCCTGGAGTTTACGTACTACTTCATCTAGGTCTGGCGGGCCCTGGTCATTATTGCCACCACCGCCATTACCACGGTTGCCGCCCCATGGGTCTTGTTTACCACCACCCGGTTCATTCCAGGCCATATATCTCTCCATCCAAATATTTTGAAATCTTGTTATTACGTATTTTTACCGTACATGGAATCCGAATTTTAGAGTCCTTACCAGGGGATAGCAACCCATTAGGGATTAATGATCGATTATCATTTGCTCGTTAAGCAATCCCTGCCGCTGTAGTGCTTCAAAATCCCGCAGCTCCATATCCACCTCTAGCCGCCACTCTCCATGCTCACCAAACTCCTCCTTACAGACGGCTTCCAAGGCAAAAAGTTTGGCGCGGAGCTTCCCAGCAGAGGGGGGAAGTTGTAGCCAGCGGTGTACCCGCTGGTCGCGGAACTGCTCAGCAATTGCCTCCAGCAGTAGCTCCATACCTAAGTCGCTTTGTGCTGAGACCCAAACCCGACGTACTCTTCCCTCTTCATCCCGATCGATATGTGGAGACTCCCCCTCCAACAGATCAATCTTATTAAATACCTCAATCTGTGGCACTTCATTCGCACCAATCTCTTTAAGCACTAGGTTTACCTGCTCAATCATGGTATGACGTTCAGGGTTGTGGCTATCAATCACATGTAGCAGAAGCTGGGCATTACGACTCTCTTCCAATGTGGATTGGAAGGCCGCAACTAGGTCATGGGGTAGATGACGGATAAAACCTACCGTATCAGCCAAAATCGCCGCCCCAGATTGGGGTAACTCAAGACGGCGGAAGGTAGGGTCCAGAGTAGCGAACAGTTGATCTGCCGCATAAACACCGGACTCTGTCAGGAGGTTGAACAGTGTTGATTTACCGGCATTGGTATAACCGACCAAAGAGACGGTCGGCAACTCTGCCTTTTTACGCGCCTTACGGCTCTGTTCGCGGCGACGCTGCACCTTCTCCAACCGCTTATGCAACTGCTTAATTCGCTCAGCCAGCAAACGGCGATCAGTCTCCAGCTGAGTTTCCCCAGGACCTCGCAAACCTATCCCCCCTTTTTGGCGTTCAAGGTGAGTCCAGCCACGTACCAGACGTGTAGAGAGGTGCTTTAGCTGAGCTAGTTCAACTTGTAAACGTCCCTCATGAGATTGAGCTCGTTGGGCAAAAATATCCAGTATCAGACCGGTTCGGTCCAACACACGACACTTCAGCAACCGCTCAAGATTACGCTCTTGCCCAGGAGAGAGGGCGTGATTAAACAGCACCACTTCAGCCTCTTCGGCGATGACCACTTGTGCGATCTCATCGGCCTTACCGGTGCCTATATAGTATTTGGGATCAGGGGTGTGGCGAGAACCGGTCACGATAGCGACCGGTTCAGCACCTGCGGAGACAACAAGCTCGTGGAACTCATCCAAATCTTCTTCGCCCATGGTTCCGGCGATATCGATATGGACTAATACTGCGCGCTCGCCCGCTTTCGGGCGCTCAAACAACGGCTACCTCCACACTAGATGCGAAAAATAAATCAGTGATTACCATCATCACCTTGTGGAGCATTGGCTGATGGCATTTTTACCGGGCGAGAAGGCACTACAGTGGAAATCGCGTGCTTGTAGATCATCTGATTTACGCTGTTCTTCAGCAATACCACAAATTGATCAAAAGAATCGATCTGTCCTTGCAACTTGATGCCGTTTACCAAGTAAATTGAAACTGGGATACGCTCCTTGCGTAGCGTGTTCAAAAAAGGGTCTTGTAGTGATTGCCCTTTACTCATGGTTTTCTCCTTATACTTATTATTAGATTTAGACTACTAGCTATCCCTGCGACAACAATCCAGTCGACACAAGAAGTCTGTCGACGGGTCACAAAAAAGCCTCCACATCATGGCTTTTTACACACCTTATCACTATATAGTGGCGTTCTCCAAGAATTTCAATACTGATTCAAATACTTCAGGGTCTTGGGGATCAAAAAAATTCAATGCCTTATCTGAACGCATCCAAGTCATCTGGCGCTTGGCCAACTGGCGGGTTGCCACAACCCCCTTCTCATACAGCGCCTCATAATCATATTCCCCATCGAGATATTCCCACACCTGACGGTATCCAACACAGCGCATGGAAGGCAGGGAAAGATTCAGCTCAGGATTTCGCCTTAAGCACTCTACCTCGTCAATCAGCCCTCCCTCCAACATCTGCCGAAAACGAAGTGCAACACGATCCCTTAACCACTGCCGGTCACTGGGCATCAAGCCTATCTTGATAAGGCGATACGGGAGTTGGTGCTGTGTCTGCTTGGCCATCAACTCAGTCATGGTCTGACCACTGATCTCATAAATCTCCAACGCCCGCTGCAAACGTTGCGGATCATTAGGATGAATCCTCTCAGCAGCAATCGGATCCACATCCCTCAGCCGGTCATGCATCCACTGCCAGCCATGGAGTTCAGCCTGCCGCTCCAAACGTTGACGTACCTCAGGATCGGCGGAGGGCAGCTCTGATAAGCCGTATTCAAGGGTACGGTAGTAGAGCATCGTCCCCCCGACTAATAGAGGAATCCGTCCTTGCGCTGTTATACTTGCCATCTCCCGCAACGCATCATCACGAAAATCTGCCGCAGAATAACTCTCAGTTGGATCAAGAATATCGATCAAGCGATGTGGCGCCCTGGCAAGTTCTTCCGCACTGGGCTTGGCACTCCCAATATTCATACCGCGGTATATCAGGGCAGAATCGACACTGATAATTTCACAAGGGAGCTTCTCCACCAATTTCATAGCGATATCGGTTTTTCCCGTTGCGGTTGGTCCCAACAGGAAAATAGCAGGTGGAAGTTGCTGCTCACTCATAACAGATTCATCGCCAGAACCATCGCATCTTCCCGGCCGCCCTTACCATCGGGATAATAATTCTTGCGGATACCCACTTCGTTAAAGCCTACTCGATCATATAGGTGTCGAGCAGGCTCATTGGATAAACGTACCTCAAGAAATATGGTCTCCACCTGCTTCTCACTGGAAAGCGCCATCAAATAATTGAGCAAGTCACGCCCCAGCCCCTTCCCTTGTAATTCAGGGACAATACAGATGTTCAGAATATGTGCCTCACCAACAGCAATAGAGAGCACTGCGTAGCCTAATATTCCTTCATTACCTTCATAGACCAGGCAGTGATATTTTGCCTTGAGACAGTCTCGAAAAATTTGCTCACTCCAAGCGACAGGATAGGCACGATCATCAATGGCTGCGATCGCTGGCACCTCATCCTCTCTCATGGCACGAATCCGCCCTTTGGGCAGTTGTTCACTCACCATTAATCAATCAACCTGCTTACTTATGCTTATAGCCTGAATACGGCAGAGGTCCTGCCACGCCTTGCGTTTATCAATAGGATTGCGGAGTAGATATGCGGGATGATAGGTAACAACCACAGGCGTCTGCCCTTCACCATAGTGAAAAACTTGATTACGCATCTTGCCCAGGCTCTGCTCCGACTTAAGGAGATTCTGCGCAGCAATGCGCCCCAGTGCCACCATCACTTTAGGCTGAACCAATTCCACTTGACGCTTTAAATAGGGCTCACAATGAGCCACTTCATTGATATGAGGGTCTCGATTTCCAGGCGGACGACATTTAATGACATTAGCGATATAGACCTCATGTCTCTGCAGCTTAAGGGCTCGCAACATTTCATTCAATAAACGACCAGCCCGGCCAACAAAAGGCTCACCTTGGCGATCCTCTTCAGCCCCTGGCGCCTCACCAATGAACATAATATCTGCCTGTGGATTCCCCACACCAAAAACCGTTTGAGTACAACCTGCCCGCAAGTCACACTGTTGGCAGTTGGCGACTTGCTGATGTAGGGTTGGCCAATCCATCTCAGAAACATTTGGCGAAAGGGGCACCTGAATTTCAGTCACGGCAGAGGTTTCGATAAGCGGAGTTATCTGTAGTGGAGAGGCATCAGTCGGCGGCTCCTCTAGCACCTGAGGAGGTGGCGATAAATCTACCAGCTGTGGCGAGGTCTCAACTGCTTGGCTATTTACTACGTCAACAACCTCCGGCAACGGCTTGTTACGCCGCTGCCAGAGAGTAATACCCATAGCATCCAGATACTGTTGCTGACGTTGCGACATGCTTACACCTGCGGGTGAGCTCGCTCTTCAGAAGCCATGATCTTGTCCAAAGCATTGAGATATGCCTTGGCGGAAGCAATAACGATATCGATATCCGCTCCCTGTCCATTAACGATACGACCCGCCTTTTCCAAACGAACCGTTACTTCACCCTGTGCATCAGTACCGCTGGTAATTGCATTAACCGAATAGAGCTGCAATTCGGTCTGGCTATTTACCATTGACTCAATAGCCTTGAAAGTGGCATCCACCGGACCACTTCCCTGAGAACGACCGCTATGCTCCTCACCCGAGATTGTAATAGTTACATTCGCTTCAGGTGTTTCGCCAGTTTCTGAACAGACACGCATAGAGACCAACTTGAAGCGTTCATTCACCGCCTCAGTTTTGGTCTCAGTCACCAGGGATTGCAGATCCTCATCATAGATTTCATGCTTCTTATCTGCCAGATCCTTGAAACGAGCAAAGGTATCATTCAGCTCCTCTTCGGAAGTAAAAGTGACACCCAGCTCCTGCATACGGGTACGGAAGGCATTACGACCAGAGTGCTTACCCAACACCATACGGTTAGCTGACCAGCCCACATCTTCTGCGCACATAATTTCGTAGGTTTCTCGGTTTTTCAGTACACCATCTTGGTGAATTCCCGACTCATGAGCAAAAGCATTAGCCCCAACAATCGCTTTATTTGGCTGCACCGCAAAGCCTGTAATGCTGGAAACCAAACGGGAGGTAGGTACGATATGAATCGTGTCAATATTGGTATCACAAGGGAAGATATCCTGACGAGTGCGAATACCCATCACTACCTCTTCCAATGAAGCATTTCCGGCACGCTCACCCAGACCATTGATAGTGCACTCTACTTGGCGAGCACCATTCATAACCGCCGACAGAGAGTTCGCTACCGCCAAGCCCAAATCATTATGGCAATGCACAGAAAAAACTGCTTTATCAGAGTTAGGTACACGCTCGATTAAGTTTTTAATCAGCTCACCAAACTGCTGAGGGACGTTATAGCCCACGGTATCTGGAATATTAATTGTGCTGGCACCAGCATCAATAACGGCCTCAATAATGCGACACAGGAAATCCAACTCTGAACGACCAGCATCTTCGGGCGAAAACTCTACATTACTGGTCCAGTTACGAGCACGCTTAACGGCATGTACGGCCTGCTCGACGACCTGATCGGGGGTCATACGCAACTTTTTCTCCATGTGAATAGGAGAAGTTGCAATAAAAGTATGAATACGGCTGGAGTTAGCTTCCTTTAATGCCTCTCCCGCGGTATCAATATCGGCGTCCAAGGCACGAGCCAAACCACAGATAGTGCTATCCTTAATCGCTCGGGCAACAGCCTGTACAGCCTCAAAATCCCCTTTACTGGCACGGGGAAAGCCCGCTTCAATCACATCAACGCGCATGCGCTCTAATAACTTAGCAATACGCACCTTTTCATCTTTAGTCATTGATGCGCCGGGGCTCTGCTCACCATCGCGCAAGGTGGTATCAAAAATAATCAAATTGTCACTCATGGTATAACTCCACAATCGAATTCTTGCGTGTCACGACACCTTAGTCGTGGTTTTATAGTCTGGGATTCGTGCCATATAAAATGGCTGTAGTAGGATTATCTGCCGCACAGCGGCAGTAGTCGCAGCAGAGAGGCTAGCAGAGAGAGAGGGCGTGACACAGCCTGCGCATTGAGCGCATCCGCAAAAGCTATTTGTGAGTTAGCAGTGCAGTGTGTCATGTTTCCAATAATTCAGATCAGTTCTGAAATCGACTATAGCCTTTTACGCTCCATTTGCCAAGCCCTACGACTCTGGGGTTGTCCCATTATCTTCTGACTCTTTGGGGTCACTCGCCTTGGTTTGTAAACGATTACGTCCTAATACCGTGCCGATCAGGCCGGACGCCGCATAACTCAAAAAAACCAAAAAGAGTACCAATGGAGGATCAACAGCAATAGAGACAAAAATCAACACCACGACCAGAATTGTAAAGAAGGGTACCTTCCCTTTCAGATCGATATCCTTAAAACTGCGATAGCGAACATTACTCACCATCAATAGGCCTGCTGCCAGTGTTAACACAAAGGCTGGCACTGCCAGTGCTTGAGCTTCCCATCCCATATCCTGAGCCACCCAAACCATACCTGCCACGACTGCGGCCGCTGCTGGGCTGGCAAGCCCCTGAAAATAGCGCTTATCGGCAACACCCACCTGAGTATTAAACCGTGCTAAGCGAAGCGCACCACCCGCCACATATATGAAGGCAACCAGCCAACCCAACTTGCCCAAGCCAGAAAGTGCCCATAGATACACCACCAGTGCCGGAGCCAACCCAAAGGAGATCATGTCTGCCAAGCTATCATATTGGGCACCAAAATCACTTTGCGTATTGGTAAGGCGAGCTACCCGCCCATCCAGGCCATCCAACACCATGGCAATAAAGATTGCCATTGCCGCTATCTCAAATTTGCCATTAATGGCAGAAACGATGGCAAAAAAACCGGAAAAGAGGCATGCAGTGGTAAAAAGATTGGGCAGAAGATAGATTCCGCGCCGACGTTTTATCGCCCCTTCAGCTGATTGATCCATAAGATCTTTTCCCATTTTATTGTTTGATGTGCACCAGTGTAGCAAGTATATCCTCTCCTGCCTTCACCTTGTCACCCTTTTTCACAGAAACCAAACTATTCACCGGCAAATACAGATCCAACATCCGACCAAATAATAGCACTCCGCAACGAGCTCCCTGCCCAATACGCTCACCTGCCGCCACACGACACGACAGAGGGAGTTTAACGATACCAGCCCGCAGCGCCATCAACACATCATCTTGCTCATCGGTTTGTACCCACTGGGCATAGTGACAATCCCCCACTCGCTTCCATTGACGTAACACCTTGCCCTCAATGGGGCTGCGTATAATATAAGGTCCCAGCAAATTGAGCTTGATACTGATACAAACAGCATCCCTCTCCAATAATTCATCCCTGAGCACCTCAATTCTAACAACTGTTCCATCAGCCGCGGCAACTATCCCCAAAGGAGAAGCCGGTACCTTTCGAGCAGGATCTCGGTAAAGAAATAACAAAAAACTCCCCATTAGCCAAAGAGGTAATGAATAGAGTGGATGCAAAAACATCAGACAGAGCAATGCTGCCGTCATCACTAAAGTAATGAGCAAGCGCCCTTCATCTGCAATAGGTGTGCTTTTCAATGCCATAACGTCAAAAAGGGGAAGTCGTTCTCACGACTTCCCCTTTCCTTTCAATTAGTTCAAGAATTAGTTCTTGTTCTTATCTACAATCTTTTGAATCCACGGCATCATCGCACGCAGCTTAGCCCCAGTCTCTTCGATTGGGTGCTCTGCATTAAGGCGACGCATTGCAGTCATCTCTGGATAGCCAGCTTGGCCTTCCAGGATAAATTGCTTAGCGTATTTACCTTCCTGAATATTCTTCAGCGCCTCACGCATTGCCCAACGAGACTCTTCGTTGATAACGCGTGGACCAGTCACATACTCACCATACTCTGCATTATTAGAGATGGAGTAGTTCATGTTAGCGATACCACCTTCGTACATCAGGTCAACGATCAGCTTCAGCTCATGCAGACACTCGAAGTATGCCATCTCAGGTGCATAACCCGCTTCAACCAGAGTTTCGAAGCCAGCTTTAACCAGCTCAACCGCACCACCACACAGAACCGCTTGCTCACCGAACAGGTCAGTTTCACACTCATCGCGGAAGGTAGTTTCGATGATACCGGTACGACCGCCACCTACGCCACTAGCGTAAGACAGTGCGATATCTTTTGCTTTACCAGACGCATCTTGCTCTACAGCGATCAGGTCAGGAATACCGCCACCCTTAACAAATTCAGAGCGTACAGTGTGACCAGGTGCCTTAGGTGCGATCATGATAACGTCCAGATCTTTACGAGGAATGATCTGGTTGTAGATGATTGAGAAACCATGAGCGAAAGCCAACACTGCACCTTCTTTCAGGTTAGGCTCAATCTCTTCTTTATACAGCTGACCTTGGAACTCATCAGGAGTCAGAATCATCACCAGATCAGACGCTTTAATTGCCTCTTCTACTGGAGCCACTTTCAAGCCACACGCTTCTGCCTTAGCAATAGAAGAAGAACCAGCGCGCAGACCGACAGTCACATCCACACCTGAGTCTTTCAGGTTATTAGCATGTGCATGGCCTTGAGAACCGTAACCGATAATGGCTACTTTCATACCCTTGATGATTTCAAGGTTACAATCTTTATCGTAGTAGATGTTCAGAGACATTATATTACCTTTTCCTAATCATAGTTCACCCATGAGCAAGGGCTCAATGAGCGGCATTATATACTAAATATGGAGAGATTTCTCGCCCCGTGAAATACCGGATACACCAGAGCGCACTGTTTCCAGTATCGGGGTATCAGCGAGAGCTGCGATAAAGGCATCCAGTTTATCCCCAGGCCCCGTCATCTCAATAGTGTAAGTAGTTGATGTGACATCAATAATGTTGCCTCGGAAGATATCAACCAGACGTTTTACCTCATCCCGCGCAATGCTATCCGCTACAGTCACCTTTATCAGCATCAATTCACGCTCAACATGCTCCCCCTCAGTCAGATCAATCAGTTTAACCACCTCAATCAACTTATTCAGCTGCTTGGTGATCTGCTCGATAATCTGATCTGAGCCACGGGTAACCAATGTCATACGCGACAGGGATGGATCTTCTGTTGGTGCGACAGTCAGTGACTCAATATTATAACCGCGAGCAGAGAAGAGCCCTGCAACACGTGACAACGCGCCCGCTTCATTTTCTAGCAAAATCGATATGATATGCCGCATAGTTACACCAAAATCATTTCATTAAGACCGGCACCCGCTGGAATCATCGGATATACATTCTCGGTCTGGTCAGTGACAAAATCCATAAATACCAAGCGATCCTTCATCGCCAATGCCTCTTTTAGCGCACCTTCCACATCACTGGGTTTTTCAATACGCATCCCCACATGACCATAGCTTTCAGCCAGCGCAGAGAAATTGGGCAGCGCCTCCATGTATGACATAGAGTAACGACTTTGATAGAAGAACTCCTGCCATTGACGCACCATACCCAGATAGCGGTTATTCAAACTAATAACCTTGATCGGCAAGCCGTACTGCAAGCAGGTGGAGAGTTCCTGAATATTCATTTGAATACTCCCCTCGCCGGTAACGCAAGCCACCGTAGCATCGGGATGGGCAAACTGAACCCCCATCGCCGCAGGTAAGCCAAAGCCCATGGTGCCCAAACCACCGGAATTGATCCAGCGACGTGGCTTATCAAACTTATAATACTGCGCAGCAAACATCTGATGCTGACCCACATCAGAGCAGACAAATGCATCTCCGCCAGTCAGCTCCCATAGTTTCTCAACGACATACTGGGGCTTGATCACATCATCGTTTTGAGTGTACTTCAAGCAATCCATGGAGCGCCATTCATCAATCTGCTTCCACCACTCCACCAGCGCCTCTTTCTGCTCTGTAGGCTGCTCTAGCTCTTTCAATACTTTGAGCATGTCTTTGAGCACTGAGCCAACCATCCCTACGATGGGCACATCCACGATAACATTTTTAGAGATGGAGGCAGGGTCTACATCCACGTGAATAATGCGGGCATCTGGGCAGAATTTCTCAATATTGCCTGTCACTCGGTCATCAAAGCGTGCGCCAATAGCAATTAGCACATCAGTGTGATGCATAGACATATTAGCTTCGTAGGTGCCATGCATCCCTAGCATACCGAGGAATTGGCGATCAGTAGCTGGATAAGCCCCCAAGCCCATCAGGGTATTGGTCACGGGGAAATTCAGTTTGCGCGCCAGCTCTATCAGCTGCTTGGCGGCATCATCTAGCACCACACCACCTCCGGTGTAGATAACCGGACGCCTGGCCTCGAGCATTAACTCAACAGCCTTCTTAATTTGCTTGGGGTGCCCCTTGGTGACTGGATTATAAGAACGAATATCTACCTTCTTGGGATATTTGTACTCACACTTATGGGCGGTAACATCCTTAGGTATATCAATCAGTACCGGGCCTGGGCGGCCTGTAGTGGCAATATGAAACGCCTTCTTGACTATTTCAGCCAGATCGTTCACATCCTTCACTAAGAAATTGTGCTTTACGCAGGGACGAGTAATCCCGACAGAGTCTACCTCTTGGAATGCATCATTGCCGATCATATTACTGGGCACCTGACCCGTAATTACCACCATCGGAATGGAATCCATATAAGCTGTCGCAATACCTGTCACAGCATTGGTTGCTCCCGGACCAGAGGTCACCAGCACCACGCCAGGTTTACCGGTTGAGCGAGCATAGCCATCTGCGGCGTGAGTTGCTGCTTGTTCATGGCGCACCAGAATATGTTGCACCTTCTCCTGCTTGTAGATTGCATCGTAGATATGCAGAACGGCCCCACCAGGGTAACCAAATAGGAATTCCACCCCCTCATCGGCTAATGCCTGACAAAGGATTTCGGCACCTGTTAATTCCACGCTCACTCTCCCGTTAGTTAACTCTTTGGGCTATACAGACAGCCCGGATCGGCGATTATACCTAAATAAGTCACAAACGCACACTTTCGAAGTTCAAACAAACCTATACAGAATCAAGCTCATTGCGCGATAATACTATGACTTATCAAAATAATGGCCGCAAAATTCGCAACCGGTATGAGTGAAAAGATTATTATCAAAGGCATCACTGAAGATGGGCATAAGTTTCGCCCCAGTGACTGGGCTGAGCGAATGTGTGGTGCGCTCTCCACATTTGGCCAGGACCACCGCATCAACTACTCTCCACTACTTCACCCAACCACTATCGATGGCATTAAGTGTATAGCGGTGGATAGCAAAGTGGAGAATCACAATCCCGAAATGTTTATCTACATCATGAATTTTGCAAAAACCAACCGGCTGGCAATCACTACCCACAATCAAGATGAAGCGAGCACACAATGCCACTATTAACCATTCGCACTAACCAACCCCTTACCCAGGAACAACAACAGAACTTACTCTGCAAGGCTTCGTCTGCAACAGCCGCAATGCTTGGCAAACCGGAAAGTTATGTCATGGTACAAGTATTAGCGGGCGAAGCGATGATGTTCGGTGGCAACATGGATCCCTGTGCACTATTGGAGTTAAAGAGCCTGGGACTACCTGAAACACAAAGCGCCGATTTCTCTTCGCAGCTCTGCAATCTCATCCAACAACAGTTGGATATTCCAAGCAACCGCATCTATATCGAATTTAGCAATCCTGCCCGTCACTTGTGGGGCTGGGATGGAAGGACCTTCTAATGCGTTCTGGATTTTTCACTATCGGAATATTGATTTCTGCAGGTGCTGTTATTGGTGGTAACTACCTAATTGAAAAGTGGGATGAGTTAGATCTAGGCTTTCCGAAATCTATCACCAATACATTCAAGGAGGAGCCCCAACCTGCGCAGCCCACTACGGTTTATAAATGGCGAGATAGTAGCGGCAACTGGCAGTTTGGTGATAAACCACCTAGCGAGGGGGCTTATGAGATCAGTGAGATTTCAGGTGTGCAGACCATGAAGATGGTCACACCCAAGCTACCACTACCCGAGGAGAAACCCAAAGCGGATCCAGCACCGACTGCCAACATCTCACCGCTGACACCGTTTACCGATCCACAGAAGGTGAAAGAGGTAATCGACCAAGCTCGCAATATACAGACAATTCAGGAAGAGCGTCTTAAACAGATTCCATAGTAGAGCGCTTACTTAGCCCCACTAAACAATACCTCAACCACCTCATCCGCCACTTTGGCCCCCAACTTATTCAGAGCACGGAGCACTGCTGCTGCCTCGTCAGCAGAAACCCCTCGGGCTGAGGATTTGATACTGCGCACCACCTTACCCTTGGCGTCCTGCAATTCGACCATCCCTTCGATCGTGACAAAGAAAGTGTCATTATCATAGCGATTGATCTGCTTGAGACGGTACTTGACCTGCAACCGCCCCTTCTCTGATACCCGCAAGCCTCGCTTAGTAAGCTGCTCAGTCATTGCCTGACTAATAGTAACGTCTACCCCCTGTCCATTCAGAGGAGAAATAGACACCTCCAAAGTTGCCAGGGCCTGCAATACTTCACGCTCCAGGGAATCAAGTTTGGCGGGAACTGGCAACCCTGCACTATTGGGCTCCAACTGTAGTGCAAAAAAATGCAGCTGACGTCGGGACTCTAACGCCAGCAAAACCTTAGCAGCCTGCTGGATACGCTGGTAGGCATCGCTATCAGTAGACATCACCTGAGCGGCATGCTTTTCTGCAGTCTGCTCCAGCTCTTTGGCCCGCTTCATCGCAGCCTGTAGCTCCTTTTCCACATCCAGGCGAACTAATACATAAATCTGCTTATGCTGCGTGTCATGGTAGCTCTCAACAGGCTCAAGGAAAGAGAAGCTCATTTTAGGTACACGAGTGCGAATCTCCTGGTGCAGGCTTTGTGCAAACTGATAGCCACTCTTGCTATCCTCGCGCTGCTCAATTTTTGCTTCGCTTTGCGCCTCCACCTCTACCTGAATCTGCTGCATCAGGTTAGAAACTGCCACCTCTTTGGCACGGCTCTGGGCAGTCTCCAGGCTGGAGAAAACATCCGCCGAACCAACTCCAAATAATGCATCCCGCTGTTGAGGTGGATTTAAAACCCAGCCTGGCATCGCAGAAGATTCATCGGAAACACCACCGCTGTCGGAAGCCGGACGCGAGCCATTCCCCATACAAGCAACAAGCGCATAGGAGAGCAACAGGATCAACGCATATCTCATCATTGCCCCCTACAGTCCGAAACTGCTGCGCTCCTGATATTTTTTGATCTTCTTCTGGCCATTCCATACCTCACGGGTGCTCTGCATGTCGATCAATTTCAGATCCACCTGATAGAAGGTCACCCGCTTGCCATCCAAGCTGTCCACCATGGAGTTGATGGTACCAGAGAGTGCAAAGTTTGCCCCCTGTTCCTGCCCCATCTCCAGGCGGCTTTCATCACTGGCATAAATATCCTGCTGCTTCATCTCTTCACGCACACGCTCACGTTCGGCACCACTGACAATAAAGTCCGCCACACCACTACGAATAATGCTGCGTTTCAGGTCATTCACAAAGGTATCGACCGCAATATGCTCATGGCTCTTATTTTGAACATGTTGAATGGTAATGGTGGGATAGGTGGATCCATGATTTTGCTGGAAGCGCTTCAGCCAGGGGAAGCCGAGCATATCCTCTATCATCTCTTCTGCGACCAAACGTGAATCCGTATCATTCCAGCGATCCGTCAGCGCAACCTCTTCCTGAGTATCAACTCGTTTGACCGTCGTTGTCCCGCAACCACTTAGGCCAGTCACACAAAGTGATGCAACAATCATCATCAATACTTTTTTATTCATTTCGCTCCCCTTTCCTTAATTATCGATACGATAAAACGTTGGCTGTTGCTGCTCAAGCCTATGATTAATGGTTCGAGGCATCAATAGATGACTCCCTCCTGCCGCTAGATTCACTTTAAAATCCTGCTTGGCATATGGGCCACTCTCCCCCGAGGTTAACAGTGTCACCTGATGTTCACCCGCAGGTAAGAAAACCCGCTTCAGACGGATCTCACTAGGCAGCGTAAGCCAGTTACGACTCTCAGCCTGAACAGTGGCTGCGGTCGCCAGCTTACTCAGACTTCCCATCAAGCCGCCCAAGCCAAATTCACTCCCCACACCATTGCCCAATTGATAAGCCATCAAGTTTTTCACCCCTTCACGTGCCAGAGCCTCATTGAAGTCACTGCTGGCATGCAGAATCTGTTCGTTTACCGCCATAGCGGCCAAGGACTGAGACATCACCAATTCACCCTGAGCCTTTCCATCTACCATCAAGCTAGATGAGCGATACGCCACCTTTTTAGAGGGATAATACGGGACGGCAAGACGGATTCCGATCCCTCCCCACGCTTCATCAATTCCCATTTTCGTCACCACGTCCCACATTGGACTTAAGGTAATTTTCTTGGTGAAAACCCCTTCGATGGTGCCAATCACTCCCCCATTATGGAAATTCACCAGATAATCCAAAATCCCACGCTCGGCATAAAGTGCCTGGAACCAAGCGACCTGATCCTGCTGCTGATGGCGATCACCCGTCGCCACTACATTCACCACCAACTCCTTGTTGATAGGATTGACGCGAGCATGCAGGTTCATCTCACCACGGTGAGGAATCACCCCCAAATGCTGAATCACAATGAGTTGAGCACTTTCGGCATCATAGGCATCCAATGCCTTGCGCCCCTCATCATCCAACTTCTCGTTACTTAGTCGTGAAAGCTCGCTGCCATATCCACCCGCTCGTTTCATCATGCGTAAAGTGGAAAGCCAAGCTTCTTGGGTCATCGCATGGGGAATGCCATGTTGTTTAGCAAAACCCTGCTCATAAAGGGTAGCGGCTTTTTGATAGGCAATGCGAGCATCATCATACTCACTATTGATTTCATAGATAATACCGTTCAGGTAGCGAATATAGGCATCTTCCCGATACTCCAGCTCGTCCTGAGCATCGCGCCCACTATTAAGCTGGCTAAACAGTCGCAGGATTTTACCAAAGGTCTGCTCCCGCTTTTCCTTGGCTTGCTCATAATCCCCTTTGGTAAAGGCGATCTCTGACAGCAAGATATCAACGCGTCGCGTCTCCACTCGCGCCTTATCCAGGTAGGATTGGTAATCCTTACCATCATGCTGAGCCAATTGCAGGTAGGCCAGTGATTTGTAGTAGTGGATAAATACCTTCTCTAATTGGGTGCCCCGATAGGGTCCCTGGCGAGGACTACTCATCGCCACCAGCAACATATCACTTAAGCGCTTGGTGTAGAGCTCATCAGCAATACGCTCAGCCAGATCCAGATGTTCAATCGCTTGCTGATATTGTCCATCCAGATAATTGAGCAATCCCAGCTCCATCTCTTTAAGCAGTTGATCACTACGATCACTGTATTGAGAGGACATCTCCTTGATCGCTTGCTGATACTGCCCCTGCTCCATCAGATTAAGGCCATCGGCTACTTGCTGGCGATACGTTGCACAACCGGTTAGCTGCAATACCCCTATCAGCAACACCAACAGCCACCCTTTAATTCCTTTCGTTTCCATTCAACTCCCTGCCGTTTATTTCTTTTTTCTTTTATATACCTTGCGCTTAAACAGATCGTTGTGCCGACTGACCAGACGATCCAAAAACAGCAATCCATCCAGATGATCCATCTCATGCTGCACCGCACGAGCCTCAAAACCGCTAAACTCAAAGTGAAGTTCGTTACCATGCGGATCATTTGCCTTGAGGCTGATCTCGGTAGCGCGAATCACATTTCCGGTAAAATCAGGTACCGAAAGACACCCTTCGCGCCCCACCTCCATGCCATCCCAGCGGGTAATTTCTGGGTTAATCAATACCATGTGGCCATGATTCTCTACTGGCTTGCGATTCTTGGAAAGGTCCACAATCACAACACGTTGGAAGCGACCCACCTGAGGTGCTGCAATGCCCACGCAGCCCGGTGCGGCAAGGCGTGTCTCGTCCAAATCAGCAATAAACTGGCGCAACTCATCATCAAATTGGCTTACCGGTTCACTGAGCTGCTTTAATGTCTCATCCGGATAGGTCAGAATATCTAGAACAGCCATACCCCTACCCTATTAGCGTATCAATTTCCTGCAGATTCACATCAACCCCTTCCGCCTTGATAATCTCAAGCGCAGAGGTCAGAGCCTCCACTCCTTCCGCAGCGTGCCCCTCTATCTGCATAATATAGATAGGCTTGTCTTCACTTCCCGCCACATCGGAGCTCAAATCCAGAATCGACAAGCCCGCCTCTGCTAACGCGCCAGTAACATGGGCAACAATGCCACTGCGGTCCGCGCCAGAAACGGTAATCACCACATCTGCACTCATATGTTGATGCAGTTTACCTTCAATATGATCCAAATGCAGATGCAGCCCCAGTGACTCCACCACCGGCGCCAACAAATCGGAGAGCTGTTTGATAGCTTTATCGGTGGACACCATCATCATAATGGTGAAATTCCCCCCAAGACGTGCCATGGAGGCCTCCCCCAAATTACAGCCCCCCTCATAGAGAGCTGAGGTTACTTTGGCTACAATGCCGGATTGATCCTTGCCCACCAGGGTTAGCATGTACCACTTTGTCATCGCGCACTCCTAAAAACTTATCTTTTAATGCAAGGTACTATGGGCCAGAAAAATCAGCAAGATACCCGTCCCAATCAAGCCACTCTGCTGTAGGGTCGCTGACATGTGGGTACGCTTGTGCAAGGTTGGTATCAGGTCTGCCACTGCCACGTAAATAAAACTCGCGGCTGCCACAGCCAAAACATAAGGAATCACGGGTTCCACAAATTGCAGAGAAAAATAAGCTGCAATACCACCCACCACAGTCCCAAGACTGCTCAACACATTAAACAATAATGCCTTAGCTCGGCTATAGCCACTATTAAGCAGCACAACAAAATCCCCAACTTCTTGAGGTATCTCATGAGCAGCAACCGCCAGAGCAGTAACAATTCCCAAATGGATATCAGTCAGAAATGCCGCAGCAATCAGCACACCATCTACCAGATTATGAATGCCATCACCAACAATTACCAAAGTACCCGCTGGAGCGGTATGGTCATGACTATGATCATCATCACCATGCACCTCACACTCGTGAGAGTGACAATGACGCCATAGCACCATCTTCTCCAGCAGAAAGAAGCTCAATAGACCAAACAACACAGCCATCGTAATGTCGTGACTATCTTCTATATAGGAAGATTCCAAGGCATGAGGGAGTAAACCAAGAAAAGCGGCACCCAGCAGGGCACCAATAGCGAAACTGACCAAATGAGGCAGCATTCGCTGCTGTGCCTTATCACCAATCAACAATATCGATGAAGCGACGACCACGCTCAGCAGGCCGCCCAGCAGGCAGAATATAACAATATATAGCAGGGTCATAGATGCCTAAATGCTAAAAATAATGGGAGCTGAATCATACGCGAAAAGCACCTCTTCTGTCAGAAATCTTTCAAGCCTATCGGCGTTTCATTCCTTCAGATAGATTAGGGTTGCCATACGCCCAGTTTGGACGTCACGCCGATAAGAGAAAAATTTTTGTGGATCGTAATAGGTACAGAATTCGCCACCATAGATCGCCTGTACACCAGATTGTCTTAGACGCTGTCGCGCCAGCAGATAAAGATCGGCCAACCAATGGTCACTGTCTTTCTGGATAAAAGCCTCATTGGCAGCCACATCATGCTGCAGAAAAGCTTCTCGAACCTCGCTACCCACTTCAAAGGCTTGTGCACCAATCGCAGGCCCTAACCATGCCATCAAACGGCTGGGACTAACACCTAACTGCGTAACCGCCTGTTCGATAATACCGGCATACAGTCCCCGCCAACCCGCATGCACGGCGGCAACCACACTACCT
This sequence comes from Thiohalomonadales bacterium, assembly GCA_050295955.1. Taxonomy (GTDB): domain Bacteria; phylum Pseudomonadota; class Gammaproteobacteria; order RBG-16-57-12; family RBG-16-57-12; genus JAFLJP01. The sequence goes on from JBNKQQ010000074.1 coordinate 31,507, forward strand.
TCCCTATCACACAACAGCAGTGGTAGACAGTCAGCCGTCATCACCACACATACCCGATTCAACTGCCGGGTAAAACTGCCATCGGCTTCAATCCCCCCTTCATCCATGTCAGTTAGCTGATACACCACTGTTCCATGCACCTGACGCAGCCAAAAAGGCTTACTAGGGAGTTGCAGTGCCTCACATAAGTGCTGCCTGTTCGCAGCTACCGCTGCGGGATCATCCCCCACATGATCACCCAAATTCAGACTCTTAAAAGGTGCCATACTGACACCACCACAACGGGTGGTGCTGTAAGCTCGCACCCTATTAGGTGCCGGCCAATCAGGTAGAAGGAGGCTTTCTTGAAGCATCTCTACTCCGCCTTACTATCTTCTCGTAACACCGCCAACAGACTCTGCATATCTTCGGGTAGCTCCGCATGCCACTCCATATATTCACCCGTAGCGGGATGTACTAAGCCAAGCCGACTGGCATGGAGTGCTTGACGTTTAAACCCTTGCAATGCCTGGCGAAGCTCTTCAGTACAACCTTTGGGAAACTTCAGTCGCCCGCCATAAACTGGATCGCCCACCAATGGATATTGGCGGTAAGCCATATGTACCCGGATCTGATGAGTGCGCCCAGTCTCCAGCTTAACTTTAATATATGTGTGACCGCGGAAGCGCTCCGCCACCCGATAGTGGGTCACAGCCTCCTTGCCGTTATGAACAACTGCCATGCGTGTACGATCCACTGGATGCCGCCCTATCGGCTCATCCACTCGGCCACCCGCTGTCATTACACCCACGGCAACAGCATCATACTCCCGCTCAAAAGCCCGCTCCTGCAACTGCTCAACCAAAGCCGTCTGCGCCGGTAGGGTTTTGGCTACTACCAGTAATCCCGTCGTCTCCTTATCGATACGGTGCACAATCCCTGCTCTGGGTATGTTAACCAGCCCAGGGGCATGGTGCAGCAGGGCATTCAGCATCGTGCCATCGGGATTACCACTACCGGGATGCACGACCAAGCCAGCAGGCTTGTTAATCACCAATAAGTGCTCATCCTCATAAACGATATCCAGTGGAATCTCCTGAGCCACATACTCTTGCTGCGGCGTCATCACCACATCCAACACCACCGTTTCACCACCCCAGACCTTCTCCTTGGGGCGCAGCTGTTTTCCATCCACTTGAATGTACCCTTCCTCCAGCCATTGCTTGAGACGAGAGCGAGAGTAATCAGGGAAAATCTCAGCCAGCGCTTGGTCAAGGCGACGTCCGGCCAGATTCTCGGGGATGGTTGCTTGTAGTTGCACTACTTCAGACATGAAAAATTCCTGTGAATAACCTTATTGGCTATACGCCCAGCGCCATGGATCGGATATACTGGGGTATTCGTTCAGACAATTTTAAAGCATTCGATGAGTAATTTTCTGCATTCCGACATAAAAAAATCATTTTTTACTCTTTTTGCCATACTAATAATAGGGTTAAGTGGTTGTGCCAGTATTGAATCCGACCTACCAGAGAAGTGGGCGGTTGAACGCCTTTATAATGAAGGCGTAGATGCCCTCCAACATGAAGATTACAACTTTGCAATCGAGTACTTCGAGATGATGGAGAGTCGCTTCCCCTTCGAACCGCTCACCCAACAAGCGATGATGATGAATGCCTTTGCCTACTACAAGGCCAGTGACCCGGAATCAGCCATCGCTACCGCTGACCGTTTCATCAAGCTCTATCCTACCCATCCTGAAGTAGATTATGCCTACTACGTACGTGGTCTAGCCCACTTCCACAGTCGTGACAGCTTTATGGATGATCTATTTGACGTTGACCCTGCCAAACGAGACCCTGAATCAGTACAGCGCTCTTTCAACTATTTTGCCGAACTGGTAAACCGCTTCCCTGACAGCCAGTATGTAGACGATGCGAGACAGCGGATGCAATTTCTACGCAACAGCCTGGCTCGCTATGAGGTTCACGTTGCCCGATACTACCTCAAGCGCGGTGCCTATATTGCCGCTGTAAACCGTAGTAAAGAAGTATTGGAAAAATTTAATGGCACCCCCGCAACAGCGGATGCCCTGACAGCAATGATCGAGGCCTATCTCAACCTGAAACATTACGATTTGGCTGAAGATGCGTTAAGTGTACTTAAGCACAACTATCCTAAGCATCCTGAAATAACCAAATTCAGGCAGCTGTTGAATAACGTTTAGAGGAGCGACCATCATGTGGGACCTATTTGCAACCATTCGCCATCGCCACTCGGTCCGCAAGTACCAGGCAGACATGCCGGTTGAAGAGGAAAAACTACACGCCATTCTGGAAACCGCCTGCGCAGCACCCAGTGCCGGCGATCTACAGGCCTATCACATCTACGTAGTGAAAGAGGCCGATAAACGTAGCGAGCTGGCAAATGCCACTCAAGGTCAAAACTTTATCGAAGAAGCGCCTATCAGCTTGGTATTTTGTAGTGATCCAAATCGCTCTGAGCAAGAGTTTGGGGAACGAGGCAAGCAACTCTATGCATTGCAAGATACAACCATTGCTGCAGCTTATGCTCAGCTAGCTGTTGTAGCAGCAGGCCTTGGGTCAACGTGGATTGGCCATTTTGATGAAGAGAAGGTAGGGAAAGTACTATCAATTAAAAAGGAATTAACTCCTGTAGCCATAATATCCATTGGCTACCCAGCTGAGCTACCAGAACTCTCATCTAGACGTCAAATCGGCGAAGTGGTTACACAACTCTAGGTAACCACTTCCTGAGTGGGGTGAGGTTTATTAAAGCGCCTCATCCCCCTCCTCGCCAGTACGAATACGCAGAGCGTGCTCTACCGGTGATACAAAGATCTTACCATCACCTATCTTACCCGTGCGGGCAGCATCTGAAATCGCCTCAACACAGCGATCAACCAGATCATCTGCCACTACCAACTCAATCTTCACCTTCGGCAGAAAATCCACTACATACTCTGCACCACGATACAACTCAGTATGCCCTTTCTGACGACCAAACCCCTTTACTTCAGTTGCCGTCATTCCTGCGACGCCGATATCTGACAATGCTTCACGCACGTCATCCAATTTAAAGGGTTTAATGATTGCTTCAATCTTCTTCACAGCCTTATCCTCATTATTATCGTAGCGTGACAATCAGCTTATAACAGACACAACTGACTTGCCAACTCATTACTTCACCGGGCAACAGTTACGTCGATTGTATGCCGATGTGATAGGGTAACGTCGGTCACGACCAAAAGCTCGACGCGTAACACGCACCCCTGGCGCTGCCTGTCGACGCTTATACTCATTCAGATCTACCAAACGGATCACCTTCTTCACTACCGGCTCCTCAAAGCCAGCAGCAACGATCTCATCCACACACTGCTCCTGCTCTACATAGCGCTCTAGTATCGCATCCAAAATATCATATGGCGGAAGGCTATCCTGATCCTTCTGATCTGGCGCCAATTCAGCCGAAGGGGGGCGATCAATTACCCGCTGAGGAATCACTGGAGAAAGGCTATTGCGATACTCTGACAAGCGATAAACCAACGTCTTTGGAACATCCTTAAGCACTGCAAAACCACCAGCCATATCTCCATAAAGGGTGGCATACCCCACCGCCATCTCACTCTTATTTCCGGTTGTTAGAACAATTTTGCCCATCTTATTGGAGATTGCCATCAACAACACACCGCGACAGCGAGCCTGAATATTTTCCTCTGTCGTATCCACTCGAGTACCTGCAAACTCACCTGCCAAACTCGCCATAAAGGCATCAAACAACGGTTCAATAGTGATTACCCGGTAATCCACCCCTAACGTTTTGGCCTCTTCGGCAGCATCTTCTACACTCATATCTGCAGTATAGCGAGAGGGCATCATGACAGCTTCCACACGATCTGCACCAATAGCATCCACAGCAATCGCCAGTGTCAGTGCTGAATCGATACCACCAGACAGACCCAATACCGCTCCATTAAAGCCATTCTTCTCAATATAATCACGAACACCTAATACCAAGGCACGATAAATATCTCGCTCTTCACGGTATTGAGACTCAATCGTCCCCTTTTGCGCGATTAGCTCACCCTGCCCGATAGCAAATTCAGCAACAAATAATCCCTCCTCAAAGGCGGGAACCTGCTGCAGAATCTCCCCATACTGATCCAACATGAAAGAACCGCCATCAAACACTAACTCATCCTGACCACCAACCAAATTGGTATAAACCACCGGACATTGAGTCTCTGCGATACGCTGGCGAACCACCTCGATACGTTCATTACCTTTTTTCTGATGGTAAGGTGAAGCATTGGACACCAACAACAGTTCAGCACCCTGCTCTTTAGCCTGGGCAGCAGGCAGAGGATTCCAGATATCCTCACACACTAACATCGCCAGTTTAGCCCCCTTCACCTCAATCAATGCTGGAGACTGCTCATCGCTCACAAAATAACGTTTTTCATCGAACACACTGTAATTAGGGAGGAATTGTTTGTGGGTAGTCGCAACAATTTCACCATCACAAATTGCAGATACTGCATTATAGGTACCCGCAGTTGCCTTGCGGGGATAACCTACAATCGCCACAATTCCTGAAATTTCTCGTTTAAGCCTAGCCAGGCCTTCACCAATTCGCTCATATAGCGCCGGCCTCAACAACAGGTCTTCTGGTGGGTAACCTGTCATCGCCAGTTCAGGGAACAGAATCACATCTCCATGTAATTCATCCCGCGCACTTTGCGCGGCATTAATCATCTTCTCAACATTACCTTCTACATCACCAACCAGCATATTCAGCTGAGCCATCACGATGCGTATATGATCATTCTGTTGCGTCATTGTTAACCTTCAAAATACTCCAGCATTCGCCCTCCCAACTCAGTTGGGCTCTGTACAATCTGAACGCCCGCCTCGGCCAGTGCCGCACATTTACTCGCAGCACTACCAATTCCACGCTCCAACACAACGCCTGATTGCCCCATTCGCAAGCCTGCGGGTGCTGTTACGCCAGCAATATAGCTTAATATCGGCTTACGTACCTCATCAGCAATATATGTTGCAGTACGTTCCTCAAGATCACCTGAAATCTCCCCCACCAATATGATCCCTTTAGTGCGGCGGTCCTGCTCAAAAAGCTTAATCACATCAATAAAGTCCATACCCAGAATAGGGTCACTCCCCACCCCGACTGTCGTAGTTTGCCCCAAACCAATCTGTGTCGTTTGCAAAACCGCTTCATAGGTTAAGCTATCAGAGCGAGAAACAATGCCAATCGATCCTTTTTTATGAATAGAGCTAGGCATAATCCCCATCTTGCACTCATCTGCACTGACTAAGCCTGGCGAGTTAGGGCCTATCAAATTCACACCATACTCATTCGCCAGGGACTTCACCTTAATCATGTCATGTACAGGAATTCCCCGAGTTATACAGACAATGGTTTTAATTCCCGCATCAATCGCCTCTAATATTGCATCTGCAGCCTGTAGCGGCGGGACAAATACCATTGAAGCATTAGCCTGCGTGGCCTCAACCGCCTCTTCTACAGTATCAAAAATCGGACGCTTTAGATGGCGCCCTCCTCCCTTACCAGGTGTTACACCCGCGACCACTTGAGTCCCATAAGCAATGCACTTTGCCGCATGATAAGAGCCTTCCTGCCCCGTCATTCCCTGGCAGAGCACGCGTGTTTTTCTATCAATTAGAATAGCCATTATTAGTAACGCACCGAATCGACAGCGGCTTTTATTGCATTATCCACATCAGTCACCATATTGACCGATAAGCCACTCTCCTCAAAAAGTTCCCTCCCCTCTTTAGCACCACTCCCTTCTAAACGCACTACCAGAGGACAATGTATATCCTGTTGGACTAAAGCATCAATAATCCCAGCAGCCACAACATTACACCGAACAATCCCCCCCACCACATTAACCAACACAACTCTCGTTCGACTGGTTCCCCATAAAAGTCGAAATGAGCGACTCAACTCCTCAGCCGTTGCACCATCGCCAACATCAATCATGTTGGAAACCGCTCCACCTTTGGTATGTATCAAATCCAATGTTGCCAATGCCAAGCCACTACCATTCACCACACAACAGATATCTCCACCTAGCGAGATAAAATTAAGGCCATTGCTATCCCTGTGCTTTTGCTGAAAATCATCCTGACTCAAATCTTCCAGTTGTTTCAACGCCTGTTGACGAGACAAGGCATTGTCATCAATTTGAATCTTGGCATCCAGCACCATAAACTCTCCCTCTTTATCCATTGCCAAAGGGCTCAATACAATTCGCCTAAAATCACAATCAATAAATAGCTGATATATGGAGTTAATTAATTGACTGAACTGCCTCCAAACAGATGAGGGGATGCCCAGTTTTACCGCCAGTGACCGGCATTGAAATGGCTGCAACCCACAAGCTGGATCAATTTCAATACGGTGCAGCATTTCTGGCACTGTTTCAGCCATATACTCACTATAGGCAATGGGTGCAGCATTAAACACCATACGTCCACAGTACGTATCCAGTGTTAAATCAAGATAATATGCATGTTCAACACTAAAAGGGATTTCGATTAACAGATGGTTAACAGGCTGCCCTGTGGGCGCATTTTCGGGTGTAACGAGGCGCTCCCCCAGCAGTGAATTAACAATAGGAGAGATCTCTTTAAGCCCCTTCACCAACCTGACACCACCAGAAGAGGCCCGCTGTCCAGCATGGATCTGGGCCTTAAGCACCCACTCTCCACCTCCCAAACGGCGCGCAGCCTCAATCGCTGCTGAAGGACTATCAATAACTTCCCCCTGAGGTACAGGGATAGCCGCCTCACGAAGTAATCGTTTAGCTTGGTATTCGTGTAAATTCATGAATGCTCAATCAACGTCGAGAATGAGCCTATATTGTGGGGCAAAGCGGAGGTTTTCGCAAAAATAGCGAAGGTAATGGGTTATTGAGTCACAAATTGTTATTTGTATGGGCGAACCGTACCCCAGCCTTGTATTGATGCAGTATAGCTCTCACTTGCCTGGGCACTTGAGATTGGCTCACCGCCACCCTGGACAAACATGGTCAGTACAACACCGGCCAGGATTGAGATCACCAAAACAGACATGATATCAGGTTTGCGCATTCTCACACTGTTTCTCCCATTAGTTACATTTGCCTTTCAATCATAATAGTGGTCTGGGACAAAACTATCTGAGTAATAGTTCACAAATTACAAAGCAATTCAATAAAGTGAGTAGGGACCTTAAAAGGCAGCTTCAATAATACTCTTTAACTCGGCCAAGAACTTAGCATACTTTAATATGAGTTGAAACTTTTTATAGACTCAGCATGGCTTTGGCGTATTTCCCCTAAACCAAAGCCATGGATAAAATAAAACGACTTTACACCAACCCCCTAGCAATATCAGCTTTGATATCTTCAATATCCTCTAGCCCGACAGCAATCCTTACCAAGCCATCAGTAATACCAGCAGCCAAACGAACTTCCTCTTCCATACGACCATGTGTCGTTGTTGCCGGATGGGTAATTGTGGTCTTAGCATCGCCAAGGTTAGCCGTAATCGAAAGCAACTGAGTGCTATCAATTACCCGCCAAGCCGCCTCTTTACCACCACCTAGCTCGAACGACAAAACACCACCAAAACCCTTTTGCTGTTGCTTGGCCAACTCATGCTGAGGATGCGAGGCAAGTCCTGGGTAATACACTCGCTTTACTGATGGCTGTGCCTGGAGCCATTCGGCCAATGCTAAGGCGTTTTCGCAATGGGCTTTCATCCGAATATTGAGAGTTTCAAGACCCTTCATGAATACCCATGCATTAAATGGACTCATTGTTGGCCCGGCACTACGCAAAAATCCGTATACATCCGTTCCAACCAACTCTTTAGACCCCACTACAGCGCCGCCAATACAACGTCCCTGCCCATCCAAATACTTAGTTGCAGAGTGAACTACTACATCTGCCCCCAACTTTAATGGCTGCTGCAACGCCGGCGTACAAAAACAATTATCCACCACCAACAAACTGCCATTAGCATGAGCCAGCTCAGAAAGCGCTTTAATATCTGCGATATCCGTTAATGGATTCGAGGGCGTCTCCATGAAAAGTAACTTGGTTTCCGGGCGAATCGCACTACGCCAAGCCTCCATATCAGTCAGGGAGACATAGGTCGTCTCAACGCCGAACTTAGCCAAATAGTTGTTGAATAATACCGATGTGGTACCAAAAATAGAGCGCGATGACACAATGTGATCACCCGCCTTAAGCAGTGCCATACACGTAGAAAGGATTGCAGCCATCCCTGATGCCGTCGCGACGCAAGACTCCCCTCCCTCCATCGCAGCTAAACGTTCCTCAAAAGTACGCACTGTAGGGTTGGTAAATCGGGAATAGATATTACCGGGCTCTTCGCCGCCGAAACGTGCAGCGGCTTGTGCTGCGCTTTCAAAGCAGTAGCTGGAAGTGGTAAAAATTGGCTCCCCTTGCTCCATTTCATTAGTACGATGCTGGCCAGCACGTACCGCCAAAGTGGCCAAGCCATATTCCTGATTGTTCTCTGACATTTACAACTCCTCACTCCGCCATCGGCGAACAGTTCTATTGTGGCTCGATTTGCGGACATAAAAAAACCCGCATCAGCTTAAGCTGCCGCAGGTCCTGCCCGCTTTAGCTGCATTTATAAAGCGCCCGCAAGCTGAGATTCAAATCGGCGCATCAATGGCTATAGCCTAAAAACTGTAGCGTATAATGTCAAGATAAAGATCAGCGCACTCACACTTTCCCGCAACTCCAAATTACGCGCCCCAACACCACCAGATCTGTACGACTCGGATCAAGGATCTCTGCCACATCCTCACCGGGACATGAAATCATGCGGATATATCGGCTTTGATACGGGTATGCAATGGCCACTCGTAATGAGCCTTGTTTGCGAAACAAATAGACCCCTGCCTCCTGCTGCTCCATGACCCCCTCGCCACAGTCAATTAACAGGGTATTGCCAACACCAACTGGCGTTACACGCTCACCAACGATACTGACAGCACGGAGATTAAAGATATCCGTATAATTCAGCTGACTTAACGTCTCTGCCTTCATATACAACATCGCCTGACTTGCCATCCCCATTAAATCAGAGGCTGCAAAGTTATCCGATTGGACCGTGTGATATGGAACTGGCACCTCATCCTGCAATCCAGGAGAGAGGGGGCAGTCCACATCAGTCCCAGTACTCACTCTAGCCTGGGCCTCATGTTCAGGATTCATCCCACGGCCAGTTGCTAGCCACTCAACACTAACCCCGGATGCCTTTGCAATCGACACCAAGCGCTCTCGAGTTGGATCAGAGGCACCAGAGAGATAGGTACCAATTGCGCGCCGAGATATCCCCGTTCTGCGGGAAAGTTCGGTTGCATTTCCCGCCAATTTGGCAGCGATAGACATGCGCTCTTTAAAGCTACTATCTGCCCTTCCCATATTGACCCCTTTCCTGCCACTTCCAAAGAAACCTTTGTGATCCAAGGCTTTTTCCTACCCTATTCCTAATATATAGTGGGGAAAATTCCCCAATCACATCCCACCCACCTCAAAAGCACTTGTCATTCTGGCAATTAATTGCTATGTTATGGCCATGCAAGATAAGAATATTCCTACAGACCCAAATAAGCGCCGTGCCTGGATCAAGTACCAACTTGAGCTGGCTGGGTATTCATTAAGCTCTCTAGCCAGAGAATTGGGAGTGAGTCGTCACGCCCCAAAACTGGCCCTTGATCGTCCATATCCTCGTATGGAGCGAGCGATTGCCGAAAAAATCGGCATCGCCCCACATGAGATATGGACTGAGCGCTACGACGAAAATGGTTTACCCAACCGCACTATCGGTCGCCCGCGCAAAAATAAATCCTCTAGCAACTAACTAACTTTAAGTGTTAGTTAGTTTGCTAACTTCTTCATATTGGCAGAATCTTTCGCAGTCCCCGCTTCCCAAGTGTAGACGAACACCCTAGATCTGCCTCATAAAAAGCAATATTTTCCCATACATTGTTACTAAGATAAAACAATACTCTATCCCGGGCAAGAAATGAATTTACCCATTTTTCATATGGTAAGTGAATCTTCTTTACTACATCAACCTAAATTATTGGGATATCATAGAAAAAATTTAGGAATTGATGCGTGTCTCAGGTCTCTAAAAAATCCATTTTGATAACCGGCTGCTCCAGCGGCATCGGCCTACGTTGCGCAAAAATGTTGCATCAACGTGGTTATCAGGTCTTTGCTACCGTACATCAACAGAAAGATATCTCTATCCTTGAGAATCTGGGAATTCGCTGTCTTCATTTAGACCTAGATGATTCCAGATCGATTGAAAAAGCTTTAAGCCAAGTACTCAATGAGAGTGGAGGCCAATTATATGGACTCTTCAACAACGGAGCCTATGGCCAACCTGGTGCAGTCGAAGATTTAACACGCGATGTTCTCCGCAAACAGTTTGAAACCAATCTATTTGGTACCCACGAGCTAACTTGCCAGGTGGTCAAAGTCATGCGCCCACAAGGATATGGACGAATTATTCAAAATAGCTCTGTCTTAGGCTTCGCAAGCCTCCCCTTTCGAGGAGCTTACAATGCCAGCAAACATGCATTAGAAGGACTCACAGATACGCTGCGAATGGAATTAGAAGGTAGCGGCATCCAAATTTCACTGATTGAGCCCGGCCCAATCCATAGCCGCTTTCGTGAAAATGCTTATGCAGCATTCAAGCGTAACATCGATACAGAATCCAGCCACTTTAAAGAGTATTATCAAGGAGTTGAAAAGAGACTAGCGAAGAAGGGAAATTCAACAGCCTTCACTTTACCAGAAGATGCTGTTGTCAAAAAAGTGATTCATGCACTCGAAAGCAAGCAAGCCAAACCCCGCTACTATGTCACCTTCCCCACCTACCTATTTGGCTATCTCAAACGAATACTTTCAAGTGCTATGATGGATCGCCTATTACTCGCTGTCTCCCGAGGAGAAAATCGCTAGCAAATGGCAGACCTATCCGTAAAAAATCATGAATACAACTATACTTAGGTTTTGGGAGATGTATTTAAAGAATTTAACCCACAAGCCGATCAACAGCTCATCAGTTGGATAAAATTAAAATCATTACAAACTCCAGCTGACGCACATAAAAATATTCTCTGAGGAGCAGCAACAATGAGCAGCAACCCCCTGGTAAGATTGGCAGATTACGACCAAAGCCCTTGGTACGATAACATCCAGCGAGCAATGATTCTCAATGGGGAACTACAGCGTCTAATCGAAGAGGATGGCCTAAAGGGCATGACATCCAACCCTGCCATCTTTCAAAAAGCAATGACCGGCAGCAGCGACTACGACACTAGTCTAGAAAAACTCTTAACCAATAATAATGGGTTGGATGCAAAGTCTCTCTTCTTCGCCCTTGCAATTGAAGATATCCAAATGGCCGCAGACGCCTTCAAAGGCGTATATGAAGAAAGCGATCACAAAGATGGCTATATCAGCCTAGAAGTCTCACCAGACCTGGCCAACAATACAGAAGCCACCATTAAAGAAGCCCTAGAGTTGGTTGAACGGGTTAAGCGCCCCAACTTAATGATAAAAGTACCTGCAACTTTGGAAGGCCTACCCGCTATCGAAGAGCTGACCTACCAAGGGGTAAATATCAATGCCACTCTACTCTTCTCTGTTGATCGTTACCTAGCCGTCAATGACGCCTACATCAAAGGGCTTGAGCGTCGCCATGCAGAAGGGAAAGATGTACACAATATCGCTTCAGTCGCCAGTTTCTTTGTCAGCCGGGTAGACAGTGCCGTCGACAAGGCTCTCGGAGGGCTAGACGGTCAAGAGGTATCTCATCTGAAGAGCAAAGCAGCCATTGCCAATGCCAAGCTGGCCTATCTCAGCTATAAAGATTTTTATGAAGACATCCGGTTTGAGGCTTTGAAAGCAGCGGGCGCGCGCCCCCAACGTCTCTTATGGGCGTCAACTGGCGTAAAAGACCCAGCACTGAAAGACACACTGTATATAGATGAGCTAATTGGCCCTAACACCGTATCGACTATTCCTCCAGCTACCTTTGTGGCCTTCCGCGAGCACGGCGTACTTAACGACACACTGGAAGCTGATATTGACCAAGCGAAAGCGGTTTTAGCCGGGCTGGCTGAGTTGGACATCAACTTACAATCCATCACTGATGAACTAGAGGTACAAGGTGTAAAACTATTTGCTGATGCATTTACTCAGCTGCTCGAGGCTATCGATGCCAAGCGTGGCAGCCTGTAGCTAAAACTCACAATAATAGCCCCCCCCCCTTCAGACCTATACCGAAGGGGGTTCCCTCCTTGAAAAAATCGCCTTTAATACATCAGCCAACGCTTGAGTCGCCGGCCCAACATTATCACTACTAGGCAAAACCAAATAGACAGGAACTGTACGGTGAGGCTGTGATGACAAATTAAGTTGGCAAAAAATACCTGAATCCAACTGCCGACGGATAAAGCTCTCTGGAATAAATGCAAAACCCAATCCATTCTCAATGGCTTTTATTGCTGTTGAGAAATGACTTACCGTCAAGCGCTGCTCAGCCTCCAGCCAGCCCGCATCCTGATTCCGTTTCTGCCCGGAATCCCTAACAACAATCTGTCTATTAGCGCGCAAATCAACCTCATTTAAAGCATGTTTGCAGTTTGCCAAAGGGTGCTCATGATGTGCAACTGGCAACATAACGGTTTCTCCAATTTCACTAGCCAAAAAACCTGTCGGAATCCGTGCACTAAGTACCAAGTCAGCCTTTCGCTCGAATAGTGCCTCATCAGTACCGGATAGTGTCGTCTCCAACAAGACCACCCTGGTCTGTGGAGCCCGCTCGGCAAAAATGGCCAATGCCTCTAGCACTCGATCAATTGGCACAATTGACTCCACCGCCAATACCAATTCACTAGCCCATCCGTCAGCCAGACATTTTGCCGTCTGCTCCAGCTCATTAGCATGCTCTAATAGCTGTTTAGCTCGGCGATAAAGCACTTCACCTGCCTCGGTCAAACTCGCCCGCCTCCCATCCTGCTTTAAGGCCGGTGTCGGCAACTGTTCTTCCAAGCGAGCAATTGCATAGCTGACTGCGGACTGACTCTTATTTAAAAACTCCGCAGCCTTAGCAAAGCTCCCCTCCTCCACAACGGCAACCAACGCAACCCACTGTTCCAAACCGATACGAGGCATCTTCATAAATCTAATTTCCTAATCATTTAGAGCAAATAATAGCAACATTCAATCTAATTTACAGATCTATTATTAACTCAAACACAACAGGAGAATAGTCATGAAGAGAATATTACGTATTGATTCCAGCCTTTTTGAAGAGGCATCCGTATCCCGCCAACTAGCAGATGAATTAATCAACAAGCTCAAGCAGCAGCATTCTAATATTGAAATTGTCCAACGAGATCTGGCCAAACAACCATTACCGCATCTCGATGCCAGCCTCATTCAGGCAATTAGCACCACTGCAGAAGAGCGAAGCCCACAACAACAACAGCAAGCCAACCTGGCAGATCAATTAATTAATGAAATTCAGATAGCGGATACACTGATCATCGGAGCCCCCATGTATAATTTTTCAGTGCCATCCGTACTGAAATCTTGGTTTGATTACATCGCCCGAGCAGGCGTCACATTCCGCTACAGTGATAGCGGCGCGGAAGGTCTACTAAAAAATAAACGCGCCTATGTCATAACCAGTCGTGGTGGTATTCACAAAAACCAACCCAGCGATAGTGAAGTACCCTTTCTACGCACCATTCTCAACTTCCTCGGCATTGACGATGTAGAATTCATCTATGCAGAGGGCCTTAACATGAGCAATCAGCGGGAAGCTGGCCTAGCGGCAGCTCAACAGCAGATTCAACAAATTGGAGCATAATATGTCACGGGAAATTACACAGATTATTACCGGAAGAGAAGCCTCAGATGGTGCAGGGGTAAAATTAACTCGCGTCTTTGGCGGCCATCAACCCCAACAATACGATCCATTCTTGCTACTTGATGAATTTGGCTCAGATCAGGCAAACGATTACATTGCCGGCTTTCCTGATCATCCACATCGAGGCTTTGAAACTGTCACCTACATGCTGGAAGGATGCATGCTCCATCAGGATCACCTTGGGCATGAAGGGTTACTAAAAAGTGGTGACGTACAGTGGATGACCGCTGGCCGGGGAATTATCCACTCTGAAATGCCTCAGCAACAGGAAGGAAGACTCCGTGGCTTCCAGCTTTGGCTCAACCTTCCCAAGTTAGAAAAAATGAAAGCCGCGGCCTATCGGGACATTCCCAGTAGCCAGATTCCCATACGTGACATTAACGGAATTCGTTATAAGCTCATTGCAGGGGAACAAACCATTAATGGGGAAAAAATCCAGGGTGCAATAACAGGCTTAACAACCCAGCCCCTATATTTGGATATACATTTTTTAGAGAAAGCTGAAACAACATTGAAGATACCTGATGGCCACACTACCCTACTCTATCTTTACGAAGGCAGCGCTGCTATAGGCAGTTTAAAACACGAACTGAAAAAGGGTCAGATGGCGCAAACCGGTACCGAGGGCAAACTAATCATTGATGCCCTACCAGACAGCCGACTACTAGTCTTAGCAGGAAAACCACTGAATGAACCTATCGCACAATATGGGCCTTTTGTTATGAATACCTCACAGGAAATCAATCAAGCGATAGAAGATTATAGAAATGGAAAACTAACAGATTAAGTATCCCTCGGGATAAATTTTACAGCAGAGCCAATCGATTAACACAAAAAAATAGTCAAAATAATCCTGTATTTATCCCTCTATTCTCTCATAACATCCTCATGTATAAAGAAATAAAATAGCTAGCCGATAGCGAAATGTGGAAAAAAATAAAATAACCTCTATCCTTAGAAAAGGATAAAAAAAACAATCAAAATCTCATCAGAGCAGCTCAAAATTGGATGGGGGAAACTGAGTAGGGGTGTATAAATGAATAAACTAAGGGCTCTGGTAATAACCAGTCTTGGTCTAGCTACGGTATCGCTAAATGTCATGGCATTAGATACAGCCTATACGGAAGAAGAGGACGCAATGGCCCTCTACTATCAAGATGAAGAGATGATAAGCATCACCACAGGGACAGAAAAACCAGTCCATCTCGCCCCATCTGTTGCCACTGTTATTACTGCTAATGATATAAAGATGATGGGGGCAAGAAATCTTGATGAAGTTTTAGAATTTGTACCCGGGCTTCATGTATCCAGAGACCCCGCTCGTCAAAGCCCTATTTTTTCCATCCGTGGAATCCATACAAATTTTAATCCACAGGTGGTTCTATTACTTAATGGCCATGCCATAAATGAACCCCTCACAGGGGGGCGACCACCTATATTCAAACTACCTGTCGCCAATATTTCTCGAATAGAAATTATCCGTGGACCAGGCTCAGCAGTGCACGGTGCGGATGCCTTCGCTGGTGTAATTAATGTTATTACTAAAAGTACAGATGAATTATCTGGTCTCACCTCTGGTGTTCGCACAGGATCATTCGATAGCCAAGATGTATGGCTTCAAGCAGGAAGTAGATTAGCAGATTGGAAAACGGCTTTTAGCTTTGAATATAGTCGTAGTGATGGTGATAAAAACAGAAAACTTGACTCTGACTTACAGTCGACTTTTGATCAAATATTTTCATCAAATGCATCGCTAACTCCTGGCACAATGAATACTAAGTATGAAGTATTTAACACCTCACTTGATTTTCAAAAAGACAATTGGCATTTATGGCTAAACAGCTGGAACTTAAATAATGCAGGTCTCGGTGTGGGTGCAGCACAAGCGTTAGACCCAGTAGGAAAGCAAATTAATGATCTCTATACTGCAAAGCTAGACTACCAAAATGATAATTTATCGGAGTACTGGAAGTTAGCAACAAATGTCACTTATAGGAAATTTAACCAACAAACCTATTATAAGGTATTTCCTAATAATGCACTTCTCCCAGTCGGGGATGATGGAAATTTATTTACCCCAGGAGGTGGGCTAGTTTTATTCACAGATGGCGTACTTGGAAATCCCGGCGCTAAAATTGATCATGTAAGTTTTGAATCAGCATTTACCTACCATCGTTTTTCTGACCACCTTATCCGCTTGGCTTTTGGCCTAAAGTATGACAAAGCTGTTGCAAATGAAACCAAAAATTTTGGTCCTGGAGTTATTGATGGAACAACGCTTACCAATCCAATAAATATCATTGATGGAACACTAACAAATGTAACAGGAACAAATAATATTTACATGCCAGAATCATCAAGAAGGATACGCTATATATCAGTTCAAGATGAATGGAAATTTGCCAATGATTGGGAGTTAACAGGAGGAATTCGTTATGATTATTACTCCGATTTTGGTGACACTATCAATCCAAGATTAGCTCTCGTTTGGGCTATGAAATACAATCTAACAAGTAAGCTGCTTTATGGCCGGGCCTTTAGAGCACCAAGCTTTACCGAGCTTTACTTCATCAATAATCCTGGCGCACTTGGCGATCCAAATTTAGATCCAGAAGTGATTGATATGCTCGAATTAGTATTCGACTACCGACCAAATTTTGATTTAGACATAATGGTTAATCTTTTTCGATATCAAGCAGATGACTTAATTGATTATAAGGCTGGTGGAACTGCTGAAAATCTCAGAGATCAACGTGGCTATGGCATGGAATTAGATGTAGAGCATCGTACATCGAAGCGCATAACATTTTTAGCTAATTATGCATGGCAACGCTCCAAAGATAGAGATACCCTTCATGATACCCCTAACGCGCCTGGTAGACAGTTATCTCTAGCGTTGAGGATAAAAACTGATTCGGAATGCTCAATCTCTGGACAGTTAAATCATGTAATGGATCGAGCTAGAGCCTATACAGACTTAAATAATGATGGATATTTAGATAAAGATCCTCGTGACCCAATAAAAGACTATACCACCATAGATGTTGTTGGCCGATGTAGTGGCATGAAAGACATGCCTTTAGAAATCGCCGCCTCGATACGTAATGCACTAAATGAAGATGTAAGAGAACCCGCCCCTATTACAGTTTACAATGACTTTCCTCAAGAAGGGCGTAGCTTGTATATAGAACTCAGTTACTATTTTGAATAGAGCTTTTGAGACGAAAATGCCAAAAAATAGCAAAAACCATGTCACTAATCGAAATGAGACATTTTCTGAAAAGGCAGAAACTAAAATTTGGCTAGAAAAGCCATCAAAGGATAATCCTTATGTTGCAGAGGCTGTGTATTGTCATGGCTATGAACTGACGGAATTAATGGAAAAATGTAGTTTCATTGATACCCTATACTTACTTTTTCGTGGTGAGTTACCAACACCTGAAGAGTCAGCATTGTTAGAGGGATTAATGATAGGGTTAATTAATCCCGGACCTAGACACCCTGCAACTCGTGCTGCAATGTATGCGGGAATAAGCAAGGCAGAAAATTCTCATATTCTGCCAATCTCACTAAGTATTATTGGAGGCGAGCATCTTGGTGCAAGCGAAGTTGAACCTGCGATGCGCTTTTTAAGAAAGAATAAAAAAAATAGCCCACAAGATATTGCAATTAACCTTCTCGAAAATTCACAAATACCCGATGAACAAGATTTTCATATCACGCCAGGATTTGGCAATAGATATGGTGAAATAGATATATTGACGACAAAGATTGCTAATAAGCTTATGCATCTACCAGGACAACACCCAATCCTGAACTGGGGAAGTAAATTTTCCGAGCATTTAAATTCGAGAAACTTAGGCTGGCTGCCAACGGGGCTAGCCGCTGCAGTATTAACCGATTTAGGCTTTCAACCCAGAGCTGCAGCAGGTCTCTTTCAGCTATTCAACGCACCAGGCCTACTTGCACATGGCGCTGAACTATCAAACAAGCCTGTGACATCCATGCCATTTCCAAAAGATGAAAATTACATTATTGAGTATGAAAAATAATATAAAAATACTTAACCAGCTTAGGGGTAAAATATATAGCTCTAAAGGTGGCTGGAAAATTGGAGAAGGTGTCTTCAGCCATGGTTTTGACGTAATGAATGACTTGGTAGGTAACGTTAGTTATATGCAGGTCATCATATTAAATGCGACGGGTAGATTACCCGATAGAAAGGTTGCTGATTGGGTTGAAGCAACCCATATTTGTCTTAGCTGGCCAGATCCTAGAATTTGGTGTAACCAAATGGGTGCACTTGCTGGAAGCATGAGAACTTCAGTTATAGCGGCAACCTGTGCAGGTCTTCTTGCAAATGATTCAAGAACCTATGGCACTAAGCCCCTTTACACTGGGGTAGAATTTATGAAAAGTGCTTTATCACGATTTCAATCTGGGATTTCACCTGAACATATTGTAAATGAGGAATGTGCCAAGCATGGTGGTAAACCTCATATTATGGGATATGCTCGACCAATTGCTAAAGGTGATGAACGTATACCTGCGATGGAACGCACACAAAAAGAACTAGGCCTTGAATATGGCGATCATCAAAAGCTTGCATATAAAATAGAAGATATTTTAAAAAATAAATTTGATGAAAGCATGAATATAAATGGCTTTATGTCTTCATTTCTAGCTGATCAAGGTTACTCGGCGACTGAGGTATACCGCATATATTCAATACTAGTAAATAGTGGAATTACTGCCTGTTATGTTGATACAGCTGACAAACCTCCAGAAAGTTTCTATCCATTACAATGTGAAGATATAAATTACTCAGGAAAATCCATTAGGAATCTCCCGAAAAAATAATAAATATGCTCTACAATTAAAATATAGGATAATAAAATGCAATATCCTGATTTATTAAATCCCAATGCTGGGCATCTACGTGACTCAGTGTTGGAAAATATGCGCAATAATTCACCAATATATAAGGTTGAATCCCCCCTTGATGCATGGCTTGTTACACGCTATAAAGATATTCATTCAATTTTAAGAGATGATAGATTTGAATTTGGTGCAATTCGTGCTGAAGTTGAAAAGCGACCACCAGATGTACAAGAGAAGTTAGCACCATTCGTTTCCGCAATGGATAACTTAATGTCTGTCCTATCAATTAAAGAACATAAGGTACTACAGCAACTTCACCTGGAATACCTTCACTGGAATACTCTAGATAAATATAAAGATCAGATAAAATCTATCACGACTCATCAATTAGAAGTTATTAAGAATAAAAAGAATCCTGATCTAGCAGAAGATTACTCTTATCCAATACCAACTTCAGTCATGGCAACTATTTTGGGTATCCCCCATGAAGATCACCATAAGTTCATTGAACTAAGCGCCCCATTAAGTGCCGTTTTCCTACCTTATGATTATGATCGTTACTGCAGCGCGATGGATGCAACGCTCTACCTCTTAGACTATTTTAAAAAGCAGATGCCTATAGCGATGAAGGAAAAACCTGAAAGCATGCTTGCAATGTTTGGCAATGCAGTTGAGAACTGTATCATTTCTGAAGATCAGGCTTTAATGAGCTGTGTTGCTTCAATTTTTGCAGGACATGAAACAACCGCTAAATCACTAAATTTTGGTATTGAGATACTTTCTCGAAATCCTGATGTCGTTTCAAAAGTTAAAAATGACTCATCACTAATGCCAAAATTAGTTGAAGAAATAACGCGCTTTAGGCCAGCGGTAGGCTGGTTAAGGCGTACCGCATTAGAAGATATTGAGTATAACGGATACTCCATAAAGAAAAACGATATTATATTTTTATGTGTCTATTCAGGGAATCGGGATTCTGATTATTTCCCAGATAAACCAAATGAATTTAATATTGATAGAAAGAATAAAGGTCCATCATTAACTTTCGGTGCAGGCCGCCATTACTGCCTAGGTGCAAATCTAGCTAAAATGGAGCTGGAGATAGCCTTCTCTACTCTTATAGAAAATTGGGAAAATTTAAACATCCATACTAATAGAATCAAATACACTGATACCATGTTATTAATGGATGATATCACCTCTATTCCAGTTACTTATTCAGCTTAAAAGCCAAAAGGCCTATAGTATTTCTGCTATAGGCCTTATTCATTTTACTAATTCTTCAACACTCTATTAAAGCTTACCTTTTTCAATATCCTTAATCATTCTTGCAATACGATCAGCAGCTTCCATTTGGTTTGCAGGAAGTGGATGAAGTCCATCAATTGTTGCAAAGTTATCTTTCCAGACTTTCATATACACAACACCAGACATAGCACTTAATTGTTCTTCATGCATCTGACTTAATTTCTTGTAATTTGCTTCGTCAATTAAATTAGTTAATCCAAATGCGACACCTGCTGCATTTAAGTCCATCCCTTCCCACTCTGGATACCCATTAACAATGACGGTAATACCAGCTGAAGTTGCAGTGGTAACAGCTTGCTTAATATTATCGATATAGGACTGCATATCGCTCTCAGCACATGGAATAGAGTGGAGACAGTCATTTGGAATACTAACTACAAGATATTGCAGGCGCTGCTCAGTATCAAAGAACCAGAAAGTTCTCATCATTAATTCATGCAATTGAGATGAAGAACCCTTCCAATCGGTACCAGCAACATCATAACTATATGAACCGGCTTGGGCAGCAGACTGTACTGTCATTCCCATTTTATCAATTATGTGATTTTTAGTTAATTTCTTCTCCAATGCTTCATATGAACAACCTGCATATCCAACCCCTGCTAATGGTGTATTCAGCGGCAAAGAGCAATCAGCATACGAAGCTCCTATCACACCAATAACTGGATTTGTTGGCCATTGATATTCAAATGCCATCACATTTGTAGAACACACTGAAAACAGTACTGAACCTGAAATGGCAAGAGTTGAAAATAAGCTACGAATTACCCGACGAGATTTGTTTTTGTACATGACATTTCTCCTGCGATCCTATGTCTTAAATTGTCCAAGCGATGTCCAGATATCATCTGCTCCATGCGCTCTCTATTGGCAGCGATTTTAAGGTCCCCCATGACCTGGAATTCAAAACGCTACAACTAAAGCTCCAAATTGAAGACTGTGAATGGTATATCCGTCGCTAATCGTCCATACCTCGAAATGAAACATTTCTTTGCCATATAGAGCCTTCTGGCCTGTCATTAACAGGACAAGATATGTATCGTTTTTTTTATGGTATTTTTTAATCTTAATTAACAAATTATCTGGCAGTTTTTTTCCATATAAGCTCTAAGCTCATGTTTTAAATCTGTTAAAAAATTTATTTTTTTTGTAAAAAAATGATTTTTTATTTAAAACTGTGAACCAGTTCATAACAGAGCTAACTGAGTGAACTAAAATTTGAATATTTTTTATCTTAAGAATTGAATACGAAATGGATGCCAAAATACTTAGGCAATCACTAAAGTACCTAAGCAGACTCTTAACCAAGCCAAAAATAGGAAGTTTATATCTCACGCAGAGATATAATTTAAAGTAGTGCGGGAATTAATGATTAATGAAATGACTAAATAAGTAAACCCTAATCCACATAGGCTAGCAAGTTTAAGAATACCTTTATCTCTCGTAGATCATTTGGTATTTATCAACGCTGCATGCATAATAATTTCATGAATAAACCAAAAGCACCGCCCCTTTTTTCAGGGACGGTGACAATGTTATTTGTATTTACTTACTTTGCATGCAGTTCTATTGCCTGAGCAATGCGTTTTGCTGCCTTTTTAGTTGTTTCTGCATTAGGATGCAGACCATCTCCCAAATGCTCAAATTCAGCCCATGCATCAACAAATACAGCCTCAGGAACTTCGGCCTGAATTCTTGTTTGCATCAGCGTGCGGAACTCATTCAGACTCATCTCATCGATGACCCAGGTTAATCCAAATGCAATTTGGAAAAATGGAAGATCCCAATCACTGTACTGTGGCAATAGCGTATAGACTGGGGTTATACCTGCGGAAACGGCCCTCAGGCCTAAATCGCGCAGACGATCAACTGCCTCGTTAGGTTCTTGATAGGTGCAAGGCGAAGTTGAAGCCTGTGGAACACTGCTTGCTCCTGAGTGCAAACAATCGTTAGGGGTACCAATGACTAAATAGTCGGCGTTGTAATCCACGATATTTCCCATTGCATCACGTACAGCAACTCGTGTTAATGCCTTTCCAAGCTGCACATCCATTCCTTGCCACCCTAAGGGAATACAAGCGTCAGGACCACAGTGATTTCGGGTGTAGGTAGTTGCACCTGCAACCGCTTCATTAATCACAAAACCATTTAATCTTTCATCACGAACCAGAGCATTACCCAAGCTAAGATAGCTACCAAAACCAACAGCAAAACCACCAAAGGGCCCTAAAAGATCATTGGATATTGGCGTTACAGCATTCTCATAAGATGCACCGACAATCAGGATAGGCTTATCGGAAATCGGATTTGCCATCAGGCTTTGAGAAAAAATGATTGCGCTACCAATTGTTAATGCTGAAATTATACGACTAAATAACTGACCAAATATTTTTTTATCATGACGCTACTCCTGCGATTCTATGTCTAAAATTGTCCATGCGATATCCAGATATCATCTGCTCCATGCACCCTCTACTCACAACGATTTTAAGGTCTCCCTGTCCCGTGGTTCAAAGCGTTACAACTAAGCGAGGGCATTAAATGGCATAAACTATATCTTTGCCACAAAAAACCTTCTGTCCTGCTATCAACAAGACTTAATATATATCGTTTTTTTATGGCATTTTTTAATTGAAATAGAAGCAAAATCAGGTAGTTTTCTTCCTCTCAAACGCTAGTCAACTGTTTTAAATATACAAAAATATTCTTTTCTTTATAAATCATAAGCCAGTTTACAACTGGACCTATATGGTGAACTAGAATTCGAAGATTTTTGATCTGAAGAAATCAATTGATTTGAAAGTAGCATTTATAGAAAAGTCAGCGGAAACATCGTATCTGATATGCCATTAGCACTTTAACTGATGATCACATCAATCAATTTGTCACCCTGATAAATTAAGGGCAGGCGGTCACGCATCCATGGGGGAATACCCTGCTGTTGTAGGAACTTCTTAAGGGTGGTGTGATGCTCTCTACCTGGTAATTGTATCCGCTCCCCACCTTGGCGAAACTTCACGGTGAGATCTGTTTTCCTACCGCGCATCAATTCACTACGTTGAATTACTTTACCCAAGGATTGAATATGCAGCTGAGATTGTTCAGCTGGCCAAAAAATTTCCTGGCTTGAGTCATGATATGACAACGGCTTCATTAGATAGAGCCATCCGTCAAAACGTCTCATTTCGGCACCTGGCCATTTTACGCAAGGTTCACCATCTTCTTTGGCCGTTAATAGATTCTGGGTAATCTGCTGAAGTTGCTGGGCACTAGGCAAAGGTAATGCCAGTTTGGTCACCCAGTGACGTAAAAGATTGCGCTGCCGTGATGGTGATAATGCCAATACTACATCAACGGGTAGTTGGTCTTGATAGTGGGATATCCGCAAGCTAACAAAATCTTGCTCAGCCTGTTGTTGAAGCAGCTCTGCCGCCTCCGCACAGTGAGCTGCACTTCTCGCCAAGGTCTGACTTACTGCTGGCCATCGCTCCATCAATAGAGGCATAATCCGGTTGCGCAGATAGTTACGATCAAAGGCATCACTTTGATTGCTCTCATCCTCTATCCAGTCAAGATGTTCTCCTGTTGCATACGCCTGCAGTGCCTGCCTGCTAAAATTCAACAGTGGGCGACAGAGCATTCCCTTGTCAAAAGCGGACAAGACGGGCATTGCTGCCAGACCTTTCACACCACTCCCCCGTAGCAACTGGATAAGCAGTGTTTCAGCCTGATCGTCCTGATGGTGTGCGGTAAATAGTACATCCCCCTTACCTAGCCTCTCTCGAAAGGCTTGATAGCGAGCTTCTCGGGCAGCAGCTTCCGGGCTCTCTCCTTTTTTGGCCTCCCCGTTTACACTCACTGCCTCAAAATCGATACCCCACTGCTGGCAATTATGTTGGCAATGAAATTGCCAAAAATCCGCATTAGGGCTGAGTCCATGGTGAATATAGACCGCCTTGATGGGATTAGTCAGGTGTCCATCTTGTTTCAATCTTGATAAGGCATATAACAGGCAGGTCGAATCCAGGCCTCCGCTGTAACCAATCCATAAAACTTGATGAGGATGAAGAGCGGGAAGTTGTAACAGCAGCTTGTCAGAATCAAAGTGCATAAGGAAGGAGTACACACTGTATTGGATATTTACTGTTATCTAAAACAAAGGAGAAACCGGTATCGGCTCTCCTTCATTCATAATGACAATTTCTTGGGCCATCCTTGACCAGGGTAAAATCACCCTTCGGTAAAGTTACCTAGCTTCATCAAACGCTGGTAACGGGTATCCAATAGCTGCTCTGTCGTCATGCTCTCCAGAGAAACCAAGCTCTCTAACAGCGCCGTTTTCAAATTAGCGGCGACGGTATCCATATCACGGTGGGCACCACCCAGTGGCTCAGCAATAATCTGTTCAATCAGACCAAGCTCATACAGGCGCTCAGAAGTAATACCCATCGCCTCAGCGGCGTCGGAAGCCCGCTCTGCACTCTTCCACAGGATTGAAGCACAGCCCTCTGGCGAGATTACTGAGTAGGTGGAGTATTGCAGCATCATAGTACGGTCACCCACACCAATTGCCAGTGCACCACCGGAGCCACCTTCACCAATCACCGTACAGATAATAGGTGTCTTAAGACGAGCCATCACCTCCAGGTTTTTAGCAATCGCTTCAGACTGGTTGCGCTCTTCTGCATCGATACCCGGGTAGGCCCCCGGTGTATCGATGAAGGTCAGAATTGGCATCTTGAAGCGCTCTGCCATCTCCATCAAACGTAGCGCTTTACGGTAGCCTTCTGGGCGCGGCATACCGAAGTTACGACGAATCTTCTCTTTAGTGTCACGCCCCTTCTGCTGGCCAATGACCATCACTGGACGACCATCCAAGCGACCAATTCCCCCTACTATAGCAGGGTCATCTGAGAAATGGCGGTCACCATGCAGCTCTTCAAAATCAGTGACAATACGCTCAATATAATCAAGGGTATAGGGACGCTGAGGATGACGAGCAAGCTGGGAGATCTGCCAAGCGCTAAGCTTACCAAAGATCTCTTCGGTTAGTTTTTTACTCTTCCCCTGCAAGGTGGCAATCTCTTCCGTTAGGTTCAATTCTGAGTCGTTGCCGACATGGCGCAGCTCTTCTATTTTAGCTTCCAACTCAGCGATTGGACGCTCAAACTCCAGGAAATTCATATTCATTCTTTTGGTTACTCAAGTGTTACTTGGCTCACGAACCGGCTATTGTAAGGTTTTTTACGCAAAAAAACGATACTAGAGTCTGTTGGGACTTCATTTTCATCACTAATGCCAATTCATTGCTCCGCAAACAAGGCGTAATGAGCATTCTGCCACCATTTTCCACGGGCAAAAGGCAGTGTAGTGGAACTCAAAATGTAGTCCAGTCCGCAAGGTGGAGTCATATTAAAAATACCCAATGATTGTTGTTAAAATTGTCGGATTAGTAACAATCCACCCCCTTATAACAACATAACCTATTGATTTTACAAAAATATTATCCATGGCACTGGTTTTGCTTTTATTACTGGTAGTCACTACTTGAGTTGCGTAATGAAAAGCTATCTAGATTGGTCATCATACAAAGATTCGGGCATGGGCGATGCCTATGCAGATATTCCCAAAACTGGCGGGAATTTTGCCAAAGCGGTCGCCGTGTGCATCAAAAGTGGATTGTGCGAAACCAAGCCTAAGGGAGTAATGTGCCCCAGTTTCCGTGCCTCGGATGATCCCGACCTCTCCACCGGTGGCCGGGTAAGACTGCTAAAGATGGCGTTAAATGGAGAGCTAGGAGAACTGCCTTTTGCTGACCAAGCCCTCGCCCGCACGATGGATATGTGTATGGGGTGTAAAGGGTGCAAGCGAGAGTGTGAAAATGCGGTCGATATGGCGATGATCAAAATCGAATATCTGGCTCAGCGCAATGCCATTCAGCCTCCCACCTTCCGCACCCGCCTGTTCGGCAACATCGCCGACTGGTTTGAGAAACTCCCCTGGCTAAAGACCCTGCCCCAGTTACACAACCGTTACAGCCTGATCTCTGCACTGAACAATTCGCTACTGGGAATTACCAACAAGCGCAGCCTGCCAGAGCCTAGCCTAACCCCCTTTGAGTATCAGCAATACCAATCCCCCATCATGGATGAAGATGCTAACGAAGTGGTACTGCTAGTGGACACCTTCACCCGTACCTATCACCCCGAGAACGCTGTTGCTGCCATTGAACTTATGGAAGCAGCTGGTTATCGGGTATACGTCACCCAGCCGTTGGCTGAGAGTAAGTTGGCCCTATGCTGTGGTAGAACGCAATTGGCCCATGGCTTGATTGATGAAGCCAAAGCCCATGCTAAAGAGATGTTAGCGATATTGGCACCTCATGTAGAAAAGGGGCGACCTGTTATTGGCCTGGAACCCGCCTGTCTGCTGGCGGTACGGGATGATTACCGTTTTCTTGGCCTAGGGGAGATTGCTGAGCAAATCGCTGACAAGGCCATTCTATTTGAAGAGTTTATCGCCAAGGAAAAAGTTGCCAAGCGCTTTAACCTGGAGTTTGAGGCCCTGGAAACGCCAGTAATGGTCCATGGTCACTGTCACCAAAAAGCAGTTGGCGCCATGAAATCCATGCGTAAGGTGTTAAAGCTGATCCCCAAGTTGAAGTTCGAGATGGTGGAATCCAGCTGTTGTGGCATGGCAGGCAGCTTTGGTGTTGAGAAAGAACACTGTGATATGGCCATGGAGATGGCAGAGCTAAGCCTGCTACCTACCCTTCGTGAAAACCCAGATGCTACGGTGATCGCAAACGGATTCTCTTGCCAACACCAAATCCGCGAGGGGTGTGAACATCAGCCAATCCATGTGGCGGTGTTACTTCGCCAAGCAATGGTCATGAATCCATCGTAGGTCTTGCTTAAAAGCGATTAATCACATGTATGTATTATCAATAAGCACCTACAAAAACAAGATAGATCTCAAAATCGAGCAAACGATATGAAACTACAAATTGAACAGCCCTATGTCGACGCTATGATCAATCAGTTCCCAGAACTAAGCTCAGTGGCAGAGCAGTTGCGTTTTGGTAATCGTGTCATGGTTAGCCTGGAACAATTGAATGTTGATTCCCTGGCCTATTTGCACAACCTTTACGAAGATGCCGGACTGCAAAGTCGAGCTGCACAAATTGCTACCTTGAAGAATGCCATCAATGACGATGGTGAACGCTTTGCAGAAGCGGATCTGGAGATGGTATTAGCAGCCCTGGCAGAATATCTGGTAGATGGTGCGATTCGTGGCTGGCTGTTCCAGGCCAATATGGCAGGCCGTCCTATGCCCTATTTGGTTAGCCGTCTCGATTACACCCCACCTAGTGAAGAGGAGGCAGGACGCATCTTTGTTGAGCTGAAAGCCAACACCCTAGGCAAGGTGGTTACCGAAACCCTATTAATTCGTAGTCGTGACCTGAATAACCAAACCATCAGCGAAATCCTTGCCAACAAAGGTTATCTGAAAGAGACCGAGACTCTCATCCAACACTACGACGATGCAATGTCACGCTTCTACGAATGGCGCAGCCACTATGGTGCTCAATTCTCCGCACGTGGTGTGGGCTACTATGCAGAAGACCCTACGGCAACTCATCGTAGTAGCGACTGGACTCGTAAATCCACCGTTGTACTCTCATCGTCGGGTGGTTGGGCAAGACTGGTCAATGATGAAGAAGTCATTAAAGACCGTGCCCTGGCAAATGATGCCACGGGTCATTTTCTCGATAAATTTCTGCGTAAAGCAGGTAAAAGCAGTAACTATGATGATGAGGTAGAAGCGAGAGTTGATAAGTGCCGTGAAGCCATTCCGGATGGCAGCTTTATCCAACAGCCCGTTCACCCCTTTATCTTCATGTATCACCTGGAATTACATCACCATCTTTGGGTCCATGTGGAAGATATTAAGCCTTATGCTTACCAGCCTGAATTGAAAGATAAACTGGTATTGCCTCCCTCACAAACTGACTTGATCGACATTCTTACAGCCGAAATGGATGTATTGATGGATGACATTGTTGAAGGCAAATCGGGGGGTACCACCGTTCTCTGCGCAGGACCGCCTGGGGTGGGCAAGACCCTTACTGCAGAGGTCTATTCCGAAATCATCAAACGCCCACTTTACCGGGTACATTCAGGTCAATTGGGATTAAATGTTGCGGAGATGGAAAAAGCACTAAAAGAAGTGCTAACACGTGCCCAGCGATGGGGAGCAGTAATGTTGATTGATGAAGCCGACGTCTACATTAAACGCCGTGATGACAACATTGAAATGAATGCGGTGGTTGGCGTCTTCCTGCGAGTACTGGAATACTTTAATGGCTTGCTGTTCCTCACAACGAACCGGGTAGATGATATTGATGAAGCTATCGTCTCTCGCTGTATAGCCTTAATCAAGTACCACGCCCCCAAAGGTGATGACAGAAAACGTATTTGGCAGGTAATGACTAAACAGTTCGACCTAAAAGTGGATGATGCCACTATCGAAGAGTTGATCACCCTTTTCCCAGATGCCAGTGGTCGAGACATTAAAGGCTTAGCGAAATTAGTCACCAAGTTCTGCTCACAAAAACAACTTGAACCTACTATAGAAGTGTTTAAACGCTGTTGTATCTTCCGTGGAATGGAGATTGACTAACCATCATGAAAACCAACTCGGTAAAACAATTGGCATGCCAATAAACGGGAGTGATGAATGGGTACATTAAAAGCCGCTGTTGCCACTAAAGATGGCATATCAATCAACCTGCACTTTGGTCATACCACCTGTTTCTGGGTTTATGAAGTGGATAGTGAAAATTGCAAGCTTATCGATAAGCGAGAAGTTGAACACTATTGCCATGGACAGCATGGTGATCAAAATGCCATGCAAAAAATTCTACACACTATCAAGGATTGTGATGCGGTATTTATCGCTATGGTAGGAGATGGACCTAAGCAGAAGTTGGAAAATATAAACGTTACGCCAGTTTCTGATTACGCCCATGAAGCCATCGAAGAGTCTTTGCTGAACTACGTGAGTACCCTGTAAAGGTCAATGGTGACAAACAAGCCGTGTAGATAAACAGCTGTACACAAGATAGAGAAGATACACCAAACGCCATGACTAACAGTGGTATTGATGTAATGCGCCCAGAGACACTGATCAATCGACCACTACGAAGGAGAAAGACCATGAGTTTACCGAGCATTCCCTGGGATGAAGATGCCCAACAGCGTCTGGAAAAGGTTCCCTCTTTTGTGCGTGGTATGGCGAGAAGCAAAATTGAAAAAGCCGCCATTGAAGCGGGTGAAAAGCGTGTTACTGCTGAATTTATGGATAGCAATCGAACCCGACTGATGGGTTAAAGTATTCGCTCTCTTTCAGCCCCCAAATATAGAGTATTTGTCACATGGCCAATATCAAGTTCTACATGACACCAGGTTCCTGCACTACAGGCATCCATATCCTACTGGAAGAGTTGGAGCTACTCTTTGAAGCCTATATCGTCAACCTTCCAGCGGGTGATCAGCACAAACCGGAATATTTGGCAATCAACCCCAAAGGTACCATTCCTACACTAGTAACACCTGAAGGACAATCTATCACTGAGTTTGGTGCGATCGCCTACTGGCTCGCCTACCGCTATCCTACAGCGGGGCTATGGCCTAAAGAGCTGGAACGTCAGGTTATGTGCATGGAAGCGGTCAATTATATTGTCGGAACAATCCACATGCAGGGCTATACCCGCATCTTTACGCCAGAGCAATATAGTGCAGAGCAGCAGGATTATCCTCGTCTAAAAGCGCAAGGGGAAATTCTTGTCAAAAAAGGCTTATCGCTGATCAATAAACAGCTTGAAGGTAAAACCTATCTATTGGATGAGTTTAGCATTGCAGATGCTGCTCTATTCTACGTTGAATTTTGGGCTGACAAGATTCAAATTTCATTACCTGAAAACTGTCTTGCCCACTATCGCGCTATGTTAAAACGCCCTGCGGTACAGCAAGTATTGATGGAAGAGGGGTATCCGCCCAATACACTTGGGAAACAACAAGTAGCCTAATAGATCCAGCTGATACTACTTGGTGAGTATCAGCTTATTTTGCTTGGTAATTTGCATGAAGTATTCCACTCCCTCATGCACGATGATAATGCGACGCTTTCCCTCAAATAGCTCACAACTATCTATTCGCTTGCATCCATTTACCTGGCCTTCCCCGCTTTCTGAATTCATAGCACACCTCAGTCAATAATGATTCTCATTTGAACTCAATGATACCTCCACCCTCGACAACGATCAATAAAAAACTAAATGATAATAGTTTGCATTTAGATTTTCGTTTTGATAAAGTCTGTTACATAGATTTAATAATCATTTCGTTCAGCCACCCAAAGCCGCTCACGCTTAGGCAGCCAAAACGCACAAACACTGAATTAAGGAGTAAAAAATGAAACGTCGTGTATTGGTGACTGCTGTAATGACTGCCCTAATGAGTAACGTCTCTGCCTACGCATCCAGCGAGATTGATGAGTTACGATCCATTGTTGAAGCTCAACAAAATCAAATTGATCAACTCAGCAGCAAGCTCTCTCCCACCACCAACAGTGGTGTCACAATTGGTGGCTATGGTGAGCTACACTACAATGCGCTAGAAAATCAGAAAGCGGGTGGAAAAAATAAATACGAAGTGGATTTCCACCGCTTCGTTCTCTTCTTTGGCAAAGAGTTCAGCAATGATGTGCGCTTCTTCTCTGAATTCGAACTGGAGCATGCTTTGGCAGGTGAAGGAAAAGAGGGTGAGGTTGAATTGGAGCAGGCCTTTATCGATGTCGCTCTGAATGATACCCATACCGCTCGTGGTGGTGTGTTCCTGGTTCCCGTTGGTATTCTGAATGAAACCCATGAACCCCCAACCTTTTATGGCGTGGAGCGGAATCCTATCGAAGGTAAAATCATTCCCAGCACATGGTGGGAAGCGGGTGCAGGTGTCTATGGTGAACTGGCACCCGGACTGGCCTATGATGCTTATGTACACTCTGGATTAAAAAACAGTGATGCCAACATTCGTAGTGGCCGTCAAAAAGTTTCTGAAGCAGAGGCCAGTCATGGCGCATTCACTGGTCGCCTGAAGTGGACGGGTATACCTGGTGTAGAGATAGCCGGCACCCTTCAGCTGCAACAGGATATGACTCAAGGTGCCAGTGCTGATGAAGCATCCGCTATACTGTTTGAAACCCATGCCGTCTACCAGAATGGTCCCATTGGCATGCGTGCCCTATATGCCACCTGGAATATCGATGGCGATGCAGCAGCAAGTACTGGTAAAGATGAGCAGACTGGCTTCTATCTAGAACCCAGCTATAAGTTGAATGAAAAGCTTGGCGTATTTGCCCGCTACAACATGTGGGATAACGCCGCAGGTGACAACAGCGATAGTGAATACACTCAAATTGATATTGGTGCCAACTACTGGATCCACGAAGATGTCGTCGTGAAGGTAGACTATCAGGATCAAAGCGTACCTAACGGCAAGGATGAGATGGATGGTATCAACATCGGCCTGGGCTACAACTTCTAGGCCCAACTATAGAGGGGAAGAGCTCATCTCTTCCCCCTTCATTCATAAGGAGTGATTATGAAAAAAGCCTGTATTCCCCTGCTCCTGCTAATTCTCCCTAGCCTACTATTCGCCCGTGGTACCTACCAGGAACCCACCGACTTCATCTCACAAACCTTCAATGGACAGCCCCCCAAACCTTCAGCCATTTGGGTGACAGGTAATCTTAAAGAAGGGGTTTATGACATTATGGGACGCCACCTTAATAGTTTACGTATCCGCTATTGGGGAAAAGAGCAGCGTAGCGCATGGATACTGGAAGAGATTGGCAAAGAGCATCCCATTACTGTGGGTGTAGTGATCAATCAGGATAAGATTGAAAAAATCAAAGTGCTTATCTTCCGGGAAAGCCGCGGTGGAGAGGTACGTCATCCCTTCTTCACAGAGCAATTTACCAATATTACTTTAACCTCGGATAGAGAGCTAAGCGACCATATCGATGGTATCTCAGGTGCCACACTATCAGTTCGCGCACTAAAAAATATCGCCAAACTTGCCCTCTATTTACATCAACATACGCCATATAGCCAATGAACCGCAAAACTCAGCTGCGCCGTTTTCTCTTCGTCAGTCACCGCTACATGGGACTGGTCAGTGCCCTATTCGTTATTTTGCTATCCATTACAGGCATTATGCTCAACCATACTGAAGCCCTTTCACTGGATGAAAAGCGTATTCAAGCCCCAAGCCTACTCTCCTGGTATGGCATCGAGCCACCAGAGATGGGAAACAGTTTCCAGATAGCAGAGCAAACTCTCTCGCATATAGAACACCAACTGTTTCTCAACAACCACTCACTTGGCATCGATGTTGACCAACTAGTGGGCGCGGTGAGTTATCAGGGAATGTACATCGCTGCCGCTACGGATAAGATTCTATTATTAACTCCCGAAGGAGAATTAATCGAACAACTTACCGCAGTGCATGGTATCCCACAGCATATCAACCGCATAGGTATGGATAATAGCCAACAACGCCCCGTCATCGAAACTGCCAACCAACAATTTCAAACTGATGAGGCACTACTATCCTGGGAGCCCAGTTCGCTACAGGATGTCGTATGGAGTCACCCTTCTCAAATGGATTCACAGTTGAAAACAGAACTGCTCAACAATTACCAAGGTGAAGGACTTGATCTGGAACGTATCACGCTAGACCTGCATAGCGGACGCATATTGGGTAATTGGGGGATCTATCTCATGGATATCATGGCAGTCCTGTTTTTGCTGATATCCAGCTTTGGTGTATGGATCTGGTCCTGGAGAAAACTCCAGCAGCAAAGTAGAAATAAAAAAACCATTGATAAAAGCGGAATCTCCCCTTAGCCTGCTCCCTGTACTATTCGGTATGATGGACATCAGCGCTGCAATAATTACAGCTGTTCCACACCGCAATACTATACTTATTTCATGGAATGAATTTGGGAGAGATAGCAATGAACAGATTTAAAAAAATTGCGCTTAGCTTACTCTGTGGTGGAATACTTACCTCACCAGTTACAGCCGCAGAAGATATCAACCGCGTTTGGGTAGAGTTCAAACCCATGGGTGCGGAAACGGTAAAAGCCGCCTTACTAAAGGCAGGTGCTGAAATTCACTATCGCTTTGACGAATTCAATGCATTTGCCGTCTCTATTCCCAGTCAAGCAATCAAAGGGCTGGAACACAACCCTAATATCTTGATGATCGAAGAAGATCCCAAGCGTTACCCAAGCGCCCAAACCGTCCCCTACGGTATCGATGCCGTTCAGGCACGAGAGGTATGGGATAACAACCGGGATGGTGTCATTGATGCAGGCTCGCCGAATGGCAGTGGTATCACAGTCTGTATCATCGACTCCGGCCTGAATGTGAACCACGAAGACTTTGCCGGTGTGAATATCATTGGCGGCTACCCCTCTGGCTGGAATGTGGATCAATGTGGGCACGGTACTCACGTGGCTGGCACCATCACCGCAGCTAACAATAACCTGGGTGTAGTCGGCGTCAACCCAGGCACCAGCTCACTCTATCTGGTTAAAGTGTTCAGTGGTGTCGACTGTGGCTGGAGTTATAGCTCTGATTTGATCAATGCCGCTCAGCGCTGCGAAGCCGCAGGAGCCAAAGTCATCAATATGAGTCTTGGTGGTCCCCTCAAGAGCCGTACCGAAGATCGTGCCTTCAATAGCCTGGATAGTAAATCTGGCATTTTATCTTTTGCTGCTGCAGGCAATGATGGTAACAACAGTAAAAGTTATCCTGCCTCTTATAGTTCCGTAGTCTCCGTTGCTGCAGTTGATAGCAATAACCAAGTTGCCTTTTTCTCCCAACAAAACAACCAAGTAGAATTAGCTGCACCCGGTGTTGGTGTACTGAGTACCACAGGGTATGGCTACGCCTCATGGAACGGCACCTCCATGGCAACCCCTCATGCGAGTGGTGTCGCAGCACTTACCTGGAGCGCTGACCCCAGCCGTAGCAATGCAGAAATTCGTAACGCCCTCACGCAAACCGCACTGGATCTGGGAGCCCCGGGACGCGATAACGCCTACGGCTATGGCTTGGTTCAGGCCTATGATGCTTGGCAATTATTAGGTGGCAACAGTAGCGGCAATAATCTAGCCCCCATTGCAGCATTCACTTATAGCTGCAGTGAACTCAGTTGCAGCTTCGATGCATCAAGCAGCAGTGATAGTGACGGTAGCATAAGTAACTATCAGTGGGATTTTGGTGATGGCAATAGTGCCAATGGTAGCGTGATTAATTATAATTTCAGCACCGCGGGCAGCTATCCAGTCACACTAACGGTTACCGATGATAAAGGCGCCGTCGACACCGAACTCAAAATGATTGCTATAGCAATCTCCGGTGGCGATACCACTGCACCAGTAATCAGTAACGTTACATCCGCCGCCACCAAAGGAACTTCGTTTGAGGTTCGCTGGGATACTGATGAGCCAGCTAACAGTGTAATTACCTTCAGTTGCTGCGGTACTTATAGCGATCCAGCACTGATCACCAGCCATGCCATGGACTTTCGCGGTACGAAAGGTGCGCTTTACGAATTTACTCTCACCTCAACCGATGCTGCAGGCAACAGCACTACCGCTGGACCTTTCTTCCATCAAAACTAGAACCTGTTAATGACCGGGGCATTAGCCCCGGTTTTCCCTTAAATAGGCTTTAGGTGCATCATTAAACCACGTAGAATAACGACCATCACAATCGATTGATGGAAGCTATGCCGTTGTTAACCCCCTCATTGACGCCCTTACTCTCCAGAGTGTTTCGGGCCTTTATCATGCTCCTTATTGCGGGAGGCTTAATTGGTTTGCTGCATCACCAGGATGGCTTGATTGCTATCGTCCTGGCCCTGCTGATTCCACTACTCTTCTGGCGAGTGGTAAAAACCCAGCATTACCCTCAACAAAAGCTCATTATTGCAGGAGGAGTGCTATTAACCGGGTTATTGGGTACAGCGGGTGAGGTATGGGGAGTCACTTACGGCCATTGGGCGTATCATGATCTTTCCGGTGGTCGCCACTTCCCCTATTGGCTCCCCTTTGCCTGGATGCTGGCTTTCATCTTCCTCTACCGCCTAGAAGCTTCATTCATCTCGCTTTTAGGGCTAAAAACCCTTAAAAGCAAGCTTATTCTAGCGGCAACCATTTCTACTCTCTTGCCCACCTGGGGAGAGATCATCACCATCAATTTGGGAGTTTGGACCTACTATTGGGAGTATCAATTACTGGGTGTACCACTGTTAGCCATCTTCCTGCTCATGGTATTCCATACTGGCATCTATCTACTATTTACCGCCATCTGCCAGCGTTGGGATATTAATGATCCAGTATTCTCGATACCCAAAACAGATAAAAAGCCACAGCCACAACTGGAAATGGCCGAATAACCAATATCCCTAGCCTTCGGCCTCTACATTGGCGGCCTTGGGCCAGGCATTAAGCACGGCCTTAACCAGAGTGGCTAACGGGATGGCAAAGAAGACACCCCAAAATCCCCAGAAACCACCAAAAACCAGTACCGCCACAATAATCGCAACGGGATGAAGGTTTACCGCCTCAGAAAAGAGAATGGGCACCAACACATTACCGTCCAGGGCTTGAATAATGCCGTAGACCAAAATTAGGTAACCAAACTCCGCACTGATTCCCCACTGGAAATAGGCAATGAGGGCAACGGGAATCGTCACCACGGCAGCCCCAATGTAAGGCACCAATACTGATAATCCAACGAGGACTGCCAACAAGGGAGCATAGTTCAGCCCCATTAAGGCGAAAGCGATATAAGTCGCGATACCAACAATGATAATCTCAAGGATTTTTCCACGGATATAATTGCCAATCTGTTGATCCATCTCCTGCCATACCTCTCCGGCAAGGCGCCGGTTGTTCGGCAGATAATGGCTAACCCAAGCAATAATGGACTGCTTATCCTTGAGAAAAAAGAACACCATAATGGGAACCAGAATCAGATAAACCAATACAGCAATCAACGCGGGAATAGAAGCAATCGAGCGGGATAAAACATTCTGCCCCAAAGCGGTCAAATCTGCCCGCACACCACTCATCAGCTCTTTCACCTGTACTTCACTGAAATGGCTGGGATAAGCCTCGTGCAGCGAGAGCAAACTATTCTGCCCCTGAGTCACCATATTGGGCACCTCACGCAATAACTCGCTCAGTTGCTGGGAGAGCAATGGCAACAGTCCCAGAATGGTAAAGATAAATATCGCCATAAATAGGCTAAAGACACTAATGACTGACCACAAGCGTGGCATCCCCAATTTTTGCAACTTGGAGACAGAGCCTTCCAGCAGGTAAGCAATCACGACACTGGCCAGCAACGGCATCAACATATCGCCGAAGTAGATCACAATGATAAAGCCTGTAAATAGCAACAGGGCAAGAATCACCGCCTGAGGGTCAGAGAAATTGCGTTGATACCACCCTTTCAACAACTCAAACATGGTAATACAGACTCTTTAACGGTGTAATTGACAGTATTCACGAGCAAAGTTAAGCAATTCATCCATCGCACGCTGACGGAATTTTTGGCGTTGGTGAACAAAAGAGAATTGGCGCACCAGTGGAGGATCAAAGGGAATCGCTTTTAGCGAACCAATCTCCATCTCCTTATTTAAGGTAGTACGTGACATAACAGTAATGCCAATGCCCGCCTCTACCGCGCCTTTAATTGCCTCAGGGCTACCCAACTCCATAATAATGTTTAGATCTTTCTCCTCAATACCATGTTGCTGAAGATACTCATTAATAACATCACGGGTACCTGATCCTTCCTCGCGAGAGATAAAAGGATACTGGAGAATTTTATCAGCCGATACACCACACTCCCCAGCAAGTGAATGGTGCGGAGGCACCACCACCACTAATTGATCTTCCCGGCACAGCTCTACGGCAAGATTTTTATTAGCCACTGGCGCCTCCACCACCCCTAAATCAATAATATTGTTCTCCACCATAGACACAATGGCATCGGTATTCCCCACCTTCAGCCGTAATCCAACATCCGGGAAAGCACGCTTAAACTCCCCCAACAACGCAGGCAGCATATACTCAGCGATGGTCATACTGGCGCCGAAAATCAGAACACCACTGACATCGCCAGTAATCTCCCTAACTGAGTCATCCATTTCATCATAGAGTTCAAAAATACGGCTTGCATAGTTATACACCGAGCGACCTGCTTCGGTGAGGGTAATGCGGTTGTGGGTACGGTCAAAAAGACGGGTATTGAACTGCTCTTCCAGTTGTCGCACCTGAAATGTCACTGCCGGTTGGGTCATATGCAGCGTTTCAGCAGCTTTGGTAAAACTCAAGAGACGGGCAACGGTATGAAAAACTTTCAGTCTACGATCAGCCATAAAGCATATTTATCCAGAAAAAATTAGCTTATGGCAATCATAGCAATTCGCCTTAACAAAACAAGCGCTAAACGGTTCTAAAACCGTTATCTTCTCTCCCAAAAGGCCGGGAAGCCCCGGCCCCGGACAGCGATATCTATGAATTGGAGCCCTGTATATTGGGACTATTCAGAGACATAATGGTTAAGGTGTCATTGATATTAAGCGTATCATCCCAGGCACTGCCTCTCTCAGACACCACCTCAGACTGAATCGACATTGAACCAGCGCCCTTAAAGGTCAGCCTGACACCATTGAGGAATGGGTTTTGATCATCACCATAACTAACCCGCTTATTGCACTCATTGGGCTGTAGGCCAACGGTTAGTACTGTCCTTGATGGCTGGGATCAGGACCCAAGCGGGTAATCAGGTCAACAACAATATAAGTTGATGTCTCATTATTAAGAATTTTATAAGCCATAATCTCTTTCCTTGACGATATCAAGATTGAAGTCCCCGCTTCTGCGCGGATATTACTAGCAAATAATTCCCTTACAACGATTTGATAGCTTCAAAAATATAGTGCTCCTCCCACGAAGCGAAAACCTTGATAAAAATAGGGCCACTACGCTGATTGATAAAGAGCCGCAACCATCCACCGATAAACTACTATGTGTCCAATACTTATGCAGATTGCCCATGGATAGAGACGTTGTATTTATTGGTGCGGCTTCCGGTTGGGGAGCGCCCGACAGTGGCTGTGGCGATGGGCCTCATGCTATCGTTGCCCGAGGCTATCTCCCCTGCTTCCAACGTCACGATCGCAGCTATTGCCCTCCGATCGAGATCCTACAGCCTCAGGATGAAATCGATCTGGCACCACTGGAGGTCATCACTCACCTTTGTCTGGAACTCGCTAGCTACATCGAACAACAGCTACAAAGTGGCCACTTTCCAGTGATTTTAGGTGGTGACCATTCTTGCGCGATCGGTAGCTGGTCTGGCGTACACCGCATCACCCAACATCAGGGGGAATTGGGTATGATTTGGGTAGATGCCCATATGGATAGCCACACTCCAGCCACCAGTCACAGTGGGGCTATCCACGGTATGCCTTTGGCAGTTCTGATGGGCCATGGTGATCCACTCCTTACCGAACTCAATGGCCCCTCCCCTTCGCTAAACCCGCAACACGTTTGCCTTCTTGGCGTGAGAAGCTATGAATCAGAAGAGCAGCAACTGCTGGAGCAGTTAGGGGTGAGAGTTATCACCATGGAGGAGATCCAACGAATTGGCTTTGCCCAAGCTTGGGAGCAAGCTCTACAAATAGCCGGCGGTGCCAGTGCCGGGTTTGGCATCAGCATCGACCTGGATGCCATCG
Organism: Thiohalomonadales bacterium; assembly: GCA_050295955.1. Lineage (GTDB taxonomy): Bacteria > Pseudomonadota > Gammaproteobacteria > RBG-16-57-12 > RBG-16-57-12 > JAFLJP01. The sequence continues at coordinate 70,607 of JBNKQQ010000074.1, forward strand.
ACCCCAAAGAGGCACCAGGCGTCGGCAGCCCTGAAAGCAATGGGATTCATTCGGCAGAATTGCTCTCTGCGCTTCACCGAATTCACCAGCGCCCCGAAGTCCTCGCGCTGGAGATTACGGAATACAACCCTTACCGGGATCATGACAACGCCACCGCACGGCTAATGGCGGAGCTGATCCATGCCTTACTCGATCAGGAGACCCCTTCATGAGCGGTATCATTGAACAAGAAAAACGCTATTGCGCCGAAAATTATGCCCCCCTCCCCGTCATTCTGACCCGGGGAGAGGGTATCTATGTGTGGGATGATCAGGGTAACCGCTACATGGATATGATGAGCGCCTACTCAGCCGTTAGCTTTGGCCATGCCAATCCCCGTCTGGTAGAAGCCTTATCACAACAAGCCGCCACCCTGGCAGTCCCTTCCCGAGCATTTTATAGCGATAAGCTGGGCCCATTTGCCCAGCGACTCTGTGAAGTCACCAACATGGACAAGATGCTACCGATGAATACCGGTGCCGAAGCGGTTGAAACCGCCCTCAAAGCAGCCCGTAAATGGGCCTATCAGGTAAAAGGGGTTGATGAAAATCAGGCAGAAATCATTACCTGCCACGGTAACTTCCATGGTCGCACCATTACCATTGTTGGCTTCTCATCAGAAGATCAGTACAAGGCAGGCTTCGGCCCCTTCCCTGCAGGGTTTAAGCAGATCCCCTTCAACGATATTAGTGCCCTCAAAGCCGCTATTACGCCTAATACTGCGGCATTTTTAGTGGAACCGGTACAGGGCGAAGGCGGCATTCTCGTCCCAGATAAAGGCTACCTGAAAGCCTGTGCTGAGATCTGCCAAAAACATAATGTACTTCTGATTTGCGATGAAGTTCAGGCAGGCCTGGGACGGACTGGTAAACTATTGGCGTGCCAGCACGATGGCGTCAAACCGGATGGATTAATTCTGGGCAAAGCCCTAGGAGGTGGACTACTCCCCGTCTCAGCATTCCTCTCCCGAGCGGATGTCATGGATGTCTTTACCCCTGGCGATCACGGCTCAACCTTTGGCGGAAATCCCCTCTCCTCCGTCGTCGGCCTGGAAGCGATAAATATCTTAGTGGAACAACAGCTGCCTGAGCGAGCTGAACAGCTAGGCCAACAGTTTCGGGAAGGGCTAAAAAACATCAACAGCCCCTTAATTAAAGAGATACGGGGTTTGGGACTGTTAATCGGCATGGAAATCCACCCTCATTTATGCAGCGCCCGTAAGGTATGTGAAACACTACTGTCGCTGGGAGTCCTCAGCAAAGAGACTCACGAAACCGTTGTCCGTTTTGCCCCGCCACTGGTAATAGAGCCATCAGAAGTAGAGTGGGCTCTGCAGCAGATCGACACAGCGCTACAGCAGTGTGAGTAATCCTTTCCTCACCCGGCAATTCCCTATTGCCGGGATTTCAGCTCCTGCAGAATCGCCTCTAACAAACCCAAACTTGCTGACTCAACCATATCGAAAACCCGATCAAAGCCACTCGGACCGCCGTAGTAAGGATCAGGCACATCATTTTCTGAAAAGTCCTGACTAAATTCCAGGAAACGGAATATCTTCTCCTCTGTGCCCGGCGGCGCAATACGCATCAGGTTGGCATGGTTATCACTATCCATTGCCAGTATGTAATCAAACTGGTGTAGATCTTCTACCTCCACCTTCCTCGCCCGAATATAGTCAAGATCAATGCCGCGTGATTTCGCCGTTTGACGAGAGCGAGGATCAGGCAACTCCCCCACATGATAGGCATGAGTCCCCGCAGAATCGATATCAATCAAATGGGATAAGCCTCGCTGCTCCACTAATGAACGGAACATCCCCTCCGCAGTTGGAGAACGGCAAATATTTCCCATGCAGACAAAGATTACAGCTACTTTTTTCTCTTTATTCATAAACGTGACGACTCTGGCAATTTAATCAAAATTTAGTGGTTCCCTATCATATCGAAGGGATATCCAACGGAAAAGATGGCTACTCATCATCACCCAATAACTCAGAGTAGTGCTCCTTCAAACAAGCAGGACAAATACTGTGACTAAATTGAATATTGGCATGTTCAGAAAGGTACTTCTCGATACGCTGCCAGGACTCTTCGTCATCCCGAATGCTGTGGCAATGGCTACAGATAGGCAATATTCCCTGTAGGGTCTTCACATGCTCTAGAGCGACCTCCAACTCCGCGACCCGCTGCGCCAAAGCCTTCTGCAACAGAATCATCCGCTGCCCCACCGCCACCCTGGCTGCAAGCTCTTTAGGGTGACATGGTTTGACAATATAATCATCCGCTCCGGCATCCAACCCTTCAACAATATCCGACATCTGCCCATTGGCACTGAGAATAATCAAATAAGGACGGATTTTAAAATCCCTCCCTTTGAGACCTTCACACACCTCTATGCCACTCAATCCCGGCATGTTCCAATCCAAAATAGCGATTAGAGGGGTATCGCTAGATGCCAGAACCGTTTGTGCCTGAGCGCCATCGGTTACTAATGTGACATCAAAGCCAAGCTGCTCCAATTGACCACAAAGCAGCTCAGCATAAACAGGATCATCCTCAGCGACCAATATCTTCATACCAACCCCCAATGACTACCAACGATTTCTATAGTATTGATCATACTATTCAAACCGGTGGATACTCTGTGTGAATCAGGCGACAAACCGGCATGAAATCGTCGATATTTAACAAATGTTCACAAATGTGTCAGATTTTTCCTACTATAAATGTATGGTATAGAGATTTTATAGGTGGAATCGGCATGTACAGCTTACCTATTATTACCGGGATGATTCACAGCAATTTTGCCGTGACAGAAGAGCAGGCAAACGACATATTTTTTACTTACGCCCGCCTCAAGCAGAGTGTTGCCCTACTCATGGCGGACGCAATGCTCCTGCAGTGGAAACACCATCTTTTAGGCCAATCACCTCACGAACCGATGGAGACCATGTCACTCTTTTTGTTGCAATATGGTATAGAGCTACAACGAAGAGATGAGCAAGAACGCTATCACCTCCTCTGTGACATTGGACAGCGCTACAAAATCGAGTTGGTTTCTCCTCATCAGTACCATTAGTGCGAATCTCTACGAGTAAAAATCTCCACTTCGGTCTAGAAGTAACCATCTAACCCGAAAATAAAAACTTACCGGGGAGCTCCTGCACCCGAACAAAGCAGATTAAGGAGGTTCCATGAAAGTCCTGGTTGCGGAGGATGATCCTGCATTATGTGAACTACTCAGCACTTTAATTGAAAGCTGGGGCTATGAGGTTGTCACGGCCCACGATGGTAAACAGGCGTGGCAAATCATCAATTCAGATTCACCTCCTCGCCTGATCATCCTCGACTGGCTGATGCCCCATCTCAGCGGCTTGGAGATCTGTCGTAGGATTAAAAAAAAAACCACAGTAAATCTCCCCTACCTGTTATTACTCACCTCAATGGATAGCAGAGAAAATTTAATCGAAGGCCTCAAAGCTGGCGCTGATGACTATGTCACCAAACCCTTCGATATCAATGAACTAGAGGCCCGCATCAACGTAGGAAGACGGGTAATCAAACTGCAAGACACCCTCAACAACAGACTGACAGAGTTACAAAATGTCCTAGACCATGTCAAAACGCTTCAAGGCATCATCCCAATCTGTAGCCATTGCCATAAAATACGCAATGATGAAGAGTCCTGGCAACTTATTGAGCAATACTTGTCTGAACACACCAATGCCCAATTCAGCCATGGCATCTGTCCAGAATGCCTTGCATCCCACTATCAAGAATTAATAAATTAGTCTCTCATCGGCAAGTTTTGCCGACCTCTACCCTGCAAATAAAAATTTTATTTTTAATATAATCAAAGAATTGCAATCTTAAAGCATAAGATCATGACTTTAGGTGTAGAATAACTCAGACGATATACGTATGATTTGAATGGTCATGGTAATGCCACATCTTTTTAGTGGCGTTCCTCGGTAGGGGATCCCCCTCTCCTTTTCCCTGCCGAGGATCTATTTTTGACAATTTACAAATAAAAAATGACGTAACGAGGTGACTTTACAATGAGTATTGGGATGATTGCATATGTAGGAACAATCGCAGTATTAGCGGTAGTCGTGACATTACTGGGTCTGCTAAGCATGGGTACTGAAAAAGAGAGTGCCAAGAGCTTCCAGCACTAATTAAACAATAAGTGACAACACTCCTCTCACTATAACCGGGCGCCCCCCACTCTGCCCGGTTTTTTTATATCTATCACTTTATAATTCATTAACATAAAGCTTGCCGTTTTTATCCTTATAGAGCTGCTCAAAATCACTCGCACTCAACGGCTTGCTGAAGTAGAAACCCTGGATCTCATCACAACCATTCATCAATAGATGTTCATACTGGGCACGGGTCTCAATCCCCTCAGCAATAACATGCAATCCTAGACTGTGGGCAAGCGTGATAATAGTCATGGCAATTTCCCCATGCTCCCCTTGTTCATTAATGTCTTTAATAAATGCTCGATCAATCTTTAACGTGTTAAGAGGTAGTTTATGGAGATAACTGAGAGACGAATAGCCTGTCCCAAAATCATCCATGGAGGTGAGTACCTTCAACTCATGAATTGATTTCAATACCTCAATGGTATTGTCATAATCACCGATTGCCATGCTTTCCGTGATTTCCAGATCCAGTTGCTGTGGCGGCAAACCACTCTCTTCCAACACTGATGCAACCAGGGATTGCAAATTGACTAACTGTAGCTGTTTTGCAGAAAGATTAACCCCAATGCGTAATTTGATTCCCATATCCAGCCATTGCTTGGCCTGAAAACAAGCACTGCGCAATACCCATTCTCCGATTGGAATAATCAAACCAGTCTCTTCTGCCAGCGGGATAAACATCCCGGGAGAAATCACGCCATTCTCTTTATGATTCCAACGAATCAGCGCTTCCACACCAACAATTTCTTGAGAGCGTGCGTCGACCTGAGGTTGGTAATAGAGCTCAAACTGTCTCTCTTTAAGCGCTTCCCGTAGCCCCTGTTCAAGCTTAAGGCGCTCTTGAGCCTTAACATCCATCTCAGAGGAGAAATAACGATACTGTGCACCACCAGACTGTTTAGCCATATTCAAGGCCGTATCCGCTCCGAGAAGGGCTCGTTCCACCCCCTTTGCTTCCAGAGGAACAAGGGCAATCCCAATACTGGCACTCATCTCCAACTCATGATCGCAAACAATCATCGGAAGACGAATCATCTCCAGCAGCTCCTGAGCCAAATCATCTACCTGCTCAACGCTTTTCACTTTAGGCACATAGAACGCAAAAGTCCCCCCAGAAAAACGTGCAACCAGCATCCCACCCTTTTGCAGCTTATTAAATCGCTGCGCGATCACCTTCAGCAGCTCATCTCCCCCGGAGTGTCCCAATGAGTCATTAATGGATTTAAAACGATCCAGCCCCACAAACAGTACTGCCTGCAGGTCATCACACTTTAAGCGCTCCTCCAATTGCAGTTCGAAGAGCTTACGATTGGCCAGGTTGGTAAGCGGGTCATAATAGGTAAAATAGTGGATAGTCTGTTCGGCCTCAGCCTGCTCGGTAATATCCTGCAGTGTGCCAATGATCAGAATCTCTTTGCCCTCCTCAACCACCTCACCTCGCTGTAAGATCACCTTTTCTTTTTTATTTGAAAGTCTTATAGAGTGCTCAAAGCGGTAGCTGCTACGATCCTCCACGGCTAGCTTCACCGCCTGCATCATCGGCTCCCTGTCATCCTCCTTCAACAGCGCCACAAACTCATCTACGTATTGAATTGCTCCCCGTTCAACACCTAAAATTTCCTCAATCTCAGGGGATAACTCGACAATTCCCCGGGTTAAATTCATCTGGCCATACCCCAACTTGGCAATCCGCTGGGCATGACTCAACAGGCCTTGTTTACGCTCAAGATCCAAATAGATATCTCGGCTGCGTAGCGCATATCGAACCCGCTGAACAAGCAGAATCCAATTAATAGGCTTAGTGACAAAATCTGTTGCGCCTGCTTGGAATGCTAAATCTACCGAACCGGGATCGTCCCGACGGGTCGCCATTAATATAGGAAGATGGATATCCTTGATCCGCTTACGCAGCTCCCAGCATGTCTCATAGCCGGTGAGTCCTGACATAGCCACTTCAATAAGCGCCAAAGCAGGCTTCTCAATCGCTTTATCATATAACTCGATAGCTTGCTGGCCACCTTCCGCAAGAAGCGTTCGATAACCTGACTGCTCTAGATAAACTGCCGCGGTATGACGCATGACTTCATCATCATCCACCACCATGATTAGCTCATTGGTTGGCTGCTGATAACGCGGTATATGAGGCGGTTTACCGCCCATTGGCTCAGATATCTCATTCATTCTATTGTGATGATTCCACTGCCATCTCGTTTTTGTTTATCAATTCCTAGAATCCGACTAAACGTGCCTCCCATAGGACAGATTGAGGCAACAATCGTGGGGATCCGTTACAACTATCGACGCGAATGCACAATTCTTCAACACTAGCCGCCAGCGAAATAAACAACATGAGCCATAGACATGCTTTAGCCTAAGTGGAGGAATTTTTCCGCTTTTTATTTGACATAAGAAATCGAGATCTGTACTATGCGCCCCATCAGTTCGGGGGTGATTAGCTCAGCTGGTAGAGCGTCGCCCTTACAAGGCGAATGTCGGCGGTTCGATCCCGTCATCACCCACCAATTTCCTCCTCCCGAACGACTTTAATAACTTCCCGCTTTGACAATAAACTGGACATCCATGTCCTGTTGTTATTATTTTCTACTCCAAATTCAGAATAAACTCCGCTAGGGTTAACGCCTCTTCCTGACTAATCGATTTGGCATGCCCCCGCATTGGACGCTGCCCCCATTTCCCCATACTTCCGTAAAGAATACTCCCTGCCAACTGATGGGTAGCATTGCTGTTGTCACGGTACTTACTCGCCACCTCTTTCCAAGAGGGACCCACCTCTGCTCGCTCAATATTGTGACAGGAGAAACAGCCCTTTTTATGAGCCAGCCTCTCCGCATCATTTGCCAAAAGCGGTGTCGCCAGTAAGGTTAGCGACACACCCAAAACCACACGTAATTTCATCAAAACCCTTCCGTCGGCAGCTAAAATTCCTGCCAGTATAACAAAGCCATACTCAGCAGACAAAAAGATGCGCTATTTATCCAGCAAGGGCTGCAACAAAGGTAAAAACTCATCCTTCAAGGCACTATGAGATACCACAGTGTAGAGAGATTCCATAGAGTGCTCCCCACCATCCCAATCGTAAGCCATTGCACCCGCCTCACGTGCAATCAACACACCAGCCTGCACATCCCACGGTTTATTGGAAAGCACCACACTGAGATCCAATCGTCCTGCCGCCAGCCAAGCTAACTGCACAGCAGCTGACCCCAACATTCGTAGCCGCATCACCCGCTCTGCCAGCTGATTGACCAAACCTAAACGTACCTGATTACGAGCCTTAGCATTCTCACCCACTGCAAAATCACCACAGCTGACCATCGCTTTAGCTAGACTGCCTACCGGTTGGATCGCCAAACGCTCACCATTGAGAAATGCGCCCTCCCCTCGCTGAGCCAGATATTGTTCATTCAACGCGGGAAAAGTGATCCCTGCCAATACCGCCTCTCCCTTTACCACCAGGGCAATACAGCAACCAAACAAAGGCAATCCCCTGGAATAGTTAATGGTCCCATCCACTGGATCGACCACCCAATGCTGTTCGCCCGAACCCTGCTCATCCCAAGCAAACTCTTCACCTAATACTGGCAAGCCATGCTCCCCTGTCTGAAGGATCTCGCGGACCGCCTTCTCCACTTCCAGATCAACACAGAGCGCAAAATCCTTATCGCCCTTATGGTGAACCGTATGCTCCCCATGCAAAGCCTCCAAAGTGATTCGCTCTGCACAAGCCAGGGCCTGCTTAAGCCGCTCTCTGTAAATTGATAATTCGCCCATCTAAATACTCCATAACAGACCAATGGCTGACAATGCTGCCATCCCATTGGCAATCACCACCCCCAAAGCCGGTCGCTCACCTAACAGTTTGATACCTAACCACGCAGCTGCCGCAATATGTATCATCACAATAGTTTTCACATAACTCACCCCATTCTCAACATGTAGTGACCACTCAACAGCAAACTGCTGACTAATGAAGGCAAGCAATACCAGCAACATATAGACCCACAACGGAAAAGCGAATAGCTGTTTTCGTGTTGGCTGACTAGAGGTACGCCAACGCCATCCCAACATCGGCAATAACAGCACCACCGTAACCAAGCTCCAATAGGCGGAAAAAACCAAGGCACCATGAGTGGCTGCAGCAATTGCCACACGATCCAACACCGTTGAGATACCAAATAGCAAGGCTGCCAAAAGTGACCAGTAGGTAGCGCTGGCGTGATGTGAGCCCTGTGAATGTCCTCGCTGCCCGTTTGCACGCAACACATAGCCAACCGAAAACACAATCATCACCATACAGCTCAATGCAAAAAGGCCTGGCACCTCGTCATATAGCAGCCAAGTGGTGATCACCATAAACAAAGGGACCGAAGCTTGAACCGGCATTACCCGGCTTAGCTCACCCTGTTTTAAGGCATTAATATAGAGAAGTGAACCACCAATAGTAAGCAGTGCAGCGAGTAGCGTGGCGCTCCAGAAGACCATCGGCTCAATAATTTGATAACTGATAAACTGGAGGGCTATCAGCAAAATAGCGCCTGGTATCAACCGGGAATAAAACACCAGCCACCAGGCATCGATCTGATGGCAGTAGCGCTTCACCATTAACACCTTGGCGAGATTTGCCAACATCGCCAATAGGGCGGCAATCACCCACCACTCAACCATAAAACTATTCGGCGCTGTTTTTCAGTTGCTGGAGCAGGCGTTCAACCTCATTCTCATTGGGCGTTGCCGACAGCTCATCGACCAGCTGCCAGCTCATATCATTCTCCAAACGATAGGTGCCTTTGAATTGGTGTGGAGGCACACCACCCCACTCCTTAGGAGAAAGCATAGAGAACACCAGCTCGCCATTAGCCTGTTGGTATAGGTGGTAAACCTTACCGGGAATACGCTTAAAGTGACATTTAGCACGGTGTAAAAGTTGCGCCTGCTGAGCCTCTTCCAGTACCTCTTTAGCCGCCTCTTGCAGGCGACGAATCTGCTCAGCGATCACCCGAAGCTTGCCTTCGGTTTGGGTGGCCAACATGTTATCAGCATGGGCGATCTGCTGTGCCAGATCCACCAGTTCAATGGAGGGAGCCAAGCGACTCACCGGATAGGGGGATTGATTCTCCCCTTGCTGGTGATTTTCCCCCTGATGCTTTTTGTAGTCACTGCTCATTTTCAATCCAGAATCACATATTTTGTTCCCTATTCTAACAGCTCTATTCACACAATATTGAGCGATGTCATGACCTATTTGTGCAAAAAGGAGACATATCGATTATAAAGTTCCATTAGAGCAATAAGAAATCCAGACAACTGGCCGAATAGTAAAGTAAATGTTCTAATAAATAAGATAAGAACCATAAACTAAGTTGAATACACTATGAGCCACTCACCCTCCGATAAACGCATGCGTGACATGCAACTCAGCTCATTCCTCGATGGCAGTAATGCCCTGTATATCGAAGAGCTTTACGAACAATACCTAACCGACCCCAACAGCATCGATATTCAATGGAGGGAATATTTCGAAGAGCTGGCTGCTGAAAATGAAACACCAGATGTAGCCCACAGCCCGATCCGGGATGCTTTCCGTGGATTTAAAACCACGGCTCCAAGCAGTGCGGGAAGTGTTTCACCCCATGAACTACTCCTTCAAGAGAAACAGGTACGGGTTGCCCAGCTGATTAACGCCTACCGAGCCCATGGCCATAAGCAGGCACGTTTTAATCCACTCGCCACTGAAGAACGGCTCCCTCGTATTCCTGAACTCACCCTTGAATACCATAACCTGAGCGATGAAGACCTGGAGTGCACCTTCGAGACCGGTATGCTGGCAGGTGTTGAGCGTGCCACGCTACGGGAGATTCTGGAGATTCTTCAGCGTACCTACACCGCCGCGGTGGGTAGCGAATATCTGCATGTCGCAGAACAGCGTGAAGAGGAGTGGCTGCGAGAGCATATTGAGCACCATCGCGGTCAACCCGTCTATCCGACAGAAACCCAACTCCGTCTATTGGATCGCCTGACTGCAGCCGAAGGATTAGAACGTTTTCTCCACAGCAAATACGTAGGACAAAAACGCTTCTCGCTAGAGGGGGGTGACAGCCTGATCCCGATGCTGGACTCGATTGTTCAGCGCGGCGGGGCAAAAAACGTCAAAGAAGTGGTCATTGGCATGGCTCACCGTGGCCGCCTGAATGTGTTGGTCAATATTCTTGGCAAACATCCAGAGGATCTGTTCCAGGAGTTTGAAGGCGAGATCAACTGGGATGGCTACGCCACAGGCGATGTGAAATACCACATGGGTTTCTCATCGGATGTAAACACCTCTGGCACAACCGTACACACTGCACTGGCCTTTAATCCATCTCATCTGGAAATTGTCGGCCCCGTAGTAGAGGGCTCGGTACGCGCCCGTCAGGACCGTCGAGGCGACCATGAGGGCCAGGAAGTGATCCCGGTCATTATCCATGGCGATGCTGCTTTTGCCGGTCAGGGTGTAGTGATGGAGACCTTCAATATGTCCCAATCCCGTGGCTACGCCACCAAGGGTACGGTACATATCATCATTAACAATCAGATCGGTTTCACCACCAGCAATCAGCGGGATGCCCGCTCGACCATGTACTGCACTGATGTCGCCAAGATGGTGAATGCTCCTATCTTCCACGTTAATGGTGATGATCCAGAAGCGGTGTTGTTTGTCACCGAACTGGCTCTGGATTATCGCATGGCCTTCAAAAAAGACGTGGTAATCGATCTGGTCTGTTACCGTCGCCATGGCCATAGTGAAGCGGATGAGCCCATGGCGACTCAGCCAGCCATGTATCATCAGATCAAAAAGAAAAAAACACCGCGGGATATCTATGCCCACCGGCTGATTGACGCGGGGATCATCGAATCTGACAGCGTCAAACAGATGATGAAAGAGTATCGTGATGCGCTGGAACATGGCCGCTGTGTGGTCAAAGAGATCAACCCCGACTACCCTGCCCCCCACACCGACTGGACCCAATACGAAGAGCAGGCCTGTACCGTATTGATGGACACTGGCATTGAAAAAGCACAGATTAAAGCGCTGTCTCAAAAACTACAGGCCCTACCCAAAGATTTTAAACTCCATCCCGCCGTACAAAAGATCTTTGATAACCGTGCCGAAATGGCGGCAGAAAAATTGGAGATCGACTGGGGCTTTGCTGAAATCATGGCCTACGCCACCCTGGTAGATGAAGGGTTTCATGTTCGCCTCTCTGGACAGGATTGTGGCCGCGGTACCTTCTTCCACCGTCATGCCGTGGTCTTTAGCCAGACGGATAACAAAGCCTATGTACCCCTGCGCCACATCAAAGAGGGACAAGGCCGTTATCTGGTGATCAACTCAGTACTCTCAGAAGAAGCCGTATTAGCCTATGAGTATGGCTACTCCACCACTGATCCAAAGACTCTCACTATCTGGGAAGCCCAGTTTGGTGACTTTGCCAACAACGCCCAGGTAGTGATCGACCAGTTTATCTCTGCTGGTGAACAGAAGTGGAAACGCCTCTGTGGCTTGGTAATGCTGCTGCCCCACGGCTATGAAGGACAGGGTCCGGAGCACTCCTCTGCCCGGGTAGAGCGCTACTTGCAACTTTGTGCCCAGCACAATATGCAGGTCGTCATGCCGACTACCCCTGCACAAATCTTCCACCTGCTGCGCCGTCAGATGCATCTTAGCTGTCGTAAGCCACTGATCGTCTTTTCACCCAAATCCCTGCTGCGCCACCGTCTTGCCACCAGCACCTTAGATGAGCTGACCCAGGGCACCTTCCGCCCCATCATTCCAGAGATCGACGATCTGGATAAGAAGAAGGTAAAACGGGTGGTACTGTGTAGCGGCAAGGTTTACTACGATCTATTAGAACGACGCCGTGAAGAGAAGATGAACCATGTGGCCATTATCCGCATGGAACAGCTCTACCCCTTCCCCACCACCAAGATGAAGAAGGAACTGCTGAGCTATGAAAACGCCCAAGAGTTTGTCTGGTGTCAGGAAGAGCCGAAAAACCAAGGCTCCTGGTTCACCAGCCAGCATCATGTGCGCACGGCACTCGGTGAACGAGGCCATCTGCTCGACTACGCCGGTCGTCCCTTCTCTGCCGCACCGGCAGTGGGCTACCCTAAACTTCATAAAGAACAACAACGCCAGCTGGTAGAAGATGCCCTCGGCGTAAAAACAAAATAAACAAAGGATACAAACATGGCGATCGAAGTCAAAGTTCCCAGTTTCCCTGAATCTGTTGCCGACGGCACCCTGGTTACCTGGCACAAACAGGTCGGTGACGTGGTTGAGGCAGAAGATATTCTCGCAGATGTCGAGACCGACAAAGTGGTCTTCGAAGTGCCCGCCCCTGCCGATGGCGTCATCGAATCCATCCTGATTGAAGAGGGTACCACTGTCCTCTCAGGACAGATCCTGGCAACTATGGGTGAAGCCAAAGCAGGCAGTGCACCAGCAAAAGCAGAGACCAAACCCGAAGCGGAGAGCAAATCCGCGGAAGCGGCACCCATCCCTGCTACTAGCACCAGCGAAGAAGAGGGACACATCTCCCCTGCGGCCCGCAAGATGATTGAAGAGAATAAACTGGACGCCACACAGATCCCCGGCACCGGTAAAGGCGGCACCCTCCTCAAAGAGGACGTGATCAACTACATGGAGATGGGTACCCGCAAGGCCCCCGCTGCCGCACCTGTAGTCAGCAGCAGTGAATTTATCGGTGAGCGCCCAGAAAAGCGGGTGCCCATGACCCGTCTACGCAAGCGAGTAGCCGAACGCCTGCTGGAATCTCAAGCCAATGCCGCCATCCTCACCACCTTCAATGAAGTGAACATGCAGCCGGTCATGGATCTGCGTGCCAAATACAAAGATCAATTTGAGAAGAAGCATGGCACCCGCCTGGGCTTCATGTCCTTCTTCGTGAAAGCCACCTGTGAAGCACTTCGCCGCTTCCCTGAGGTTAATGCCTCCATTGATGGTGATGACATTGTCTACCACGGCTACTTTGATATCGGCATTGCCGTAGGCTCCCCCCGCGGCTTGGTAGTGCCTATTCTGCGCAACGCTGACCAGATGTCCCTGGCAGAAATCGAAGCGCAAATCCGCGACTTTGGTGCCCGCGCCCAAGAGGGCAAGCTGGGTATCGATGAGATGACCGGCGGCACCTTCTCCATCACCAACGGCGGCGTATTTGGCTCACTCATGTCCACACCCATTATCAATCCGCCACAAAGCGGTATTCTGGGTATGCACAAAATCCAGGAGCGTCCCATGGCGGAAAATGGCCAAGTCGTCATCCGCCCTATGATGTATCTGGCCCACTCCTACGACCATCGCATTATCGATGGCCGTGGTGCGGTACAGTTCCTGGTAACCATTAAAGAGCTGCTGGAGGATCCAGCGCGTATCCTGTTGGAGTTGTAGCGCTAGTTTTGTCGTAGCGCTAATTTTGTCATTCCGGGCTAGACCCGGAATCCATGGAAAATCCTCCTCAAAACGGGGAAATTAATAGAGTCAAAATGGGTGGATTCCAAATCGAGTTTGGAATGACCGCTACCGTTGACTAGGAAACCGAATAAAACAGGACATACCCATGAGCGAAAATTTTGATGTCATTATCATTGGCGCCGGCCCCGGTGGCTACGTGGCGGCAATCCGCTGTGCCCAACTGGGGCTAAAAACCGCCTGTATCGATGACTGGGTCGGCAAGAATGGTAAACCCTCCCCTGGCGGCACCTGCCTCAACGTCGGCTGCATCCCCTCCAAGGCGATGATCCAATCCTCCGAATATTATGAAAAGGCTCAGCACCACTTTGCTGAGCACGGCATCAATGTTGGCGATGTCAAATTGGACCTGAAGACCATGCTGGCCCGCAAAGATAAGGTGGTACATGAACTGACCTCGGGCGTTGCCGCCCTGTTAGCCGCCAACAAGATCACCTTCATCCACGGCCGAGGCAAACTGCTGGCCGACAAGGTGGTTGAAGTAAATGAAACCAAATACCGTGCTGATAACATCATCATCGCCACCGGCTCCTCACCGACCGAATTAAAATCGGTGCCCTTTGATGACAAAACCATTGTCGACTCAACAGGTGCACTGGAATTTGATAAGGTGCCCAAACGCATCTGTGTCATCGGTGTTGGCGTCATCGGCCTGGAGTTGGGCTCAGTATGGCGTCGCCTGGGCGCTGAAGTTTTCATGTTGAAATCCAGCGAAGGCTTCCTGCCAGTCGCGGATGAAACCATCGCCAAAGAGGCGCTGAAAGCCTTCACCAAACAGGGGTTGGATATTCGTATGGGTGCCAAAATTAAAGGCGTAAAAATTAGCCGCGGCAAAGCAGAGATCGAATACGAAGATAAATCCGGCAACCACAAAGAGAAGGTGGATAAAATCATCGTTGCCGTAGGACGTCGCCCCAACACCGATGGTGTGGTTATCGATAGCCGTATCGCCATTGATGAGCGGGGATTTGTCAAAGTGGATGACAAATGTCGTACGGCCGTAGATGGCATCTACGCCATTGGTGATGTGGTACGCGGTCCAATGCTGGCCCACAAAGCCTCTGAGGAGGGTGTGATGGTAGCGGAACTCATCAAGAGTGAATATGCCCATGTGGATCTAGCGACGGTCCCCTCCGTAATCTACACCTCACCGGAGATCGCCTGGGTTGGCAAAACTGAGCAGGAGTTGAAAAAAGAGGGTATCGATTATCATGTGGGTAGCTTCCCCTTCGCAGCCAATGGTCGTGCCCGCGCTCTGGGCGAGGTAGATGGCCTGATCAAGGTGCTGGCCCATGGTAAAACCGATCGTATCCTTGGCGTCCATATAATTGGCCCACAAGCATCAGAGACCGTGGCACAAGCCAAAATTGCGATGGAGATGGGTGCCAGCAGTGAGGATATCGCCCTGACCATGTTTGCCCACCCCACCCTCTCAGAGACCTTCCACGAAGCGGCTCTCTCGGCACAAGATCGGGCAGTTCACGCGGTCCAACCGAAAAGAAAGAAGAAGTAACTGTTCAATCCATCACGGCGGATCGCTAATGAAGTCATCCGCCGCATCACTCTCCTTACACCGCAATCGAGAACTCCCCTCTCAATATTCCCAGTTGCAACTTATGCAGCATCGCCAATAGTGCATCACGACTCTCATAAAGCACAGAGATCTGAAGCTGAGCTGCCAAGGGGTCTTCTTCCCGCTGTGCCAGCAGCGCTTCAGCGACTCGATGCACCTCATCGTGCAGCCCTTCTAAATCGATAAACTCAGGCAGTTTCCCGAAACGCCTTAACCCCTCGCCGTAGTACCACTGTCCGAAGCGGCAGGCCCTCTTCTCCAGCTCAGGTGGTGTTGCATTACTTCCCTCAAGCACCGCGGCTAACTGGTCAATCCACATCCAATGCTCCGCCTCCACCAATAACAAAGAGGTATCCAACTTACTCCACAAATGGGGCGAAACCTGCGCGACCCAAATTTCAGGTGCCCGATATCCCCTTACCCAATCAGGAAGCGCCTCAGCGGGCATTGGGCGAGCAATGCCATAACCTTGGGCCACATTACACCCCAGGGAGCGTAACAAAGTACCATGCGCCAGGGTTTCCACCCCCTCTGCCACCACTGCCCGATCAAAGGCATCGGCAAGACGAATCACACTTTGCACAATACTCAAATCATCGCTGTCATGTAGCACATCACGAACAAAGGTCTGATCAATCTTCAACTCATGAACCGGCAATCGTCGGAAGTAGAGCAATGATGAATAACCGGTACCAAAATCATCCAGAGAAACCCGAATTCCAATACCATTGCACTGTGCAACGATCTCCGCCACCTTTTCCAAGTCGTCTATGATCTCCGACTCCAAGATCTCCAACTGCACCGCGGTACGTGGCAACTCTGGATGGCTATCCAAAAGCGCCTGTAGACGTGGCAAAAAACCCTCCGCCTGCATGGTTGAGGCGGAAACATTGATACTCAACTCAAGCGTTAATCCTTGGCAATACCACTGAGTTAACTGTGCTAATGCCTTATCCAGCACCCACCAGTCCAACTGCTGTGAAATCATATGTCCCACCGCAATCGGCAGAAATGCGCCGGGGGGTAACAGGCCTCGACTTGGATGCTGCCAACGCACTAACGCCTCGGCCCCCAAAACCCGACCATTGGCCATATCCACCTTGGGCTGATAGTGCAGACAGAGTTGATCCTGTTCAATGGCTTCGGTCAACTCCTGCAAAAGTGCTTGCCGATCCTGCGCCTCGTTATCCTTCTCCCTATCGAAGAAGTGGAAGCGTCGACGCCCCCGCTGCTTCGCCATATACATAGCCTGGTCAGCATGTCGAATCAGAGTATCCGCATCCTCATGATCATCGGGATAGAGCGTAACCCCAATACTGGCACTTACCAGAAACTCCCAGCCCTGCATCAGATGAGGCAGAGACAATGCCTCCATGATGCGCTCCAGGGTTTCAATACACTCTTCATTCCCCTTAAAGCCCCCCAGCAATAAAACAAACTCATCCCCGCCCAACCGTGCGACGGTATCCTCCACCCGGGTAATCTCCTTCAAGCGCTTGGCCACCTCCAGCAGCACTTCATCCCCGGCCTTATGACCGAGCGAATCATTAACCGGCTTGAAACTATCCAAATCCAAGTAGCAAACCGCCAGCTTCTCTTTTTTGCGCTGAGCAACAGCCATCAGCTGCTGCAGACGATCCGTCAACATACGGCGGTTTGGCAGGTGAGTAAGTGGATCGTAAAAAGCCAGCTCTTCAAGATATTTTTTGTACTGCTCACGGACCTCTCGCGCCGCCAAGCGATCCTGAATATCGCGAATCAGCCATAAGTTATGGGGCTGCCCCTCCACCATGACCCAAGCAGAAGCAATCTCCACGGCAACTGAACGTCCCCCAGGGGCATGCAACTCACTCTCCCAAACTTTGCCGTTATAATCCCCTTCAAGGCGCTCCATTCCCCCAACAAGCAGATCATCCACCTGCTTCCGCATCAGTTGTTGATGGCTGATATCCAAGAGCGTACTAGCTGCCCGGTTAGCTTCCACCAGCTGCCCCCTGCGATTCCACAACAGCATTGCCTCAGATGCCTGATCCATCACTGCCTGATACTTTGCCTCCTGCTCAGCAATCGTCTCATCTTTGGCACTCTCCAACGCCTTATAGGCTTGCTCCAGGCGATACAGTACCGCATTGAATGCCAAAGCCAAACGCGCCACTTCATCGTGCCCTTCCTGGGGCAAACGCCCCCCGATATCGTCACTGGCAATCATCTCACTGGCAGATCGTTGCAGGCGGGTAAGGCGCTTTAACAGAAGCAGCGCCATGGGGTAAGCGAATAGGATTGCCATTAAGAGAGCAAGACTGCCAATTGTCAGATAGTGCTCTGCCAAAATACGCTGATGACTGGCAAATACCTCAGGATTGCCCACTGTTGTCACTTCAAATTGCAATGAAGATTGCTGCAACTGCTCAGGTAGTGACACCTGCTGTCGTTTCAACAACGAGCTCCCCTCTGCATCGCCCCGACTCATGACGCCCTGTAGCTCAACCGTTTCATCAACGTAATGCAAACTGGCAGCCCGTAGAAAATCACCGCCGGATGTATAGAGCGAGTGCTCCATCAATAACTCAAACAATGGTTGTAACTTCACTACATAAAGCAACGCCCCCTCTGGCATACCGGTATTGGCATAGATCACCGGCGCCATCAAGATCAGCAGTAACGCCTCATCATCGGATTTTGATAACCACAGCGCCGTCTGGTTTTGCTCGATGGATACCACCAGCTCCCGCTTAAGCCGCTCATCAATCGTATGGAACTCACCAGCAATAGGGTGACCACGGTAATCAGTCAGCGCCGCGTGAACTTCCAACCCGCTCACGCTACTGATATTAGAGAAAAACTGACTGATATAACGCTCTCGCCCCACATCATCCACCAAAGCATTGGCAACAATAGGATTACCGGCCAGATTCGTCAGGTTATCGAGCATGTCGGAAAGTTCATCATGCATAAAGAAAGAGAGATCGTTAGCCACCGCCTGCATCTGCAAATCCAGTTGCGAGTGCATCTGCTTCCCCGTCGCCTGGAAACCAAACCAAGCAACGCCCACAACGACAATTGCCGCTTGCAGCACGGCAAGTAGAATGAAGCGTTGAACAATACTGTTGTGAAAAAAGAGCATCAATGCACTATTTTACTTTATGGCTCATTGGATATCGGGTGCAGCACCCCATGCTCGTCATACTTCGCCATAAAAACATCCTCCTGCTGCAATGCATCGTGACGGTGCGGGGTAAATGGAGGTCGATAATCACGCACCAAACCACGGTATTCATCCAGCTGTTCCAGCGCATCACGTATCTTGGTTCTTTCTGTGGAGCCCGCCTTATTAATCGCTAAAGCCAACAAGTGAGCAATATCGTAGCCATGCCCCACCCCAACCGGTGACTCAATATCTTCGATACGCTGGATGCCATAACGCTTCTTCAAACGGGGCATCACGCTAGCAAGCCGTTGTGGATCAGCATTAAAGAAGCTAAAGGTCTGCACCACGGCAATATTCACCTGTGACAACGCCCCATCACACGCCTCAACAAACTTCCCCCCCGTCACGCCCCAATGGCTGATGATGGGTAAACGCTTCTCCTCTGGCAGCGATGCCATATAACGAACCAGCAATGAGCCTTCAATATCATTGGCCACCAGAATCAGCGCTTGCGCCCCTGAGGCGAGTGCCTTGTCATAAATCGTGGCGATCTTCTGCATATCATCGCCCCAAAGATACCAGTACTCACCTGTAATCGCGGTTTGCTCATGGTGTGAAAGATAATCAAAAGCCGCCGCACGGTTACTACGTCCCCAACCCGTCTGGGGAACAATAAGTGCAACTTGATTAACACCAATTTGTCGGGCATAACTCAGCATGGTGGGCATTGCATGACTATCCTTCAGCGATACGCGGAAAGTATAACTAGGGTGGTATTCATGATCAGTAACGCCATCGGCAGAGCCCCAGGCATTCATCAGAATCATCTGTTTTTCATGAACAAGTTCCAGCTCACTCAGCGTCACCGGGCTAAAGCGTCCCGCAACCACCGCCACCAAATCAGGCTGTGCCGCAAAATGGCGGATATTATCCACCCCACGGGCAGGGACAGAACGATTATCCCGAGTTTGGAGCTCCAGAGGACGTCCTCCCAACACCCCACCACTCTCGTTAATCTCATCTAAGGCGATCTGCAATCCCTGCTCAATGGCCTGAGCAGAGGTACTATTCTTTAAGCCATACTCGCCATCAAAGCCGATATAGACAGGTTCTACCGCATAGGTATTCGCGACAAACATCCCCAGCCACAGCACCATTAGGTAAGGCACACTGATACGCATCACTTGTCCTGAAGTTAGCCATTGACGTGGTGAAACAAGCTGGCATAAATCGCCACCATTAGTCCACCGCCCATCTAGCTATCGGCCCGCGATGCCCCTCCTGAACAATACGATTAAAAACAATCGTAAACTTTACAAACCTCAGAATAGGTCTTAATGAGATATGAAAACCAGACTTAAATAGTAAAGATTTTAAAGCGAATAAACGGATTTTGCCTGTTTCAAGAGCAGTGAGTTTAAGTCACTCTTCACTTCACACTGGCACTGAAGCGACTCAAAAAGGTCCGGCAGAGAGAACGTTGAATAGGCTTCATCACAATTTATTGGGTATTGATACCACCGCTGCGTGTGATACACGTCTAGCGCATTGGCTCTTGCGCTTTTTTACCACCCGGCCGATACCGATCCATCACCGTATCCAGCATATCATTGGTTATATTGGGATTCGCTTCTTGCAAACAAGGTAGCAGCACTGCCTTATTTGACCTTACCCTATCAATAGACTCAGGGCGGTTACCACCGGGTGTTGGGTTCACGTTATTAAAGCATGCAACGAATTGATCAGTAGAGACACCTAAATCCTGACTGATTTTTTCTACCGGTCTCTTTGGATCATTTTTAAGCACAGACTGATCTGCATAAGCAGATGAAATCAATAGAGCAAAGAGAAAAAAACAAAAAATATTCTTAAACATAACAAATGCCTTTCGAATTATGTGATTTGTATAATGCTAGCAATAATCTAACTCACAGAGTGGAATTTTGCTTGTGCTGTGCTTTTTTTGGCATAAGACGATACCGAGGAAAAAGATCAGACTAATTGCCATGTTATGCATATTTTAAATTTTCTACTCACACCATTCATTCTGAATTCAACAATATTTGAACCACTTTTCAAATCCACTCCAAGTCTGAAATATCCACATAATAAAAAATATAACAGTAGATGAACCTAAGGCCCCTAAAACCGAGACATTAATTTTAATCATGGTCTCATCTGTAATAAGTTTGAAATAATTCAGAGATCCACTTATGGATAAGATAATTATCATAACCAAAAAGGGGAATACTACAGAATACAGAAAGACATCTCCATTTAAGTCTATATGGATATTTTTCAGATCATATGTTTTACATATCATTTCTTAAATTTATTCCTATTCGTTTTTATATTCCAATCCCTACCTTGAGCATTCATGGATATCCATTATTTGGCATCAAAGCACAAGCGACTAAGATTCAAAAAGCCATTTCTAAATGATAGATGCCAAGTATTTTTCAACTAACAAAGTAAGGACCTTACATTCCTGATGCTAAAATGCTACTCATTCTCTAACACAACGTTCCACTTTGAATCTCATCTGCTCATTCTCTATTGTTACTATCGAAACTTCTCCACCAGGTATTAGTGCAACAAGCGATGTTGTACTTAAGTCAGGATTTTTGCATATTTGATCACCTTGAAGATTGTGATTTTCATGGTACATCATATTTATAAATTGAGTATCAATTAGCCATGGAATTGCTTTCTTCTCAATCAAAGCCATAACCAAGAGTGCTGTCATTGCTGCAATTATTAAGGTTGTACCAAAAAATGCTGATACATGGTCTTTTCTGTTATCTGTGGGTTGAATAATAAATACAATGGAAAATATCACAAATACGATTTGGGCAATAAGAAGCCATACTAATATAGATAAAGCAAGCGTCAGTAGTAATCCAAAATCATCAAAGACTAGTGAAGTAACGCCTGTTAATTTCTCAATATAACTACCCACCTCAGTGGATAAAATCAATGGGACTATGGTTATTAATAAAATTGCTGAAATTCGAAATGAAATTGTTTCACTTAGAAATTTAATTTGCTGCCTATATACAAAGCATATCCACTCCAGACCGATAAGAACCCCACCAATCAGCAACGATATCGCCCATAAATTTCCACTCAAATCGGTTAAAAAGAGTATTTCAAAAAAACAAACATAAAGATAAATTGATAACGTCTGAGATAATCTTGGTAAGTAATATTGAGTATAGAAAGCTTCTTTATACATCGGCTTTTCTAACTCAAATACACGAGATGTCCAACCTGCAACAGCAGCAAAAAACCATACAGTTTGCATTATCAAAATAGTAATCATCTAAAACCCACCATCAATTCATAAAACAGGAAGCATAATCGATTCTACATTTTCACAGTATAAGAAGTACAATATGGCCAAGCCCCAAAGCCAACAAACCTGTCTGGAAGCGACACACTACTACCACATCACCTTCCGTTACGTTCGTCGTGATTTTCTTGGTGGTCTCGACAAGCTAACTGAGGAAAGCTATGAACATCGCAGGGGGTGGATTACCAATCGATTAATAGAATTGGCAGAGATTTTCTGCATTAATATCGCTGCGTACGCCATTATGAGGGGTAATGTGGAAAATCTATTTAGATTGCAATATTGATACAATCAAGCACTCGATTCAAAAAGCTATTTTAAAATAATGGGTAACCTAGATATTTGATAAAAGTTATTGTGACTGCCTCTATGCTTGAACCGCATAATAACTGGATACCTTTAGGTAAGCCCGATTCTCGTGAGTGGACTGGCATAGGGTAATGGACAATGTTCTAGGGCCTGTTAACACTAATCAATGAATCAACGATTAGTGCGAAGTTAATAAAAAATCTAAAAACCACATCCAATTTATCGAATCGCGAGAAGATTCTTCGGAAGCCTTTTAATCGACGAAAAAGGCGCTCAACTTCAT